>CAYXGM010000022.1:0-27738 GCA_964464555.1 uncultured Gemmatimonadaceae bacterium | reverse complement strand
CGCTCGTCCGCGGCCCACCGGCTCCAGGTCGTGTCCGGTGGGTCGGGAGCCGGAGCCGACTCGTCCTCCGGGACCTCGTGGCAGGCTACCCATATCTCCTCGTCCCGGTACTCGACGTGCAGCGTGAGGGTGCCGAGGGAGGCGGAGAAGGCCCCATGGGAAGGGATTCGGTGACGACCCCAATCGAAGAGGCCGCTGCTTCCATCGGTGGCTGTGAGCATGGATGGATCGGGTTGAGAGTGCTCGCTGTTCCTTCAAGCTGCCGGATCGGGGCCTCGGGGGCAACGGCTCAGGAAGGAGTCAGCGGCTCCCGACGGAGGAAACCCGCGGCCCGCTTGAAGGCTGCGACCATGGCCTGGCGCCGGGCGGGCTCCAGCGACTCGCCGGAAAAACGGGCGTGGAGGTACGTCCTCACCACGGACCGGGCAGCCGAGGTTCCGGAGTGCCCTCGCTCCTCCAGGTAGCGAATGAGAGAAGAGGGGGAGTGCACGGCTCGGGTGGGGGCACCGGCCTTACGGGCGGTGCCCCGGAGTTGCAGGTAGAGCCGGGTTTCCAGGGGCTTCCTCGTCCGCCTTGCCCGAAGGAGCATCCAGGCGAGAACGAGAGCCGCGACTCCGCCGACCCAGGGCAGTGTCTGCCCTGTGAGGCCCGGGGTCTCCTCGTCGGCCTCGGAGCCCCCGTCCTGGCTGGGGGCCCGCCGGAGGAGGGCCTCCCCCCGCTGCAGGAGGCCGAACTGGGTCTGGAAGGAGTAGTCCAGTACCCACTTGTTCCATCGATGCTGGACGGCATCGAACACGAATCGCCCGGGCCAGGACCAACTGCCCAGGGCCTCCGAGGCCCCACCCCCGGCGGGGGTGGGATCGAAGGGGACCCAGCCCACCCCTGGGAACCAGACCTCAACCCACGCATGAGCCTGATTCTGGGTGACGGCCAGGTAGTCTCCGAAGTCGCTCCATTCTCCCCCGAGGAACCCGTTCACCTCCCGGGTGGGGATCCCGTGGGTCCGCAGCAGAATGGCCATGGCGGTGGAGAAATACTCGCAGTGGCCCTGGCGGCGCCGGAGGAGGAAGTGCTCCAGGGTGGCCTCCCGGGCCGTGGCGGGAAGCTCCAGGGTGTAGCCGAACTCGCTCCGGAACCAGCGCTCCAGGGCCACGGCCTTGTCGTAGGCCGTAGGGAGGCCCGCGAGAAGGGAGTCGGCGAGGACCAGGACCTCAGATGGAAGCTCGGGCAGATCCAGGTAGTGGTCACCCGCCGGGATGAATCCTCGCTCCGCCTCCCGCAGGCGCCGGGGTGCAGGCCGGCCCAGGATGGAGTAGGCGGTGTAGGCGGGAGTGGCCGAACCCCAGTAGGAGTAGTCTCCGGTGTTGTCGAAGACAGGCTGGATGCGGGACTCGGCCTCCACCTCCACCAGGGGATGCAGGGCGAAGAGCACCCGGTTGTCCAGGGGTGAGCCGTAGATCTCCTGGGTGACCCTCTCCCCCTCCCATTCCCCGAACCACCGCTCCGGGGTGAAGGAAGGGGGGATGCGCCGGGACCGGCTCCACCGGACCCCGTCGAAGCGGTCGTAGGACCGGCCCCGCCAGTAGAGGGTTCCGGGGTCCGGGGGGCGGCCGTCGGGGAACTCCACCCGGAGCACGATCTGCGGGTTCCCGTAGATCCAGGCTCCGTGGCTTCCCAGCGTGACCCGGTCGGCAAATCCCGCTATGGAGGTGGCCGCGGGCCGGCCCCGCCCCGCCCAGCTCCTCGACACCCGGGGGAAGGTCAGGAAGACGACGGCGCTGAACAGGAGGGTGACCCCGGAGAGGGCCGCCGTGGTGGCCAGGAAAGACGGAGGTATGCGGACGTCCCGCACCCCGTGCCTGCCGCACTGCCGCTTCAGGTGGCCGACCATGAGGCCTACGGTGGCCAGTCCGATGTAGGCGACGAAGGCCAGGGCGAAGAGGAGGCCGGGGCGATAGGCGGTGGCGGCCAGGAGGAGGGCGAAGGACAGAGCGTAGAGGCGGGTATCGTTGGGTGCGTCCAGGGAGCGCAGCGCTTCGGCCACGAGAAGGAGAAAGAGGAGATCCACCACGGGGATCACCACATCTCCCCGGATCACGAAGATGTGCAGGAGAGCCCTGAGGGCGAGGAGGAGGGCCAGGAAAAGCCAGACCTTTTCCAGCCTGGACGAGAGCCCGGGAGAGGGCTGCCAGAAAAGGCTCACCAGGAGTCCCACGGTGGCCAGGAGAGTGGGCAGGGGCTCCACTCCGGCTCCGGCGGCGAAGGCCAGGAGGCTCGTGAGCCCCATGAGCACGGCGAGCCTTCGGTGGGTCAGAGCCAGCCTCACGATTCCTCCTCCCGGGGCTCGGATGCAGCGGGTCGCCTCCTCGCCTCCGTCGGCCCCTGTGAAGGCCCGGGGCCTCCCGGGGAGGGCTGTAAGGATCCGGCGCCGCGGTCCCGCAGGGGAGAGATGACATCGCTGAAGTTGTGGCCGGCATCCGGCTGAAGGGAGACCAGGACACACTGACTGGGGGCCACGGGGGGAAGGACCCGGCGGCCTTCCGGACCGAAGTCCACCCTGGCCAGCGCATCCAGGACCCTCTCGAACTGGCCGGGTCCCTGGCCGGGCTCGACGGTGACGGTGGCGGTGGCGAGGCCGAAGCGTCGCCCTTCCCGGTAGGCCCGGGCGGCCAGGGACGCTGTCATCTCCACGGCGACCTCGGCCTCCTCACCTTCCTCCCCCCGCGTGTCCAGGCAGAGCCAGAGCGTTTCCGCCTCGTTCTGCTCGAACTCCCGGACCACGGGTCGACCCAGGCGGGCCGTGGTCCGCCAGTGGATGTCCCTGGGATCGTCTCCCGGGCGGTAATCCCGAAGTCCCCGGTATTCGCCCCGGGGCCCGACGGACCCCAGAGAGAGGGAGCCCGCCCGGGGGCTCCGGCCTCCCCCGGGTCGGGGGGGGCGGACCTGGCGATCGGTTCGGGGCCAGATGACCAGCTCGCCTGGGGCGGGGATGTCCCGGGCCTTTCGGAAGAGGCCGAAGGGAAAGGAGGTGGCGACGGTGACGGCCTGCAGGGGGTAGACGCCCCGACGGATGAAACGGTTTTCGGAGCGGGCCGTGTCCCGTTTTCCCGTGGGAATAAAGGGAATGAAGCCCCGTCCGGGAAGCCCCTCTTCGCCGATTTCCAGAGCGAAGCTGGGAATCCGCTTTCGGCGGTTTTCAACCTCGTAGTGGATGCGGAGGGGATTCCCCACGGTAACCCCCCGGGGAGCCCTGCGATGCACCCGGAGGTTGCGGATGACCTGCTCCGAGAGCCAACTGCTCACGGCGATGAAGCCGAGCATGGCGCCGAGGAGGAGGTAGAGGAGGTTGTTTCCGGTGTTGATGGCGGCGAAGCCGACGGCGAAGGCCCCGGAGGTGAAAAGAGCTCCGGACCGGGTGAACTGGATCCGGCGCCAGGCCTTGATGCGCCGCCAGAGATCCCCCGCCCCCGCCCGGGCCTTACGCAGGAGACGTGCCGGGGCGTTTGCGGCGTAGGCCGGGGACTCGGAGGGGCCCATCAGACGGGAACGGGCACCTCCCGGATGATCTCTTCCAGGAGGACGGCGCCCTCCTCGTGGGCCTCGGCCGTGGAGGCTGCGGTGCCCACGGGGAGAATCCGGTGCGCCAGGCAGGGAGCGGCAAGAGCGAGAATGTCATCGGGCACCAGATAGGTACGGCCATGAACCAGGGCATGGGCCCTGGCGGCCCTGAAGAGGGCCACCGCCCCCCGGGGGCTCACCCCGATCTGGAGGCGGGCCTCGGTCCGGGTTCGCCGGACGATCTCCATGAGGAAGTCCACCAGGGAGGGATCGGTACGGACGTCATCCACCCGGGCCTGGAGGTCCAGGACCTGGGAGGGACGCAAGACGGCCCGGATCCGGTCCAGCAGCTCCTCCATCCGGGAGGATTCGTTGAGGATGCGACGTTCGGCCTCCTCTCCCGGATACCCGATGGTCAGACGCATGAGGAACCGGTCCAACTGGCTCTCGGGGAGGGGATAGGTTCCGTGGTGTTCCAGCGGATTCTGGGTTGCCAGGACGAGGAAGGGTGCCGGGAGGTGGAAGGTCTCGTCATCGATGGTGACCTTGCCTTCCTGCATGGCCTGGAGGAGGCCGCTCTGGGTCCTCGGGGGCGCCCGGTTGATCTCGTCAGCCAGGAGGATGTTCGTGAAGACGGGTCCGGGACGGGTTTCGAACTCGGACGTCCGGGGATTGAAGAGGGAAACTCCCAGCACGTCGGAGGGGAGCAGATCGCTGGTGAACTGGATGCGCCGGAAGGTCAGGCCCAGGCTCCGGGCCAGGGCGTGGGCCAGGGTGGTCTTCCCGACGCCCGGGACGTCCTCGAAAAGGATATGGCCCCGGGCCAGGAGGGAGGCCAGGGCAAGCCGAACCACGTCCCGCTTTCCATGGAACACGACCTCCACCTCGTCCACCAGTGCCTCGAGAAGCTGAAGGTCCGGAGGACTCTGGGATTGGACGGCCGTGTCGGGCATGACTCTCTGGAAAGTCGAGGGACACAAGGGATTTCAGGTGGTGACTGAAGTATAACACCGGCGGGAAAGGAAAGGTTTCGGCGTCCGGAAGCCACGTTGACACCCCACCCACCCTACTCTAGCTTTTCTCACCGTTTCTCGGCTGACATACGATCGATTACCAGTCGTCATTTCTCGGGCCTTTCTCGGGCAGCCAGCGCCTATGAAGAAGCCTTGGGCACTCGTGGCCACCACCCTTGTCGTGGCCTTCCTGACCCTTGCCTTCGTGCAGTCCCAGGAAGAGGAAGAGGCTGCTCCTCCTCCGGCGGCCACGACGGCTCAGCCCCTTCTCTTTCCCCACAACACCCACGCCGGCGAGTTTCAGATCGACTGCCAGTACTGCCACTTCTCGGCGGAGAGGTCCGTGGATGCAGGCATTCCTCCCGTGTCGAACTGCATGGGGTGCCACACGGTCATCCAGGGCAGGAACAACCCGGAGGAGGTGAACGAGCTCCGGGACTACTGGTCTCGTGGGGAGCCCATCCCCTGGGTGAGGATCTACAAGGTGGCGGATCATGTGAGGTTTCCCCACATGCGCCATGTGGCCGAGGACGCCGGGAACCTGGAGTGCCAGGAATGCCACGGCGTGGTCGAGGAGATCGAGGTGATCGAGGAGGTCGATCAGCCCCTCGAAATGGGCTGGTGCATCGACTGCCACAGGGAGAACGATGCATCCATCGATTGCACGGTTTGCCACTACTGATCCCGGGCCTTCCCGTCCCCGGGAGGACGGGAGAGCGAGGGCCCGGTCGTACGGGACCCTCCCCGCGAGAGAGCTGACTTCATGAGCGAAAAGGTCAAAAGGCGGGATTTCCTGAAAGTCGTCGGGGCCGGCGGTGCCGGTGCCGGCATGTTGGGCTGTTCCACCGAGGGGGTGGAGAAGCTCCTTCCCTACGTGATCCCCGACGAGGAGATCACGCCCGGGGTGGCGACCTGGTATACCTCGGTCTGCGAGGAGTGCCCGGCGGCATGCGGGATCTGGGTGAAGACCCGGGAAGGGCGTGTGGTGAAGGTGGAGGGAAATCCGGATCACCCCGTTTCGCAGGGCGCCCTCTGCTCCAGGGGATTCTCCTCGGTGCAGGGGCTCTACAATCCCGATCGCCTCACGTCCCCCATGGTGAGGGAGGGAGAGGGCTTCCGCCCGGTGGAATGGGATGAGGCCGAAGCTCTCCTGGCGCAGCGCCTCGCCGGGGAGGCATCGAACCTCTTCCTGGCCGGTCCCATGGGTCCCTCCATGACCGAGCTGGTGGACACCTTCATGGCCGAGGTCGGGGGCCGACGTGTGGAGTACGACGCGCTGGCCGAAGCGCCGCTGAGGGACGCCACGCGCATCGCCTTCGGCCGCAATGTTCTTCCCTCCTTCGATTTTTCCCGGGCCCGGCTGATCTATTCCTTCGGGGCGGACTTCCTGGAGACTTGGCTCTCGCCGGTGGCGTATCAGCATGGGTTTGCCCGGATGAGCGGGGTGGATGCCTACGGCTCCAAGGGCCGGATGGTGTTCCTCTCTCCCCGCCTCTCCCTCACCGGCCAGAACGCCGACGAGTGGGTTCCCCTGCCCGCCGGCTCCGAGGCTGCCGTGGCGCTGGGGATGGCCCACGTCGTTGCCCGGGAGGGTGGGGACGCCGGACCGTACCAGGCGCTCCTGGAGGGATACGATCCCCGGACGGCTGCCGATGCCTCCGGGATTCCCGCAGAGGAGATCGAGCGGCTGGGGCTGGAGTTCATCCAGGATGCGCCGAGCCTGGCGGTGGGGCCGGGGGTGGCGGGACACCACAGAAACGCTACGGCCACGAACCTGGCCGTTCTGATCCTCAACGCCGTGGCCGGGAACGTGGGCCGCACGGTGCGGCTGCGGCAGGTGGATGAGGGGGCGCCGTCCCGACCCTACGCTGAGCTTCGGGAGGCCATGACGACCATGGATGGGACCGGCGTCGTGATGGTCAGGGGAACGAATCCGGCGTATTCCCTTCCCCCCTCGGTGGGGTTTGCCGAGGCCTTCGCCTCGGCGGGCTTCCGGGTCTCCTTCGCCGAGACCATGGACGAGACGGCGGCGCTCTGCGACCTGATCCTCCCGGACCGGCACTTCCTGGAGTCCTGGGGGGATTCAAATCCCCGCTCCGGGATCCATGCCCTCCGGCAGCCCGCCATGCAGCCCGTTCCCCACTTCGACTCCAGGCAGACCGGGGACGTGCTCCTGTCGGTGCTGGGGCGGATGGGGGTGGAGACCGGCGCCGGGACCTTCTCCGACTTCCTCCGGGGCCAGTGGCAGAATCTCCACACCGACCTCGTCCCGGATGCCGGCTTCGAGGCCTTCTGGCGGGAAGCCCTCCGTCGGGGTGTGGTGGAAGTGCCCGGGACGGCTGAATCGGCCGCGCCCCTTCGCTCCCCGGATTCGGCCCTGAGCTTCGACCCTCCGGCCCTGGACGGCGAGGGGGATCTGACGCTCATGGTGTATCCCTCCTCCCGTTTCGGGGACGGGAAGCAGGCCAATCGACCCTGGCTGCAGGAGCTACCGGACCCGGTGAGCAAGCTGGCCTGGCACTCCTGGGTGGAGGTGCATCCCGTGACCGCCGAGGCCCTGGGGCTCGGGAACGGGGACGTGGCCCGGGTGGCTTCGCCCCACGGCTCGGTGGAGGTCCCCGTCTGGATCTACCCGGGCATCCGGGAGGACACGGTGGCCCTGGCCATGGGGGGGGGGCACACCGATTACGGCCGATATGCCGACGGCAACGGGGTGAACCCCATGGTCCTCCTCTCCGGGGAGGTGGAGCAACCCTCGGGGGCCATGGTCGTCCTGGCCACGAAGGTGACGCTGGAGGCCACCGGCCGGCGGCGCCCCCTGGCCACCATCGAGGGCTCTTCGGATCAGCATGATCGGCCCATTGCTCCGGCAGTGTCTCTGGCCGAAGTCGGCCATCGGGAAACCGGCGGACCGGAGGGCCAAGCCCGGGACCCGGGGGCCGGAAACCAGCAGGAAGGCGGCCACGGAGAGGGCGGCCACGGGGAGCTCAAGGAGATCCAGGGGATGGGGGGCTTTGCGCCGGTGTCCACCGAGGGCAAGCCCGAGGACTTTCCCCTGGAGGGGAGCCGCCACGGCCAGTACGATCCGGAGGAGAACCCGCGTTGGGCCATGGCCATCGACCTGGACAAGTGCACCGGGTGCAGCGCCTGCGTGACCGCCTGCCAGTCGGAGAACAACGTTCCCTGGGTGGGGGAGGAGCAGGTGGCCATGGGTCGGGACATGCACTGGATCCGCCTGGAGCGCTACTATGAGACGGTGGATGCCGCCCACGCCGGCCCGGTGGACGTCCGCTTTCTCCCCATGCTCTGCCAGCACTGCGGAAACGCGCCGTGTGAGCCCGTGTGCCCGGTCTATGCCGCCTACCATACGCCGGAGGGGCTCAACGCCCAGGTCTACAACCGGTGCGTGGGGACGCGGTACTGTGCCAACAACTGCCCCTACAAGGTCAGGGTCTTCAACTGGTTCGGGTTCAGCGACGTTCCGGAGCCCCTGGACTGGAGTTTCAATCCCGATGTGACGGTGCGCTCCAACGGGGTCATGGAGAAGTGCTCCTTCTGTGTGCAACGGATCCGGGAGGCGCAGAACCGGGCCCGGCTCGAGGGCCAGCGGCCCGTGGAGGACGGAGAGGTGGTGCCGGCGTGCCAGCAGAGCTGTCCCGCCGAGGCCATCGTCTTCGGGAACATCCGGGACCCTCACTCCCGCGTTGCCCAGGTGACGCAGAACGAGCGAGGATACAGGGTTCTGGATGCCCTCATCAACACGCAACCGGCGGTGACCTACCTGAAGAAGGTCACCTTCCACGAGGTCGACTCGGGAGAGCACTGATTCGGCGGGGGCCGATTCCCGTCCGCTTCGGCTTAGAGAGACGCCAATGGCGACAGCTTTGAAAGACGAAGAGCGAGGCGCTCTGACCCATCCGGACGTGGAGACGTTCGGCCAGGTCAACCGTGACATCCTCAAGATGCTCTCCCGCCCCGGAAAGGGCTGGTGGGCCCTCTTCACCTTTGCGGTCCTCGGCGTCGGGCTCTTCTTCGTCTCCTGGATCTATCAGATCATCAACGGTGTGGGGGTCAGCGGGCTCATGAGCCCGGTGGGGTGGGGTGTCTACATCACCACCTTCGTTTTCTGGGTGGGGATCGCCCACTCGGGGACGCTGATCAGCGCCATTCTCTTTCTCTTCCGGGCGCCCTGGCGCCAGTCCATCTACCGGGCCGCCGAAGCCATGACGGTCTTCGCGGTGATGACGGCCGGGCTCTTCCCTCTCATCCACCTGGGGAGGGTCTGGCACGGCTACTGGCTCATCCCCTACCCGAACTCCCGCTTCCTCTGGCCCAACTTCCGCTCTCCCCTCCTCTGGGACGTCTTTGCCGTCACGACGTACTTCACGGTGTCGGCGGTCTTCTTTTACCTGGGCACCATCCCCGACGTGGCGGCGGCCCGGGATCAGGCCAGGGGGCTGAGGAAGAAGCTCTATCAGGTGGTGGCCATGGGGTGGAGGGGGACCGACCGGGAGTGGCACCACTTCGGGAAGGCGTACATCTTCCTGGCCGCCTTTGCCACGCCCCTGGTCCTCTCGGTCCACTCGGTGGTGTCCTGGGACTTCGCCATGGCCATCGTGCCCGGTTGGCACGCCACCATTTTCGCCCCCTACTTCGTGGCCGGGGCCATCTTCAGCGGGGTGGCCATGGTCATCACCCTCACGGTGCCGCTGAGGAAGATCTTCAAGCTGGAGGCGTACCTCACGGTCAAGCATTTCGATGCCATGGCCAAGCTCATTCTCCTCACCTCCCTCATCGTCCTCTACGCCTACCTGAGCGAGTTCTTCATGGCGTGGTACAGCGGTGAGGAGGTGGAGCGGTCCATGTTCTGGAACCGCCTCTTCGGCCACTACTGGTGGGCCGCCTGGACCATGCTGGTGTGCAACGGGCTCATTCCCGTCCTCCTGTGGTTCAAGCGGGTGAGGCACTCCATTCCGGCGCTCTTCGTCATCTCGTTGTTCATCAACATCGGGATGTGGTTCGAGCGCTTCGTCATCATCGTGACCTCCCTCTCCCACGAGTACGAGCCCTTCGCCTGGGGCGTGTACCGGCCCTCCCTGGTGGAGATGGGAATCATGGTGGGGAGCTTCGGTTGGTTCTTCTTCTGGTTCCTGATCTTCACCCGGATCCTCCCCCCGGTGGCCATCGCCGAGCTCAAGGAAGTGCTCCCGCCGCCGTTGAGAGGGGGACGGAAGGAGGCGGCCTCATGAGCGCCGCGAAGCAGGGCATCCTGGCTTCCTTCGACTACCTGGACTCGGCCGTGGAGGCCATCGTGACGCTGAGGAAGGCCGGATTCGAGCGGAAGACCATCCGGGCCTTCGCTCCGGTCCCGGAGCACGACCTGGAACACGCCATGGGCTACCACCAGAGCCCGGTCCGTGTCTTCGCCCTGGTGGGAGCGCTGACCGGGACGGCCACGGGCTTCGCCCTGGCCATCTTCACTTCCATGGACTGGCCGCTGGTCACCGGGGGCAAGCCCATCGTCTCCATTCCGGCCTTCGTGGTCATCGCCTTCGAGATGACCATCCTCTTCGGAGCCCTCTCCACGGTCATCGGGCTCTTCATCAACATGAAGCTGCCGTACCTGAGGCCCCTGGTGGTCTACGATCCTGAGTTCAGCGCCGGGCGCTTCGGGGTGTACGTGTCGGCGACGCCGGACCGGTTGGAGGAGGCCCGGTCCATTCTTACGAGCGCCGAACCCGCCGAGCTCCGGGAGGACCCGGAGGGGGTGGGCCATGATTGAGAGATTTCCCCTGATCGGTGGGGGAGGCGGCCGGCGGGCACGCCTGGTCTTCCTCCTGGCAGTGGCGGCTCTTCCGGCGGCCTGCACCCCCCTGGACGATGCCATGGTGGCCATCTTCGGGCGGAGCATGCGAGACCAGCCCAGCTTCGATCCCTACGAGGACCCCCTGCCGGCTCCGGATGGATCCGTGCCCTTTGCCGCCGGGAACTTTCCCGCCCAGGAAGACGAGGTGAACCTGGGCCAGCCCGAGAGGCTGGAGGACATGCCTCCTCCCTTTACCCAACTCGACCTGGTGGAGGAGGCGGAGGTGGTGGTGAACCTCTCCAACCCGGTGGACCCCACCGAAGGATCCATTGACCGGGGAGAGGTTCTCTTCCTCCGGTTCTGCGCCCCCTGTCACGGACCCAACGCCGCCGGAGTCACGGGCTACATCATTTCTGCCGGTTACCCGCCCTATCCCCTGACCACCGAACGGGTCAAGGGGTTCACCGACGGGTACATCTACGGGATGATCCGCATGGGCCGGGGGCTCATGCCAGGGTACGCTCACCGGATCAGCCACTTCGACCGGTGGCATGTCGTGAACTATCTGCGGACCCTCCAGGGGGTGGTTCCGGTGGTGGAGGCCGCCGGTGGCGATGCGGTGGAGGCCGGGGAGGAAGGGGCGATATCGACCCCCGAGGCAAACGGCGAGGGGGGGAGGTAGAACCATGGCTCAGATTCACATCCCCGACGAGATCCCGGTCCGGTACCTGCCACGCTCCAGGGGAGCGAACGTATTTTTCGGAATCTTGATCCTCATGGGGATCCTGGCCTTTGCTGCGACCCTCCTCGCCGACCCGGCCCGGGCCTGGCGGGCGTACGTGGTCAATTGGCTCTTCTTCACCAGCATGGCCGCCGGAGCCATGGCCTTCACCGCAGCCACGGTCATCACCAAGGCCCGATGGAACTGGTCGGTGCGGAGGGTGGGCTTCGCCTTTTCGGCCTTTTTGCCCATCGCCTTCGTGCTCCTCCTGCCCATGCTGGGCCTTCGGGAGGGGTATTTCCCGTGGATCGAGGCCATGGCGTACGATCCCATCGTCCAGAAAAAGGCCGCCTACCTCAACATTCCGTTCCTCATCACGAGGAATCTGGTCGGCCTCGCCCTCCTCTTCGGCGCTTTCCTCTACATGACCTACCTGACCCTGAGGCCCGACCTGGGACTGGCGAAGAATGCCGGGGGGAGGTCCGGGGACGCCGGACGATCTCGCTGGGCCGAATGGCTGACTCAGGGATGGAGGGGCCAGGAGCGGGAGGAGGTGAAGTCGTACCGCCGGCTGAACCGCATGGCACCCGCCAGTGTGCTCCTCTATGCCGTGGCCATGAGCGTGGTCTCCTTCGACTGGGCCATGTCCCTGGAGCCCCACTGGTTCAGCACCATCTTCGGTGCCTGGTTCTTCATGGGGGCCTTCTGGGGTGGCGTGGCGGCCACGGCGTGGGCGGTGGTCTACGTCAAGAAGAGGGATCCGGATCTGAACAAGCTCATGGGAATCCAGCAGCTCCACGACCTCGGGAAGCTGACCTTCGCCTTCACGGTGTTCTGGGCCTACCTCTTCTGGTCCCAGTACCTGGTGATCTGGTACGGGAAGCTTCCATGGGAGCAGGCCTGGATCATCCACAGGGCCGAGGAGCCATGGGGCGGTTTGAGCGTTCTCACTCTGATCCTGTGCTTCGTTATTCCCTTCGCCGGGCTCCTGGGGCGGAAGCCGAAGATGACGCCGTGGGTTCTGAGACTCTTCGCCACGGTGATTCTGGTGGGACTCTGGCTGGAGCGGTACCTCATGGTGGTTCCCTCCATCCATGAAGGCGGTCCCACCATCACCCTCTACGAGCCCCTCATCGGCTTCTTCTTCCTGGGCCTCTTCCTGTGGAGCGTCCGCTGGTTCCTCGCCACCTTCCCGGTCATCCGGGTCTGGCAGCCCATGGTCCCCTCCGAGTCCCTGGAGGCCGAAGTCCCGGTGGCGGAGTCGGAGCCCAGGGACGCGGAGGCGCCGGCCTGAGGAGGGCCCCCGGGGCAGCCCCCCCCCGGGGCATCATCTCTTTTCGAGGACGGCCAGAACCTCTTCGTGGAGGATGCCGTTGGTGGAGAGCCCCGACCTCCCGTCCCCCTTCTCGTTTCCGGCCAGATCCGTAAAGCGTCCTCCCGCCTCCCGCAGGATGGGCACAAAGGGGGCCGAGTCCCACGGAGCCAGGACGGGGTCGATCATGACCTCGGCCCGGCCGGTGGCCACGAGCGCGTGGCCCCAGCAATCGCCCCAGGTTCGGGTCAGGGGAGTGGTGCGGACCAGCTTCTCCCATGCTGCGGCCATGGGGCGGCCCTGGATTTCGGCCAGATCGGTGGTGAGGACCGCGGCCCCGGAGAGGCTGGACACCCCCGATACCCGGGCAGGGCGGCCATTCCAATGGCAGCCGCATCCGAGGGCCGCGGCCAGCGTTTCCCGGAGGGCCGGGAAGTGGGCCACCCCCGCCGCCGGAGCCCCCTCCACCTCCACCCCGATGAGGACCCCGTAGATGGGCACACCTCTCATGAAGGATCGGGTGCCGTCGATGGGATCCAGGATCCAGCGGGTGGAGGCCCCCGAGCGGGACTCGCCGAACTCCTCGCCCAGGATCCCGTGGTGGGGGTAGCGCCGGCCGATCTCGTCCCTGAGGAGGGTTTCGGCTTCCCGGTCGGCCCTGGTCACAGGGGTTCCGTCCCCCTTCGTTTCCGCCGAGAGAACGCCGCCGAAGTGGTGAAGGGTGATCTCTCCTGCCCTGAGGGCGATCTCCCTGGCGAAATCGAGCAGCTCTCTCAGCTCCTGGCTTCCGGGCTTCATGAGGTCGCTTTCAGATGAGTTGGAAGGGTGCTGCGGCGGATGTGGGGAGGGGGCGAAGGGGACGACCTGAGATCAACCCCGGTCGGAATCGGCTCCCCGATCCTTCTTGAAACGGTAGAGGTCCTGGTCGGCGGCCCGGACCAGATCCTCGATTTCGAACATGTTCTGGGGGTCGAACTCGCTGATTCCGTAGCTCACCGTCACTCCATACCTGGAAAGGGCCGGGTCCGTGTTGATCCGGCCGATCACGCGGTCAGCGTGGATCCTGGCGCCGGCCCGGGGGATGTCGGTGAGGACGGAGACGAACTCGTCCCCGCCGTATCGGGCGGCCAGGTTCATGGCCCGGGTCTCTCCCAGGAGCACCCGTCCGAAGCTCCGGAGGATCTGGTCTCCCACCACGTGGCCCAGGCGGTCGTTGTGCCCCTTGAAGTCGTCCAGATCGAAGAGCACCATGCACACCAGGCGTCCTCGGCGGGCGGCGGCCACCTCCCGCTGCAGATGCATGTCCAGGTGCCTCCGATTGGCCAGGGCCGTGAGGGGGTCGGTCAGGGAGAGGGCCTGGATGCTCTCGTGGAGTCTGGCGTTGGCCAGGGCCACCGACGCCTGGCTGGCCAGGCGTGCGAGAAGCTCCGTGTCGCTCTTTGAAAAGGCGTTCCTCTCCAGCTTTCCTGCCGAGAGTCCCCCGGCCACCTCTCTCTGGAGGAAAAAGGGAACAAGGACCCCGGACCCGGCGCCGATCTTCTTGGCCAGGGCACCCGGGATCAGGGGGCTACCCGCCAGATCATCCACCACCAGCGGGCTTTGATTCCGGACCACCGCCTCGAGGATCTCGTCGGTGAGGGGCCATGCGTCGCCCTCGGGCAGCCGCACCTTTCCGCCGGAGGCCGCGATGCGCGCCTTGTCGCCCTCCAGGAGCCATACGGTGGAGGCGTCGGCCTGGAGGAGCTCGAGGACGGCATCGATGACCGTCCTCAGAACCTCCCGGGCGTCCAGGGAGGCGGTGATGGCCCGGCCGATTTCTTCCATGCGCTCGGCCTCCCGACGCCGGCTTTCCAGCTCGGATACGTGCTGCGCGTTGTTGATGGCCACCGCGGCCAGGTCGGCGATACCCTGCAGGAGCTCGAGGTCCTCTTCCTGGTATCGGTCGGGTTGGTAGCTCTGGGTGGAGATGGCACCCACCACCACCCCCTCGTAGAGGAGGGGAACGGAGATGGCGGATCGGGTGATCTCCGTTTCGTCCTCCCCCAGGAGCATCAGGGACCGCTGCTCCACACGGTCCCGAACCAGGGTTCCCTCCCCCGTTCTGAGGACCTCGCTGTCCGAGCCCCGGTAGGTCAGCTCCACGTTCGTCTCTTCACCCTTGTCGGCGTAGAAGACGACGGTGGCCAGGTCCTTCTCCGGGTCGTAGAGGGACACGTAGAACCCCGATGCTTCCAGGACCCTGGCCGTCTCCTCGTAGATGGAGCGGTACAGACGGTGGGGGGTCAGGGTCTGCGCGAGAGTGTGGCCGATGTCCAGCAGAACGCGGTAGCGTTCGGAGATATTTGCGGGAGTGGTGTTCGGGTCCGCTCGGGGCATAGGGGGGCAGGTTGTTGGTTCAGGTCGAGATCCCTTGCCCCTCGGGACGGACGGGGCAGTGCCTTTCTAGCTGTAAAGATAGGGCGTTGCAAAACCAAATAACAACAATCTTTATCTTGACGATGCGGGCACCCGACCATGGGGCGACCCGTGGTCGACCCCTTTCGCGACACCCTTCTACGCCCCGTCCTCCTCGTTACGCCGGGGTTCTGCATCGCCAGGAGGGCGTTCGCCCTCCTCCTCCGATTCGGACTCCGGGTCCGGGCCGCCCCGGATCCGATCCAGGTAGGCGCTGATCTCGTAGCCGATGCCTCGCAGGATGCCCGCTTCCTGGAGGTCGGGCTCGGCCCGTGACACCACGGTCCGGATGGTCCGGAGGACGGCCTCCGGACGCCTGGCCTTGAAAAAGTCGATGCGGCGGAGGCCCTCCTCCAGGGCCCGGTACGTGCTTTCCAGCTCCTCCACGGTGGCGGGCCTCGTGGAGCGCCGGCCCCGGGGGAGGGGCTCCAGCTCTTCGTGGGCGGCCAGGAAGAGCTCATGGCTCAGGAGGAGGACGGCCTGAGCCAGGTTCAGGCTGGAGTAGTCGGGATCCGTTGGGATGATGGCTACATGGTGGCAGAGGTCCAGGGCGTCGTTTTCCAGCCCCCGATCCTCCCGGCCGAAGAGGATGGCTACGTCTCCATCCTCTGCGGCAGCCAGGATCCTGGGCGCGAAGGGCCGGGGCCGCACGTAGTTCCGGTGGGCGGTTCTGGCGCGGGCGGTTGTTCCCACGACCAGGACGGTTTCGGCGAGGGCCTGGGGGAGGGAATCGACGATTCTCGTATTCTCGATGATGTCCCCGGCCCGGTGAGCGATGCCCTCCATGCGCCATGCATCGAATTCATCGGGACGCACCAGGCAAAGCCGGGAGAGGCCCATGTTTTTCATGGCCCGGACGGTGGCGGCGATGTTCACCACGTTCTGGGGCTCAACCAACACGACGATGATTCGATCGAGGAGGTGGGGTTTCATTGGGTGAGCCGTTACTCCGCGTCCAGGGGAGAGTGGAGGGTGAGGGCCACCCAAAAGGCGGCAGCCGCCACCCAGGCACCGCCGATGTAGGGCCAGGCGATGCCCTTCAAGTCGTAGACCACCCCGGCCAGGAACGGCCCGATGATACGAGCCAGGGACCCCACGCTCTGGCCGATTCCCAGCACGCTCCCCTGGAGCTGGGCCGGGGCCACCCGGGAGAGAAGGCTCACGATGCTGGGAAGGGTACCGCCGAATCCCACCGCCAGAAGGGCCAGCCCCACCAGGAGGACGGGGATGTCCGGAGCGTAGGCAATGGACAGAAGGCCCGCGATGAAGGGAAGTCCGGAGAGCCGGATGAGACGGACCTCCCCCAGGACGGGGACGAGCCGCCGGATCAGTCCTCCCTGCATGGTGGCGGACACCAGACCCAGGAAGGCGAAGAGATACCCCATCTGGCGCTCGCCCAGCCCGAATCGGGCGGCGCCGAAAAGAGGGAAGGTGGGCTGCATGGCGGCGAAGGCCACGGTGAAGAGGAAGGAGAGGAGGAGGATGCGGGCCGTGGCCGGATCCCGGAGGGCCGTGATGAAATCTCCCGGGCGAAGGGGAGGGTGCTCCACGGATCGACGGTCCCGCTCTTCCGTCGGGAGGGATTCGGGAAGAAGGAAGAAGGCCAGGGCGCCGTTCCCGAAACAGAGAGCCGCTGCGGCCAGACCCGGGGCCTCCACCGAGATGGGGGCCAGGAGGCCGCCCAGGGCCGGGCCGAAGATGAACCCCAGCCCGAAGGCCGCTCCGATGAGACCCATGTTTCCGGCTCTGCGCTCCGGGGGTGTGATGTCGGCGATGTAGGCCTGGGCGACCGGAACGGTGGCTCCCCCCATTCCCGCCATGATCCGGGAGATGAAGAGGACCGCCAGGGAGCCGGCATAGGCGAAGACCACGTAGGAGGCCGCCGAGCCGATCAGGCCCAGGATGAGGATGGGCCGCCGTCCGACCCGATCCGAGAGGCGGCCCCAGAGGGGAGCCAGGAAGAGCTGGGCCATGGAGTATACGGTAATGAGGAGGCCCACCTGGGTTCCCGAGGCACCGAACCTGTCCGCGTAGAAGGGGAGGAGGGGAAGGACGATTCCGAATCCCACCAGGTCCAAGAAGACGGTGAGGAAAAGGATCCCCAGGCGGGTTGTGCCGGAGGGGCCGCTCCCCCGCCGGTCCTTCGGGGGAACGGTGGAGAAAGGAAACTTCAGCGGTCCTGTCCCCCGGGAAGCTGCCTGTTTTCGTCTTCGGGGCCGGAAACCTCCCCGCTTTCCTCTTCACCCTCCTTGACGGAGGCCCGGAAGTTCCGGATGCCCTCTCCGACCCCCCGGGCGATCCGGGGGATCCTCTTGGCGCCGAAGAAGAGCACGAGCAGGGCCAACACCAGGACGATCTCGCCGATGCCCAAGCCCATGGATGGTCGTCCTTTCGCGTTCGATCAACAGGAAGTCTCCGCCGCGCCCGAGCCCGGGAACCGGCCCGGAAGGGGGCTGGTTCCGGACGAGCTCCAGGACTCCCTGGAGCGGCGGGGAGATGAGGGAGATCTTCTCCCGTAAGATGACCCGCCCGGGCCTACTTGAGAAGGACCTTGGCGATGGTCTGGAGCTGCATGTTCGAGGTGCCTTCATAGATGGAGCCGATCTTGGCATCCCGATACAGCTTCTCCACCGGGTACTCCCGGGTGAAGCCGTACCCACCGAAGAGGTCCACGGCGGTGGAGGCGAGGCGCTGGGCCACCTGAGAGGAGAAGAGCTTCGCCATGGCTGCTTCGTGCATGAAGGACATTCCGGCGTCCTTCAACCGGGCGGCGTTGTAGACCATGAGGCGGGCAGCCTCCAGGTCGGTGGCCATCTGGGCGATCTGGAACTGGACGCCCTGGAACTCGCCGATGGCCTTTCCGAACTGCTCCCGCTCCTTCACGTATTTGACCGTATGGTCCAGGGCTCCCTGGGCCAGCCCGATCATCTGGGCTCCGATCCCGATGCGTCCCTCGTTCAGGGTCTCGATGGCCACCTTGTACCCTTTCCCCACCTCCCCGAGAACGTTCTCAGCGGGGATGCGCACATCCTCCAGGATGAGCTCGGTGGTGGAGGAAGCGCGGATCCCCAGCTTGTCCTCCTTCTTGCCCACGGTGAACCCGTCCATCCCCTTTTCCACCAGGAAGGCGGTGATCCCCTTGTAGCCCGCCTCGGGATCCACGGTGGCGAAGACGATGAAGAGTCCCGCTTCGTTCCCGTTGGTGATCCAGAGCTTTTGCCCGTTCAGGATCCAGTCGTCGCCGTCCTCGGTGGCCCGGCAGGTCAGGGCGAAGGCGTCGGAGCCGCTGCCCGCTTCGGAGAGGGCGTAGGCTCCCACCGTGTCGGCCGCCAGCCGAGGAAGGAACCGCTCCTTCTGCTCCTCGGTACCCCAGCGCAGGAGGGCGTTGATGAAGAGGGTGTTCTGGACGTCCACCAGGACGCTCACCGCCGGGTCCACCCTGGAGAGCTCCTCCACGACCAGGATGGAAGTGAAGAAGGTGGACTCGGCGCCCCCGAGGGCCTCGGGAATCTCGATTCCCATGAGGCCGAGCTCGAAGAGCTGGGGCAGGAGGTCGGCATCCAGAGCCTGATTCCGGTCCATCTCGGTCACCCTGGGGCCGATCTCCGATTCGGCGAAGTCCCGGACGGCATCCCGGAACATTCCTTCCTCTTCGGAAAGGTAGGTGAGGGGGGGGTGGTCGGGGGTGGATCGAGCGTCGGGCATGGAAGTCACCGTGGTTTTTCAGGTCATCTGGCGTGGGTCGGGATGGGGCGGTTCTGGCCCGGCCCGGATCCTCCTACGTCGGACTCGGAAGGTACCCCGGGGGCGGAGCACGGGAAAGCCGAGGGGTGCCGGCGGCCCGGGCACCTTGACGCTTCAGGAAAAATGTCTCTATTGTGGCGGTCCGAATCTTGTTTAACACGGAGGAACAATGTCTGAGATTCCTGACGGCTTTCACTACACCGAGGAGCACGAATACCTGAGACCCGCAGGGGAAGATGGTGAGTTCTTTTTGGGGGTCACCGACTATGCTCAGGGTGAGCTCGGGGACGTGGTCTACATCGAGTTGCCGGAAGTGGGTGCCACGTTCGACAAGATGGAGCCCTTCGGGACCATCGAGGCCGTGAAGGCCGTGAGCGATCTCTTCTGTCCCGTCAAGGCAGAGATCCTGGAGGTGAATGCGGCTCTGGACGACGACCCGGCCCTGGTGAACTCCGATCCCTACGGCGAGGGGTGGATGGTGAGGCTCCGGGCGGAGGACCTAGGCGAGGTGTCGGCCTTGATGGATGCGACGGCCTACACCGCCCACGTGGGAGAATAAGTCCCTTCCCAAGCCTCGCCCGATTGGGGGCGAAGGCCCAAAGGTGTCGAATAGAAAAGCCGGGACTGGAGCCCCGGAGCCGCAGGCTTCGGGGCCCTCCGGCGGCTCCGGCGGCCAATTCCGGCCACCGGGCTCCACCCGGAACCAACGCTGGGAATGATCGATCATGTCCGTGACCATAGATCCAAAGAGTGAGTTCGTCCGCCGCCATGTCGGCCCCGGAGGGGGAGAGCGGCAGGAGATGTTGGGCGTCCTGGGCTACTCCGGGATGGAGGAGCTCATCCGGGACACGATTCCCGAGGCCATTAGTCTGGATCGGGAGCTGGAGCTTCCCGAAGCGGTGCCGGAGCACATGCTTCTGGACGAGATCCTGAGGATCGCCCGGGAGAACGAGGTCTTCCGCTCCTACATTGGAATGGGCTACCACGACACCATCACCCCGGGCGTCATCGCCCGTAACATCCTGGAAAACCCGGGCTGGTATACCCAGTACACGCCCTACCAGGCCGAGATCAGCCAGGGGCGCCTGGAAGCGCTTCTGAACTTCCAGACCATGGTCATGGACATGACGGGGCTGGAGATCGCCAACGCCTCCCTCCTGGACGAGGGAACGGCGGCTGCCGAAGCCATGACCCTCTTCCAGGGGCAGGCCAAGGGTGACCGGAGCACCTTCTTCGTATCCGAGCTCTGCCATCCCCAGACCATCGCCGTGGTCAAGACCCGGGCGGAGCCCGTGGGAATCGAGGTTGTGGTGGGCAACCACGAGGACTTCGAGTTCCACGACGACGTGTTCGGAGCCTTGGTCCAGTATCCCACCACCTGCGGGCAGGTCCTGGACTACGAGGGCTTCGTCAATGCCGCCCATGACGTGGGCGCCTACGTGGTGGTGGCCGCGGATCTCATGAGCCTGGCCCTCCTGAAGCCCCCGGGAGATTTCGGCGCCGACGCCGCCGTGGGCAACACTCAGCGTTTCGGCGTTCCCATGGGGTACGGCGGCCCCCATGCGGCGTACCTGGCGGCCCACGCGACCTTCAAGCGGAAGATGCCCGGCCGCATCATCGGCGTGAGCGTGGACGCCGACGGCAATCCCGGCCTCCGCATGGCCCTCCAGACGCGGGAGCAGCATATTCGCCGCGAGAAGGCCACCTCCAACATCTGCACGGCCCAGGTCCTTCTGGCCATCATGGCGGGGATGTACGCCGTCTACCACGGTCCGGAAGGCATCCGGGCCATCGCCCAGCGCATCCACAACCTGGCCGGGATCCTGGCCGAAGGGCTGCGCCGGCTGGGTCACGAAGTCGTCCACGACCTCTTTTTCGACATGGTGAAGGTCCGCCCCGGCGGGATGACCGTGGAGGAGGCCATGCAGGCGGCGCTGGACCGGGAGATCAACCTCCGGGACTGCGGGGACGGGACCGTAGGGATCGCCCTGGACGAGACCGTTCTTCCCGGTGACGTGGACGACCTCTTTGCCGTGTTCGGCAACGACGGACAGGTTTCCACCCGTGCCCTGGCCGACGAGGGTGTGCGGGTGGAGTTCCCCGGGACCTTCGTCAGGACCTCGGACTACCTGACCCACCCGGTCTTCAACCGGTACCACTCCGAGACGGAGATGCTCCGGTACATCCACAAGCTGGAAGCCCGGGACCTCTCCCTGAACACGAGCATGATCTCCCTGGGCTCGTGCACCATGAAGCTGAACGCCACCACGGAGATGATCCCCATCACCTGGCCGGAGTTCGCGAAGCTCCATCCCTTCGCACCCAGGGATCAGGCCAAGGGGTACCACCGGATCATTGAGGATCTGGAGGCTTGGCTCGAGGAGATCAGCGGGTTCGCCGCCACGTCCATGATGCCCAACTCGGGGGCCAACGGAGAGTACTCGGGCCTCCTGACCATCCGGGCGTATCACCTGGACCGGGGTGACGAGCATCGGAACGTGTGCCTGGTCCCGGCTTCGGCTCACGGGACCAACCCGGCCAGCGCCGTCATGGCGGGAATGAAGGTCGTGGTCGTGAAGACCGACGATCAGGGCAACATCGACGTGGAGGATCTGACGGCCAAGGCGGAGCAGCACGCCGAGAACCTGGCCGCCATCATGGTGACCTATCCCTCCACCCACGGTGTTTTCGAGTCCCGGATCAAGGAGGTCTGCGACATCGTCCACGAGAAGGGCGGCATGGTCTACCTGGACGGGGCCAACCTGAATGCCCAGGTGGGGCTGGCCAGGCCCGGGGATTACGGGGCCGACGTCTGTCACTTCAACCTCCACAAGACCTTCGCCATTCCCCACGGGGGCGGCGGCCCGGGAATGGGACCCATCAGCGCCAACGAGACGCTGGCTCCCTACCTCCCCACCCATCCCGTCAAGAAGGTTGGCGGTGAGAAGGGACCGGGCCCGGTGAGCTCCGCGCCCTGGGGAAGCCCGAGCATCCTTCCCATCTCCTGGAGCTACATTCGGCTCCTGGGGCCCGACGGGCTGAAGACCGCCAGCGAGGTGGCCATCCTGAATGCGAATTATCTGGGGGCGAAGCTGGAGGAGCACTTCCCCATCCTCTACCACGGTGAAAGGGGACGGGTGGCTCACGAGTTCATCCTGGACCTGCGCCCGGTGCGCAAGACCTCGGGCATCACCGACGAGGATGTGGCCAAGCGCCTCATGGACTACGGCTTCCACTCTCCCACCCAGTCCTTCCCGGTGCACGGCACCCTCATGGTGGAGCCCACCGAGAGCGAGTCCAGGTACGAGCTGGATCGGTTTGCCGCGGCCATGGCTTCCATCAGGGAGGAGATCGCGGAAGTGGAGAAGGGCATTGCCGACAAGGACGACAACGTTTTGAAGAACGCTCCCCACACGTCGGCCATGGTGGCCGGGGAAGATTGGGAGCATCCCTATACGCGGCAGAAGGCCGTCTTCCCGGCGACCTGGACCGAGGAATTCAAGTTCTGGCCCCCCGTGCGCCGGGTGGACAACGCCTACGGTGACCGGAACCTGGTGTGCGCCTGTCCGCCCATGGAGAGCTACGAAGAGGTGTAGGCGGGGGAGGAGAGGGAAGAGCCGTGGTCGCCATCCCCGGACCGGGAAGGGTGCCGGGGATCCGGGCCGACGTGGGAGCCGGACGAATACAGCCCCCGGGGGTGCGCTTCCGGGGGTGCCGATAGACCTTTAGCCATCGAACGTTCCTGCAATCCGCTCCCCCGGCGGACGCACCAAGGAGGCAACCATGGCCCGGCTGCACTATCACGGCCACTCCACCTTTTCCCTCACCACCGATGACGGGACGCGCCTGGTCATCGATCCCTGGTTTGACGAGAACCCGGTGAGCGACGTGAAGGCCGACGACATCCAGGACCTGGACTTCATCTTCTGCACCCACGGGCACACGGACCACTTCGCCGACGCCCTTCCCCTGGCCAGGCGGACGGGCGCTACACTGGTCTCCACCTTCGAGATCGTGGGCTTCGTCCAGACCCAGGGAATCGAGAATGCCCATCCCCTCCACATCGGTGGGGGCTTCAACTTCCCCTTCGGCTACGTGAAGATGACCGCGGCGCTGCACGGAGGTCAGGTCCACGGCGACGAGGAGGGGGCCTTCACCACCGTGCCGGGAGGGTTCCTCATGAACCTCAACTCCGGGACCCGCCTCTACCATGCCGGGGATACGGCGCTCCTCATGGACATGCAGCTCCTCAGGGACAAGGTGGACGTGGCCCTTCTCCCCGTGGGGGACAACTTCACCATGGGGCCGGAGGATGCGGCTCAGGCCGTGGAGTTCATCCGCCCCGAGGTGGTCATACCCATCCACTACGACACCTTCGACCTCCTGGCCCAGGACATGGGAGCCTTCACCGACAAAGTGGGGGACATGGCCAGGGTCGAGGTGTTGAAGCCCGGGGAGAGCTACGAGCTCTGAGGCACCGGAAGCCCTCCCCCGGGTGCTGGTGGAGGAATCGCCGCAGTGAGGGAAGAGGGGTGAGGCGGACGTGAGTGAGAGAACCAGGCCGTCGTGCTGGCGCGTCCTCCTGGATCCGGCGCTCCCGGGGCCCGCGAACATGGCCCGGGACCACGCCCTGGCCCGGACTCTCCCTCCCCGTGAGGGTGTCCTTCGCCTGTATCGGTGGGATCCCCCCACCGTGTCCTTCGGGAGAAACGAGCCCTCCCGGGACCGCTACTCCACCGAGTTGGCCCGCAGGGAAGGCGTGGCCTTCGTCCGCCGCCCCACGGGGGGGCGGGCGGTCCTCCACCACCGGGAGCTGACCTACGCCCTGGTCTTTCCCCTGGGCTCCTTCGGAGGCCTGAAAAAGAGCTACCGCCTCATCAACCGGGGCCTCCTCCGGGGGCTGGAGCTCCTGGGGACCGCCGTGGAGCTGGCCGAAGCCCGGGGACCAAGCCTGCCTCCCGACGCCGGGCCCTGTTTCAGAGAGCCGGCGGCGGGGGAGGTCACGGCGCTGGGGCGCAAGCTCATCGGAAGCGCCCAGGTGCGCATGGGGGAGAGCGTCCTCCAACACGGGTCCCTGATCCTGGACGGGGACCAGGACATCCTCCGGCGCCTCAGGGGGGAGGATGAGCCGACGCCTCCTCCGGCAACCCTGAAGTCCCTCCTGGGCACGGTTCCGGATGTCGGGAAGCTGGGGGCGTTCCTCCGGAAGGGGTTGGAAGAAATCCTCGGTGGTCGCTGGGCCGCGGGGGAGTACCGGGAAGAAGAAGTGTTGGCGGCCAGGGAGCTGGAGTCCCACTATCAGGACGAGGACTGGACCTGGAGGGTCTGAGATTTGCCCGAATGGGCTGTTCAACCACGGTCCGTGAACGTCCCCACAAACACGAGCGCCGAGGCGAGGAGCACTGTCGATGGAGCGTCCTGTTCTCTCTCTGATCGTCCTGACTGCAACTCTGGTGGGCTGTACCGAGGCCCCGGTGGAGGAACCCGCGGCGGAAGGCGCTGCCTCCTTCTGTGAGCCTGCCCTGGCCCGGGTGGACTCCTTCATGGCCACCTTCGCCGGCCTCGAGCCCACGGGAGACCGGTACGGGGGCACGGCCGTAGTGGGGACCGTGGGGGAGCTGGTGGTGGGGATGAACGGTTTCGCCCCGGTGGAGACGGGAGCGGCCCAGCACCAGATGTTCGTGAACCTCATGACGCTCATCCGCTACGACGAGAACCTGGAGCCGGCGCCCTACCTGGCCCGGTCCTGGGAGGTGTCCGAGGACTTCACCGAGATCACCTTCCACCTCCGGGACGACGTACGCTGGCATGACGGGCAACGGACCACGGCCTACGACGTGGAGTTCACCTACCTGACCGCCTCGGATCCGGAGACGGGCTACCCCAACGCCTCCTTCTTCCACTACTACCTTTCCGGCGAGAAGGGGGTGGAGGTGGTGGACTCCTTCACGGTGAAGTTCCACCTGGAGCCCCACGCCGACTTCATGGATCCCTGGCGGGCCGTGGCCATCATGCCCGGGCACCTCCTGGCCGGCGTTCCCCGGTCCGAGCTGGCCCGTCATCCCTTCGGAACGACCTGCCCCGTGGGCAACGGCCCCTTCCGGTTCCTCTCCCACACCCCCGGGGACCGGTGGGTCTTCGAGGCCAACCCGGCCTTTCCCGAGGGCCTGGGCGGCCGGCCCTACCTGGACCGATACGTATATCGCATCATCCCCGAGCACAGCACGCTCCTGGCCGAGCTCCTGACCGGGAACGTGGACCTGTACGTCTCCCTGGTGCCCCATCACGTGGAACGGGTGGTGGACGACCCCGACCTGGACTTCATTTCCTTTCCCTACCGGTCCGTCTTCTTCGTGACCTGGAACGGGAGGGACCCGAAGCTCTCGGATCCCCGGGTCAGGAAGGCCCTGACCCTGGGGGCGAATCGCCGGGCCATCCTGGATGGGCTCCGGGGTGGAAGGGGAGAGCTCATCAACACGGGCATCCCTCCCACCCACTGGGCCTTCGATTCCGCCGTGGCCGATTCCTTTCCCCACGATCCCGGGCGGGCCCGGACTCTCCTGGCCGAGGCCGGGTGGAAAGACGGGGACGGGGACGGGATCCGGGAGAGCGAAACCGGGGAGCCGCTCCGCGTCGAGGTCATCTACAATGTGAACCAGGAGCGCCAGGAGGTTCTGGAGATCATGCAGGCCCAGCTCAGGGAGATCGGCGTGGATCTTCAGCCCCGGGCCATGGAGGTGAACGCTCTCATCCAGGCCATCACCTCGCCGACCCGGGACTTCCAGGGGGCCATGATCGCCTTCGAGACCGAGTTCAGGATGGACGAGCGGGACCTCTTCCACTCGGAGGCCGAGGAGGGCGCCTACGCCTTCTCGGGAACCAGGAATCCGACGCTGGACCACTACCTGGACACGCTGCAGCTCATCGTGGACCGGGAGGAGGCCCTTCCCGTCTGGAGGGCCTACCAGGAGGCTTTCATCCAGGAGCACCCCTACACCTTCCTCTACAGCCCGGACCGGCTCGAGGGAGTGAACCGGCGGCTAAGGGGTATCCGGATGGACGTGAGGGGGGAGTGGGCGAGCATTCGGGAGTGGTGGATCGCCCCCGAGGACCGGAAGACCCCCTAGAAGGGAGCCGGGATCCTGGCCTCGTATGCCCTGCGCCGCGTCCTGACGGCCGTCCCCCTCCTCCTGGGGGTGGCCACCATCGTCTTCTTCGTGCTGAGTCTGGCCCCCGGGGACCCCACCGCCCTCTATTTCGCTCCGGGGATGTCTCCCGAGGTCCTGGATCAGGTTCGCCGGAACATGGGGCTGGACGATCCTCTCCTGGTCCGGTACGTACGGTGGATCGTCTCCTTCCTTCAGGGAGACTTCGGACAGTCCCTGGCCCAGAACATTCCCGTTCGGGATCTGATCCTGGGCCGGGCCGCCAACACGGTGGTCCTGGCGGGAGGGGCCCTCCTCCTCTCCTTCGCGGCCGGGATCGCCCTGGGTGTCCTGCAGGCCGTCAGGCACAATTCCTTCCTGGACTCCGCCGCAGGGGCTCTGGCCCTCTTCTTCTACTCCATGCCCTCCTTCTGGCTGGCCATCATGCTGATCCTGGTCTTCAGCGTGAACGCAGGGGGGAGCTGGGATTGGCCGCTGAGCTTTCCTCCGTCGGGGGTGGTGGGGGCCGATCACGACCTCCTGGGCCCGGTGGGCCAGCTCCGGGACCGGGTCATGCACATGGTCCTGCCTCTCCTGACCCTGACGCTGGTTCTCACGGCCGGGATCTCCCGCTATGTGCGGGTCGGGATGCTGGAGGTTCTGGAGCAGGACTACGTGCGGACGGCCAGGGCCAAGGGGCTGCCCGAGTGGAAGGTCACCTTCAAGCACGCCTTCAGGAACGCCCTCATCCCCGTGGTCACCCTCTTCGGGGTGTATTTCCCGTTCCTTCTCAGCGGCACCGTCTTCGTGGAGTGGGTCTTCTCCTGGCCGGGGATGGGCAGTCTCATGGTCGAGGCCATCCAGAGGGATGACTACCCGGTGGTTCTGGCCGGGACCGTCCTCTTCGGGGCCACGGTGGTTCTGGGAAACCTCCTGGCCGATCTCCTCTACGGGGTTGTGGACCCCCGGGTGAGACATGAGCGGGGTTGAGGCGGGGCGGGGCCCGGCCCGGGCCGTCTGGGGGGAGTTTCGCCGAAACAAGCTGGCGTTCCTGGGCCTCGCGACCATCGGGGCAGCGACGCTGGCAGCCCTCCTGGCTCCCCTCCTGGCTCCCTTCGATCCCGCGTACCAGCCGGCGTTTCAGGGCGGTGACGCGGCGTCCAGGCTCCTGCCTCCCTCCTGGGCCCATCCCCTGGGAACCGATCACCTTTCCCGGGACATTCTCTCCAGGATCCTCTACGGGGCGCGGATCTCCCTGGCCATAGGCTTCGTGTCCGTTGCCGCGAGCGTGGGGTTGGGGACCCTTCTGGGGGCACTGGCCGGGTATGTCGGGGGATGGGTGGACGGGATCATCATGCGGTTCACCGACGCAGTCATGGCCTTCCCCCGTATCGTCCTCCTCCTGGCCATCGTGGCCCTCTTCGAGCCCTCCATCCTCCTCATCATCGCCGCTCTGGCCCTGACCCAGTGGCCCTTCACCACACGGATGGTTCGGGGGGAGTTCCTGAGCCTCAGGGAGCGGGAGTTCGCCGAGGCGGCCCGGGTCCTGGGATTCTCGGGGACCCGCATCGTGGTCCGGCACCTCCTGCCCAACGCCCTGGGCCCCATCATCGTGCTGGCCACGCTGGGCGTGGGAAACGCCATCGTCCTGGAGGCGGGGCTTTCCTTCCTGGAGCTCGGGGTGCAGGCTCCGACCCCCTCCTGGGGCCGGATGGTGGCGGACGGCCGGGAGTACCTTCTGAATGCCTGGTGGGTGGCGACCTTCCCCGGCCTGGCCATCGTGCTGGTGGTCCTGGCCTTCAACCTGGTGGGAGACGGCCTCCGCGATGCCCTGGATCCCCGCCGCGGGAAGGAGGGACGGAAATGAGCCTCCTGGGGATCCGAAACCTGGGAGTTCACCTGCCCACCCGGGGGGGAACGGCCCGGGCCGTGGACGGTGTGGATCTGGCCGTGAAGGAGGGTGAGGCGGTGGGGGTGGTGGGGGA
>CAYXGM010000021.1:0-55301 GCA_964464555.1 uncultured Gemmatimonadaceae bacterium | reverse complement strand
CTCGTCGCGCCTGCTCCACCCCCCCTCCATTCCTTCCCGGTCCACGCAGGCGAAGGCCATGTTCAGGCGGTCCACGGTCCCGAAGGCGGCGCCCCCCTGGGAAAGGTCACGGATGAGGCGGGCGGCTTCGGGGAGGTCGCCCACCCTGATGGCGTGTTCCGCCAGGTGGATGAGGGGGGGATGGAAGCCCGGGTCGAGGGACCGGGCCCGGCGGAAGCACGCCATGGCCGAGGAATCCACCACCAGTCCACGGGGAAAGAAGTGGTGATAGACTTCCCCCAGGGCCATCCACGCCTCGCTCCAGGCGGGGTCTTCCTCCAGGGCCGCACGGATCCACCGCACGGCGCTGTCCGGTTGGGCATCGGTGAAGAAGAGGAGGCCCCTGGCCAGATGCCCGTGGCGCCGGGTGAGGGTTTCGGGGTGGTTCAGCGCCCGCTCCAGGTATTCCCGGCTCAGAGCCCAGTCCTTTTCCCAGGTGGCGGCCTGACCGGCCTTCAGGGCTGCGAAGGCCAGGAGGGTATCCTCCTCCAGGGCCGCCCGGTAGAACGTCAGGGCCGGGCCGAACCGGGAGAGGCGGTACTCCCGCTCACCGTAGATCCACTGGACTACGGCGGCGGGATCCCGGTTGGTGAGGGGAGCCAAGTCCATCTCCCTGCCCGGATCGATGAGGTCCGGGAGAAGGCCCAAGGAGGCCCGGATGCCGAGCTGACTCAGGGCCTGGTCCATGCCCCCTACCCCCGAGGGAAAGTCGGACAGGAGAGCCGGAAGGCTCTCCCGGGCGGCAACTGAGTCGGGGCCTGTCTCAAAGAGTGTAAGGGACACGCCCACCGAGTCGCCCCTGCGCGTCAGGGCTCCGGTGATGTAGTGGCCGGCCCCGGCGGTGAGGGCGATCTCCCGGGCTTCTTCCGGAGCCAGGAGGTTGATGTCGTCCCGCTGTTCCGGGCTGAGACGATTCCAGGCGTCCATGGGGCGGAGGGGGTCGGCGTGCTCCAGCGCCATGATGATGGCCAGGGACGCGTTGGCGCCGTTCATTCCCCCGCCGGCCCGGTCCCCCAGGGGAAAGACCACGACTTTGTCCGGATCCAGTGCGGGGCCGGAGGGGGGCAGCCAGGCTCGGATGGCCACCCAGGCGGCGGCGACGAAGAGCGTTGCCAACGATCCCAGAAGGATCTTCCGGCGGAGGGAGAGCTTCCGGATCCCCTCTTCATCGGAGAGGAGGTCCGGCGCTGTCAGGGCCTCCTGAAGCTCTTGTGCCGTCCGGTAGCGATCGGCCGGGACCCTCCGAAGGGCCTTCTGGATCAGAGCATCCAGGCGGACCGGCGCCGACTCCCGGAGGAGGGAGAGGGGAAGGGGCTTTTCGCTGAGGCGGCGGGCGATGGTGGCCCGGGGCGTCCGGCCCGGGAAGGGCGGTTCCCCTCCCACGCACTCGTAAAGCACGCAGCCCAGGGAGTAGAGATCCGACCGGCCATCCACATCTCCCTTCCCCTGGGCCTGCTCGGGACTCATGTACCAGGGAGTTCCCACGGCCAGCCCCGACGTCGTCAGGGGTTCCGTGGAGGAGAATTCCAGGGCCCTGGCGACGCCGAAGTCGGCCAGGACCGCCTGCCCGTGGGACAGGATTATGTTCTCGGGCTTGATGTCACGATGAACCACGCCGTGGGCATGGGCGTGGGCCAAGGCACCCGCCACGTCGGCGGCGATCCGCACGGCATCGCACAGGGGGAGAGGTCCCTCCCGATCCAGCCGGGCCCGCAGGGTCTCGCCCTCCTGCAGGGGCATGACGTAGTAGAGAACCCCGTCGGCCCGGCCGGAATCGAAGAGAGGGACGATGTTGGGATGGTTGAGCCGGGCCGAGATCTTCACTTCCCTGAGAAAGCGGTCTCCGGCCACGGACTCGGAGATATCCGGGGAGAGGACCTTCAACGCGACCTTCCGGTCGTGCTTGAGGTCCCGAGCCGAGTAGACCGTAGCCATCCCTCCACGACCGATCTCCGTCTCGATCACGTAACGATCCGCCAGGGAGGACGCCAGCCGTCCCTCGAAGTCCATGGGCGGTCATCCGATCTGCGTCGGGGTGGAACTCGCTCGTCGTCGCCAGCCGATCCCACGCGAGTTCGGTCGGCCCCGAGGGCCGCCTTCTTCAACCTCGTGATCCTTCAGGGATCAAGATGTTAGATCAATCAAAGTTCAGGCAAGGAAAAAATGACAAAAGAATGAAACCGTGATGCCAGGCCAGGATGTTGGCAGCCGGGAAGCCGAAGAGCGCCGTGATCAGGACCGGGGCGTGCCGTGTCTTGTCCCGGGTGGTTTCCGGATCATGGACCTGCGGTAAAATCGCCCCTTTTCTTATCGGGGGAAAGCCACGCAGATTCGGGAGATCCGAAAGTCAGCGCCGTCCGATACCACCCGTGGCGGCAGCGATCAGGCGCTGGAGAATCCCATGTTCGAACGCATCTTCCGACTCCGGGAACGAGGCTCGACTCCCTGGAGGGAGACCCTGGCCGGGGTCACCACCTTCCTGACCATGGCGTATATCATCTTCGTCCATCCCGACATCCTGGCCCAGGCCGGAATGGACCGTGGGGCCCTCATCACGGTGACCATCCTCGCTTCCATCATTGGAACCGTCATAGCGGGGCTCTGGGCCAACGTCCCCATCGCCATGGCGCCGGGCATGGGCCTCAACGCGTTCTTCGCCTTCAGTCTGGTGAGGGGAGAGGGGGTGACCTGGGAGACGGCTCTGGGGGTCGTCTTCATCTCGGGAGCGGTCTTCTTCGTCCTGACGGTCTTCGGCGTTCGGGAGAAGATCGTCAACGCCATCCCCGTGTCCCTTCGCCTGGCCATCGCAGCGGGCATCGGCCTCTTCATCACCTTCATCGGGCTGCAGAATCTGGGGCTCATCGTGGACGACCCGGCGACTCTCCTTGCTGCAGGCACCCTCGGGACGCCGGTGCTCCTGGGCTTGCTGGGCCTTCTGATCATGGCCGCTCTGGAGGCTCGGGGCGTGGAGGGATCCCTCCTCCTGGGCATCCTCCTGACCACGGGGCTGGGTGTCCTCTTCGTGGAGGGGGTGGCCCTGCCGTCCTCCCTGGTCTCGGCCCCTCCCTCGCCCGGTCCCCTCCTCCTGAAGCTGGATATCGCCGGTGCCCTGCAGTGGGGTCTCTGGGGCGCCATCCTCTCCTTCATGTTCATCGACCTCTTCGATTCGGTGGGGACCGTCATGGCCTGCGCCTACGAAGGGGGAATGGTGGACGAGGATGGGACGATCCAGGATATCGACAAGATCCTGGAGGCCGATGCGGCGGCCACCCTCTTCGGGGCCCTCCTGGGTACCTCCACCACCACCGCTTACGTGGAATCGGGGTCCGGGATCGCTCAGGGAGGACGGACGGGGCTGGCCAACCTGGTCACGGCCCTCTGTTTTGTGCTGGCCCTTGTGGTGACGCCCGTCATCGGCATCGTCCCCTCCTTCGCCACGGCACCCGCCCTCATGCTGGTGGGGACCTACATGTTCCGGAACGTGGCCCGGATCCAGTGGAGGGAGCTGGACGTTGCGGTCCCGGCCTTCCTGACCATCATCCTCATGCCCCTCACCTACAGCATCAGCACCGGGCTGGCTTTCGGGTTCCTCTCCCACATCGCCCTGGTAGTGGCCGGAGGCAAGGGGAGGGAGATTCACGTGGTCATGTGGATCATCGGCGTCCTGTCGGCGCTGGATCTGGCCGTGAACCTCCTCCCTTGACCGAAAGAAGGGAGCGGCCCGGGTCCGTGCGGGAACCCGCAACGGACGAGGGGGATCCGGGGGAACCCGAATCCGGGCCGGGGGGTTGCAGGGTGATCCGTGCCCCCGGAGGTGGGGCGTTTCGGAGGGCGATCATAGGGAACGAGATGAAAGGGAGTACCATGTTCAGAAGCCTGCACGATACGGGACGGAGAAACGGGAGGATCATGGCCCCTCCGGCACTCTTCCTTTCTGCGCTCCTGCTGGGCTGCGGAGAGGCCCCCGAGCCCGGCTCGGGGACAGTCGCGGGGGAGATGGACGCTGTCGCTCCGGTTCGCCTGGGCCCCGTGGACGGCAGGGACCTTCCCCCCACGGAGGTGGGCCGGGTGGCGGTGGGGATGGAGGCGCCGGATTTCTCCCTCCGCAGCCTGACCGGCGCCACGGTCACCCTTTCGGATTTCCGGGGCCGGAAGGATGTCGTTCTGGTCTTCTACCGGGGACACTGGTGACCCTTCTGTGCCCGCCAGCTCGTGGAGCTGAAAGCCCTCCTCACCGAGGAGCAGAAGGAGACGACCGAGATCCTGGCTCTCTCCGTGGATCGCCCGGAGGATCTGAAGCGGATGATCGACCGGATCAGCGCCGATGACGGCATCGTCCCCGACTTTCCCTTTCTCACCGACCCGGAGCACCAGGTCATCGATCGGTACGGTCTTTTCAACCCCGAGGACCCCGGAGGGCGGCAGATCACCCACCCCGCCACCTTCCTCATCGACAGGGAGGGTGTGGTCAGATGGCGGTTCGTGGAAGTAGACTACCGGGTCCGACCCGGCAATGAAGAAATTCACGAAGCTCTTGCGGAGGTGAAGACATCGGCCAGCGCTCGGTGAGTTCCGGAATCGAAAGCGAGGGCCCGGTGGGAGACGGGGAGGGGGCAGCCCGGAGGCTCCTTAACCTGGTATCCTCCTCTCCCATGGGAATCCTCCTCTACGAGATGAGAGACGAGGGGGATCTGGTAATGGTGGGCGCCAACCCCGCTGCGGACAGGACGCTGGGGATCAACACCTCGGTCCTGTTGGGAAAGACGATCGAGGAGGCGTTCCCCGGCCTCGCGGCCACGGAGATCCCCGACCGGTACCGGGAGGTGGCGTCGGAGGGGACCACCTTCAAGATCGCCCGGTTCCCCTACGACCACGGAGGCATCAGGGGGGTCTACGAGGTCAACGCCTTTCAGACGGCGCCCGGGGAAATGGCCGTCTACTTCCTGGACATCACCGAGCGGGACGAGGTGGAGCAGGCCCTTCGGGAGGGAGAGGAGCGGCTGCGCCTGGCAACCCGCTCCGCCCGGGTGGGGATCTGGGAGTACGAGCTGGAGACGGACTGCCTGGAGTGGGACGACCTGATGTACGAGATGCACGGGGTGGACCGGGCGTCGGCGAAGCCCGGGATCCAGCGTTGGCGGGACTGCGTCCACCCCCATGACCTGGTGTGGGCCGAGGAGGAGTTCAAGGCGTCCCTCCCGGAAGGTGGCCCTCCCTTCGACACCGAGTTTCGCATCGTTCGCACCTCCGACGGCGCGGTTCGGCACATCCGGGGCCTGGCCGGGGTCATCCGGGACGAAGGGGGAAATGCTCTTCGCGCCCTGGGGACGAACTGGGACATCACCGAGTCCAGGGAGGCCCGGGAGGCCATTCTCGAGTCGGAGGAGAAGTTCCGGACCGTCGTGCAGCAGTCCAACGACGCCATCTACATCCTTTTCGAGAACCGGTTCGACCTGGTGAACGACCGCTTCTGCCGGCTCACCGGGGTCACGCCGGAGGAGGCTGCGGGTCCGGACTTCGACTTTCGGGACCTGGTGGCTCCCTGGAGCGTGCCCCTCATCGAGGAGCGCCAGGCCAAGCGGGACCGGGGGGAGGAGGTGCCGGCGGTCTATCCTTTCGACATCCGGACCCGGGACGGGCGCATCGTGCACGTCGAAGTCTCCGTCACCCAGATCGAATACCGGGGAAGGAAAGCGGTCCTGGGCGTTCTTCGGGATCTCACGGAACAGAGGAAGTTGGAGGCTCAGCTCAACCAGTCCCAGAAGATGGAGTCCATCGGGCGACTCTCCGGCGGGATCGCCCACGACCTGAACAACCTCCTGACCCCCATCATCGGATTCGGGGAGCTCATGCTGGAGGACCTGCCCTCCGGCAGCGGACTCAGGCGCGCCGCCAGGGAGGTGGTGGACGCCGGATTCCGGGCCCGGGATCTGGTGCGGCAGCTCCTGGCCTTCAGCCGCCAACAGACCCTCGACTTCCAGCCCATCAACCTGAACAAGATGATCCAGGACTTCCGGCAACTCATCCGCCGAACCATCCCCGAGAACATCGAGATCCGAATCTCCGCAGATCCCGCCCTCCCCACCATCAAAGGAGACAGGAGCCAACTCGAACAGGTGATCATGAACCTGGTCATCAACGCCAGGGACGCCATGTCCGGTGGCGGCATGCTGAGGATCGACACGGAAAGCGTGGAGTTGGACCAGACCTTCTGTCGCAGCCACCCCGGGGCGAAACCTGGGCGGTTCGCGAAGATCTCGGTGATGGACACCGGAGTCGGCATGGACGAGAGGGTGCAGGAGCGGCTCTTCGAGCCGTTCTTCACCACGAAGGAGACCGGGGAGGGGACGGGGCTGGGTCTGGCCACGGTCTACGGCATCGTGAAGCAGCATGAGGGCTACATCTATGTGGACAGCGAGCCGGGGGAGGGCTCGGTCTTTCGATGTTACTTCCCCGAGGTGTCGGAAGTGCCCGCCACTTCGACGAAGGCCGAAGAGCCCCGGCGCCGGGTCCAGGGGGAGGAACGGGTGCTGGTGGTGGAGGACGATCCCAGGGTTCGGGACCTGGCGGTGAACGTCCTCCAGCGGCACGGCTACGAGGTTCTCGAGGCCAAGGACGGCCTGGAGGCTCTCCAGGTGCTGGAGGAGCTGGAGGGGCCCCTGGATCTCCTCCTCACCGACGTGGTGATGCCGGCCATGGACGGGTGCCAGCTCTTCGAGGCTGCCGCTGCGGACAGACCCGACCTGAAGGTGCTCTACATGTCGGGGTACTCGGAGGAGGTGGTGAGCCACGACGGCGTCCTGGACGAGGGTGTTCCCTTTTTGGAGAAACCTTTTACGGTTCGGTCCCTCTCCGAGAAGGTGAGGGAGGTCCTGGATCGGGACTGAGACGTCCCGGCCCTCCGGCTATCCGTTGCTGACGACGGATTTCAGGGCCCGGTGAACGCCCGTGGACAACTCCGCCCAACCGGACACGAAAGCGGGCCGGGCCGTTGAAGACGGCGTACAGGGCGTGGGCGTAGGCGGCCGCCGTGTCCGTGTCGATGGCCAGGGGGCGGGACGGAACCCCGTCGCGCCTGTCGGGGTTCCCGTTCAACAGTCAAGCTCACCCTCGGCATTTCAACCAGCGGGTTCCCCGGACCCTTGCCGTACTACCTTCGAGAGCCGGAAAGGACTACCATGTCAGCCATTCTTCCCGAGTCTCCCGTGACGGCCGGGAACGACATTCTACGGGGGCTTTCCAGCCGGCCTCGGACGCTTCCGAGCAAGTACTTCTACGACGACCGGGGCTCGGCTCTCTTCGACCGCATCTGCGACCTGCCGGAGTACTATCCCACCCGCACCGAGCGTCGCCTCCTGACTGACGTATCGGAGATCATTGCCGGGATCACCGATGCCCCGGAGCTGGTGGAGCTGGGCGCAGGCACCGCCCGGAAGACGGTGCATCTCATTCGCGCCTTCCTGGCCAGGAGGGGCACCTTCCACTATGCGCCGCTGGACATCAGCGAGTATGCCCTGGCCATGGCCGCCGAAACCCTGTCCATGGAGTTTCCCGGCCTCTACATCACCGGCGTCCAATGCGACTATACCGAGACCCTGGATCCCCTGGACCCGGATCCGGGGTGCCTGGTTGCCTTCCTGGGAAGCACCGTCGGGAACTTCCCCCATGGCAGGGGCGTGGCTCTCCTCCGGAGGGTTCGGGAACGTCTGGCCCCGGGGGACTGGCTTCTCCTGGGGGTGGATCTGGTGAAGCCCGTGGAGGTGTTGGAGGCGGCGTACAACGATTCGGAGGGAGTCACGGCGGCGTTCAACAAGAACATCCTGAACGTGGTGAACCGGGAGACGGCGGGGAACTTCAGCCCGGACGATTTCCGGCACCGTGCCTTCTTCAACCAGGAGGAGAGCCAAATCGAGATGCACCTGGTGGCCGAGAAGGACGTGCGGGTGCGCCTGGAGGGGCCGGGAGTGGAGCTCGAGATCGAGGAGGGGGAGACGATCCGGACGGAGGTGTCCCGTAAGTTCAGCCAGGGGTCCGCCTCTGCCCTCCTGGCCGAAGCTGGCTTCTCCGTGGACCGCTGGTTCGAATCCGAAGACGGCTATTTCGGTCTGGCGCTGGCATCGGTGAATGAAAGGTAGCGGGGTGGGTTTCGGCGAAGCTGGGAGGATGAAGCCGTGGAGATGAAGGACGCGATCTGTGGAATCTGCCCGGCGGGGTGCTGGGTGGAGGTGGGAGTGGAGGATGGGTCTCTCGTGTCCATGGAGGCGGACCGGGGCCACCCCCTGGGGATGATCTGCAAGCGGGGACAGCACGCACCGGACATCGTCCACTCGGAAAACCGCCTGCGTTACCCCATGCGGCGGATCGGTCCCAAGGGGACTCACGAGTTCGAACGGGTGAGCTGGGACGAGGCCTACGAGGGGATCGTGGCGGGGCTGGAGAGGATCAGGGACGAACTGGGGCCCGAAGCCGTGAGCGTGTACACGGGCCGTGGGGCCTTCGAGCTCTCCCTCTGCGACGTCTACCAGCCGAAGGAAGCGCCCGTCTCCAGCGCCTCCAGCGTCCTCTTTCCCTTCGGATCGCCCAACACCATGGGTGTGGGAGCCCTCTGCTACGTTTCCTTCGCCATCATCGCTCCCCACGTCACCATGGGGCGGATGCTGGTGAACATGTTCACCGACATCGAGAACGCCGACCTCCTGGTGGTCTGGGGAGCCAATCCCGCCACAGATTCACCTCCCCTGGACATGCACCGACTGGAGGCGGCGGTGCGGCGGGGGGCGGAAGTGGTGGTCATCGACCCCCGGCGCACCGAGACGGCGGTCCGGACCAACGCCGAATGGGTCTCCATCCGCCCGGGGACCGACGGGGCCCTGGCCCTGGGGATGCTGCACGTGCTCCTGGAGGAAGAGCTCCACGACGAGGAGTTCGCCACGAACTGGACCCGGGGCTTCGAAGAGCTGGAGCGCTACGTCCAGCACTTCACGCCCCCGGCGGTGGAGGAGATCACCGGGGTTCCCGCCGATACCGTGGCGGGGCTGGCACGGCGCATTGCCAGGGCGGGGGGGGCTGCGCCCATCATGTACACCGGCCTGGAGTACTCCAACTCGGGGATCCAGGCGATCCGGGCCGTCCTCACGGTCTTCGCCCTGGCCGGGCAGCTCGACGTCCCCGGGGGAATCGGACTGGCCATGCAGGACAGCCACTTTCCCATCAACCGTTCGGGTATCCTTCCCAACCCGGACCTGAAGCGTGCCGTGGCCCGGGACCGCTTTCCCCTCTACAGCCACTACCGGGGGGAGTCCCATGCCCTGGGGCTGGTGGACGCGGTGCTCCATGACCGGCCGTATCCCATCCGGGGCCTCGTCGTTCACGGGGGGAGCATCCTCACCTCCTGGCCCCAGACGCCGGTGTGGCGGGAGACCCTGGCCGGGCTGGACTTCCTGGTGAGCATCGACCGGAAGCTCACCGCCGACGCGGCCTATGCCGATTACGTCCTCCCGGCCACCACCATGTTCGAGATCACCTCGTACATGACGTACGGGCCGCTGTTCAGGATACGGGAGAAGGTCATCGAGCCCGTGGGGGAGGCCCGGAACGACTACCTCATCATGGCCGAGCTGGCGAACCGCCTGGGGTACGGACACCTCTATCCCCAGACGGAGGAGGCGCTCCTGGAGCACGTCCTGGAGGGGTCGGGCTTCACCCTGAAGGAGGTCCGTGAGGCAGGGGGGACGGTGAAGCTTGCCAACTCCATGATGGAATACCGGAAGTGGGAGAAGGGCGGGCTCAGGCCCGACGGGAAGCCAGGGTTCGACACCCCCTCGGGGAAATTCGAGATCGCCTCCCTGATCCTGGAGGAGGAGGGCTACGAGTCTTTGCCCAAGTACACCGAGCCCGTAGAGGGCCCCCTGGGGAGCCCGGAGCTGGCCGGGCGCTACCCGCTGGTTTTCAACTCCGGGGCCCGGCGCCAGAGTTACTTCCGCTCCCAGCACCAGGGCGTGCCCTCGCTGGCCGCCGACCATCCCGAGCCCCTGGTGGAGATGAACCCCGCCGACGCCGGCCCCCGGGGCATCGGGAGCGGAGACCTGGTGGAGGTGTCCACCCCCCGGGGTGCGGTCCGCTTCCGGGCCGTGGTCACCGAGGACATCGTGGCCGGGACCATCGAGTGCGACATGGGGGGAGGCGGGCCCCTGGGGCCCAGGGCCTGGCAGGACTCCAACGTCAACGAGCTCACCGACATCAACAACCTGGACGAGATCAGCGGCTTTCCCGTCTACAAGTGCCTGCTGGCGGAGGTGACGAAGGTCGGGGGGGGCGCGGGAGTCGAGGCCTCGGAGGGGACGGCGGCCGGTTACGCCGGGTCGGGCGCTCGGACGGCCGGCGGCGTGGAAGGGGGGGCGCCCCCGGGCTCGACCGAGAGGGTCGGGGGAGCCGGCCGGGGGGCATCCGGCCCCGTCTGCGGCCCCGCCGTCCTCCGCTTCGGTCCCTCCGTACCCCGGGAAGACCCCTCCCGGTTCGTGTACCTGGACAACAACGCCACCACGGAGATGGCTCCCGAGGTCCGGGAGGCCATGCTCCCGTACCTGCAGGCCGAACACGGGAACCCCTCCAGCATCCACGGCGCGGGCCTGAGGGCCGAAGAGGCCGTGGAGCAGGCCCGGCGGCAGGTGGCCGCACTCCTGGGCACCCGGCCCCGGCGCATCGTCTTCACCGGGGGCGGGTCCGAGGCCGACAACCTGGCGCTGAAGGGGATGGCCTTCCGGCACCCCGGGGGTCGGATCATCACCAGTGCGGTGGAGCATCCGGCGGTGCTCCAGTGCTGTAATTTTCTCGAGGCTCGGGGATACGGCGTCACATTGCTTCAGGTTGACTCAGGTGGGTTCGTGGCGCCCGAGGCTCTCCGGGACGAGCTGAGGCGAGCTGAGGCGGAAGGGGAGGACGTCCTTTTGGTCTCCGTCATGACGGCCAACAACGAGGTGGGGACCGTCCAGCCCGTGGCCGAGCTGGCCGAGGTGGCCCACGAGCATGGCGCTCTCTTCCACACCGACGCCGTTCAGGCCGCCGGGAAGATCGACCTGGATGTGGACGAGCTGGGGGTGGACCTCCTCACCCTTTCGGCGCACAAGTTCCACGGCCCCAAAGGAATCGGCGCCCTCTACGTGCGAAAGGGCGTGGAGCTCGAGCCCCTGGTCCACGGGGGGCAGCAGGAGGGGGGCCTCAGGGCAGGGACGGAGAACGTTACGGCCATCGTGGGTATGGGGGCGGCGGCGGAGCGGGCCCGGATGATCCTCCTCCCGGCCATGGATCGGGTGGCGGCGCTTCGGGACCGTCTGCACGAGGCGGTGGCGGAGTTGGTGCCCGGAGCCCGGTTGAACGGCCTCGCGGACCCGGCTTCCCGTTCCACCTCCGCTCCTCCTGCCGGTCCGAAGTCCGGCCCTGGTCCAGGCGCCTCCGCCCACCGCGGAACCGGCGGGCGCCTTCGCCTTCCCAACACCCTGAACCTCACGCTTCCCGACCTCCGGGGGGAATCGGTGGTCATCGCCATGGACCGGAAGGGCGTGGCCCTCTCCTCGGGGAGCGCGTGCAAATCCGGGTCCCCGGAGCCCTCCCACGCCCTCATGGCCCTGGGCACCAGCGAAGCCGACGCCCACTGCGCCGTTCGCTTCTCCCTTTCCGAGGCCACGACGGAGGAGGACATCGACTACACGGCCCGGGTGCTGGGTCAGGTCCTGGACGAAATGGAAGCCACCGTGAGGTTCCTGCCGTGCAAATGAGGCGTCCGAAGCCCGGAGGATTCTACGGGGGCTGGATCACCCGGGACCTGGCGGGACCGTTCAAGGGGGAGCCGGGAAGCTGGGGGTGGTAGGAGTGACACATCCGGCCCTCTTCCGGGTAACCGGGTCCGGCATTTTCGAGCATTTCCGAAGAATCGTTTCCGGAACGTTCCCGGTTCAGCAACCAAAAGCCTTGCACCCCCCCCCAACAGGATCCTAGCGTTTTAATGCAACCTCCCCATCCAACACCCAGCCGAGCGTGTTTTCCATCATGAGGTCAGGCATGCGTCTCCGTACCCCCCTCTTTCCTGTCTCAGGGAGCGCCCTCGGGCTCCTCCTGCTTCTCGTCTCAGCCTGCGACAGCAGCTCCCCCCCCGTGCCCACGACCATGAGCGCCGTGGGGGGCGCCAGCCAGACGGCCACCGTGGGCACGACCGTGCCGACGGCGCCTGCGGTGAAGATCCTCGACGAGAAGGGTGAGCCCATCTCGGGCCTCACGGTGACGTTTGCCGTCACCTCCGGGGGTGGTTCCCTGGCCGGCGCATCGGGTACGACGGACAACACCGGCGTTGCCCGGGCAGGTCCCTGGACCCTGGGAACCACGGCGGGGGAGAACACGGTGACGGCCAGCGCCCAGGGGCTCACCCCCGTGACCTTCACGGCCACGGGGACGGCTGACACTCCCACGTCCATTGCCGCCAATTCCTCGGATAGCCAGTCCGGGGTCGTGGGGGCGGCGGTGGGAACGCCCCCCTCCGTCCTTCTGCAGGACCAGTACGGGAACCCGGTGCCCCAGGCCTCGGTGACCTTCCAGGTGACGGGTGGGGGTGGCTCGTTGTCGGGAGATAGCGCCACCACCAACACGTCGGGGATCGCCACCGTGGGAGCATGGACCCTGGGCACGACGCCCGGCGTCAACACCCTCGAGGCCAGCTACTCCGGCCTCTCCGCTGTCTCTTTTTCGGCCACCGCCGAAGCCGACTCTCCCGACGCCGTCACCGTGACCAGCGGGGACGGGCAGACGGCTACGGTGGGCACCCAGGTGGCGACCCTTCCCACCGTCGAGGTGGCGGACCATTACGGTAACCGCCTGGAGGGCGTAACCGTGACCTTTGCCGTGGCCTCAGGCGGCGGCACCATCACCGGCGCATCCCAGACCACGAACACCAACGGACGGGCCACCCTGGAAAGCTGGACCCTGGGGACCACCGCCGGAACCCAGACCGTGACGGCCACGGTGGAGGGTGTGGACCCGGCCATCATCACGGCTACGGCGGAGGCGGACAACCCCACGACCACCCTGGCCGCCTCCGGGGACAACCAGACGGCCACCGTGGGCAACGACGTGAGCCTCACGCCCACGGTGAAGGTGGAAGACCAGTACGGGAACGGGGTGCCGGGGATCCAGGTGGCGTTCGTCGAGACCGGCTCGCCCTCTCCGGAACGATCGGACGGGGCCGGCAGAGTCGTGACAGGCGGCAACACCACCACGGATTCCAACGGTGAGGCTTCTCCTGAAAGCTGGATCCTGGGGACGACGGCGGGGACGTACCAGCTCACCGCCACCGTCCAGGGCCTGAGCACGCCGGTGGTCTTCACCGCCACGGCGGAGGCTGATGTTCCTTCTGTGGTCGAAAAGACGCAGGGAGACAACCAGACCGTCCAGTTCGGTACGGCCGTCCCCGTGAATCCCACGGTGAAGGTGACGGATCAGTACGGAAATCCCCTCGCCGGGGTATCGGTGACCTTCACCGAGACGGCCGGCGGTGGGAGCGCGACAGGTGGATCGCAAACCACCGCCGCAGACGGCACCGCCGCAGTGGGGAGCTGGACGCTGGGCCCGGCTCCGGGCAACAACACCCTCACGGCGGAAGCCGACGGGGTAGGATCCGTGGTCTTCACCGCCAGCGGGACGGCCCTCGCACCGGCCAACCTCACCAAGACCGCCGGAGACAACCAGACCGCCACAGTGGGAACGGCCGTTGCCGTGGCTCCCCAGGTCCAGGTCACGACCTCCGGGGGCACGCCGGTTCCCGGCGCCTTGGTGACCTTCGAAGTGGCCTCCGGCGGGGGAACCGCATCCCTCATCGCCTCCTCCGTGGCCACCACCGACGCCAACGGGCTGGCCAGCGTGGGAAGCTGGACCCTGGGCACCACTGCCGGCACCAACACCCTCACCGCCGAGGTGACGGGCGTCCCCACGGTCACCTTCACGGCCACGGGAACCGCCGGGCCCGCGGCGAACATGACCAAGAGGGCCGGCGACGGTCAGAGTGCCACCGTGAGCACCGCCGTCTCGGTCCCGCCATCCGTTCAGGTATCGGACGTGTTCGGGAACGGCGTTCCGGGCGTGACCGTCACCTTCGCCGTGACCGACGGGGGCGGTTCGGTGACGGGTGGAACCACGACGTCCAATAGCAACGGGGTCGCCACGGTGGGGGGCTGGACGCTGGGGCCCATCGAGGGATACAACGAGCTGACAGTGAGCTCCACGGGGCTGGGAAGCGTGATGTTCACGGCCACGGGGACGGCCGTACCGGCGGGGGGTGGCTTCAGCATCACCATCGTCTACGACACCAACAACGAGCCCAGCGCCTCCCAGAAGGTGATCTTCCGGCAGGCTGCGGATCGATGGGAGCAGATCATCACGGGAGACCTCCCGGACGTCACGGCGAACTTCGGATCCTGTCATGAGATGCCAGGGTTCTCAGGGACGGTGGACGATCTGAGAATCTGGGCCTCGACTCCGCCCATCGATGGCACGGGGAACATTCTCGGTCAGGCCGGGCCCTGCCACATCCGGGGTGGTCCGGAGTTCCCCATCACCGGCCTCATGCGTTTCGACGCCGCCGACATCGACGCTCTGGAAGCCGGCGGCAGCCTCTTCGAGGTCATTGTGCACGAGATGGGTCACGTCCTCGGATTCGGCACGCTCTGGGACCGGGTGAACGTGAACCCCGCTTCATGGGATCTCCTGCAGGACGCCGGGACGGCGGATCCCTATTTCAACGGCGCCAATGCGATTGCCGCCTTCGACGCAGCAGGGGGATCGGGACGAACCGCAGGCCCGAAGGTTCCGGTGGAGAATACCGGGGGATCCGGCACGGTGGACTCACACTGGCGTGAGACCGTGTTCCTCTCCGAGCTCATGACGGGATGGATCAACACAGGTTCCCCGAACCCGCTGAGCGCAATCACCATCGCGAGCCTCCAGGACATGGGATATCAGGTGAACATGGCCGCGGCTGATGCCTACTCGGTCTTCAATGCCCAGGGGACCCTCCGCATAGACGAAGGGGAGAGGATCTTCCTCAAGGAGCTTCCGCCGCCCACGCCCATCGTGCTGGACAAGCATGGGAACGTGATTCGTCGGGAGTGATCCGCCCTTCGTAAAGCCGGGTAGGCCATGACCCTCGGACCAATCCAAGCGATTGCGTGAGAGGACCCTGACCTTCCTGCGAGGTAGCGCAATGCTGTCGAACACGCGTTCGCCACTGATCGTGCTCGCTCAGTGGGCGTCTCCTTTGAGGTTCCGGGCGGCTCGATGCGTCTTTCCCGGCAGCAAAAATGCCGGCCCTCAGCGTCGGTCAGCCTCCTGGCCCCCCACGCCTCACGTCATTGATGATCTCGTCCAACCGCTGAAGGAAGGTGGAGCGGTCGCCCTTTTCGAAGGGCGCCGGTCCGCCGGTGACGGTCCCTGCTTCCCGGAGGTCCGCCATGAGCTCCCTGGTTGCCAGTGCCTCCCCGATGGACTCGGGGGTGAACACCCGACCCCGAGGACTCAGGGCCCTGGCATCTTTTTTCAGACAACGTGAGGCGAGAATGATGTCGTCCGACACCACGACATCTCCAGATTGGATCTGTTCGACAATCCAATTATCGGCCGCGTCCAGATCGCCGGTCTCTCTCACGACCTCCAGGTGGAGCCAGGACTCGTTCGGCGCCCGAAACCAGGTGGCAGAAACCAGGGTGACCCCAACGTCGTAGCGTCGGGCCACCTTGTAGACCTCGTTCTTTACGGGGCATGAATCCGCATCCACATATATTCGCACCAGCGCTCTCCTGACCCCACGAAGCTCTCCTGACCCCACGAAGTGATCGGGGTTTTTCGGGACCAAGAGAACGGTGGCGAGTCCTTCCTTCAAGCTCCGGCCCTCTGCCCCGACCCCACACCGGGACCGGGCCTTACCCGCTCAGGTCTCGGTCAAGGTGCTCTGACAGGCGGTTGCTTAGGTTGGGACATGGGCAAGTAGTCGGTACAGCCCGACCATGTTCCACTGGTGTGTTCGATTCCACCGAAGGTGTCGGTATCGAAGTTCATGGGGCTGCTGAAGGGGAAGTTGGCGATCAACCGGACCGGCCGATCTCTGCCCTGGAGACGATTGGCTGCGGAGTTCGTAGTGATTGTGGTGGGCGTGCTCGTGAGGCCGCCTATCTGCGCCAGTTGAGGGCGGATCTGGCGACGACGGCGGTGAGCTACGTCTTGTGCGAGACGAAGACCTTCGCCGGAGCATCCTCCAATACCACGGCTCGGTTGCGAGTGCGATACGGATCCTGGACAGCCTGAATCCCCCCCTTTTGCAACACCCTTCTCATGATGTGCTGTTCAACTTTCGACTCCTGGCCCAGAACCGGCTGCATGCGCCGAGGCAGCTCCAGCGGAGTCTCGAAGAGCTTCAGGCGGAGCTTACCTAGACCTGAAGCAAGCGTGAGGCTACGCGCACAGGCATCGAAAAGAACCGGAGCGGATGCGCCTCAACCATCTCTTCATTCAGGACCTCCGGGTTTCTCGGTCCCGGCCGTTCATCACCTTTCTAAACGAACCTGAAGATGAGCGGGAATGCCACCACGACCACCACGGCCCAGATCAGGTATACCGGGAGGAAGCCCATCTGCCATCGCTCCATGGAGGCGACGGTTCCCCGGCCGCGGAGGAAGAGGGCGTAGAGGACGGCCGCGCCGCCCAGGTTGCCCAGCAGAATCAGATTCTCTCCCAGAGCCGCCGTCCGGTTCGGTGTGAATCCGAACTCGGAGATCCGTGCCAGGATGGCCCAGAGAGCCAGGGCGTCCACCAGGAGGGCGGAGACCACGAGGACGAGTTGGAGCTTGTCGAAGAGCCCGGGCTCGGCCAGGGGATCACGGGCAGAGAGGGCGTACAGGTGAAGCCCCACCACCACCACCAGGAGAAGGTCGAAGGCGATGAGGACCTCCCGCTCGATGTCGATGCCGCTTCCGGTCCATGCCACCGTGCCCAGAAAGCCCAGGAGGAGGAGGGTGAAGAGGGGAGTGAAGACCATGGTCAGGACCGGCGCCATGTTTTCGATGACGCTCTGCTTGGCCTCCACCAGCCACCCGGCGATGACGACTGCGCCCACGGCTCCGCAGGGAAGGATCCAGAGCGTCACCATAGGCTCGGCGTCCATGCCCGCAGCCTCGAAGAGGAGCATGGTGATCCCCATGAGGACACCGCCGCCCAGGGCGATGAGCACGTAATAGATGAACCATTCACCGCTGAAGCGGACGTAGTTCATGCGGTGCTGGGAGTCCCGCCACCGTCCCCCGGCATAGGCCACCCCCACCACGAGCCAGAGGGCCATGGGGAGGTGCAGGATGGCCAGGAGCTGTGTGTATCCCTCGGGCACGAAGGGCATGAGGTTCATGACCAGAGCCGCGGCCACGAAGGCCCCGCCCAGTGCCGCCCATCCAGCGGGAGCCAGCGCCCGCTTCCAGGCGAGAAAGGCGCCCAGAAAGGGAAGGGTGAAGAGGCTCATGTTCCCCAGGTACCAGAGAGCCTCCACGTCGCCATCCCAGTCCATACCGAAGAAGGTGGGAATCTTGATGGCCACCCCGGCGGCCACCGCCAGCCCGATGGCCACGGTGGCCTCCCGGGTCCACGCGCCTCCCCCCCCGGCTCCCGGGGTTACGACCAGGCGCTTCCAGAGACGCTCGCTGTACTCCTGGGCGTACTCCCGGGAGAGAGTATCCAGGTCGCCAATGCGCTTGACGGCGATGAGGAAGGCCTCCTCTTCGTCCAGACCGGCACCCCGCAGATCGGAGACCTGGCTTCTGAGGTGGTCTTCCAACTCGTCCGCGTCCACGGTTTCGATGGCCTGTCGTCGGCGGAGAAAGGCCCTCCACTCAGCGATGCGTTCCTCGAGCACGGATGTGCCTCCTCGCGTGGACGTCAGATCCCATGCGGGATCATCTGGAAGGGAAGGAAGGGAGTGCCACGGAGCGTCTGGTCGACCACGCTCCATTGCCTCCGCTGGTCGGCGAGCTCCTCCGCTCCCCGGTCGGTGAGACGGTAATACTTCCGGCGCCGGCCGGACTCCGATTTCCCCCAGCTCGCCTCCACGAGGCCCGCTCGCTCGAGACGATGCAGGACTGGGTAGAGCATGCCGTCGGTCCACTGGAGCCGTCCGTCGGAAAGCTGGTCCACCCGCTTTAGGATGGCGTACCCGTAATTTTCACCCTCGCTGAGGATGGCAAGGACCAGGGGTGTGGCGGACGCGGCGACGAGGTCTTTTCCGATGTTCATGCCACGCGGCGCGACGGAGTCCGGTTCAGGTGCCCATCATACATAGAGCTAGTATACATTGAAGCGCTATGTAAACACAATGGGCATTCGAGGCCCGTGTTCGAGGCCCGAGGTCACCTGGGAAGGGACTCATCGTGTTGGGCTGCGATGTGGACTGGACGGTCCAGGATTCTCAGGGGCCGCCAGCTCTTCGTCACCCCCCCTTTCGCAACACCCTTCTAGCCCACGTCGAACCGGTCCAGGTTCATGACCCTGTCCCAGGCGACCACGAAGTCCCGGACGAACGTCTCCCGGGCATCGTCGCATGCATAGAATTCGGCGATGGCCCGGAGCTGGGAGTTGGATCCGAAGACCAGATCCACGCGGGTGCCGGTCCACTTCAACTCTCCCGTCTCCCGGTCCCGTCCCTCGAAGATCTCTGCCTCTCCGGTCTCGGAGGCCGGCGTCCACTCCGTACCCATGTCGAGGAGGTTCACGAAGAAGTCGTTGGTGAGGGCGCCGGGACGTTCGGTGAAGACTCCGTGCCTGGACTCACCGACGTTCGCATTCAGGGCGCGCATGCCGCCCACCAGAGCCGTCATCTCGGGTGCAGTGAGGGTGAGGAGCTGGGCCCGATCCACCAGCAGCTCCTCCTCCGACACGGTGTAGCTCGCCTTCTGGTAGTTGCGGAACCCGTCGGCGATGGGCTCCAGGACCTCAAAGGACTCCACGTCGGTCTGTTCCTCGGACGCATCCATACGACCGGGGGTGAAGGGTACCTCCACCTCGTGCCCGGCGTCCCGGGCGGCCTTCTCCACCGCCGCGCACCCGCCCAGGACGATGAGGTCGGCCAATGAGATCTTCTTTCCGTCGGCCCGGGCGTTGTTGAACTCCTCCCGGATGGCCGTCAGGGTCTCCAGGACCTTTGCCAACCGGTCCGGTTGGTTGACCTCCCAGTCCTTCTGGGGAGCCAGGCGGATGCGGGCGCCGTTGGCTCCACCCCGCTTGTCCGATCCCCTGAAGGTGGATGCCGAGGCCCAGGCGGTGGAGACCAGGTCGGGGATGGAGAGGCCGGACTCGAGGATCTTGCCCTTCAGGTCGGCAACGTCCCGGTCGTCGATGAGCTCATGGTCCACCTCGGGGATGGGGTCCTGCCAGAGGAGCTCCTCGTCGGGGACCTCCGGGCCCAGGTAGCGGGAGCGGGGGCCCATGTCCCTGTGCGTCAGCTTGAACCATGCCCGTGCGAAGGCGTCGGCGAGCTCCTCGGGATTCTCATGGAAACGCCGGGAGATGGGCTCGTAGATGGGATCCATCTTCAGCGCCATGTCCGCCGTGGACATCATGGGCGCGTGCCGCTTCGACGGATCGTGAGCGTCGGGCACCGAGTCCTTCGCCGACTCGTCCTTCGGCGTCCACTGCCACGCTCCGGCCGGGCTCTTGGTGAGCTCCCAGTCGTACCCGAACAGGGTGTCGAAGTAGCTGTTGTCCCACCGGGTCGGCGTCGGGGTCCAGGCCCCTTCCAGACCGCTGGTGATGGTGTCCTCGGCCTTTCCGCTCCCGTGGCCGCTCTTCCACCCCAGCCCCTGTTCCTCCAGCCCGGCACCCTCGGGCTCGGCGCCGACCAGGGCCGCATCGCCGGCCCCATGGCACTTGCCGAAAGTGTGGCCGCCGGCCACCAGAGCTACCGTCTCTTCGTCGTTCATGGCCATGCGGGCAAAGGTCTCACGGATGTCCCGCCCCGAGGCCACCGGGTCGGGCTCGCCGTCGGGACCCTCCGGGTTCACGTAGATCAGCCCCATCTGCACGGCGGCCAGGGGGTCTTCCAGCTCCCGGTCCCCGCTGTAGCGCTTGTCGCCGAGCCACTCGGTCTCGGCGCCCCAGTAGATATCTTCTTCGGGCTGCCACACGTCCTCACGGCCGCCGGCGAACCCGAAGGTCTTCAGTCCCATGGACTCCAGGGCGCAGTTTCCGGCGAGGATCATGAGATCGGCCCAGGAGATCTTCTTGCCGTGCTTCTGCTTGATGGGCCAGAGGAGCCGGCGCGCCTTGTCGAGGTTGGCGTTGTCGGGCCAACTGTTGAGGGGAGCGAAGCGCTGGTTGCCCGAGGACGCGCCGCCCCGACCATCCCCCGTCCGGTAGGTGCCGGCGCTGTGCCACGCCATTCGGATGAAGAGGGGACCGTAGTGCCCGTAGTCGGCGGGCCACCAGTCCCGGGAGTCCGTCATCAGCTCATGAAGGTCCTTCTTGACGGCTTCCAGGTCGAGCTTCATGAACTCTTCGGCGTAGTCGAAGTCCCCTCCCACGGGTTGAGACTGGGGAGAGTGCTGGTGGAGGATGCCCAGGTCCAGTTGGTCCGGCCACCAGTCCCGGTTCGACGTTCCTCCGGCCCTGGCCTGTACGGGAGTGTCGTGGGTCACCGGGCACTTGCCTCCGTTTCCTGCAGCGCTTCCGTCCATGCTCGTCCTCGATTTTGTTTGTCCTCAAAAGTTTTCCGGACTCTACCAGTAATTGGAAAACCCCCGAAGGCCCGCCGGGTTTCACGGTTCAGGGGAACGGAGCCTCTTCCCGGGGCACACCCCCGGCCACCTCTCCTTATGGGACGAGGAGCAGGGAGTGCTGATCCTGGGAGACGTCCTCCTGAACCCCGGGGTGGTGTGCTTTGGCCACGGGCCTCCCCTCACCGACGGGGAGCGCTTCCGCCGTTTCGTGGAGGAGCTTCCCAGACCCTGACGTTCCGGGCCTGGAGACCGGCCGGCGTCAGCTCAACACGCCCCGCTTGGCCATGGCCCGTGAGTAGATCCACAGGCCCAGAGCCACCAGGAAGATGAGCGCGGTGAAGATCATGGACCCCGCGCCCTCCATGACCTCCAGGCCATTGGAGAGAACGAAGTTGTGAAGAGACGTGACGACCATGGAAAGAAGGGAGACCAGGAAGACCGGGACCGCCAGGCGTTTTCTGAAGAGGAGAAGGACCGTTCCCAGCACGCCGCCCCAGACGGCCAGAGCCCAGAAGGCTACCACCCAGCTCGGGAAGCCGTAGAAGAACTCGAGCTGCTCGGGCGTGAAGTTGCTCATGTAGGCTTCGTTCTCGGTCTGCGTCATCAGGTAGTCGTAGGCCCCCATGAGATTCCAGAGGAATCCCAGAATTCCCACGAGCCAGAGGTGCCAGGGTCGGCCTGTGGTCTCCGCCGTCGTTTCCTCGGACATTCAGTTCTCCTCATCCCATCGGGACGTCGAAAAAAAGGTCGGTAGATGCGACCCCACGCCACGTTTCTCGCCCCGTCGCCCGGCCGTGATCGACAGGACCGGTCCCTTGAAGAGAGCGGCTGCCGGCCCCCGGGGGGGTGCGGCTCTCTCAGGGGCCGGGATGAACACGGGTCGGGCTCGGGGGATGAATCCCCAATACCTCCGAGGAACGGCGGAAAGTCAAGGAAAAACCGGCGACCTCCGCCTTCGGGCTCGGAGCCGGCCCCGATTCTGCGGTCGTCGTGGGGCCGATTTGCCCTCCCTCTTTGTGATCCTCCACCCGTCCCACTACCTTGCCGTTGTCTTCCCGACTCTTTCCTGTTTGAACCGGGTTGAGGAAATGGAGAGCCTGCAGGGCCGCCTGCTCATATCCAGCGGCGGCCTTTTCGATCCCAACTTTCGCCATACCGTCGTCCTCATGGGTGAGCACAATGCGGACGGGGCTTTGGGCGTGGTGCTGAACCGACCGCTGGAGGTCACGGTGGGGGAGGCCGTTCCACCTCTGGCTTCCCTGGTGCAGCCCCGCGAACCCCTCTTCCAGGGCGGCCCCGTGCAGCCGACCAGTCCTGTGCTCCTTGCCGAGCTGGCCCATCCCGAGTTGGCTGACATCCTGGTCTTCGGCACCATCGGGTTTCTCGTGGGCGAGGTGTCTGCGGATGCGAAGCCCGGGATTTTGAGGGCCCGGGTCTTTGCGGGCTATGCGGGGTGGGGTCCGGGTCAGCTCGAGAGGGAGATGGAGCAGCAGTCCTGGATCCTGGATCTGGCCCGGGAGGAAGATGTCTTCACCGGCGAACCGGATAGGCTCTGGAGTCGCGTCCTGGAACGGAAGGGCCCCGAGTACCGGCATATGGCCCGGATGCCCTTCGATCTCAGGACGAACTGAGGCCTCCTCGGGGCCGAGGCCCCGGTCGTCATTCGCCTATTTCCTTCGCTTGGGAAACATCCATCCCCGCTGGATGGCCGTGGGCTCCTCCACCGCGACGAAGGCTGCGGGCGCCAGATCGTCCACGAGGGTCCGGACAGCCTTCAACTCCCTCCGCTTCACCACGCTCAGGATCACATCCACGGGGCCTTCCCGTCCCCTTCCGTTGAGCTGGGTGACGCCGTGGCCGAAGGTCCGGAGGGCCTCGGCCAGCTCGGGACCCTGGTCTTTCGTGAAGACCTGTATGGAGGCGAACCCCAGGGCCAGCCGCTCCTCCAGCATGAGCCCCACCAGATTTCCGGCTCCGTATCCGGCGGCGTACCCCAGGACGTGCCAGGGGCTGTCCAGGTGCTGTATGGCCACGCCTGCGGCCATGAGCCAGATCAGAACCTCGAAGAAGCCGATGACGGGGGCCCAGACCCGGGCGTTTCGCATGATGAGGAGCATCCGGACCGTTGCCAGTGATACATCCCCGATGCGCATGAAGAAGATGATGATCGGGCCGATGCTGCTCGCCAGGAGGGCTTCCATGATGTCCTTGCTTCCTCGTTCGCGGTTTCGGAAGTTGATTTCGCCCGGAGGGACGGGCTCGATCGGTAGGATTATCAGACCACGGAATCGGATGCAAGTGCGGTGATGGACCACGGGCGATCACGGACGACGAAGACGAAAGGACCACGGAATGAACAGGCTCACTCTTGCTATCGGCCTCCTCCTCCTCCTCCTCCTGTCCCCTCCGGCCGTCTCGGAAGGGATGGCCCAGAGTCCGGCCGATGACGCCATGGCCCGGGCCGCCTCGGGCCTGGCTCTCCGGGAGGTAGGCCCGGCCCTCATGGGAGGGCGCATCGCCGACATCGCCGTGAGCCCGGCGGATCCGAGCACCTGGTTCGTGGCCGTGGGATCGGGAGGGCTCTGGAAGACCACCAATGCGGGCACGACCTGGATGCCGGTTTTCGACGACCAGTCCTCCTACTCCATCGGCGTCGTGACGCTGGACCCCAACAATCCTGACGTGGTCTGGGTGGGCACGGGGGAGAACGTGAGCGGCCGGCACGTGGCCTGGGGCGACGGGGTGTACCGGAGCCGGGACGGGGGGCGGAGCTGGGAGCACATGGGCCTGGAGAGCTCCGAGCACATCGGACGGATCCTGGTGGATCCCAGGGACCCGGACGTGGTCTTCGTTGCCGCCGAAGGGCCCCTCTGGTCCTCCGGTGGAGAGCGGGGGGTGTTCAGAACGACGGACGGCGGTGAGAGCTGGGAGGCCGTGCTGGCGATCGACGAGAACACCGGGGCCACGGACCTGGAGTTCGACCCCTCGAATCCCGACGTGATTTACGCCGCCACCTTCCAGCGGCGACGGCACATCTGGGCCTACCTGGCCGGCGGCCCCGGCTCGGGGATCCACAAGAGCACCGACGGCGGAGAGAGCTGGCGGGAGCTCACGTCGGGTCTGCCCGGGGGGGACATGGGCAAGATCGGATTGGCGGTGACCCCGGCGGATCCCGACCGGGTCTACGCCACCATCGAGGCCGACGAGGAGGAGCGGGGCTTTTACCGCTCCATGGATGAGGGAGAGAGCTGGGAAAGGCGCAACAGCTACATCTCCGGAGGCACGGGGCCCCACTACTACCAGGAGATCTACGCCTCTCCCACCGACCCCGACGTGGTCTACCAGATGGACGTCTTCGTGCATGTGACCCGGGACGGCGGAGCCACCTTCACCTATCAGGGGACGGGACGGGAGGCGCACAGCGACAACCACGCCTTCTGGATCGACCCCGACAATCCCGACCACCAGCTCGCGGGGACCGACGCCGGGCTCTACGAGAGCTTCGATGACGGAATCACCTGGCGGCACTTCCCCAACATGCCCGTGTCCCAGTTCTACAAGGTGGCCGTGGACAACGCCCTTCCGTTCTACAACATCCTGGGTGGGGCCCAGGACCTGGGGACCCTCCACGGCCCCTCCCGGACCACCAACGCCGAGGGTGTCAGGAACCAGGACTGGTACGTGCCCATGGGGGCTGACGGGTATGGGGTGGCCATCGATCCCACCGAACCGAACATCATGTATCTGGAGACCCAGGTGGGGAATCTGTACCGGGTGGACCGGAGGAGCGAGGAGGCCCTGGGCATCCAGCCCCAGCCCGAGCCCGGAGACCCGCCGGAGCGCTGGAACTGGGACTCGCCCCTCCTCATCAGCCCCCACGATTCGGATCGCCTCTACTTCGGGTCCTACCGCCTCTGGAGAAGCGACGACCGGGGCGATTCCTGGACCCCCGTGTCCGGGGATCTCACCCGGAACACCAACCGCTTCGAGATGGACTTCTACGGGCGGGTGTGGAGCGTGGACGCTCTCTACGACAACGGGGCCATGTCCCAGTACGCCACCCTCACCACGGTCACCGAGTCCCCGGTGGAGGAGGGCGTCCTCTTCACCGGGAGCGACGACGGGCTCATCCACGTGAGCGAGGACGGGGGATCGACCTGGCGGGAGGCGGCCGCCCTTCCGGGGGTACCCGAGCGGGCCTTCATCAACGACATGCAGGCTTCCCTCCAGGACGGGGGAACGGTCTTCGTCATCGCCGACGCCCACAAATTCGGGGACTACACTCCCTACATCTTCGAGAGCACGGACCGGGGCCGGAGCTGGCGCTCCATCGCCGGGAACCTGCCCCGGGGGACCATCCTCTGGGCCGTCCAGCAGGACCACCTGGACCCGGACCTCCTCTTCGTGGCCTCCGAATTCGGGATCTACGTGTCTCCCAACCGAGGGGAGAGCTGGTACATGCTCAGCGGCGGGGCGCCTACCATCGCCTTCCGGGACCTGGTGATCCAGCGCCGGGACGAGGATCTGGTGGGAGCCACCTTCGGGCGGGGCTTCTACGTGCTGGACGACTATTCTCCCCTCAGGGAGATGGCCGACGGCGCCCTGGAAGGGGAGGGAACCCTCTTCGGCGTCCGGGACGCCTGGTGGTATGTACCCTCGGTGCCGGGGCAGGCTCTGGGGCGACCGACCCTGGGCAGCGATGCCTGGGTTGGGCCCAACCCGCCCTTCGGGGCCACCTTCACCTACTGGCTGGGTGAGGTTCCCGAGACCAGGAGGGAGGCCCGCCGGGAGCGGGAGAAGGAGCTCCGGGAGGAAGGGGCGGACGTCCCCTTCCCGGGCTGGGAAACCCTCAGGGCCGAGAGCCACGAGAGCGCTCCCTTCGTGCTTTTCCAGGTCACCGATGCCGGCGGCGAGCCTGTGCGGAGGATCCGCGGTCCGGCCCGTGAGGGACTACACCGCGTGAGCTGGGACCTGCGCCGTCCGGCGCCGGACCCCGTGGATCTCTCCACCGGGGGTTTCCGGCCTCCCTGGGCCACCGATCCCCAGGGACCCCTGGCGCCCCCGGGGGACTACCGGGTGCAGATGTTCATGGTGGCCGACGGTCAGGTGAGGCCCCTGGGTGAGGCCCGGGACTTCTCGGTACGGCCCGTGCCCACCGCGGACGCCGGGACGGACTTCGCTTCCGTAACGGCCTTCCAGGCCGAGACCGGCGAGCTTCTGAGGCGGATCAGCGGGGCAGGGGAGCGCCTGGGCGAGATCAGGAACCGCCTCAGGCACATGAGAGCGGCGCTCCTCAGGACGCCCCGGGCGGACCCGGGCCTCTTCGCCCGGATGGACAGCCTGGTGGCTCGGGTTGACGCCTTCCAACTGCGCCTGAACGGGGACCGGATCCGGGGCGGCCTGAACGAGCCCGGCGTACCCTCCATCAGGGGCAGGGTGGGCCTGGTGGCCGGAGGGCACTGGAGTACCCGGATGCCGCCGACGGAGACCTACCGCAGGAACGTCGAGATCGCCCGGGGCGATTTCGCCGACCTCCAGGCCGAGCTCTCGGCCTTCGTCTCCGGGGAGCTTCTGGAGGTGGAGCGGGCCCTGGAGGCGGCGGGAGCGCCGTGGACGCCGGGGCGGCCCCTGGGGGGCGGATGACGGCACTCCCCTTTACCCTGAAACGGAGTCAGGACGTGTTTTGCGGCGACTCCGTGACCTCAACCACCGAGAAGGTGCATGGCCTCCTTCGGTTGGACAGGGAGGCACTGGTCATCCAGTGGCGGGTGGCCAGAACCACCGAGGTGCTGGGAAGCGAGATCCGAAGCGACGAGGAGGTGGATGAGGTGAAGGGGGTGACCGTGCCTCTGGAGCGGGTCTCCGGGGCCACCGTCAGGGGCGGATGGCGGTGGTGGATCACGGGACCCCGCATCGTCCTCACCGCTTCGGACCTCCAGGCCTTCGAAGGGGTGGCGGGAGAGCAGGGGCTCCGCCTCTCCCACCCGGCGGAGCTCGTCCTGACGATCCGCCGGAAGGACCGGCTGGCAGCCGAGGAGTTCGCCGCCGAGCTCGCCCTGTCCTTGGCGGAGATGGCCCTCGAGGAGGGGTCAGGGCGACGGTCCCTCCCGCCGGGAACGGAGAAGGAGACCCCGGAGTAGGGGAGGGTAGCCCGGGGATGGGCGGGAGAATGACGTCGAAGGAAGAGAGATGAACATCGGATCTCCGTTCCAGGAGGTGGCTCCCGGGGCCTCTCCGGTGGAGGCTTCTTCGGTTGGCGCCTTCCCGGTCGGTGCGCCCTTGCTCCTGGCGGCCGTGCTGTTCCTCCTGGCCGTACCCACCTGGGCAGGGGCCCAGTCCGTGGTCGGGAGGGTGTTGGAGGAAGGGGACACGGTGGCGATCGTGGGGGTGGACCTGGCCCTGCTGGATCGGGCCGACTCGGTTGTGGCTCGGGTCCAGTCCGATTCCGTCGGGGCCTTCCGGCTACCGGCTCCCCGGCCGGGGACCTACCGGATCCGGGCCGAGCGGCTGGGCTACTCGTCCCTCCGGGCCCCGGTGGAGGTGGGGGCGGAGGAGGCCGTGGAGGTGGAGCTCTTCATGTCCACCGAGGCCATTCCCCTGGAGCCCATCGTGGTCGTGGGGCGGCGAGAGATCAGGCCGGGAACCCTGGAGCAGTTCTACGACCGCATGGCCAGGAACAAGCAGGCGGGGAAGGGACAGTTCCTGACCCTCGACCAGATCCGGAACCGCACCCAGATGAGCCTGGCCCTTCTTCTCCAGACCCTTCCCGAGTGAGGTCGGCGGGGTTTCGGGCCGAGTCCGTCCAGCTCGTCAATCCCCAGGGAGGAAGCCCCTTTTGCACCCCGGAGATCTTCCTGGACGGCCGGCCCATGCTGGGGGGGTTCCGGGAGATCACCCTCCAGGATCTCGAGGGGGTCGAGGTCTATCGGGGATACGAGGAGAGCGTCGAGGGGGAGTTCCCGGACCCGTGCGGCCAGATCTTCCTCTGGCGAAAGAGGGAGTGGGGTCATCCGTTCTCCTGGTCCAGGGTGTTCGGCCTGGTGGGGATGGGGGCCGCCCTCCTCCTGCTCGGGATCCTCTTCTGAAGTCGAGGCTCGAAGGATACGTCTCCGGTCCCGGTTCGGACCGGTGGCCTGCTTCGCACCTGCCCACTTCCCGCCCGGGACCCGGGAACCTTGTGACACTTATCTACTAAAACTATAGTAACCTTCGGGGAGTCCCCGAGTGGGCTTCCCCCATGAAGCTCTGCCCCACGGAGGCGTCGTGATGAGATTCCTCTGGGTTCGGTCCCGGCACGGGGGGAAGGTGTTCCTTCTTCTGACCACGGTCCTGTTGGCCTGCAGGACGCCGCCGTCCCCGCCCCCCGCCCCCCGCTCTGCCGCCTGGATCTGTCCGCCACCCCTCGCCTGGGCCCGGGGAGAGGCTCGACCCACCCGCCTCAAGCTCACCAACGGCACCTCCTCGCTGATCTCGGTCTACCTGGATCAGTGCGACGGTCACACCCGCCTGGGGTCCGTCCTCCCCGGCCGGACCCGCCGCCTGAGGCTTCCGCCCCGCCTCATTCCCTTCAACGATCAGCTCCGGGTGCATCTCTTCGACCTCGAAACGCTGGACCCGGTGGGCATCTATGCCGTGGACGTGGAGGCGGAGTGGGAGCTGGAGCTGGATGTGGACGCCCAAACGCCGTCTCTACGCGTGGCCCACGCCTCAGGCCAGCCCCCGGCCCGGAGGGTTCGGGAGAGCAGTGGCTTCATGACCTACCCCGGGGAGGAGCTCAGCTACGCCTCCCGATGGGCCGAGGACAGCCCGGCGGCGCTCACCTGGCAGTGCTTGCGCGGGAGGCCCCGGATCACCCTTACGCACCATGGATCCGCAGAGGGGCATCTGCCCGTTTCGCTGGAGTTCGGAGCCGGCGGAGAACCCGAAAGGGTGGAGTGGGGGGTCCTCCCGGGGCGGACGACCATGCTCCTGGCCCCGGAGGAGAGGATCCCCCGAATCACCGAGCGGTCCCTGGCCGATTCCGTCCTGGTGGTTACCGTGGGAGGGGAGGGCGCACCCACCCGACATCGGTTCGATCTGAGCGGACTGGCCGAGGCCCTTACCTACCTGCCCTGTTTTCCTCCACCCGCCCCGTAACGATCCCCGAAACGCGACGGTCCGTGGTTCTGCGGGAGGCTCAGGAGAGGAGGTAGTCGATGACGTCCCGGGCCGAGTAGGATTCCCGCCCCTGGAGGAAGGTGCCCAGGGATCGCAGGTCGTCCCCGCTGGTCAGGAGGGGAAGCTCCGCTTTCCCCTTACCCCGGGGCTGGCCGTGGCCCACGTTGGCCAGGAGGGCATTGCAGAGACACCTTCGTCCCTCCGTTTCGTCCGGGTCGCCGCCCTTGGCCACGAAGGTTGCGACGGGTTCCGCGGGACAGCGGTAGCCGATGCGTCCGTTCTCCGTGCGGAAGGGGATTCTCAGGTAACCCAGATCGCAGATCCTCTTCCGTCCGGAGTAGGTCTCGGGGCAGGAGAGGCTCTCCTCGAGACCCACCGTCTTGAAGGGGAATCCGGTGGGCGAGGCCCTGGACGCCGTGAGGACATCCACGTCGCCCTGGCGGCAAAGCTCCAGAACGGCCCGCTTGAGTCCCTCCATGAGCCCCGATTCCCGACAATAGGCGAAGAGGGTTCCCACCTGGATACCCACTCCTCCGGCCTTGCGGGCTTCCTCCACCTGGCCGGCTTGCCCGGTTCCCCCGGCGAGCCAGAAGGGAAGCCCCAGCCGCTTCAGCTTCTCCAGGTCCACCTGGTCCCGCTGCCCGTAGATGGGCTCGTCTCGCTCGTTGAGCCGGGGGTCTCCCCGGGGCGGGGCGTTGTGTCCGCCCGCGGTATGACCCTCCACGATGAAGCCGTTTACGACGCCGTTGGCTTTCCTGGCGAGCATGGCGGCCAGGGAGTTGGACGAGACGATGGGGAAGAACCAGGGCCGCTCGATGTCGGGTCGGGGGCCCTCCAGCTCCTTCTTCGGGTCGAACTCCAGGGTGTCGCCTCCGCCGGCGGTTTCTCCCTGGACGTCGAAGCGGATGGAGGTGGGCTCGTGCTCGGCCAAGCGGTCCAGGGCTCCGGGAATCTCCCGGGGAATCCCCGCGCCCATGAGAACGCAATCCACGCCGGCCAGCATGGCGCCGTAGAGGGAGGGCAGGGTGGGCATCTGTACCTTGGAAAGGAAGTTGATCCCCACGAGCCCGTCGTGGTCCTCCTTGGCCAGCCACACCTCCGCGAAGTTGGCCAGGACGGTGATCTGGTTCCTGAATCTGTCGGCCACCTGCCGGTACATGGGCACCAGAGCGTAGGGCTCTCCCTCGTCCCTCCCCTCGGGCTTGAAGAACTTCTCGTAGATCTCGGAGGCTACCTCGGGGAAGGGAAAGGCCTCCATGGCCCGGCGGATGTGCCCGCCCACGTCCCCGTCCTGCAGGCGGCGGATGAGCAGGTTGTCCACTGCGGTGCCGGAGACCACGCCCATCTGCCCCTGGAGGGCCACGGCCCGGGCCAGAGGCCATCCCGACACCCCGATTCCCATTCCTCCCTGAATGATGACCGGGAGGGCATCAACGTCCATGATTCACCCAACCTTCAGGGGCTGCCGGCGCGGAACTTCGAGTCGCGTTCCCTCATTCTGACGAAGCGAAGGGAGACGGCAGCCCTGATTCATAGGACCGAAAGTGAAAGATAGCGGCAGTGGGAAACAGGACAATGGGCGGGTGGGGATGTCGCGCCTCCTTCCGGTCCGTCGAGAGATGTCGGCCCCACAACGGTAAGACCTCTCCAGGTGTCACGTATTCCGAGGGAGACCCATTTCTCATGGAGACCCCTTGCTCGGGCCCCATGCTCCCGCTACATGGGTGGCGCCGCGCGGACCACGCGGTCGGGCTCGAACGGCAACACCATCTTCGAGCCGTCACCCTCGGTCCGAACCCCGAGGCACCCGGAGGCTATGTGACCATGCACAGTTCGCGATTCCATGCCCTTCTGGCCTGTCCCATCCTGGCCGTTGTACTGACCCTGGTTCCGGGCTGCGCCCCCCTGGCTGCCCAGTCGGGAATTCTGGTCGTTCAGGTGAACGGACCCGCCGGCCCGGTACCCGGGGCCACGGTGGAGCTCCTGTTTCAGGAGGAGGTTCTTCGAAGGAACGCCACCGACGACGAGGGGGGTGTGATCTTCACCGGCGTGCCCGGGGGGACCTTCACCGTGAGGGTGGATGCCCTGGGCTTCGCCGTCGTCGAGCGGGAGGACGTCCGGGTGAATCCCGGAGTGTCCCAGGGAATCGAGATTTCCCTGGAGCTGGCTCCCATCGAGCTCGAGGGACTCACGATCCGGACCGAGCGGGTCCAGATCCAGCGGGAGAACACCGAGTTCAGCACCACCGTTGAGGAGGCGGCCATCGCCCTCCTGCCGGTGACCTATGACGCCCGGGACCTGGTGGCCCTCACCCCGGGGGCGCGGCCGGGACACATCTGGGGGGGAGCCAACTTCCAGGCCAACAGCTATACCCTGGACGGTCTTTCGGCCAACCATCCGGGCGTGGGTGGGGACCTGCTGCAACCCAGCATCCACTGGATCGAGCGCCTGGACGTCCGGGGTCTGGGAGCCGGTGCCGAGTACGGCGGATTCCAGGGCGGGCTCGTGGACGTGGTGACGAAGAGCGGCTCCAACGACTTCCAGGGGAGCCTCCGCACGACCTTCGAGCACGAGGCCGTCAACGGGAGCAACCTGGTGAACACCGAGATCGGCACCGAGGTGGTGGGCCGGCAGGATGTGGAAGGCGAGGTCCGGGGTCCCCTGATCCGGGACGAGCTCTTCTATTTCGTTTCGGGGAAGCTGGTGAACCAGGACCAGCAGGCCCTCAACCACCTCTCCGAGACCGGTGCCCGCTTCGCCCCCATCCGGGAGGAGAACCTGGAGCAGAAGGTGTTCGGGAAGCTGACCTGGACCCCCACGCCCAGCCGGCTCCTGGAGGTGTCAGGGGGCTACACGAACAACGAGGCCGACAACTTCGACATCACGGGCTACGAGGCGCCCGGGGCGAGCCATCGCTACACCTCCCCCACCCATTTCTTCAATGCCTCGGCCCGGGAACTGGTGGGTAGCGGGACCATCCTGGAGGCCAGGGTAAACCATCTGTCCCGGGACGAACGCTATGAGCCCTACCACGGGACGGACATCCCGGGGGTTTCGACCTATACCCTCACGCCGCCCTACGACGCCTTCCGGAACAACCCCCTCACGCTGCGCAGCGCCCCCACGAGCACCTCGGCCACGGCGTCGGCCACCTTCCGGCTCCAGACGGGCTCGGTGGCCCACGGCCTGAAGGTGGGAGGGGAGATGATCCGGGGCAGCTTCCTGGACCGTCGGCAGCGCAACGGTGGGATGACCTGGCTCCCGGTGAGGTCCTCCCGCTTGGACCCCGAGGACCCGGACACCTGGAGCCACAGCACCTCGAGCTGGGTGCCGAGCATGTGGGGTGGAGAGGTGAATCTGGATGCCGATGTGGAGAATGCTGCGGCCTTTGCCCAGGCCTCCGTTTCCCTGGGGCCCTGGGTGGTCGTGTCTCCCGGCATCCGCTGGGCCCGGTGGAAGGGCTACATCACACCCACGTCGGGAGAGCGGTTCCTGGCCGTGGAGGATGACGGGCTGGACCCCCGCCTCGGGGTCACCGTGAACCTCATGAAGGACGGGAGCTTCGTCGCCAAGGCCCACTGGGGCCGCTACCATCAGAACATGATCTCCCAGATGTTCGACCGGGTACAGGGGGCCGACGTCTTCACCAACCAGGAGTACTGGTACTATACGGGCCCGGCGTTTTCCGATCCCGCGAAGACCTTCACTGAAGCCGAGCGAGACGCCCTGGCCCAGCAGGGCCTGTTCAGGAAGGAAGGGGAGATCATCCTCAACGAGACGGGGCCGGTGCAGGACTACAAGCAGCCGTACGTGGATCAGTGGCTGGTGGGCCTGGAAAAGCAGTTCAGCAACTGGGGGAAGGCCGAAGTCCTCTATACGCGGAGGGCCAACAAGGACATGGTGGCCCTGGTGGACGTGAACCGGGCCACCAACTACACCCTCTTCGAGAAGGTGAGGGTCTTCGATGCCAGCGGCACCGTGGTGCCTTTCGCCGGTGGGAGCGTGTACCTGCAGGAGCTCTACCTGCCCAACTATCTTCTAATGGAGCGACTGCAGTGCCTGGAGGCCACGATGTGCCCCGATGCTCTTCCCATCCCGGGACTCAGCTATGGGGACATCCAGGGCCTCACCTGGGATCCCCAGTACGTGCTCACGACGGCCCCGGACGGGGAGCGGAACTTCGACCAGTTCCAGGTCAATCTGGAGGTGGCCCGTCCCACCTGGGGCGGAAGCATCTCCTTCGTGTGGACCCACCTGGAGGGGAACCTGGACAATGTGAGCGGCTATACGGATCCCGAGGGGTACGGGGCCGGCCCGTACGTCCGGGTGAACGAGAAGGTGAACAGCTACGGCACGCTGGAGAACTTCTCGGACCGGGAGTGGAAGGTGTCGGCCTGGGGTGCGCTGCCCTGGGAGATGAGGGGCGGGGCCTTCTGGACCTTCCGGTCCGGGGACCACTTCTCACCCCGATTCCGCCTCTACGGCCTGGGCTTCTTCCAGTACCGGGTCAACACCGGCGCCATGACCGCCACGGGAATCCCGGAGCGCTCCGGGGACCAGGTGGACTACCGTCTCATGTGGCCACTGGAGGGTCACAACATCTTCGTGGGCCCCCGGGGAAAGCCGACACTGGAAAGGCAGAACACCCTGGACCTTCGGTTGGAGCGGATGTTCCGGAGGGGAGACTACGACCTGGCCGTGTCCATCGACTTCTTCAACGTTTTGAGGAACGAAGCCATCAACGAGCTGAACACCATGGTGAACAACGGGCCGGACTACGGGTTCCCCGGCAGCGTGTCCATCTTCGGCCCCGGTATTCAGCCCAACGACTACTACCTGGCCCCCCTGGAGCGGGTGCCTCCCCAGACAGTGCGTTTCGGGCTGTCGGTCTATTTCTGATGCTTGGGTCGGGATTCCGCTGCCCAGCGCCCCCGGCCGAGCTACCCTTGCTGCGAGGATGATCCATGACTCCGCCGACCAAGCGCCTCGTCCCGGTCTTTCTCTTCCTCTTCCTCCTTTCGGCGCCGGTCGGTTGTCGGCCGGAGCCCTACGACCCCGCAGGCGAAGGGGTCCCTGTCGGTGCTGAGCCGCCCCCTTCATCGAACGAGGCCGCCGGGCAAGAGACAAAGGATGCGCCCTCCCGCCTGGCGGTGCTCTGGACCTCCGGCGACCGGGAGGTGGCCCTGAAGGTCGCCTTCATGTACACCCTGAATGCCAAATCCAGGGGCTGGTTCGACGAGGTGACCCTCATCGTCTGGGGGCCATCGTCCCGGCTCCTCTCGGAGGACCCTGAGCTCCAGGCCGAGGTGCAGGCCATGGCCGAGGCGGGGGTGGAGGTGGTGGCCTGCAAGGCGTGCGCCGACAGTTACGGAGTGTCTGAAGCCCTCGAGTCGCTGGGGATGGAGGTGAGATACATGGGCGGGCCTCTCACCGAGATGCTCCAGGGAGACTGGGAGGTCATCACCTTCTGAGGGCGGCGGTCCAGCCGGGCTCGTCCATCCCTCGGCCTGCGGTGGCCGGGACGGCGCCGGAGCCGAGCCCGGTTGCCCCCGATCCCTCCCCCCGACAAGTTGGTGCGGTGTTTTTGCTTGGGGTCCGCCGTTGGCGGGTCTCGCCGAAGACCACCGTCCCCGGGAAACGGGAGACGTTGAGAGGAGCCTTTTTGTGCAACTACATACCAAGATCCTGATCGGACTGCTGGCCGGTGCCCTTCTGGGACCCCTCATGGGGGACTTCGCCGTGGCCATCGAGCCCCTGGGCCAGGCCTTCATCCGCCTGCTCATCATGATCGTGATTCCCCTGGTCATGGCCTCCCTCATCATGGGAACGGCGAGCCTCGGGGACCTGAGGAAACTGGGCCGCATCGGGGCCAAGACCCTGGGCTATTACCTGGTGGCTACCGCCCTGGCCGTGGCCATGGGCCTGGCTATCGCCGGCTTCACCCGGCCGGGGTCGGGGCTGGATGAGGAGGTCAAAACCGAGCTTCTGGCCGAGTACGGCGGAACCAACCAGGAGCGCCTCGAATCCATGCAGGAGGCGCCGGGCCTGCAGGACATCCTCTTCAACATCATTCCCCGGAATCCCATCGCGTCCATGGCCAACATGGACATGCTCCAGATCATCTTCTTCTCCCTCTTCCTGGGCATCGCCCTCACCATCCTGACCGAGGAGAAGCGAAAACCCTTCATCGATGTCCTGGACACCATCAACGACGCCATGGTGGTGATGGTGGAGATGATCATGAAGATCGCCCCTTACGGCGTCTTCATCCTTATCGCCGCCGTGGCCGGACGCTTCGGGTACGGGGTCCTTCTCTCGCTGCTGAATTACGTGCTCGTGGGCGTGGGGACGATGGTTCTCTTCACCATCACCTTCTATCCCATCACCCTCCGCCTGAGCGGAATGAAGCCCTTCTTCTTCTTCAAGCGCTTTTACGAGGTCATAGTCTTCGCCTTCTCCACCTCGTCCAGTAACGCCGCGCTGCCCATCAACCTGAAGGTGAGCGAGGACGACCTGGGGGTGTCCCGGGACGTGGCCTCCTTCGTTCTGCCCCTGGGCGCCACGGTGAACATGAACGGTACCGGGATCTACCACGGGGTGAGCACCCTCTTCATTGCCCAGGTCTACGGGATCAATCTCACCCTGGAGCAGTTGGTCATCGTGGTCATCACGGCCACGCTGGCTTCCATCGGCGCCGCGGGAGTGCCGGGAATCGGCTTCATTACCCTGGCCATCGTCCTGGAGGCTCTGGGCATCCCCCTGGAGGGGCTGGCGATGGTCCTGGGCGTCGAGCGGATTTTGGACATGACCCGGACGGCGGTGAACGTCACCGGAGATTCGGCGGCCTCGATCTGGGTCGCCCACAGTGAGGGTGAGTTGAACATACCGGCAGAGGAGACCTGGTAATGAACCGCGTCGCCAAGTGGATCCTCGGCGGGCTCATCTTCCTGACGCTGGTCTATCTTCGAAGCACCACGGACATCATCAGTCCCCCCGAGGGCTTCGAGGACTTCGGGATCTGGTCCATCGTGCCGGCGGCGCTGACCCTGGCTCTCTGTTTCTATACCAAGGAGGTGATCTCGGCCCTCTTCATCGGGATCGCCGCCGGAGGGATCGTCAGCGGCAACTTCAACATCATCGCCGCCTATCTCCTCCCCGCCGTGGGCACCGAGTCCTACGCCCAGATCCTCCTGGTCTACCTCTGGTGCCTGGGTGGGCTCATCGGCCTCTGGACCCGGACGGGGGGAGCCCAGTACTTCGCTCGTTGGGCGGGAGAGCGAATGGTGAAAGGCCGAAGGACGGCCCGCCTCTTCGGATGCATGATCGGGACGGTGTTTCACCAGGGGGGGACCATCAGCACCATCCTGGCCGGGAGCACGGTGAAGCCCGTCAGTGACGAGGCCGGGGTGAGCCACGAGGAGATCTCCTACATCATCGACTCCACGGCTTCCCCCATTGCCACGGTGATCCCCTTCAACGTCTGGCCCTCGTACGTGGCGGGGCTTGTGGTGGGCACCGTCCCCCTCTTCGCCACCGACGCCGATGCCATTTCCTTCTTCTACAAGGCCATCTTCTTCAACTTCTACGGCATCTTCGCCGTCCTCTTCACCTACTCCTTCGCCCTGGACCTGAACCCCTTCGTGTTCGGAAAGATGAAGCAGGCCATTCAGCGGGTGCAGCGGACGGGGGAGTTGGATCGCCCGGGGGCCAACACCATGTCCAGCAAGGAGCTGGACGAGTTGAAGATCCCAGAAGGGTACCAGACCAGCAATCTGGACTTCGCCGTTCCCATCCTCACCCTCATCGGCATCGCCGTGGGAGGCCTGGTCTTTGCCGGGAGCGTCCCCATCAACGAGGCTTTCGTCCTTGCGGTGCTCTCGGCCATGGTCCTGGCCATGATCAAGGGAATGAAGCTCATCGAGGTCATCGACGGATTTGTGGAGGGAGTGAAAGGGGTGAGCCTGGGGGCCATCATCCTGGCCCTGGCCGTGACGCTGGGCGGCGTTTCGGGATCGTTGGGGACGGCGGACTTCCTCATCCGGACCACCAGCGAGGTCATCGTCCCGGCCTTTCTCCCGGCCATCTTCATGTTCATCTGCATGCTCATCGCCTTTTCGGTGGGATCGTCCTGGGGCACCTACGCCGTGGTCTTCCCCATTGCCATGCCCCTGGCCTATTCGGTGAACCCCGATCCCTTCTACATGACGCTCTGCTTCGGGGCGGTGCTGGGCGGGGCCGTCTACGGAGACCAGTGTTCGCCCATCAGCGACACGACCATCCTCTCGAGTCTGGCCACGGGCTCGGACCACATGGACCACGTCACCACCCAGATGCCCATGGCCAGTGTGGCCGCGGGGATCGGTGCGGTGCTGTATACCATCATCGCCTTCGTGGCGTTGTAGGAGGCGGTGCGAAAGGGTCACACGCCATGACGAGCCTGACATCTTTCCTCCCGTACCGTCCCTTTCCCCTCGGCGCACTCCTGGGTCTCCTTCTCGCCGGCCCCCTCTACGCCCAAGATCCCATGACCCCCGAGGCCTTCTTCGGCCATCCGGTGGGTGCGGACTACCACCTCACCACCTATGAGCGGGCCATGGAGTGGTTCGACCACCTGGCGCGACGCTCAGCCGGGCGGATGCAGCTCCTGGAGATGGGGACCACGGGGATGGGCCGGCCCCACCGGTACGCGGTGATCTCGTCCGCGGCGAACATGGAGCGGCTGGCCGAATACCGTGGGATCGCCCGCCGGCTGAGCCTGGCGGGACGGGGAGGGACGGGGGCGGGGGCCGCCGGGGCGACGGAGCCCTCCACCATCCTCCTTTCCACCGAGGAAGCGGCCCGCCTGGCCGGGGAAGGGAAGGCCATCGCCTGGATCGATGTGGGGCTTCACGCCACCGAAGCGGCCCCGTCGGAGCATGCTCTCCAGCTCGCCTACGACCTGGTGGTGGACGAGGACCCCCGGACCCGCCGAATCCGGGACAACGTCATCACCCTTCTGGTCTTCCCCAATCCTGACGGGATGACCATGGTGGCTGACTGGTACATGGAGCACGTGGGGACCGAGTTCGAGCGGGCCCGCATGCCCTGGCTCTACAACCGCTACATCGGTCACGACAACAACCGGGACTCCTACAACGTGACCCAGGAGGAGGTCCGGAGCGTCAGCCGGCTGCAGAACCAGCTCTGGTACCCGAACGTGGTCTACAACCACCATCAGACGGCTCCCTTTCCCACCCGCATCTGGATCCCGCCCTACGGGGAGCCCACGAACCCCAACAAGCCCGGCGAGGTGATCCGGTGGGAGAACCTCATCGGGGCGGCCATGGGCCAGGCTTTCGACGCGGAGGGGAAACCCGGGGCCGTGTCCCGGGTGAGCTTCGATGCCTGGTACCCCGGGTTCATGACCCAGGTGGTGGTGCACCACAACATCCCCTCCATCCTCACCGAGACGGCCCTCTACCACCTGGCCACGCCCCACGAGTACACGGCGGACGACATTCCCGAGGAGTGGCGGGATTTCGACAAGTCGGCCTTTTACACCATGCCCTGGGAGGGGGGGTGGTGGCGGATCGGGGACGCGGTGGAGTACTGCCTCACGGCTTCGAAGGCCGTCCTGGACGTCACGGCCCGCTACCGGGAAGACATGCTCCTCTCCAAGTACCGGATGGCCCGGAGGAACATCGACCGGTTCCAGGAGGAGGCGCCTTACGGATGGGCCTTCCCGGTTGAACAGCGCGACCCCTACGCCCTTTCCCTTCTCCTGGACAAGTTCCGCCTCCTGGGGGTGGAGGTGTACACGGCAGGGGCGCCTTTCCATGCCGGTGGGCGGACCCTCCCGGAAGGGACCGTGGTGGTTCCCACCAGCCAGCCCTTCGGCGGGTTCGTGAAGACTCTCCTGGAGAGGCAACTCTACCCGGACCTGAGAGAGAAGACCCATCTCTGGCAGGGGATTCCCCGTAGAATCGATATCGAGAGCGATCCCCTACGTCCCTATGATGTAGCGGGTTGGACTCTCTCGCTTCAGATGGGACTTGATGTCGTCGAGCTGGACGGTCCGGCCTCGACCCTGGCACTGGAGCCAGGTGGGGGCGGGGCCGAGACCGGGTCACCTCCCACTCTGGAGACCGGGCGGGTCGGCCTCTTCCGCCCCTGGCAGTCCAGCATGGACGAGGGGTGGATCCGCTGGATCCTGGACCACCACCGGGTTCCCCACACCGAGCTCAGGAACGGCCGGGTCCGGGCCGGGTCCCTGATCCGGGACTTCGACGCCATCATCCTTCCCTCCCTGGGGACCGGGACCATTCTGGAGGGGAATGGGGAGGGCCGGGCGCCCCCGGAGTACGTGGGGGGGATCGGCGGGGAGGGGCTCGGGGCTCTGAAGGCCTTTGCCAGGGAAGGGGGGACCCTCTTCTTTCACGGGGCTTCGGCCCGTATGGCGGTGGATTCCTTCGACATTCCGGTCCGGGAGGTGTCCCGGGAGGCCAGGGACGGAGGATTCTACGCTCCCGGGTCCATCCTCCGCTTTACCTGGAGCGACGAGAGCGACCTGACCACCGGGCTGAAGGGGGAGGGAGTGGCCTTCGTCAGCTCCCGGGGCCTCCTCTTCGAGACGACCGAGGGCTCATCGGAGGCTTCCGGCAGGCCCCGGATTCTGGGACGCTTCCCCGAAACCGGGCCCCTCCTCCTGAGCGGCTACCTGGAGGGTGAGGATGCCCTTCGGGGGAAGGCCGCCGCAGTGGAGGTGCCGTACGGGGAGGGCCGTTTGATCCTGGTGGGCTTCAGCCTCCACAACCGGGCCCAGATGATGGCCAACTTCCCCCTCCTCTTCAACGGACTCGGGCGGTAAGGGGGAAGCCGACGCTCCCCTCTCGCAACACCCGTCTAATCCAGGTAGATGAAGAAAAAGAGCGTGCCTCCCCAATAGGCGTTGGTCCCCTGGTGCTGCCGCATGGGTTCGGCGTACTGGCGCTGCTGGGAATAGTTGATGGCGAAGAGCCCCAGGTTGCGCGTCCCCCACCAGTTGTCGTCGCTGGGGTACCGGATGCCGATCCACAAATAGTCCACCTCACCGTATTCGAACTCGAACCCGTCGGGGAGGTAGGGTTCCAGCTCCGAAGGGACGGATCCCCAGCCGGATCCGGAGGGGAACCGCCCGTTGTCCTGCAGAAAGGCGGCGGCAGCCAGATGCACCGTGTGGGCATCGCTCACCATGTGCGCCGCTCCCGCCTTCCACATGGCTTTCTGGAAATTGGGGATCCCGATCCCGGCCAGGATGCCCAGGATCAGAATGGCCACGACCATCTCGGCAAGAGTGAATCCCCCTCGCCGGTCCCTGGATGCCACCTCGTGCCTGCGCGTCATCGGGCACCCCCTCCCCGAGCTTCCCCCATCCGCAGCAGGAGCCCTTCCACCCCCTGGGACGAGTGGTACTCTTCGGTCATGTGGGCTCCCACGGCACGGAGGACGTACTCCTCCCCCTCGACCCGGTAGTCGAAGGCGTCGGGGGGGAGGTTCACCTCGGCCAGGCTTCCGGGGAGCCGGCCGTGTTCCTCACGAAACGCCTCCACGGCCCGTGAGGCCACGAGGAGGGATATGGGCAGGAACACCTCTTCCTGGGCCGGGGTCGGGGTGGGTGGGCCACGTCGCAGGAGGACCAGGTTCCAGGCGACCACGGCCAGGAAGGCGAGGACCACGACGATGACCACGGGAGGTCGGGTGAGGAAAGGGCTTCGAGGTTCCTCCTCCACGTCCCGGGCGGCCTGGGCCTCTTTCACCCGGTGGGTAGCTGCCTCCACCGCTTCGTCGAAGCCGAGCTCGTCCGGGTTCCGGGGATCGGTGCTCACAGCTCTTGTCTCCGTCTTAGAGGAAAGAGTCCAGCTTGTGGGCAGGCTGTAACGTAGCCGGGAGAGGCCCGTCCGGCGAGGAAGGCGGCGGAGCGAGACCTTCACCGGCTCCGGCTCTCGTCCGTTCACCGGGTGTGCGGTCCGGTGGCTGTCAGGGAGGTGGTGAGGGGCCGGAAAATCGGCTAGACTACCGGCGGAAATCGAGGGAAGGACCCCCGCGAACCCATCCGGCGGAGCGCGGGCATCGAATGAGGCCTCCGGGCCCGCCAGGACCATCAGCCAACTCAAGAGGGCAGCACCCATGTACGACTTTCTCGAGCGACTCGGAATCGAAGAGACGAACTCCGGCGGATTCGCCGGCGATTGGGTGGGCTCGGGCCCCATCCTGGACGTATTCACGCCCATCGACGGGACGAAGATCGCTTCGGTCCAACAGGTCACGGAGGAGGAGTTCGACGGGATCGTAGAGAGGGCCCACGCCGCCTTCCTGGAGTGGAGGAAGATTCCCGCCCCCAAGCGGGGCGAGGTCGTCCGGCAGCTCGGCAACGCTTTGAGGGAGAAGAAGGAGGACCTGGGCGCCCTGGTCACGTTGGAGATGGGCAAGATTCTGCCCGAGGGCGAGGGCGAGGTCCAGGAGATGATCGACATCTGCGATTTCGCCGTGGGGCTCAGCCGCCAGCTCTACGGCCTCACCATGCAGTCGGAGCGCCCGGATCACCACATGCGGGAGCAGTGGCACCCCCTGGGCGTGGTGGCCGTCATCAGCGCCTTCAACTTCCCCGTGGCCGTCTGGAGCTGGAATGCGGCGCTGGCCGCCGTCTGCGGAGACGCCACCCTCTGGAAGCCGGCGTCCAAGACGCCTCTGACGGCCATCGCGGTGACGAAGATCGCCGCCGGGGTGTGCGAGGCCAACGACGTGGATCCCGCCATCTTCTCCCTCACGGTGGGGAAGGGGTCCACGGTAGGCGACCGGCTCCTCCACGACCGGCGCATCCCCCTGGTCTCGGCTACCGGAAGCTGTGAGGTGGGCCGGCGTGTGGCCGAGGTCGTGGGCGGCCGCCTGGCCAACACCATCCTGGAGCTGGGGGGCAACAACGCCATCGTCGTCACCCCCCACGCCAACATGGATCTGGTCCTCCCCAGCATCCTCTTCGGTGCCGTAGGCACTGCCGGCCAGCGCTGCACTTCCACCCGGCGGATCATCGTCCACGCCTCCATGAAGGAAAAGCTCCTGGGTCGCCTGATTCCGGCCTACGAGTCCATTCGCATCGGCGATCCCCTGAACCGGGACACGGTCATGGGGCCCGTGGTGAACGCTCAGGCCGTCACCGATGTGGAGAACGCCATGGAAAAGGTGGTGGAGGCCGGGGGCAAGATCCTCTACGGCGGGGAAAGGCTGGAGGGGGAGGGGTACCCGGGAGGGCTCTACATCACCCCCTGCATCGCCGAGGCCGAAAACCACTGGGAGATCGTGCAGGAGGAGACCTTCGCCCCCATCCTCTGGATCCTTACCTACGGGAATGCCGATTCCACCCCGGCCCGGGCCGTGGACGAGATCGAGGATGCCATCGCCCTGCACAACGGCGTTCCCCAGGGACTCTCGTCCTCCATCTTCACCCAGAACTTCCGCGAGGCCGAGACCTTCCTCTCCCACCGGGGCAGCGACTGCGGCATCGCCAACGTGAACATCGGGACCAGCGGTGCGGAAATTGGTGGGGCCTTCGGCGGGGAAAAGGACACGGGCGGAGGCCGAGAATCAGGATCCGACGCCTGGAAGGCCTACATGCGGCGCCAGACCAACACGGTGAACTGGAGCACCGAGCTGCCCCTGGCCCAGGGGATCAAGTTCGGCGGGGAGTAGGCGGCCCCGCTAACGGATCGCCACGAAGCTCTGTCGGAGAACGCCGGCGACGCTGAGAAGAATCCGCTCTCCCCCGGCCACATACAGCCCGGGGGAGAGGTATCTCTGGGAGGAGCCCACGAGTTCCACACGAAACCGGAGGCCTGCGGCCATGGACATATTCTTCGGGGAGAGCTGGAACTCCGCCTGGGTCTTGCCGGTCACCTCCCCCAGCCGCACGGGGTTCCCGTCACTCTCGGCGTAGACGGTGGCGTCCAGGAAGTTGTTGTTGTCCACCAGGATCTCGATGGCCCGGTTCTCCTGCCGCCCCCCCTGAAAGGGGTTTTCCGCGTACCGCGTGCACCCGGCCAGAGCCAGCGTCAGAAGCGCCAGGAGTACCGGGATGGGTCGAGGAGCTCGATTCAAGACTCAGAATCCTGTGACGAGAGGGTCATGCGTCCGCGATCTCCAGGGTCATGCGTCCGCGATCTCCAGGGTCATGCGTCAGCTTTCTTGGCGTAGTAGCCCATGATACCCAGAATCACCCCGATTGTGGCGGCGGCCAGGAGCATGGTTGCCCAATCGGGAAGGTTGGGGGGATATCCGGCAATGGGTTCGCCCCGCCGCACGGCCACCACCCACACCGCCAGGATCACGCCCGTCAGGCCCCCGCCTCCCACCAGCCCGGATCCGAAGAGAACCCCTTTCTCCCGCCTCCGTTCCTTCGTCTCCTCGTCCTGCTTCCGCCCCAGATACCAGCGCAGCAGGCCTCCGAAGAAGACGGCCCCCATGGTGGAGAGGGGGAGGTAGACGCCCACGGCAAAGGCCAGCGTCGGGATCTTGAAGAGTGCCGCGACGCCGGCGATTCCCACGCCGATGAGGATGAGGCCCCAGGGGAGGCTCTGATCCAGTACGCCGTCGATGACCAGCTTCATGAGGACGGCCTGGGGAGCCGGTAGCTCTTCACCGCCCAGGCCTCCGGGCGTGCCCTGATTGAGGACGATGATCACCAGGCAGACGAAGCCGGCGGAAGTGATGACCCCGATGAGCTCCCCGACCTGCTGTTTGTAGGGCGTCGCCCCAAGGATGAACCCGGTCTTCAGGTCCTGGGAGGTGTCCCCCGCGATGGAGGCGGCGATGCAGACGACCGTCCCCACCATGAGGGCCGTGGCCTTTCCCATCATGTCCGTCCAGCCCAGGAGGTAGAAGACCAGAGACGTCCCCAGGAGCGTGGCGATGGTCATCCCCGAGGTGGGATTCGAGGTGACCCCCACCAACCCCACGATGCGGGAGCTCACCGTGACGAAGAAGAAGGCGAAGATGGCGATGCAGACCGCCGCCATGGCCCGGACGATCACCGAGTCCAGGTACCCCAGGACGCCGGGGATGAGGGTGAGGGCCAGGAGAATCAGGCCCATGAAGAAAAGGACCTTCCCGAAGCTCAGGTCGTCGTCGGTGCGGTCGACCTCCGTCGTGTCGGCGCCGATCTGCTTGGAAATCTGCCTCATCCCCAGCTTGAAGGATTCGATCATGGTGGGGATGGACTTGACGAGGGTGATGATGCCTGCCGTGGCCACCGCACCGGCTCCGATGTACCGGATGTAACGGTCCCAGATCTGGCTGGAGGACATGTCCCGGATGAGGAGCTCGGTCTCGGGGAAGACGGGGACTCCCTTGCTTTGACCCCAGAGGTTGATGAGGGGGATGATGATGAGGGAGGAGAGGGCTCCGCCGGCCACCATCACCGTGGCGATGCGAATGCCCAGGATGTAGCCCACCCCCAGGAGGGGCGCGTTCACCTTCGCCGAGACGGACGCCTTGAAGGGAAGGCCCACCTCCCAGGCGCTCTTCACGAACTTGAAGCCCTGGGTGACGAGCTGGAAGAACATTCCGACCCCGATGCCCCAGAACACTCCGTGGGCCTGCTTTCCCCCGCCTTCTGCGGCTACCAGGACCTCGGCACACGCCATCCCTTCGGGATAGGGCAGCTTTCCGTGCTCCCGCTTGATGAGGTAGCGGCGGAGGGGAATCATGAAGAGGACGCCGATGAGCCCCCCGGCCATGGCCAGGACCGTGATCTGGCCCCAGGCCGGATTCATCCCCCAGATGAAAAGGGCGGGGATGGTGAACAGCACCCCCGAAGCCACCGAGGAGCTGGCCGATCCCACCGTCTGGGACATGTTCGATTCCAGGATGGAATGCTCGAACCCCATGGCCGTGAAGGCCCTGAAGGCCACCACGGTGAGCACCGCCACGGGAATGGAGGTGCTGATGGTCAGGCCGGCCATGAGCCCCAGGTAGGTGTTGGCCGCTCCGAAGATGATCCCCAGGATGATCCCGGTGACGGCGGCCTTCCAGGTGAACTCGGTGAGGGTCTCCCCGTGGGTCAGGGGGACGAAGGTCTCGCCGGGCTTCAACTCGTAGGCGGTGCTCGGAAGTTTGCGGGGGCTCAGGGGTCCGGTGTAGGCGGCCATGATCCTCTGGGGTGGGGGCGGTCGGGTATGCCGAGGGCTCCGGCCTCCCCGGCGGGTTTTTTTCGCGCACGCGTTTGACCCGGTAGAATGCACGCTTGCCCCCGATTCGGGCAACGTCCTGGTCCTCATTCCCCCAGGAGCTTCTCAGACGGCCGGATTCGTTTTCGCCTTAGCGGCCAAGGTCGCCAACAGCCTGCTCAAGGCTTGGCCTCTCGGCTCGCAGCCTCCCCGAGGATCTCAAGCTGGCGAATCACAGCATCCTATAGGACTTCGTCCGCCTCGAAATCCTCAAAGCCCACACCCTCCAGGGTTCAGGGAGTACCGATGCGGCTCGCGCCGGAAGCCGTGTTCACCGTAGCGAACAACGTGAGCGCAGGCGGGTGGAGTAGCCAGAGCGGGCCGCCATGGCAGTGCCACCGCCATGGGGGTGGCTCCGCCCGATGGAGGGGAATACCCTACCTGGGCCCCCTTCTTGCTGACATCATCGAAGGAGACGAAGGGGACCACGGATCCTCCCCGGAGGGGAGATCGCCGAGAACCCGGACCACCGACCATGACCTCCGGAATCACTTTCGACATCAAGCGATTCGCCCTCCACGACGGACCGGGGCTGCGGACCACCGTGTTCGTCAAAGGGTGTCCCATGTCCTGTCTGGGGTGCCACAACCCCGAGGGGCAGGCCGTGGGGCCGGAGCTCCTCTACCGGCCGGACCGGTGCACGGCGTGCGGAGACTGCGTGCCCGTCTGTCCCCACACGGCCCTTCGGCTGGAGGGGGATGGGATCCGCGTCGACCGGGATCGGTGCGAGCTGGAGGGCCCGTGCGTGGAGGTCTGCCTCCCCGGGGCGCTGGAGATGGTGGGCCGGCGGCGCTCGGTGGAGGAGGTCCTGGAGCTCCTGGAGGCGGACCGGATCTACTTCGACGAGTCCCGGGGAGGGGTCACCGTCTCGGGAGGCGAGCCCTTCGCCCAGCCGGACTTCCTCCGGGAGATCCTGGTGGGGTGCCGGGAGCGGGAGCTTCCGGTGGTGCTGGACACCTGCGGCCACGTGGAGCCACCGGTCTTCCGCGAGACCGCTCCCCTGGCCACGGGCCTTCTCTTCGACCTGAAGCTCATGGACGGAAAGCGGCACGAGGCCTTCACCGGCGTCCATAACCGGTGGGTTCTTGAGAACCTCCATTGGGCAGGGGGCGGAGTGCCCGGTTCCGGCGGAAGCGCCCCTCCGCCCGACCTCACGGTTCGCATTCCCCTCATCCCCGGGATCAACGACGACGGGGAGAACCTGGAGGCCGCCGCCGCCTTCCTGGCGGATCTGCCGGCTCCGCCGCCGGTGGACCTTCTGCCGTACCACCGGCTGGGTGTGGACAAATACGCTCGCCTGGGGCGAGAGTATGGTCTGCACGAGACCGCCCAGCCACCGGCGGCCAGGGTGGCCGATGCCGTCCGCCGGCTCAGGGCCCCGGGGTTGACGGTGACCGTACGAGGAGAAGCGCATGGCAATGACTGAACGGGTCCGGCGGCTCCGGCAGGAGAGTCTGGACGTCCCGGCGACCCTCTCCACCGAGCGGGGCCGGCTCCTCACCGAGTTCGCCCTGAGGGAGCATGCCCTGACCTCGGCGCCGGTGAAGCGGGCCCTGGCCTTCCGGTACATCCTGGAGAACAAGGCCGTCCAGATCGGTGAGGGCGAGCTCATCGTGGGGGACCGGGGTCCGGCCCCCAAGGCCACGCCCACCTATCCCGAGGTCTGCTGCCACACCGCCGAGGATCTGGACGTCCTGGATTCCAGGGAGAAGATCCCCTACGCCGTCTCTCCCGAGGCCCGGCGGGAGCACATGGAAGAGATTCTCCCGTACTGGGAGGGCCGCACCCTGAGGGACCTCATCTTCCGGGAGATGAGTGAGGAGTGGAAGCGGGCCTTCGAAGCCGGCGTCTTCACCGAGTTCATGGAGCAGCGGGCGCCGGGCCACACGGTCCTGGACGACAAGATCTACCGCAAGGGGCTCCTGGACCTCATCGCCGAGATCCAGGACGTCCTGGAGAGCCTGGACTTTCTGAATGATCCGGAGGCCTGTGCGAAGCGGGAACAGCTCAGGGCCATGGAGATCGCCGCCGAGGCCCTCATCCTCTTTGCCCGCCGCTACGCCATCGAGGCCCGGGAGCTGGCCGACGAAGAGCCCGACGGAACGCGGCGGGACGAGCTCCTCCGCATCGCCGAGGTCTCGGAGCACGTCCCGGCCCACCCGCCCCGTGACTTCCAGGAGGCCCTCCAGGCCTACTGGTTCGTCCACGTGGGCGTCATCACCGAGCTGAACACCTGGGACGCCTTCAACCCGGGCCACCTGGATCAGCATCTGGAGCCCTTCTACCGGCGGGGCCTGGAGGACGGCTCGCTGACCCGGGAGGAGGCCGAGGAGCTCCTCCAGTGCCTGTGGGTGAAGTTCAACAACCACCCGGCCCCTCCCAAGGTGGGGGTCACGGCGGAGGAGAGCGCCACCTACACCGACTTCGCCCAGATCAACACCGGCGGACTCCGGCCCGACGGTTCCGACGGCGTGAGCGAGGTCACGTACCTGATCCTGGACGTGATTGAGGAGATGCGCCTCCTCCAGCCGTCCTCCTCGGTTCAGCTCAGCCGCAAGAACCCGGACCGGTTCCTGAAGCGGGCGGGGAAGATCATCGCCACGGGCTTCGGCCAGCCCTCCATCTTCAACAGCGATCTCATCGTCCAGGAGCTGGTGCGGCAGGGGAAGTCGGTGGAGGACGCCCGGGCGGGGGGCTCCTCGGGCTGCGTGGAGGTGGGGGCCTTCGGGAAGGAGAACTACAACCTCACCGGCTACTTCAACCTGCCCAAGGTCCTGGAGCTCACCCTGAACCGGGGGGTGGATCCCCGGACGGAGGCCAGGGTCGGGCTCGACCTCGGGGACCCCCGGGAGTGGAGCTCCTTCGACGAGCTCATGGGGGCCTTCCGCAGCCAGCTCCGCCACCTCATCGACATCAAGGTGAGGGGGAACGCCGTCATCGAGCGGATCTGGGCCGCCCACATTCCCAGCCCCTTCCTCTCCCTCCTCATCGACGACTGCATCCCGAGGGGAAGGGACTACCACGACGGCGGGGCCCGCTACAACACTTCCTACATCCAGGGGGTGGGCATGGGGACCATCACCGACGCTCTCACGGCCCTGAAGCACCAGGTGTTCGACGAGGGTCGGGTAGCCATGGGCGACCTCCTCGCCGCGCTGGAGGAGGATTTCGCCGACGCCGAGAGCCTCCGCCTCCTCCTCACGGAGCGGACTCCCAAGTACGGAAACGACGACGACTACGCCGACGGGATCATGCGGGAGGTCTTCGAGGCCTACTTCCAGGCGGTGGACGGCCGCCCCAACACCAGGGGCGGGCACTATCGCATCAACCTCCTGCCCACCACCGTCCACGTCTACTTCGGATCGGTGGTCCGGGCGACGCCGGACGGCCGGAGGGCCGGGACGCCCCTTTCGGAAGGCATCAGCCCGGTGCAAGGGATGGACCGGAAGGGACCCACGGCGGTCCTCAAGTCCGCCGCGAAGATGGATCATGCCCGAACCGGGGGCACGCTCCTGAACCAGAAGCTCGCCCCGGGCCTCCTGGACACGCGTCAGGGGCTCGAGAAGTGGGCTCACCTGGTGCGCAGCTACTTTCGCATGGACGGCCATCACATCCAGTTCAACGTGGTGGATGCCGATACCCTGAAGGCCGCCCAGGAGAAGCCCGAGGAGTTCAGGGATCTCATCGTCAGGGTGGCGGGCTACTCGGACTACTTCTGCGACCTGGGCCGGACCCTCCAGGACGAGATCATCGCACGCACCGAGCACGGGGAAATCTGAACGAACCCCACAACCGACGAACGGCACCAATGAGCGATACCAGCGCGGACAGGATGGACTTCGGCAGTGCAGGGGAGGGGGCGGGGGAGGGCGTACGGCGGACCTCCTTGCGGTGGGGGGTCGTGATCCACGGCGGAGTGGGGGTCCTCCCTCCCCGGGAGTTGACACCGGAGCTGGAACGGGCCTACCGCGAGACCCTGGCCGAGTCCCTGGAGGCTGGTCATGGGGCCCTCGCCCAGGGGGGATCCGCCGTGGACGCGGTGGTGGAGGCCATCAAGGTCATGGAGGACTCGGAGCTCTTCAACGCCGGCCGGGGCTCCAACTTCACCAGTGAGGGCGTTGTTTCCATGGACGCCTCCATCATGGTGGGAAACACCCTGGCGGCCGGGGCCGTGGCGGGGGTGGAGGACGTGAAGCACCCCATACGCCTGGCCCGGCACGTTATGGAGGACTGTCCTCACGTCATGCTGGCCGGGGAGGGGGCCGGGGCCTTTGCCCGGGAGATGGGGATGGCTGCCGCGCCGCCGGAGTACTTTTTCACCCGGAGGCGCTGGGACGACCTCCAGGCCGCCAGGGCCCGGGAAGCCAGGGGAGATGCCGCCCCGAACACGGTGGACGTGGACCGGCCGCCGGACGTGCCCCTCCCTGCCGGATCGAATTCCGTTGATGAGGAGCGCACCGACCGGCGGGGGGCTGCGGAGGACAATTCCGGCACCGTCGGCGCGGTGGCCCTGGACGCCGACGGGCTCCTGGTTGCCGGCACCTCCACCGGCGGTTCGGCCAACAAGAAGTGGGGGCGCATCGGGGACTCGCCGGTCATCGCCGCCGGAACCTACGCCGGGTCCCATGCCGCCGTCTCCTGCACCGGATGGGGCGAGTACTTCATTCGGCATGCGGTGGCCCACGACATCCAGGCCCGCATGGCCTACCTGGGCCTCACCCTGAGGGAGGCCACGCGACAGGTCGTGATGCAGAAGCTGGAGGACCACCGAAAGGGGCTCGGCGGGGTGGTGGCCCTGGACCGGGAGGGGAACGCCGAGCTCTGCTTCAATACCCGGGGGATGTACCGGGGCTGGGTGAGGGAATCCGGGGAAGTGGAGGTAGGGATTTTCTGACCCGGAGCATGACAGAAATGGACATGAGGTTGGGGCGGCATGTCCCCTCTTCCGTCCGCTGCTGGGAAATGCTCCGTCATGCCCGTGGCACAGGGCTTGCCCGCCAAATGCGGGTTCGCCAGCTTGTTTGGGCGGAGAGGAGTGAGCGGACGGGGAGTGACCCCCTCCCGGTCCCGCTTCATGTGACAAGGGCCTTCAGCCTGCCCCGGGGTTCGTGCGCGGGCAGGACGACGGGAGCGCGACAGGATGAGACGAGTGGCCCTGAGTGGGGTCCTCTCCTGAACGACGTGAACCGAGTCAAGGAGCCCCCCGTCGGGGGACCGAACGCACCTGGGGAGAATGTGGGCAGCCGGTCGTTCCGGGTCCGTGGAGCCGCGTCCCCCTTTTCCATGGCCCGTCCCGCTCCTCTCGGCATGACGACGGCATTTTGCCGGTTTTTCCCCGAGGGGGAGAAACCGGATTTTTCTTCTTTGGTAGGGAAATCGACCCCAAGCGTTCCGGGGTGACCCGGGGCGCAACCTCCGTTATAGGGAGACCGAAATGAGCGAGTACGTAGCGAAGCTGATGGAAGGCGTGAAGGCGAAGGATCCGGCCGAGCCCGAGTTCCACCAGGCGGTGGAAGAGGTGGCCGAGTCGGTTGAGATCGTCCTCGACAAACACCCCATCTACCGGAACAGCAAGGTTCTCGAGCGGGTCATCGAGCCCGAGCGGGTCATCCTCTTCCGGATTCCCTGGGTGGACGATCAGGGTCAGGTGCAGGTGAATCGGGGCTTTCGGATCGAGATGAACAGCGCCATCGGGCCCTACAAGGGCGGCCTGCGCTTCCACCCCTCCGTGAACCTGGGCATCCTCAAGTTCCTGGCCTTCGAGCAGGTCTTCAAGAACGGCCTCACCACCCTGCCCATGGGCGGCGGTAAGGGCGGTTCGGATTTCGACCCCAAGGGCAAGAGCGACGGCGAGGTCATGCGTTTCTGTCAGGCCTTCATGAGTGAGCTCTTCCGGCACATCGGACCCAACACCGACGTTCCCGCCGGCGATATCGGCGTGGGCGGCCGGGAAGTGGGCTTCCTCTTCGGGCAGTACAAGAAGCTCCGCAACGAGTTCACCGGTGTCCTGACCGGGAAGGGCCTGAACTGGGGTGGTTCGCTCATCCGTCCCGAAGCCACGGGTTACGGGGCCGTGTACTTCGCCCAGGAGATGCTGGGAACCCGGGGTGAGTCGCTGGAGGGCAAGACCTGCATCGTCTCCGGTTCCGGAAACGTGGCCCAGTTCGCCGCCGAGAAGGTTCTGGACCTGGGCGGCAAGGTGATCACCTTCTCCGACTCCGGCGGGTGCATCTTCGACGAAGAGGGAATCGACCGGGAGAAGCTGGCCTTCGTCATGGACCTCAAGAACAATCGTCGCGGCCGCATCAGCGAGTACGCCGAGAAGTATCCCAACGCCGTGTACACGCCGGTGGATTCGGCCCAGGACTACAACCCCCTCTGGGACCACAAGGCCGACGTGGCTTTCCCCAGCGCCACCCAGAACGAGATCAACGCCAAGGACGCCCAGAACCTGGTGAACAACGGCGTGTACGTGGTCTCCGAGGGTGCGAACATGCCCACGGTGCCCCAGGGCGTGGAGATCTTCATGGACAACGACGTGCTCTACGGCCTCGGCAAGGCCGCCAACGCCGGTGGCGTGGCCGTGTCCGGCCTGGAGATGAGCCAGAACTCCCTGCGCCTCTCCTGGACCCGGGAAGAGGTGGACAACCGCCTCCAGGGCATCATGAAGAGCATCCACAAGCAGTGCCTGGACGCCGCCGAAGCCTACGGTAGGCCCGGGAACTACGTTTACGGTGCCAACATCGCCGGCTTCCTGAAGGTCGCCGACGCCATGCTGGATCAGGGCGTGGTCTGAGCCTTCGCGGCTGGCAGAAACCGCTCGCCGGGGGCACCAACCCCGGGGAACCGGAGTAGGAAAGGGGGCGCGCCTCGGCGCGCCCCCTGGTATTTTGCCCTCTGTCCCGGGCTGGATCGGCGGCCCGGGACCCCGTGTGAACACCCTGAAGGAGCACCATGGCCATTACGACCCAGTTCGGCTTCACGGAGGGATACGGGAGTCGTCCCGGCAACCTGCAGGACCTCATGCGCTTCCGGGTCCAGAACATCCTCTTTGTCTCGAGCCTCTACGAGTCGTTCATCATGGCCGAAGACGGACAGCTCAACGAGCTGATCCTCTCCAAGTTTCTGGACATGAACCTGAGCCAGGCACCCAACCTGACCCGGGTGTCGTCCGGAGCCGAGGCCCTGGCCCTGGCCCAGGAGCAGTCCTTCGACGTCGTCATCACGAGCCTGCAGCTCGGAGACATGAACGCGGCCCAACTGGCTCGCCGGGTGGGGGCCTCCAGCCTCGACCTCCCGGTCCTCGTGTTGGCCTACGATCACAGGGAGCTCAAGGAGTTCGAGGAGCGCCACGGTTTTGCCGGTCTGGACAGGGTCTTCATCTGGCAGGGAGATGCCAGGATTCTGCTGGCCATGGTGAAGTACCTGGAAGACAAGGTGAACCTGGACAACGACACCAAGCTCGGCGTTCCGGTTCTCATCGTCGTGGAGGACAGTGTCCGGTTCTATTCTTCCTTCCTCCCCGTCATCTACTCCGAGGTGATGAAGCTCAGCCAGAGCGTCTTCAGCGAGGGGGTCAACCTGTATCAGCGGCTGCTGAGGATGAGGAGCCGGCCCAAGATTCTCCTGGCATCCACCTACGAAGAAGCCTGGTCCTACTTCAGTACCTACCGCTACAACGTCATGGGGATCATCTCCGACATCCAGTTTCCCGAGAATGCCGGAGGGGAAGCTTCACCGTCGGCCGGTCTCGACCTGGCCCGGAGGGTTCGGGAGGCCCGCCCGGACATTCCCATCCTCCTCCAGTCCAGCAAGGACAGGTTCCAGAAGACGGCGGAGGCAGTGGGGACGGGCTTCCTGAAAAAGGGATCGCCGGTGATGCTGGACGAGATCCGGCAGTACCTGACCAAGTACTTCTTTTTCGGGGACTTCATCTTCCGGACCCGGGCCGGCGGAGAAGAGGTCGATCGGGCCACTGATCTGCGCTCCATGCTCGAGAAGCTGGAGACGGTTCCGGCCGAGAGCATCGCCTTCCACGCTGCCAAGCACGACTTCTCTTCCTGGCTCCGGGCCCGCGGGGAGTTCGCCCTGGCCTACCGCCTCCGGCCCCGGCAACTGTCCGACTATCCCTCTCTGGAAGCGTTGAGGGAAGACCTCATCCAGTCCATCGGAGCCTACCGGAGGGAGCTCAGCCGGAGCACCGTTGCGGACTTCGATCCCGACGTCCTGTCGGATGCCGGGGGCATCATGCGCATCGGCGGGGGCTCCATCGGAGGGAAGGGAAGGGGTCTGGCCTTCGCCACCCGGTTGGTGGACCAGTTCGAGCTGGAACACCGCATTCCCGGAGTCCGGATCTTCGTTCCTCCGGCCGTGATCCTGGGGACGGACGTGTTCAACGAGTTCCTGGACGGAAACGGCCTGCGCTCCCTCTCTCTCCGCTCGGAGGTGGAGGGTGAGGTGGCCCGGGAATTCGCCGAGGCTCGGTTCCCCTGGCAAGCCCGGCAGCATCTCGCCTCCTTTCTCTTCGATTCCGATCATCCCGTGGCCGTTCGCTCGTCCAGCCTCCTCGAAGACTCGCCGTATCAACCGTTCGCCGGCGTCTTCGAGACCATCATGCTTCCCAACGATCACCCGGACCCGGCGGTGCGCCTGGAGGAGCTGATCCGTGCCATCAAGCAGGTCTACGCCTCGACCTATTCCATCCAGAGCAAGGCCTTTCTGGACGCCACGCCCTACCGGCTGGAGGAGGAGGCCATGGCCGTCATCGTTCAGAAGATGGTGGGACGGGAACGGGAGGGGCTGTTCTTTCCCGACATCTCCGGCGTGGCCCGCTCCCACAACTACTATCCCACCCCGCCCATGACCTCCCGGGACGGCATCGCGGCCGTGGCCCTGGGGTTGGGCAAGACCGTGGTGGAGGGATCGCCCTGCTTTCGCTTCTGTCCCGCCTATCCCCGGCACAACGTGGAGTTCAGCACGGTGGAGGACATGGTGGAAAACTCACAGCGGGAGTTCTGGGCCCTCCGCATGGGTAACGCCGCAGAGGGGGAGGAAGGGGCCGGTGAGGACGGCCGTCTTGTGAAAGCCCCGCTGGAGGTTGCGGAGCGGGTCGGGATCCTCAACTGGGTGGGATCCACCTTCTCTCCCCAGAACAACCAGGTCTACGACGGCCTGTCCAGGGAGGGGATCCGCCTGGTGAGCATGGCCCCCATGCTCAAGATGGGCCTCTTCCCCATGGCCGAAATTCTGAAGGAATTGCTGGAGATCGGGGAGGCGGGGACGAGCTCCCCGGTGGAGATCGAGTTCGCCGTGAACCTGGACACCCCCGCCGACGAGCCCAAGGAGTTCGCCTTTCTCCAGCTACGCCCTCTTTCGGCCAACCGGGAGGTGGACGCCATCGAGCTGGAGCAGTATGCGAAGGAGGATCTCATCTGCGAGAGCCGCTCGGCCCTGGGGCACGGGAAGCTGGAGGAGATCTACGACGTGGTGGTGGTGGACCGGAACCGGTTCGAGCGGGCCAAGAGCCAGGACTGTGCCCAGGCCGTGTCCAGGTTCAACACCCAGCTCAACAAGGAGGGGCGCCCCTACGTCCTGGTGGGGGTGGGGCGGTGGGGTTCCACCCACTCGTGGCTGGGGATCCCGGTCCGGTGGTCCGACATCGCCGGGGCCAGGGCCATCGTCGAGGCGGGCTTCAAGGACTTCAAGGTGACGCCTTCCCAGGGCACCCACTTCTTTCAGAACCTCACGTCCCTGAACGTCGGCTACTTCACGGTGAACCAGGACGCCGGGGAAGGCTTCGTGGACTGGGAGTGGCTGGCGGCGCAGCCGGCCATGGCCGAAGAGGGATGCACGCGACTTCTCCGGTTCGACGAGCCCGTGACCGTGACCATGAACGGCACCACCCAGCACGGGATCATCCGGAAGCCGGGGTCTCTCCACGACGGGTGAGGCGGGGGGAGGCGCGCGCAAGCCCAGGAGGGTCCGGCGGCCCCTTCTTTTCCATTCGTACCGGCCCCTCAACCCTGCAGCAAAAGCAGCAGCGTCAGGGCGTTGGCCCCCACCAGCGTCCAGCCCACCCGCT
>CAYXGM010000020.1:0-56089 GCA_964464555.1 uncultured Gemmatimonadaceae bacterium | reverse complement strand
CGCCCCCCCGAACCCCGTCCTTCCTTTTCCCGTGGTAGGTGGTTGACAACCGCATATAGCTCATCGGTCTACACCTCCTGTCGCCCCCCGTGCGGGGGGCGCGGATTGAAACCTGGACGTCATACGGGGCTTCAGTCCAGTCTTCGGTCGCCCCCCGTGCGGGGGGCGCGGATTGAAACTGCCTCAGCGTCGGATACGAAATCATCGAGCACCTGTCGCCCCCCGTGCGGGGGGCGCGGATTGAAACCAGTCCCGAGCGGAGGTCGTCCCCCAACTCGTGTCGCCCCCCGTGCGGGGGGCGCGGATTGAAACAGCGAGAGCGTTGCTCCACTTGTACTTGTCGATGAGTCGCCCCCCGTGCGGGGGGCGCGGATTGAAACACGTGCCCAGTGGGGGCTCGGACGACGCAGGGGGTCGCCCCCCGTGCGGGGGGCGCGGATTGAAAGCGTGAGGTGGGCAACCGTGCGCCTCCAACTTCGGTCCCCCCCCGCAGCCCCCCCAAGGTTGTCCAAACCTCCCGGTCGTGGGACATTGGAAGATCGGGTCTCCCGGATGTCCTCGCTGGAAGACGTCGCAGACCCTTTGAGTCTCTCAATCCATACCCCACCGACATCATGAACCGAATCAAAGACAAGCTCGTCCTCATTACCGGGGCTTCCGCCGGCATCGGTGAAGCCTGCGCCCGATCCTTCGCCGGGTACGGGGCGCACCTCGTCCTCCTGGCCCGGCGGGAGGAACGCCTCGCCGGCCTCGAGAAGGAACTCGAATCCGAATTCGGTGTCCGGGTCCGGACCCACGGGCTGGACGTCCGGGACCGGGAGGCCGTGGAGAGCCTCGCCGCTTCCCTCCAGGCCGATGGGGTGGTCCCCGACGTCCTGGTGAACAACGCCGGAAAGGCCCTGGGACTCCACCTCCTGCACGAGGGACTGGTGGAGGACTGGGAGGAGATGCTCGACACCAACGTGAAGGGCCTCCTCTACATGACCCGGGCCATTCTTCCCCTCATGGTGGCCCGGGACTCGGGTCACGTGGTGAACATCGGGAGCATTGCCGGGCACCAGGTCTATCAGAAGGGCGCCGTATACAACGCCTCCAAGTTCGCCGTCCGGGCTCTGAACGAGGGAATGTCCCTGGATCTGCTGGGCACCGGCATCAAGGTCACCAGCGTGGACCCGGGACTGGTGGAGACCGAGTTCTCGGAGGTCCGGTTCCATGGCGACACCGAACGGGCAGAGACCGTGTACCAGGGCTATCAGCCCCTTTCCGGAGAGGACATCGCCGAGATCGTGACCTTCGCGGTGAACACCCCGGCCCATGTGAACATTCTGGACCTGGTGGTCCTCCCCACGGCCCAGAGGAGCGCCCACATGGTCCACAAGGAAACCCCGCCGGAGTAGGTGGCGGAGCCGGAGGGGCGACACTCTCCGGCTTCGCTCCCCGCTGCGGCTCAACACGGGACGAAGCTCGTTGAAGCAGGAGCGCCCCTCCCCCTACCTGGTCGTCTTTTCTCTGTGGCTCCTGGTCTTTTCGGCCAGCAGCCAGATCATGATCATCTCCCCCATCCTCCCCCAGATCGGGGAGGAGCTGGGGATTGCCGACACCCTGCTGGGTACGCTGGTCACGGCCTACTCCCTGACGCTGGGCCTTTTCGCCATACTCAGCGGACCGGTCTCGGACAAGATCGGCCGACGACGCATCCTCCTCATGGGCACCGGCATCATGACGGTGGCCCTGGTCTGCCACTACCTTGTGGTGGACTACGTCTCCTTCCTTGCCGTCCGGGTCTTCAGCGGGGTGGCCGGGGGCATTTTGAGCGGTGCCGCAGTGTCCTACGTAGGGGACTACTTCCCCTACAACCGCCGGGGATGGGCGGTGGGCTGGGTCATGAGCGGCTCTGCCTTCGGGCAGATCTTCGGGATCCCCATGGGGGTGGTCCTGGCGGGCCAGTTCGGCTTCAAGGCCCCCTTCTACCTCTTTGCCGTGACCATGGCCCTCACCTACCTCCTCATCCGGCTCCGCCTCCCCCAACCCCCCATCCGCAAACGGAAGGGACCCCTCACTCTCCGGGGCGCCGTCCGCGACTACTGGGCCATGCTGAAAAGGAAGGAGATCGCCGCAGCCTCCCTGGCCTTCTTCCTCATGTTCCTCGGGGTCTCCATCTTCGTGGTGTACTTCCCCACCTGGCTGGAACGGAGCGTCGGGTTCACGCCGAACCAGATCGCCTCCCTCTTTCTGGTAGGAGGTGTGGCCAACGTCCTCGCGGGCCCCCAGGCGGGACGCATCTCGGACCGCATGGGCCGCAAGCTCATCGTCCTCCTCTCCTGCGTCGGCCTCTTCTTCGTGATGCTCTCCACCACGGTGGTCATCCGCAGCCTCTGGATGGCCTACCCCCTCTTCTTCCTCATCATGGTCCTGGTGGCCATGCGCATCAGCCCCTTTTCGGCCCTTCTCACGGCCCTGGTCCCGGACCACAACCGGGGCTCCCTCATGAGCCTCACCGTGGCCCTGGGGCAGGTGGGCTTCGGTCTGGGCGGTGCCCTGGCGGGCCCTTTCTACGCCGAGTGGGGCTACGGAAGCAACACGGTGGTGGGAGCCGTCTCGGTGCTGGGGATGGGCCTCATCGTCTGGTTCATGGTTCCGGAGCCCCGAGTCGGGGCCGGGGAGGGGAGTTGAGAACCGTGCCCCATGCAACGAGAATGGTTACCATGGAGAAGAGGGTGCACGACTCCTGCATCCATCTTTCCTCGACTGCGCAGGTCATCACCCGTATCTCAGAGGCACTCGTGTCATGAGCTCGAGCCAAGGGAAGAAAAAGCAGGTCCTCCTGGTGGAGGACAATCTCACCGATGCCATCCTCATCCGGACCCTTCTGGAGCAGGATGAGACCATCCGGGTGACCCTGGCTCAGGACGGCATCCGGGGCTGCCAGTTGGCCGAAAACCAGCGATGGGACCTGGTGGTCACGGACATCAACCTCCCGGGGCGGGACGGAATCGAGGTCATCCAGACCTCAAAGACCCACCAGCCCGACACGCCGATCCTGGCCACCTCGGCCTACTCGGCCCCCGCATACATGGAGGGAGCCTACCGGAGCGGCGCCAACGAGGTCATGGCCAAGCCCCTGGACGGGACCGAGGTCATGAACGTGGTGCAGGACCTCCTGGCCGTAAAGGAGATCGCCGACGCCAAGCCCCGCAGCATTCTCGCCATCGGGGCCCTCCCCGGGGACGTGGAGGCGGGATGCGGCGGGACGCTCCTGAAGCAGGTGCAGGACGGGAATCGGGCCAACATCATGATCCTCTCCATGGGGATGGAAGCAGACAGGGCCCGACACGGCCCGGCTCGCAGGGCTTGCCAGGCCATCGGAGGCCAACTCCTGATGCCCGAGGAGGACAGCGACCGGTTGGGTGACCTGGACTACATGGTGATCCGGATTCAGGACGCCGTCCACGAGCTCCAACCCGAGATCGTCTATTCACCCTCGGCCAACGACGTCAGGGAGAGCCGACAGAACGCCTTTCAGGCCACGGACGTCGCCGCCTCCAAGGTCCCGGGCTTCTACTGCTATCAGGCCGCCACCACCACACTGGATTTCCGTCCCACCATCTTCGAAGACATCTCGGACTTCCTCGCCCAGAAGATGACGGCTCTGGAGTATTACGAGGCTCAGGTCGAGGGACGCCCACACCTGGACCCGGAGCTGGCCCGGGCCACGGCCCGCTACTGGGGACGCTTCCTGGGCTACGGTGTGGTGGAGCCCTTCGAGGTGGTCCGGCACACCATCTGACTCCTCCGGCAGGGCCTTCCACCCAACGATCCGAGCCCGGCCAGAGGTCCAGAACCTTCTCCATCCCCCCCTCCGCCCGTTAGAATAACCGAACCACATCAAGGAGAACGATTTGGCCACACAACCCCACCTCCCCTTCGAAAAGGACATTGTCGAGCTCCAGAAGCAGATCGACTCCCTTCTCCAAAGCGCCGAAGGGAAGGGCATCGACGTCTCGGACGAGGTCCGGGTGCTGCGGCGAAAGCTCGAGGTCCTGCAGGAGGAGACCTTCAGCAATCTCACGCCCCTGGAGCAGGTCCAGGTAGCCAGGCACCCCAAGCGCCCGTACACCCTGGACTATGTCCAGAGGATCTTCACCGACTGGGTGGAGCTGTTCGGGGACCGTGAATTCCGGGACGACGGGGCCGTGGTGGGTGGGTGGGCACGAATGGGCGGGGAGTCCCTCATGGTCGTGGGCCATCAGAAGGGACGGGACATGAAGGGAAATCTCTGGCGGAACTTCGGGTCGCCCCACCCCGAGGGCTACAGGAAGGCTCTCCGCCTCATGTCCATGGCCGAGAAGTTCAAACGGCCGGTGGTGAGCTTCATCGACACGCCTGGCGCCTATCCCGGTGTCGGGGCGGAGGAACGGGGTCAGGCCGAAGCCATCGCCAGGAATCTCAGGGAGATGGCCGCCCTTCGCGTCCCTTCCATTTCGGTCGTCATCGGGGAGGGTGGGTCCGGAGGCGCCCTGGCGCTGGGCGTCACCAATCGCATCCTCATGCTCCAGCACGCCATCTACTCCGTCATCTCTCCCGAAGGGTGCGCGGCCATCCTCTGGAGGACGGCCGAGCAGCGGGAGAAAGCGGCCCGGGCGCTGAAGCTCACGTCGTCGGACCTCTTCCAGCGGGGGATCGCCGACGAAGTGATCCCCGAGCCCCCTGGGGGAGCCCACTCGGACTGGGATACCTCCGCCGATGCGGTGGAGGAAGCTCTGAGCCGACACCTGGCCGAATTGAAGGAGATGGAGCCCGAAGCCCTCATCCGGGACCGGCAGGCCAAGTTCGAGGCCATAGGGGAGTGGGAGGGGAAGGGGGAGGCTTGAACGGATTCGCCGAGATCCGATTCAAGGGCTCCCGGAAGGACTATTTTTCCTACCGGGACCTGGAGATGGAGCCCGGTGCTCACGTGGTGGTGGAAGCCGACCGGGGCGAGGATCTGGGGGAAGTCACAGCCCTGGGTAGCATCGCACAACGCAAGTGTTCCTCCTCCTCCGGGGGATGTGCCACCCCCACACCCGAGAAGCGGGTTCTCAGGCTGGCCAGGCCCGACGAGGTGAGTCGACTGCAGGAGTTTCGGGACGACGAGCAGAGAGTCCTGCTCAGGACCAGCGAGCTGGTGGCCCGTCACGGCCTCAAGATGAAGGTCACCGAGGCCGAATGGCAGTTCGATCGAAAGAAGCTGATCATCTACTTCACCGCCGAGCGCAGGGTGGATTTCAGGGAGCTCGTGAGGGACCTGGCCAGGACGTTCCGGACCCGTATCGAACTCAGGCAGATCGGTGTGAGGGATGAAGCCGCCCTCCTGGGTGGCGTGGGCCGGTGCGGGAGAGAGCTCTGCTGCTCCACCTGGCTTCCGGAGTTGAAGCCGGTGAGCCTCCAGCTCGCCAAGGATCAGCGTTTGAGCCTGAATCCGGCTCAGATCTCGGGGTGCTGCGGTCGTCTCATGTGTTGTCTCATGTACGAGCACGAGACCTACGTCGAGGCTCGGCGGCGCTTCCCCAGGGAGGGCCGGAAGGTCCAGACGTCCCGGGGAAAGGAGAAGGTCCTGGCCGTGGACATCTGGTCGGAACGGGTGACGCTGAGGGACGAGGAAGGGAACCGGCGTTCCATCAGCCTCAGGGAGCTCCGCAGAGAAGTGTCCAGTGCGGGGGGCGCCGCATCGCCTCGGGAACAAGACCGGAATACGAAGCCGGAGGATGGAAAGAACCGTGGCTCCTGAGAAAAGCTACTACATCACGACAGCCATCGACTACGCCAACGGCTCCCCCCACCTGGGGCATGCCGTGGAGAAGATCGGCGCCGATGTCACCGCCCGGTATCACCGGCGAAAAGGCGAAGACGTCCACTACGTCATCGGCATGGACGAGCACGGGCAGAAGGTGCTGCAGAGCGCCGAAGCGGCCCACATGAGCCCCCAGGAGTGGGTCGATGGCATCGCTGAGGAGTTTCTGGCGGCCTGGGACGAGTTGAACATCAGCCACGACGATTTCATCCGCACCACCGAGGAAAGGCATCACCGGGGGGTGCAGGAGATCATCCGACGCATCCAGGACAGCGGGGACCTCTACGCAGGCACCTACTCCGGGTATTACTGCGTGGGGTGCGAGGGGTACAAGACGGAGGACGAGCTTACCTCGGAGAAGGGAGAGGAGCCCCGGTGTCCGAACCATCCCTCCCTGGACATCGAATGGATGGAGGAGGAGAACTGGTTCTTTCGCCTCTCAGCCTACACCGAGCCCCTCCTGGAGCTCCTGGACCAGCGTCCCGAGTTCATCCAACCCGAGATCCGGCGAAACGAGATCCGGAAGGTGCTGGAAGGGGGACTGGAGGACATCTCCGTGTCCCGGTCCCGTCTTCCCTGGGGCGTGCCCTGGCCCGACGACCCCGAGCACATCGTCTACGTATGGCTGGACGCCCTGACCAACTACCTCACGGCCATCGGATACCCCGGCCCGAGCTACCTGGAGCACTGGCCCGCCGACGTCCACGTCATCGGGAAGGACATCACCCGCTTTCACTGCATCTACTGGCCGGCCTTCCTCATGAGCGCCGGCATCGAGCTTCCACGAACGGTCTGGGCCCACGGCTTCGTGACCTACGGCGGGCGGAAGCTCTCCAAGAGCGCCGGGGTCACCTTCGAGCTCAGGGAGGCCATGGACCGCCACGGCCCCGAGGCTCTGCGCTACTACCTCCTCAGGGAGGTTCCCTGGAACGGAGACGGGGACATCACCCGGGATCGTTTCGACGAGCGGTACACCACGGAGCTGGCCAACGACTTCGGGAACCTGGCGAGCCGGACCCTGGCCATGATCGCCAAGTACAGGGAGGGAGTCATTCCCTCCGGGGAACCCCGATCCCTGGACGAGAACTGCAGGAAGGCAGTGAGGGAGTACGAGGAAGCCATGGACGCCGGCCTCCTTCACCTGGGAATCCAGTCCGCGCTGGTGCTGGCCTCCCACGCCAACGTCTTCGTGGAGGATCAGGCCCCCTGGACCCTTGCCAAGGATCCGGACGGTGAGGAGGAGCTGAACGCCACGCTGGCCTCTCTGGCCCGCTCCCTGCTGGTTCTGGCCACCCTCCTCCAGCCCATCCTCCCCGGCAAGATGGAGGAGCTGGCCCGGCGCCTGGGCGTGGACACCGTACCTACCCTGGATGAATCCCTCAGCCTGGAGCTTTCGGGGCGCAGCGTGATGCGAGGCGACCCCCTTTTTCCCAGGGCCGATCTGAAGGACAAAGGTTAAAAGGGTGTTGCGAAAGAGGGGTGCGGCGCCGGAACCTCCCTCCGGAATCCAGAGAATCCGGAAACCGGTTGACAGGGTTCCGGATTCCCGCCTAGCTTGGATAGCCAAAATCAGAGAGTTCGCTGAGCCGGGTTCTCGCGGGGTGGATTTGTGCCCCGCATCCTGCATTTGTGCCCAGGGAGCCAGAGCCGCCAGAGGATGACCCAGAAGAACTGGACCCTTCTCCTTTTCGGAGACAACCCCGACGGTATACGGCAAGTCACGGTGTCCGGCCGCGCCCTGCGCTACATGGCCGGTGGGCTGGCGGTCCTTGCCCTGGCATTTCTGATCCTCACTTCCATCCTCGTCTTCAACGGCTTCTCCCACTACCAGGCCCGGCAACTGGCCCGGGAAAATGCCCTTCTCACACGAGAGCTGGCGGAGGTTCAGGGTCGGGTGGACGGCCTGGAAGAGAGGGTGGCGGAGTTCGGCAAGCAGGATCGGCGAATCCGGCTCCTGGCCGGTATGGATCCCATGGACGAAGAGATTCTGGAAGTTGGGATCGGGGGACCCGGGCTCCAGACGCCGGAGTCCCATGCTCTCTGGCCCGTGGACTCGGTTCTCGGGGAACAGGCTTTTGCGTTGAAGTACGATCTGAACGCCCTGGAACGGAGGGCCCGCCTCCTTGCTGAGAGCCTGTCGGAGGCTTCCGACAGCCTCATGGCCCATTGGGATCTCCTGGAGTCGACGCCCTCCATTCTTCCGGCGGCGGGGGTCCTCAGCAGCCGGTTCTCCCAGTCCCGCTTCCACCCCATCCATCACCAGGCCCTCCCCCACCAGGGCGTGGACATCTCGGCCCCCCGGGGCACGCCCATCCTGGCTGCGGCCAAGGGCACGGTAACCGGCGCCGGGTGGGTGGCCGGACTGGGTTACACGGTGGAGATCGACCACGGCTACGGGTACGTGACGCGCTACGGCCACGCCTCCAGGCTCCTGGTCCGGCAAGGCCAGAGGGTCACCCGGGGCGAGGTCATCGCACAGGTCGGAAACTCGGGGATCTCCACGTCGCCCCACCTCCATTACGAGGTCCGGGTTGGGGGCGTAGCGGTGAACCCCATGAACTACGTCATCGGTAACGTTCTTCCATAGCGGGAGTGTCGTATGAGGAACAAGTGGCTCGGAATCATCCTGGTTGGATCTCTTGTCTCGGCCGCCTGCGGCCCCGCCGAAGTGGTGGTCACCGCAGAGATCGAGGTCCCTGACCCCGAAACCGAGGGAGCCATGATGACGGCTCCCCTGGCCGACACGGAGGTACAGCTCTATCCCTTCGACCGGGATGCGGTGTTCGACTCCCTGGAAGCGGCCTTCCCCGAGCCCGAGCCGGAGATCCCCGAGGATTTCCTGGAGGCTCAAGATGAGATCCGGGAGGCTCAACTGGAGTGGCGGGCCGCCGAGGCGGCCTGGGGCGCCGGCAGGGACCGTCTGCAGCAGATCACCGAGGAGATGGAGGGCCTGGCCCGGGGCGAGGCCCGCTACGTCGCCCTCTTCAGGGAGTTCGAGGACGTGGAGCAGGAGGTTGCCCGGGCCGAGCGGGCCAAGGACCGGGCTTTCGAGCGGTTCTCCGAGCTCCAGGAGAGCTACATCGCCCGGGAGGACTCCCTCCGGTTCCTGCGGGAGGACTGGGCAGACCAGGCCTTCGCTGATTTCTGGACCGTGGCCGCCGTGAAGCTCGACGAGATCGGCCGGGAAATCCATGCCGACACCACCAACGCCGAGGGCGTCGCCGGCCCCATCGCGGTGGAGCCCGGAACCTGGTGGGTCGTGGCACGGCACGAGCTTCCTTATTCCCAGCTCTACTGGAACGTTCAGATCACCGTGGAGACGGGAGATCCGGTGCAGGTGCACCTGGACCGCTCCAACGCCACGGTCCGTCCGAGCTTCTAGCGAGGGTGTGGAAAAGGAGGGTGCGAACGGGGGAGCGTCTTCTTCGCCCCCCCGGCAGGCCTGAGCCTTTGGGCTTGCCGGCCTGATCCGGACCCGAAGCCATCGCGCCTCCGGGATCCCCGCCGGGGTCCCGGAGGTTCTCCTTTTTCCCGTATCCCCTCCCACGGCCAAAGCTCTCCATGACCTCTACCCTGGCTGCCGTCATCCCTGCAGCGGGCCGGTCCCTGCGCATGGGGACCCCGAAGGCCCTCCTGGACGCCGGAGGACGCACCTTCATGGCCAGGATCCTCCGGACCCTGGAAGAAGGAGGCGCTCATCCCAGGCTGGTCGTGGTACGACACGTGGACGGGAAGATCGCCGAAGAGGCCGCCGCCCACGGCGGGAAGGTTCTCCAGAATCCGGATCCCGCACCCGGCCCGATCTCTTCTCTGCAGGTGGGCCTCCGGGCCCTGCCTGGTGACGTCGAGGGTGTGTACCTGGCCCCCGTGGATCATCCCCTCTTCACGGCCCGGACGATGAGGGCCATGGGGGAAGCCTTTCGGCGGCAGGCCGCCCCGATGGTCCTGCCTGCCTTCGAAGGGCGGCGGGGCCACCCCGTGCTCTTCGGACGTCAGCTTTTCCCCGAGCTCCTGGAGGAGGATCTTCCCGAGGGAGCCCGAACCGTGGTTCGTCGCTACCTTTCTACCGGACTTCAACTCCCCGTGGACGACCCGGGGATCCTGGCAGACATCGACACGCCGGAGGACTACCGGAAGCATTTCTCCTGAGTCGGACCTTCCACCCGGAACCGCTGCTGCCTCCAGAAGGGGCACCGGGGACCCTGGAATGCTCCCGAAACCGACCATGGCCACCGACAACACCCCTCTCACCCCGGTCCAGACATCGTCTCTCCTCCTCTCCGCCCTGGAGGAGGGAAGGGAGGCTGCCGTCCTGGTGGCTCTGGAGCATCCCGACCCGGCCGGGGTCGGAGCCAGGATGGTGGCGCTGGACGGGGAGATCCTGGGCACCCTCCTGGATGCCGCGGCGGACCGGGCGGGGGCGGAGCTGGCCGGAAAGGGTCTCCGGGGCGAACCGGGAACGGAGACGGGGACGCACCACCTTCCCCTGGCCGGCGGCGGCCGGATGCGGGTGTTTCTGGAGCTTCACCATCCCCAGCCCGAGATGATCATCGTGGGAGCCGGGCACGTGGCCCAGCCCCTCTCGGTCATGGGGAGCGTCCTGGGCCTGAGGGTGCGGGTCCTGGACGACCGGCCCGAGTTCGCCACCCGGGAGCGCTTCCCCGGAGCCGAGGAAGTGCAAACCGTGGACTTCTCGGATCCCTTCCACCGCATTTCCCTGCACCCGTGGAGCTCCGTGATCCTGGTGACCCGCGGCCACCGCTACGACTACGAGTGCCTCCGGCGCGTCCTCCTGGCCTCGCCTCTCCCGGGCTATATCGGGATGATCGGAAGCCGGCGGCGGGTCCGCGCCACCTTCCAGGCCCTCCTGGAGGAGGGGATTCCCCGGAGCCACCTGGAGCATGTCAGCGCTCCCATCGGTCTGGACCTGGGAGCCGAGACCCCCGGAGAGATCGCCGTCGCGGTGGCAGCCGAGATCGTCCAGCACCAGCGGGGGGGAAGCGGCCGTCCCCTCAGGCAGGTGGAAAACATCCTGGACCGTTTCCTCGAGGAGGACGCCCCATGACCGATGAAGACCGGGCCGTTTTTCGAGCCATCCTGGACGCCCACGAGGGTGGACGCCCCTGCGCCCTGGCCACGGTGGTCTCCACCCGGGGCTCCACGCCCCGGAAGAACGGAGCCAAAATGGTGGTGGATCCCGACCGTGGCCTGGTGGGCACCGTCGGGGGAGGCTGCGGGGAGGCGGAGGTCATCGAGGCGGCAAAGGAGGCCTTGGAGACCGGGCTTACCCGCATGGTCCAGGTGGATCTGACCGACAATCCCCTGAGCTGGACGGGGTCGGTCTGCGGAGGCGTCCTGGACGTCTTCGTCGAACCCATCCGCTCTCCCCGCCCGTGACCCCCACCCCGCCCCGGGTCCACATCCACTATCACCGGCCCCCGGACCGGACGGAGATCTTCACTCAGGAGCTGGTCCTGGACACCGAAAATGTGAAGGTCACCCTGGCCCGGGACGTCCTCTTCGATCCTCCCATCCGGATTCGCGGACGGGTGGCCCTGGAAAAGGGAGCCGACGCCGTCTGGTTCACCTTCCCCGGCCGCTGGCACGACATCGGGCGCTTCCATCGGGCCGACGGCACCTTCACGGGGATCTACGCCAACATCCTCACACCCCCCGTCATCCGGGGGGACGGACGCTGGGACACGGACGATCTCTTTCTGGACCTCTGGCTGGATCCCGGGGGAACTCTATCGGTCCTGGACGAAGAGGAGCTGGAAGAGGCACTCCGGCGGGGGTGGATCGACGAGGAGCTGGGCCGCCGGGCCCGGGAGGAAGCGGACCGGATCGTGAGGGAGCACGCCCGGGGAGCTTGGCCTCCCGGGGTCGTGGAGGAGTGGACGCTGGAGCGGGCTCGACGGTCCCTCTGACGACGCGGGGCTCGCCCCCCCTTCGCAACGCCCCTCTAGCCTTCCTCCTCCACCAACCAGGCCGCACACAGGCGGCCCACGTCCACGTACACGCTCTTCAACAGATCGGGATCCTCCCGAAGACCGTCGATGAGACGGTCATACCCCTCGAGGGACGCCGCAGAAACGGACAGGTCCTCGTGATGGAAAGCTCCGCCGTCGGCGAAGAGGACCCGGACACGGACTTTTTTGTCTGTCATGAAGATCCTCCCAGTCGTCGCAGCTCGGATAGGGCGGCAAGAAAGGCGAGAAGCATGATCACCGCCGATAAAACGCACCACTGGCACCAGGCCCGGATGACGAAAGCCTCCAGGTACGTCAGATAGGCGCTGAAAGCCAGACCCACGATGCTCCCGACCAGAAGGCCGACGGCCACGAGCCTGGAGCGGACGAAGGACGGCTGGAGCCCCAGAAAAGCCAGAACCAACATGGCCAGATACCCCACGATCCCGAAGCCGGCCACCGGGAAGGAACCGATGCGGGAGTAGGGGCTGTTCTGCACGGCTTCGCAGTCTCCGACCCCGCAGATAACCGGGCCGGTGAAGCCCATGGCGTAGGCCAGCATGTAGAGGGCCACTAGCAGCCCCAGGAGAGAAAGGACGGCCAACACCATGCGGTTCAACGGTGGTCCGGAGGTCCCGGCACCCCGCATCTCAGCCTCCTTCTTCGGAGGTCCCGGAGTCCGAAACGCTGCTCAGGATCTCGTCCACGGCGTCCTGAACGACCTGGTAGTAGTAGGAGTTGAGCCGACGGTTCATCCCCTGGCCCGTGCCCACGAGGATGGCCGGCGTTCCCGGAAGGCCCAGGGACCGAGCCAGCTCCCGGTTCGCCGTGATGGCCTCGGCGTGGCGATCGCTGTTCAGGCAACCCCGGAACTCTGCCATGTCCAGATTCAACTGCTCACCCAGATCCAGGAGGAATTTCGGCTGGTCCTGGGCCATCCCGAAGTTCCTCTGGTTCCGGTAAAGAAGGTCGTGGTAGGCCCAGTAGCGACCCTGGTCATCGGCGCACCGGGAAGCCCTGGCGGCCAGGAAGGTCCCGAACTGGGGATTCAGCGGCCAGTCGTAGAACACCAGCCGGGCCTTCCCCGTCTCCACGTAGTTCTCCTCCAGGACAGGCCGATGGCGGAGGGAGAACTCCGCACAGTGATCGCAGAGGTAGTCGCCGAACACGATGATCGTGGCCGGGGCGTCTTCGTCGCCGAGGGTCACCGGAACCGCCAGCTCCGTCAGCCGCCGGATGTCGTCGGCCCCCTCCAGATCCACGGGCTCGGTGGCCGCCCGGCTCATGGCCCCGGTGCCCACGGTGTACCCTACTGCGGCGATCCCCACGACGGCGATCACGGCAAAGATGATGTAGAAGCGTCGGAGGCTTCCCCCGGCGTTTCCCTCGCTCATGGCATCGTCCCTTCAGTAGCTCGACAAACCTGTGAAAAAGACTCCTACCCCATCCGGATCGAGAGAGGTCCGATGGGGATGGGGCGCCGACGTCACGTGGACGGTTCAGGGGAGGAAGGCGGCAACGGCCCCTTCCAGGTCGCCCATGTCGGTGAGGACCACATCCGGCCCGGCGCCGCGAAGCTCCTCCGCCGTGTACCGGCCCGTAGCCACGGCCACGGTCCGGGTCCCCCCGTGCCTCCCGCACTGAACGTCCCGTGGCGTGTCGCCCACCACCACCACCGACGATGCAGCGAACGCCTGCCCCCAGTGGAGCTCCGCCCTCTTCATGGCGACTGCGGGCAGGTCCTCCCGGACCTCGCTGTCCGAGCCGTAGCCCCCGACGGAGAAGTGATCCATGAGTCCCACCGACCCCAGCTTGAGCCGGGCGCCGTGGACAATGTTCCCGGTGAGGAGGCCCAGGACCACGTCCCCCCTCGTCTCCAGCATGGGAAGGAGCTCCCGGACGCCGGGAAGGACGGTCATGGGCTCCCGGGGCAACCGCAGCTCCAGCTCTCCCAGATAGCTGGTCCAGAGCTCCTCCAGGCCGGCATCGATATCATCATCCGCGAGGCCCTCATCCCGGAGGAGCTCCCTGGCGATCTGGGGGTCGGTCTTTCCGGCGAAGTTGTGGAGTTTGGCCCGGCCGGCGGTTCCGAAAACCCTCTCCAGCGCCCATTCGAAGGCCGCCTTGGCCGGTCCGCCGTACACCAGGGTGCCGTCGATGTCGAAGAGAACCAGATGATTCACCACGCTTCCTCCCCCGCCGGAACCCGATCCCGCCGCCGGTCCTCCGAGACCGCCCGTCGGATGGCATCCTCCGCCGTTCTCCTCCCGACCTCCCCCAAGGCAAGAAGCCGAGCCGGCGGCAAGGAATGCTCTTTCCGGGCGGTGGATAGAGCGAAGAGAATGTCACCGTCGAAAGGGGTGTTCGCCGGCACGATGGCCCGGGAGAACGCCCCGGCGGCCATCCCCGCCATACGGCCCAGGTCCGTCCGGGACAGGGGCGCATCGGTGGCCACCACCACCAGGGTGGTATTGGTGCCGGTCAGGGGGTCCGCGAAGCCGCCCTCGCCCCCCTCGCCGTCGGACTCCACCAGGGTGCCCCCCGGAGCCCGGCTCCCCGCCAGGACGCTTCCGTCCCGGTCCACCACGTCGCCCAGTGCGTTGACCACGGCCAGGGCCCCCACGGTGACCTCCTCCACCGGACCCGCCGGTCCGTCCTCGTCCCGGGACGATGCCGATGCGCTGGAAGGCCCTGATGCGCCTTCCTCGGAGGTGCGGTTCCACTTCAAGGTGACGGCGGCGCTCCCGACACCACCGGGGACGGCCCACTCGATTCCCCGGGCCTTGCCCACGGTGGCCCCGGCTCCGGCACCCACGCGCCCCTCGGCCACCGGCCCTTCGGACGCGGCCTCGCAGGCCCGCCGTCCCTCCCCGCGCCCGGGCCGGGGGGTCCCGGGAGCCAGGTCGTAGACAACCGCGCCGGGCACCAGGGGGACCAGCCCACCCGGGGTTTCGTATCCCTCTCCCCGCTCTTCGAGCCAGGCCATGACACCGTCGGCCGCAGCCAAACCGTGGGCCGATCCGCCCGTCAGCAGGACGCCGTGCACCCGCTCAACGGTGTGCCGGGGGGAGAGGAGATCCAGCTCCCGGCTCCCCGTGGCCAGTCCCCGGACCTCCACCGCTCCCCGGAAGGGGCCCAGGACCACGGTGCAGCCGCTCCGGCCCCCGGCCACCTCCGCGTGTCCCACCCGGATTCCCGCCACCCTGGTGAGGCTCAAGCCATGCCTCCCTCAACCAGCTCCTCCAGGACGGCGGGGTCCAGGTTCCCACCGCTGAGAACGACGGCCACTCTTCGGTCCTCTCCGTCCACTACTCCGGAGAGGAGGGCTCCCAGGGTGGCTGCTCCGGAATACTCCACCACCAGCTTCCGCCGGTTCAGGAGGTAGGCGGCAGCCTCCCGGATGGCTTCGTCCTCCACCACCACCACGTCATCCAGGAATTCCCGCCCGTGCTGGAAGGTCAGGTCCCCGGCCCTGACAGGCGCCAGGCCGTCGGCGATGGTGTCGATCCCCTCCAGCGTCACCGGCTCTCCGGCATCCAGCGCCGCCCTCATGCAGGAGGCTCCCCGGGGCTCCACGCCCATCACGGTGACACCCGGGAGAAGGTGCTTGAGGGCCGCTGCGGTGCCGCCGGCCAGCCCGCCCCCACCGATGGGCGCCAGGACGATTTCGGCCTCGGGCCACTCCTGGGCAATCTCCAGACCCACCGTTCCCTGGCCGGCGATGATCCGTGGGTCATCGAAGGGGGGAATCATGGCGAGCCCCTCCTCCCGGGCGATGGCCTCCGCCCGGTGCTTTCGCTCGATGGAGGTGGTCCCCTCGAAGTGCACCTCGGCCCCCAGGCGCCGGGCTCCGGCCACCTTCACCGGAGGAGCCGTCGTGGGCATGACCACGACGGCCCGGACGCCCTTGATCCCGGCGGTCAGGGCCACGGCCTGGGCGTGATTCCCCGAGGAGTAGGTGATGATCCCCCGCTCCAGCTCCTCCGGAGTAAGCTGAGAAACCAGGTTGAAGGCCCCTCGGATCTTGAAGGACCCGGCCCGCTGGAGGCATTCGCACTTGAGGCGCACCTCGCCGCCGATACGCTCCGAGGCCTCGTGGAAGGGCAGGAGGGGTGTCCGAACCGCCACCCCCTCGATGCGTCGGGCCGCGGCCCGGACGTCATCGAGGCTGGTCAGGGTATCATGGGCCGGAGCCTTCATTCATTCCTCCCCCGCCTCGTCGGCAACGTCCACGGCCTCTCCGTCCAGGTCCTCCCCCCTCCCCCGGGCCAGGGATTCGTCGGATCCCGCGACCTCGTCGGCCAGCTCCTCCACGTCCTGGTCTCCCGCCCCGTTCTCCTGGATGACCCGAGCCACGTCCATGACCTGGTCGCCCTCGTCCAGGTTCACCAGGCGGACTCCCTGGGTGGCCCGTCCGATGGTCCGGATCTCACCCACCCGCTGCCGGTTCACCACCCCGTTCCGGGTAATCACCATGAACTCGTCGTCGTCGATGACGGATTTAATGGCCACCACCTTTCCGGTCCGGTGGGAGGTCCGGATGTTGATGACCCCCTTGCCGCCCCGCTGCTGCTCCCGGTAGGCGCCCAGGGAGGTGCGCTTCCCCATCCCTCCCTCCGTCACCACCAGGAGGGTCGCATCGGGACGCTTCAGGACCACCATCCCCACCACCTCGTCCCCCGCCGAGAGGTTGATCCCCCGCACCCCCGAGGTTGCCCGGCCCATGGGTCGGGCGTCCTCTTCGCTGAAGCGGATGGCCATCCCGTTTCGGGTTCCCAGGATGACCTGGTCCGAGCCGCCGGTGAGCTTCACCTCGATGAGCTCGTCCCCCTCCCGGATGTTGATGGCATTCAAGCCTATGGCCCGGATGTTCCCGTAGGCGGCAAGAGACGACTTCTTCACCTGCCCCTTGCGGGTGGCGAAGAGGAGGTACTGGTCTTCCCTGAACTCCCGGACCGGGACCACCGCCGCCACTTCGTCGCCGGGAATCATGTTGACGAGGTTCACGATGGGCTTGCCACGGGCGTGCCGGGCCCCCACGGGAATCTCCCAGACCTTGATCCAGTAGCACTGGCCCGACCGGGTGAAGATGGTGAGATAGTCGTGGGTGGATGCCATGAAGAGGTGCTCCACCCAGTCCTCCTCTTTCGTTCCCATCCCCCTCAGACCCCGCCCCCCGCGCCGCTGGGCCCGGTAGGCGTCCACGCCGATCCTCTTCACGTAGCCCTGGTGGGACACGGTGATGACCATGTCCTCCTCGACGATGAGATCCTCCTCGTTGAGGATGAGGTTCTCCCCCAGGATCTCCGTCCGCCGGTCGTCACCGTACTCCTCGGCGATCCCCTGGAGCTCCTGGACGATGATCTCCATCCGCACTTCCCGGCTGGCCAGGATCTCCTCCAGCTCGGAGATGCGGGACCGGACCTCTTCCAGCTCCTCCTCCAGCTTTTCCATCTCCAGGCCGGTGAGGCGGGCCAGCCGCATGTTGAGGATGGCCTCGGCCTGCTTGTCGCTCAGCTCGAAGTGATCCCTGAGCCGGATGGATGCTTCCGCCGTGTCCCCGGAGCCCCGGATGATCTTGATGACCTCGTCGATGTTATCGACGGCGATCTTGAGACCCTCCAGGATGTGCTCCCGGTCCCGGGCCCGGGTCAGCTCGAACTCGCTCCGCCGCACCACCACCACATGACGGTGCTCGATGAAGTGCAGGAGCATCTCCCTCAGGCCCATGACCTTCGGCACCCCGTCCACCAGCGCCAGGAGGATGGCCCCGAAGGTGGTCTGCATCTGGGTGTGCTTGTAGAGGCGGTTCAGAACGACCCTGGGGATGGCGTCCCGCTTGAGCTCGATGACGATTCGCAGCCCGTCCCGGTCCGATTCGTCCCTCAGGTCCCGGATGTCGGTGAGCTTTTTGTCCCGGACGAGCTGGGCAATCTGCTCGATGAGGCGGGACTTGTTCACCATGAAGGGGATCTCGGTGACCACGATGCGCTCCCCACCTCCCGGGAGCTCCTCCTCCTGGGCTCGGGCCCTCATGACGATACGGCCCCGGCCCTCCCGGTAGGCGTCCCGGATGCCCTCCCGCCCGCAGATGTAGCCCCCGGTGGGGAAATCCGGCCCGGTAACGAGTCCCTCCAGGGACGCCTGGTCCAGTTCCGGATCCCGGATCAGGGCCAGGGCGGCGTCCACGACCTCCCGCAGGTTATGGGGAGGAATGTTGGTGGCCATCCCCACCGCGATCCCGGAGCTTCCGTTGATGAGAAGGTTGGGAGCCTTCCCGGGAAGGACCGTGGGCTCCTGAATCCGCCCGTCGAAGTTCGGCGCGAAGTCCACCGTCTCCTTGTCGATGTCCTCCAGGAGCTCGGTGGCCAGCTTGTGGAGACGGGCCTCGGTGTAGCGGTAGGCCGCCGCCGAGTCCCCGTCCACGGACCCGAAGTTCCCCTGGCCGTCCACCAGCGGGTAGCGGAGGGAGAAGCTCTGGACCATGCGGACCAGGGAGTCGTAGACCGCCATGTCGCCGTGGGGATGGAACTTCCCCAGGACCTCACCCACCACCGTGGCGCTCTTCTTGTAGGCACGTCCCGGAGAGAGGCCCAGCTCCTGCATGGCGTAGAGGATGCGGCGATGGACGGGCTTGAGTCCGTCGCGCACGTCGGGAAGGGCCCGCTGAACGATGACGCTCATGGAGTAGTCGATGAACGACTCCCGCATCTCGTCCTCGAGGAGGCGGGTCATGACCTTCTGCCCCACATCCCCCTCGCCGACCCCACCGGGATCCCGGGTTCCTCCGCTACCGTTGTCCAGATGCTCCATGCTGTTTCTTCTTCGCTCGATGTGTGGCTGGGGCCCGGACTGACGCCGGACCCGGGAAACCCGGCCTCAACTCCGGAGGCCGATTCGTGTTCGGTTGTTGCGTGCCCGGGATGAAGGCCAGGGACAGGACCTCCGGAACACGCTCGACGCCGTGCCCCCCGGGATGGAGAGGGTGCACGGACGGGGCGTGTTGGAGAGGGCGAATGAGGGGCGCGCGCGTCACTCAGCCTGTCTCCCGACGGGGCCGGGGTTCAGCCCCGGTGGGCCGAGGCTCTAGATCACCTTGAAGTCCTTGTAAAATAACGACAAACGGCACTTCCAGGCAAGGCGCCGAGGAGGTTTTGCCACGTCCCTCAGGCCACCGCCACGAAGTCCTCCAGCTCCACCCTTCCGGCCTCGGTGAGGACCCGGCGAATCTCCTCCCGGGCACCGGGCCGGGCCACCGCTGCCAGGGTGAACACGTCCCCAAGTTTCTTCCCCTCGTCGGGGTGGAGGACCGTCACCCCGTGGATCTCCTGGCCGATCTTCCTGGGGTCCAGATCCACGAAGGCCCGCAGGCGGCCTCCCTGCCTCAGGAGCTCCCTGGCGAAAGCCTTTCCCACGGGTCCGGCGCCCCAGATCACCACCTCCCTCCCCCAGGAGAGGTGAGCCCGCCGGAGGAAGTGGACCTTACAGCGCCGGAAGGCCTCCAGGGAGTAGGTGGGGCTGGTGACCGAAAGGCGACCCTCTCCCAGGCGCCACCGGAGGAGGGGCTCGGGGACCTTCCCCAACCGCCCGCCCCCTTCCCACAGGCGCAGGACAAGGTCGTAGTCCTCGGGCCACCCCCGGTCCCGGTAGCCCCCCACGAGCTCCATGGCCCGGGCCCTGAGGATGAGGGTGGGGTGGGGGATGGGGCACTCCACGAAGAGGTCCCGCTCCATGGCCCCGTGGCCGGCCAGCCCGTTGATCCACTCCTGGTAGCGCCGGGATCCGTCCTTCAGTTCCCCTGCCGGGAAGTAGGTCACTCCCGTGCCGCAGGCCACCATGCGCCCGTCGGAGGCCAGGAAGTCCATCTGCTTCTGGAACCGGGTGGGCTCGGCCAGGTCGTCGGCGTCCATGCGGGCCAGGTACGGCCCGCGCGCCTGGGCCCGGGCCCTCTCCAGGGCCGGCACGATCCCCCGGGGCTCCTGGACCCGGATGTGGATCCGCGGGTCGTCCCGGGCTACATCCCGGAGGATCTCCGGGGTGGCGTCGGTGGAGCCGTCGTCCACCACCAGGATCTCGAAGCTGGGAAAGGTCTGGGCCGAGAGGGAGGCCAGCGCCTCACCGACGGTGCCGGCGGCGTTCCGCACAGGGAAGAGGACGGAAAGGGGCGGGGCAACGCTCACCTGCGAGCCTCCCCTGCCCTCAGGGACGAGTCCGCGAGGCATCGGCGAGGTCGGCAGCCCCTCATCCTCGGTCCGTCCCGTTCAGCACCGGACCCAGAAAACGCCCGGTGACGCTCTCCGGAATGTCCACCACGTCCTCCGGGCGACCCATGGCCACCACCTCCCCGCCCCGGGCTCCGGCTCCGGGGCCCAGGTCGATGATCCAGTCCGCCACCTTCACCATCTCCAGGTTGTGCTCGATGACGACGACGGTGTGGCCGGCGTCCAGGAGCTTGTTCAGCACCCCGATGAGCTTGCGGATGTCCTCCCCGGAGAGCCCCGTGGTGGGCTCGTCCAGGATGTAGACCTTCCTGCCCTTCTTTCCGGCCCCCGCCGACAGCTCCCGGGCGATCTTCAGACGCTGGGCCTCACCACCGGAGAGGGTGGGGGCCGGCTGGCCGAGCCGGAGGTAGCCCAGGCCCACCTGCTGCAGGTGCCAGAGGATCTTGCCCAGCCTGTCTTCCCGGATGAAGAAGCGGATGGCCTCGTCCACCGTCATCTCCAGGATGTCGGCGATGGTCTTTTCCTTGAAGGTCACCTCCAGGAGCTCGGGCTTGTAGCGAGTCCCACCGCACACCTCGCAGGGCACGAAGACGTCGGCCATGAAGATCATTTCCACCTCCACCCGGCCGGCCCCCTTGCACTCCTCGCAGCGACCGCCGGCCACGTTGAAGGAGAAGTCCCCGGGGCCGTAGCCCCGCTGCCGGGCCGCCGGGAGGGAGGAGAAGATGCGCCTGACCTCGTCCCAGGCCTTGATGTAGGTGACGGGGTTGGAGCGGGGGGTGCGGCCGATGGGTGACTGGTCCACCAGGACCACCTCCTCCACCAGGCTCACCCCTCCCAGGGAGTCGTACTTCCCCACCGCCTCCCCCAGGTGCTCCTTGGCCGAGGTCTCCCCTCCCGCCAGCTCCGCCTCCAGGGCCCGGTAGAGGACGTCGTGCACCAGGCTGGACTTCCCCGACCCGCTCACTCCCGTCACCACGGTCAGGGCCCGAAGGGGGACGTCCACGTCCACGCTCTTCAGGTTGTGGAGGCGTGCGCCCCTGAGACTCAGCCGGGCACCGTCCACGGCCCGCCGCCTCGACGGTAGGGGAATCTCCCTCTTGCCCGAGAGGTAGAGCCCCGTGGCCGTGTCCGCCGACTGGAGCTCCTCGGGAGTCCCCTGGAAGACCGCCTCACCGCCCTTCTCCCCGGAGGCCGGCCCCAGCTCCAGGACGTGGTCCGCCGCCCGGATGGCCGGGGGATCGTGCTCCACGACGACCACCGTGTTGCCCAGGCTCCGGAGGCGGAAGAGGAGTTGGAGGAGGGCCTGCGTGTCCCGGGGATGGAGGCCGATGGTGGGCTCGTCCAGGACGTAGAGGGCGTCCACCAGCTTCGAGCCCAGGGAGTTGGCCAGGTTGATGCGCTGGGCCTCGCCTCCGGAAAGGGTGCGGGTCTGGCGGTCCAGGGTCAGATAGCCCAGCCCCACCTCCACGAGGAAACTCAGGCGGGAGAGGAGCTCCCGGAGGATGGTCTCGGCGATACGGGTCTCCGTCTCCGTGAGCTCCAGGTCCTCCATCCACCGGTGCAGCTCCTCCAGGGGGAGGGCCGACACCTGGGCGATGTTCATCCCACCTACCAGGACCCGGAGGGCCTCCTTGCGGATGCGTGCTCCTCCGCAGGCCTTGCACGTTCGGGGGCTCTGGTACTGGCGCAGGAAGACCCGGATGTAGCGCTTGTAGCGCTTCCTCTCCTTGGAGCGGAGAAAGGGGATGATCCCACGGAACCCCTCTCCCCCCTCCAGCACCGTCTCCTTGAAGTCGTCCGGGAGCTCGGCCCAGGGGGAGAAGAGTGAGAGCCCCTGCTCCCGGGCAAAGGCCCGGAGGCGGTCCTGCTCCTTGAAGTAGCGGGGCTTGGTCCAGGGATCCACCGCCCCTTCCTGGATGGAGCGTTGGGGATTGGGAACGATGAGGTCGCTGTCGTATTCCAGGGTGGCTCCGAAGCCGGTGCAAACGGGGCAGGAGCCGAAGGGGTTGTTGAAGGAGAAGAACTGGGGGGAAGGCTCGGGAAACTCCAGCTCCGGATGCCGGGGACAGCGGAAGTGCTCGGTGAATTCCAGGCGCCCCCCGTCGGCCGTCACCACCAGGGCCTCCCCCTCCCCCTCGGCGAAGGCGGTGCCCAGGGAGTCGGCCAGACGGTCCCGAACCTCCGGCGAGGCCTTGAGGCGGTCCACCACGACCATGAGTTCCTCGGCGTCCGTGAGGTTCACCCCCAAAACGTCGGGATCCGCCGCATCCCCGGTGCCCAGGTCCACCGTCTGCCCATCCGCCAGGACCCGGAGGAAGCCCATGGCCTTCAGATTCTCCACCACCAGCTCGTGGGTGACCCGCTCGCTTAGGGCCAGGGGAAAGGTGACCATGATCCGCTCCCCCCCGGGGAGCTCCAGCGTCCGGTCCACGGCGCCGGAAACCGTGTCGGGACGGACCTCCCGGCCGCACTCCGGGCAGTGCGTCCGGCCCACCCGGGCCCAGAGGAGGCGGAGGTAGTCCTGCACCTCGGTGGCGGTGCCCACGGTGGAGCGGCTGGACTTGGTGGGGTTCTTCTGCTCGATGGCCACCGCCGGCGCGATCCCCTCGATGAGATCCACGTCCGGCTTCTCCATCCGGTCCAGGAACTGCTTGGCGTAGGTGGACAGGGACTCCACGTACCGGCGCTGGCCCTCGGCGAAGAGGGTGTCCAGGGCCAGGGACGACTTTCCCGAGCCCGAAGGCCCGGTGATGACGGTGAGGGCTCGTCGGGGAAGATCCAGATCCAGGTTCTTGAGGTTGTGCTGACGGGCGCCCCGTATGCGGATGCTGCGGTCCATCCGGTGATCATAGCTGAGGGAGATGCGATGGGACAGCCGAAAGCGTTCCGTGGGCCGTCCCTTTCGAGCATCGTCTGTACCCTCCTTCAGCACAGGGGTTCGGCGTCCCCGCCCCGTTGACCCTCTTCAGCACTTTGTCTAGCTTCTGGAATGCAAAATCTGGCGAAGGTCCGGCACCATCATCACCATCATCATGCGATCCCCACGGGTCGTGTGGCGGAGGTGGTCTGCGCCTGACCGAAGCCTGAGCAGACCGACATCGCCGCCGCGGCCCGTCTCGGACGGGCCGCGGTTTTTTTTCACCACCTTACCCCCAGGCAGCACGGGGGTGGAAGAGAGAGGAGGCCGAATCCATCGCCCCATGTGGGGGAGGCGGAGGGTCCCGCGGATGAGCCGAAGAGGGAGTCAAAGGCCAGCGCTTGCAGCGTAGCGGCCCCTCGAGGCCAACCGCGGAAGTCTCCGCCGGGAAGAACCAAGAATGGGATGAGATGGATTCGGATCCCGAACAAGGAGAGCCCCGTGCTCAGAATCGCACTACCCAACAAGGGCCGCCTGGCCGACCAGGCCCTGGTCCTCTTCGAAAAAGCCGGCCTGAAGGCAGAGTCCCGGGTGGACCGGGCCCTCGTGGCCGCCCTGGGTTCGGAGTTCCAGGCCCTCTTCGTGAGGGCCCAGGACATCCCCGAGTTCGTGGCCGACGGGGCCGCGGACCTGGGTGTCACCGGGGCCGACCTCATCGCCGAGGCGGGCCAGCCGGTGGAGGAGCTCCTGGACCTGGACTTCGGGCGGTGCCGTCTGGTGGTGGCGGTGCGGGACGAGAGCCCTGTCGGCTCCCCGGACGAGCTCACGGAGGGGACCCGGGTGGCCACCTCCTTTCCCCGGTGCACGGAGGGCTACTTCCGTGAGAGGGGGGTGGAGGTGAAGGTGGCCCCGGTGAGCGGAGCCGCCGAGATCGCCCCCCACCTGGGCGTGGCCGAGGTCATCGTGGACCTGGTCTCCACGGGCTCCACCCTCCGGGTAAACGGCCTCCGGGAGGTCGGGACCATCCTGGAGTCCACGGCCCGCCTCATCGCCAACCGGGAGGTCCTGGAGGAGGACAGGGCGGGAGACGAGAAGATCACCGAGCTGGTCACGGCCCTGGAGTCGGTCATCCGGGCCAAAGCCAAGCGCTACCTCATGGCCAACGTCCCCCGGGACCGGCTGGAGGAGGTGAAGGAGGTCATCCCCGGCCTTTCGGGCCCCACCATCGTGGAGATCCGGGACGGAAACGGGTGGGTGGCTGCCCACGCGGTGGTGGACGCCGACAGGATCTACCAGACCATCACCCGCCTGAAGGCCCTGGGAGCCGAGGGTATCCTGGTCACGCCCATCGAACGGCTCATGCCGTAGGCCACGGGTCCGGCCGCCGTCCCGGAAGCGGGTCCGACCCCGCCCCGGGGCACACGCCGGCCCACCCCGAGGAGAGACGATGAAGATCGCCATCGACAAAGCCATCGCCGAGCTCACCGCCGAGGAGCGCAGAGCCCTACTGGACCGCCGCCCCTCCGATGAGCCGGGCCTGCGGAAGACGGTGCAGGAGATCCTGGACCGGGTCCGCAGGGAGGGGGACGACGCCCTCCGGGCCATGGCCCGGGAGTTGGACGGCGCCGAACTGGAGGAGCTGGAAATTCCTCGGGAAGCCTGGCACCGGGCCCTTGACGCTCTCGACCCCGAACTCCGCCGGGACCTGGAGACGGCCACGGCCAACATCCTGGCCTTCCACCGGGCCCAGATCCCCGAAGACGTGCAACTCGAGGTCCGACCAGGGGTTACTCTCGGTCGGAAAGCCGTGCCCCTGGACCGGGTCGGGGTCTACGCCCCCGGGGGCCGGGCCGCCTACCCCAGCAGCGTCCTCATGGGCGTGGTGCCTGCGGTGGCGGCGGGGGTGGAGGAGATCATCGTCTGCTCGCCTCCGGGCCCGTCGGGCCTCCCCCCAAACACGGTGCTGGCGGCCTGTGCCATCGCCGGGGCCACACGCCTCTTCGCCCTGGGCGGGGCCGGCGCCGTGGGAGCCATGGCCCGGGGAACGGAAACCATCCCCCGGGTGGATGCCGTCGTGGGCCCCGGCAACCGCTACGTCACCGAGGCGAAGCGGCAGGTGGCCGGGGAGCTCATCATCGACTCACCCGCCGGACCGTCCGAAGTCCTGGTCCTGGCCGACGACTCGGCGGACCCCCGCCTCTGTGCCCTGGAGCTCATCTGCCAGGCCGAGCACGACCCCGACGCTGCCGTGGCCCTGGTCACCGATGCGCCGGCCCTCATCCCCGCCGTCCGGAAGGCACTGAAGGAGGAGGCGGCCCGGGCCCCCCGGAGAGAGATCGTGGAAGCCGCCCTTGCCGGCCAGGGGGCCCTTCTTCTCGCTGGAGAATGGGACGAGGCCGTGGAGCTGGCCCGGGACTACGCCGCCGAGCACCTGGCCCTCTTCACCGCCGACCCCCGGGCCGCCATGGACCGGATCCCCACGGCGGGGACGGTCTTCCTGGGACAGGCCGCCGCCGTGGCCTACGGCGACTACATCACCGGCGCCAACCACGTCCTCCCCACCGGGGGACTGGCCCGCTCTTTTTCCAGCCTCTCCACCCTCCACTACCTGCGCATGTACACCTGGCAGGACATCACCCCCGAGGCAGCCGCGGACATGGCTCCCTCGGTGGACCGGATGGCCGAGGCGGAGGGCCTTCCCGGCCACGCCGCAGCGGCCCGGGCCCGGAGGGGCCTGGAGGAAGGGCCGGATGCCGGCGCCCCTACGACCCCCGAATCCCCCGACTCCGCGGATGCCGAAAGCAGGGGAGCCGCACCATGACCCCCTTTCCGAGGGAAGACTACACCGGGCTCCGCCCCTACGACCCCGGCCGAACCCCGGTGGAGGTGGACCTGAGCGACAACACCAACCTCTGGGGAGCCCACCCCGATGCCATGGCCCTGGTCCGGCTGGCCTCGTCGGACACCCTGGCCCGCTATCCGTCGGTCTACGGACGGGAGTTGAAGGAGGCCGTCAGCCGACGCTTCGAGGTACCGGTGGAAGCCGTCACCACGGGGTGCGGCTCCGACGACCTCCTGGACTCGGTCTTCCGGGCCTCCACCTTCCCCCCTGGACGAATGGCCTACCCGGCCCCCTCCTTCTCCATGGTGGAGGTCTTCGGGCGCATGAACGGGATGGACGCCGTAGCCGTCCCCTGGGCCGAGGCGGAAGACGATCCCCGGCGTCTCCTCCAGGAGGACCCGGACCTCGTCTATCTTTGCCGCCCCAACAACCCCACGGGCCGGTCCCTCCCCGAAGCGTGGGTCATGGAGCTCCTGGAGGAGGGAGGCGAAAACGGCCCCCTGGTGATCCTGGACGAAGCCTACGCCGACTTCGCCGGAGAAAGCCTCCTCAGAGAGGCTCCGGAAACCGCCCGCCTCCTGGTCCTCCGGACCTTCTCCAAGCTTTACGGGTTGGCCGGCCTGAGGGTGGGCTTCGGGGTGGGCCCCCCGCCTCTGGTCCGGGAGGTGGAGAAGTCCAGGGGGCCCTACAAGGTGAATCACCTGGCCGAGGAGGCGGCCGTGGCCGCCCTGGAAGACGTGGACGGGTGGGCCGAGGGCATCCGGAGCAGCACTTCAGAGAACCGGGAGCGTCTCGCCGGGGAGCTTCGGAAGCGAGGGCTGAAACCCCTCCCCTCCGACGCCAACTTCCTCCTGGTGCCCCTGGGACGGGCCGGTGCCAGGGAGGTCAACGCGGCGCTGAAGGAGGGGGGAGTGGCCGCCAGGCCCTTCGCGGACCTCCCGGAGCTGGGCGACGCCCTCCGGGTGACGGTAGGCCCCTGGGAGATGATGGAGCGATTCCTCGCAGCCCTGGACAGGCTCTTCACCGGGAGCAGCTCCGGGTGGGAAGCGATCCGATGAGCGCGAGACCGACGGTGGACGTGGAGGCGATATGGCGATGAACACCAAACTGCGCGTGGCCCTCTTCGACTACGGGGCCGGCAACCTCCACTCCCTGAAAAAGGCCCTGGAGTCGGGAGGGGCCGGGGTCGAGGTGACGCGGAGCTGGAACGAGGCTCTGGCCCGGGACGCCCTGGTGCTCCCCGGGGTGGGCTCCTTCGGTGCCGCCGTTCGCGCCCTGGAGGACGAGGGAGGGAGGGTCCGGAAGGTCCTGGAGGAGGGTCTACCCTGTCTGGGCATCTGCCTGGGCATGCAGCTTTTCTTCCAGGACTCGGAGGAGGGGGACGGGGAGGGGATCGGCCTTCTGGAAGGCACGGTCCGGCGCCTGACCACCCGGATCGTTCCCCAGATGGGCTGGAACGACGTCCGGCTCGGCAGGACCGGGTCCTTCGCCGGGGAGGCCGCCACCGCTGACACCGACGCTTCCCCCGAAAGGGACCCCCTCTTCCGGGGCATCGATGAGCTGGTGGCCTACTACGCCAACTCCTACGTCTGCGACGGCCCCGAGACCGACGCGGTCATCGCCGTCACCGAGTACCAGGGAGACCGCTTTCCCGCCGGGGTGCGCAAGGGAAGGGCCTGGGGCGTTCAGTTCCACCCCGAGAAGAGCTCGGCCCCGGGGCTTCGGATCATCAGGAACTTCCTGGAGGAGGCGGCAGGATGAAGGGCTCGGACCGAAGGCAGGGAGCGCCGACGGGGAGGGGGCCCGGACACCGGCAGGGGGAGGACGGACGATGATCGCCGCGCCGGCGGTGGACCTCCGGGAGGGGCGCTGCGTGCAGCTCGTGGGCGGCCGCCCCGAGGAGGAAAAGGTGTCCCTCCCCGATCCCGTGGCCCGGGCCCGGAAGTGGAGGGAGATGGGGTTCGGGACCCTCCACGTGGTGGACCTGGACGCAGCTCTCTCCCTGGGCGACAACCGGGAGATCATCCGCGACATCGTCGCGGCCACCGACGCCGTGGTCCAGGTGGGCGGGGGCGTGAGGGACGAGGATACCGTGAAGGCCCTTCTGGACGCCGGCGTTGCCCGGGTCATCATCGGGACCCGGGCCCTGGACGAGCCCCGGTGGCTGGAGTCCCTGGCCGAGGCCCACCCCGGCATCATCCTGGTGGCCGCCGACGTCCGGGACGGTGTGGTCCTGAAGAAGGGATGGACCGAGTCCACCCGGGTCCCGGTCCTTGAGCTCCTGGAGCGCCTGGCACCCCTCCCCCTGGCCGGTGTCCTCTGCACCGATGTGGGGCGGGAGGGGAGGATGCAGGGCGCCGACCTGGAGGCGGCCCGGGAGATCATCGAGGGGAGCGACCACCCCCTCTGGATGTCCGGAGGAATCACGACCATGGAAGAGCTCAGGGGGCTGGAGGCGGCGGGAGCCGCAGGGGCTGTCCTGGGTATGGCCATCTACAAGGGGGTCATCCCCCCTGACGACGTGGCAAAGGAGTTCGGAGCATGACGCGCCTGAAGCGAAGCACCCGAGAGACCACCATCCGCCTCTCGCTGGAGCGGGAGGGCGGGGACGTCCGGGTCACCACCGACGAGCCCTTCCTCACCCACATGGTGGAGACCCTGGCCAAGTACGGCGGCCTGCGGCTGGAGCTGGAGGCCACCGGGGACCTGAAGCACCATCTGGTGGAAGACGTGGCCATCGCCCTGGGGCTGGCCCTGCGGGAGGAGATCCCGGAGACGGCCGCCCGCTACGGGTGGGCCCTCCTTCCCATGGACGAGGCCCTGGTCCAGGCCGCCGTGGACGTGGGCGGGCGCTCCTTCTACGTGGGCCCCCTCCCCTCCCCCCTCTACCGGCACTTTCTGCAGAGCCTGGCCCTGAACCTGGGGGCCACCGTCCACATCCGGGTGGTCCGGGGCGAGGACAAGCATCACACGGTGGAGGCGGCGGTGAAGGCCTTCGGGTTGGCCCTGCGCCAGGCCATGGCGGAGGGGGATGCGGTCTTCAGCACCAAGGGCTCGGTGGAGCTGGAGTGGGGAGACGACGCATGAGGTCCCGCATCATCGTCTGCCTGGACGTGGACCACGGCCGCGTGGTGAAGGGCACCAACTTCCGAGGCCTCCGGGACGTGGGGGATCCGGTGGAGCTGGCCCGCCGCTACGAGGAGGAGGGAGCCGACGAGATCGTCTTCCTGGACATCTCCGCCTCCGCCGAGGGCCGGGGGACCCTCCTGGACACCGTCCGCCGCACGGCCGAGGTCCTGTTCATCCCCCTCACCGTGGGGGGCGGCGTGCGCACGGTGGAGGACATGGGCGAGCTCCTTCGGGCCGGGGCCGACAAGACAAGCCTGAACACCGCAGCGGTGAAGACGCCGGAGCTGATCTCCCGGGGGGCCGAGCTCTTCGGAAGCCAGTGCGTGGTGGCCAGCGTGGACGCGGCCCGGGAGGGCGAGTCGTGGCGGGCCTACATTCATGGAGGACGGACCCCCACCGAGCTGGACGGTGTGGAGTGGGCCGTGGAGTGCGCCCGGCTGGGAGCGGGAGAGATCCTCCTCACCAGCATGGACCGGGACGGAGTGAGGACGGGCTACGACCTGGAGCTGACCCGGAAGGTGGCCGATGCGGTGGAGGTCCCCGTCGTCGCCTCCGGCGGTGCCGGGGGGCCGGAGCACATCCGGGACGCCCTCACCGAGGGAGGTGCCTCGGCGGCCCTCCTGGCCGGCATCCTCCACGACGGCCTCACCACGGTGGGAGCCATCAAAGACGCCCTGGCCGGAGAAGGAGTGGCCATCCGATGACCAAGGGAGCGAACCTGACCGATCGTCGCATCCGCACCCTGGGAGAGATGGAGGGCCTCACCTTCCATGAGGACGGCCTCCTCCCCGTCGTGGCCCAGGACGCCGATACGCGGGAAGTCCTCACGGTGGCCTGGGCGAACCGGGCCGCGTTGGGGCGGACGTTGGAGTCCGGCCAGATGCACTACTGGTCCCGCTCCCGGCAGGAGCTGTGGCACAAGGGAGCCACCTCGGGGAACACCCAGTCCGTGGTCTCCCTCCACGCCGACTGCGACGCCGACACGGTCCTCGCCCTGGTGCGGCCCAGGGGACCTGCGTGCCACACCGACGAACGGACCTGTTTCGGCAAGCTCTCCCCGGAGGAGGAGGGACGGGGCGAGCCTCCCACCAGCGCCGAGGCCCCAGGTCGAGCACCGGAAGGCGAGGCCGCCCCCGAGTCTGTTCTCCCGGCCCTCTGGTCCGTCCTGGAGTCCCGGGCACGGGAGCTGCCCGAGGGAAGCTACACCGCCCGGCTCCTCCGGGACGAGAACCTCAGGCTCAAGAAGCTGGGGGAGGAGACGGCGGAGCTCATCCTGGCCCTGGGCCGCGGAGAGGGCGAAGGAGCGGCGTCCGAGGCCGCCGACCTCCTCTACCACCTCCTGGTGGCCCTCCTGGCCTCGGGGATCACGCTGGACGAGCTCCTGGCCGAGCTGGACGAACGAAGGCGATGAGGAAGAACCCCCGGCCCCCCGGACCCGGCGCCGGTTTCCCGGCCCCGCCACCCTTCTCCCCGCCGGAGCCGGGCTGATGGCCAGAGGTCCCGCCCCGGGAATTCACGAAGAGGAGACGCTGGGAAAGGCCTACGACGCCCGCCTCATGAAGCGCCTCCTCCACTACCTGGCGCCCTACTGGTGGCTGGTGGGCCTCGCCGTCCTCATCCTGGCGGCGGCCTCGGCTCTGGAGATCGTAGGCCCGTGGCTCACCAAGATCGCCCTGGACGAAGCCATCCCCCAGGGGGACGGCCGCCTCCTCTCCTACCTGGCCATGGGGTTCATGGGAGCCATGGTGCTGAGCTTCGGGCTCCAGTACGCCCAGCGCCTCCTAACCACATGGTTGGGTCAGCGCATCATGTACGACCTCCGTAAGGAGGTTTTCCGGAAGTTCCAGACCCTGGATATGCGGTTCTACGACAAGAACCCCGTGGGCCGACTCCTCACCCGCATCACCAGCGACGTGGAGACGCTCAACGAACTCTTCAGTTCAGGGATCGTCACCGTCTTCGGCGATGTCTTCACCCTGGTGTTCATCGTGGCGGCCATGCTCCGCATGGACTGGCAGCTCGCCCTCATCTCCTTCAGCGTCCTTCCCTTCGTGGCGTGGACGGCCTTCCTCTTCCGGGCACGGATACGGGAGGCCTACCGGGACATCAGGGTGCGCCTGGCCCGGATCAACGCCTTCCTGCACGAGCGCTTCACCGGGATGCAGGTGGTCCAGCTCTTCAACCGGGAGGAGCCGGACGCCCGCCGCCACCACGAGGTGAACCAGGACTACCTGGAGGCCCATCTCCGGTCCATCACCTACTACGCCCTCTTCTTTCCCGTCATCGAACTCTTCACCGCCATCGCGCTGGCCCTCATCATCTGGAGCGGGGGCTCGTCGATTCTGGAGGGCACCGTAACGGTAGGGGTGGTGGCGGCCTTTCTCCAGTATGCCCGGCGGTTCTTTCGCCCCATCCAGGACCTCTCGGAGAAGTACAACCTGCTCCAGGGGGCCATGGCGTCCTCGGAGCGGATCTTCAAGCTCCTGGACGAGGAGATCGAAATCGACGATCCCCCCCACCCCCGCTCACTCCCCGACGAGACCCGGGGCGAGATCGAGTTCAGGAACGTCTGGTTCGCCTACGGCACGACGGAGCACGGAGAGCCGGACTGGGTCATCAAGGACGTGAGCTTTCGGGTGGCTCCCGGGGAGAAGGTGGCCATCGTGGGCCACACCGGGGCCGGAAAGAGCACCCTCATCAACCTCCTCATGCGTTTCTACCAGCCGCAGAAGGGCGCTATCCTCCTGGACGGCGTGCCTATCGGGGAGTTGCGCCTGGACGAGCTCCGGAGCCGCATGGGGCTGGTGCTGCAGGACGTCTTCCTCTTCAGTCGGGACGTGGGCTACAACATCCGCCTGGGATCGGAGACCATCGGCGACACCCGGATCCGGGAGGCGGCCCGGAGGGTGGGCGCCGACCGCATCATCCATCGGCTGCCCAAAGGCTACGAGCAACCCCTGGGGGAGCGGGGATCGTCCCTGTCCGTGGGGGAACGCCAGCTCCTCTCCTTCGCCCGGGCCCTGGCCTTCGATCCCGCCATTCTCATCCTGGACGAAGCCACCAGCTCCGTGGACTCGGAGATCGAGGCCCAGATCGAGCAGGCCACCGACGAGCTCATGAAGAGCCGCACCTCCCTGGTCATCGCCCACCGTCTCTCCACGGTCCAGGGAGCGGATCGCATCCTGGTCTTTCACCACGGGGAGCTCAGGGAGGAGGGATCGCACCAGGAGCTCCTGGACGAGGGCGGCCTGTATGCCCGCCTCCACGAGCTCCAGTTCGCCGCCGTGGCCGCCGTCCCGGAGGCCCCGACAGCCGGCGATTGAGGCCATTGGACGTCGAAGAACGGGAAGACCCGATCTTCTCTACCCGCCTCCCCCGGATCGCCGGGCCCCACCCGAGACCCGTCCCGTGTCGGGAAGGGGAACCGGAGGAAGACTTCGTACGGCACCGGGGCCCTGCGAGCCCGAGAGGAGGGAGTCGGGAACGATGGGGAGGGGATCGGCGTCGGTGACCCACTCCGGAGGATCCTCCCCCAGAACCTCCCACCGCCGGGAGAGGGCCACCAGCTTCCCACCCACCCGCATGGAGGTCTCGAGCCACGAGGGAAGGCCGCCCCGGGGAAGGAGAGCCGACTCGGTGTAGCGGCTCCCCGGATTCCAGAGGATCCACTCCCTGATGCCCGCATCGTAGGTGGCCTGGATCTGGGCTCTGACCTCGGGCGCCCCGTAGGGAGGGTCGCCAAGGGAGAAGTCCTGGAGCCAGGGCCGGACCGATCCCGCGCCTTCAATCAATGCGGAGCGGGAGACGGCGTCGGTGAGGGCCCGCCGAACGATTTCGTAGGGGTAGGCGTTGGGTTCCTGGTAGCCGAAGCTTCCCTCCCAATAGTGGGAGGGGTACACCATGGGCAGGGCCACGTCCACCTGGTCGATGAAGGACTCCCACACCTGCCCGATTCCCACGTCCCGGCGGTACGAGGTCGTCACCCCGAACACGTCCGCCGTCATCCTCACGTCCTCCTCCCGAAGCCTCTCCCGGGCATAGCCCAGGAAGGCCCGCACCGCATCGGCCTTCGTCTGCCCCTCCTCCTTCCCGGGGTAGACGGCCCGGCTCAGGTAACGCTCGGGAGCGTCGGGAAAGCGGACGTAGTCCCACTGGATCTCCGGGAAGCCCGCCCGGGCCACCTCCAGGGCCAGCTCCACGTGGTAATCCCAGACCTCGGGATCGTAGAAGTTAAGCCACATCTTCCCCTGCTGATCCTTCCACGTCCCTCCGGCGCTGTCCTGGATGGCCAGATCCGGCCGGCCGGCACTCAAGATGGGGTCCTTGGCCACGACGATGCGGGCGATGGGGTAGATCCCCTCCCTCCCGAGTTGGGCCAGCATCCCCGGCAAGTCATGGATGCGGATCTCCCCGGTGGCTCCCACCTCCCGGGCCAGCGGGACGCGGGAATCATGGCTCAGGTAGCCTGAGGCGTCCTTGATGTCGATGACGAAGGTGTTCAGCTCCGTGCGCCGGGCCAGGTCCAGGAGGGCGGCCCGGCGTCGCCGGGAGCCGGCGGTCCACGCGTTGAGGTAGATGCCCCGGACGTACTCCGGATGATCGAAGTAAAGGCCGATATCCAACGCGCTCTCGGCCCCATCCATGGCGGGGTCCAACGCCATCGAGTCACCCTGGGCCTCCTCGAGGTCCGAAGCCACCCCACCGAGCCCGGCCTCATGCTCACCCCCGGAGGACCACGCCGTGTCGGCGGCGGAATCCGTCCCCTCCGTCACCCCGTCGGCATCCTCCCATGTCACCGCAGCCGGGGAATCCGAGAGTCCGGAGGCCCCTTCCCCTTCACCCGTCATCGGGGAAGTATCACTCACGGGGCGGCAGGCGGAAGAAAGGATCACCAGGACCATGGTCCCGGCGGCCGAAGAGAGCCGCCTCATCAGTACAGCTCCGGGGAGGGGTCCACCTGCTTCCGCCAGGCCTGGATCCCTCCCTTCAGGTTCAGGACTTTGTCGAATCCCATCCGCATCAGTTGCTCCGTGGCCCAGGCACTCCGGGGCCCGGACGTCCACCGCCACCAGGGAATCTCCCCGGTCCATGCGTTGCCTGAGCTCCCGGGGTCGATCTCCCCGATGACCGTTCCATCGGATCGAGTGGCTTCGAATGGCACTTGGCCCCTCTCGTCTTCCTGAGTCCGGTTCCCGCACTGAATATACACCAGAGGTGTGCTTGAAAAGGGGGAGTGCGGCCCTTTGGACCTCCCCGGGGGGAGGACGGTACTGAAGATAGCCCTAAGTCGGCACGTACATCCCCACACAGGTCCGGGGGTTCCGGCCTCCGGAAAAACGACAGCATGAAATTCCAGATCACGCTGCGCCACGGAAAACAGACCAAGCGGTATCACACGCTGTTCATCGAGGCCGAAAACGCCGTGGAAGCGCTCCGCCTGGCCCCGGACGGAGTTCCTGAAGAGATTGTTGGTGAGATCGACCTGATCGAGCTCAGGACGGCCCCGGATCCCGAAAAGGAACGACCTTTCCTGGAGCCCTGACCAGGGCCGGCTCACACATCTGGAACACCGAGAGGAGAAGGACATGGGTCTCGCAGTTCTGGCCATCATGGTCATCATCGTTGGAGCGGCGCTCCGGGTCATGGCCCCGAGCCTGGGCGCCAAGGGTGGATCTCTTCGGCTGGGATCCTACCTGGTCATGCTCTTCGGCGTGGGGCTCGCCCTCCTGAACGCCGTCGTCCTCATCAACGTGGGTGAGGTAGGAGTGAAACACTTCCTCGGCTCGGTGAGCCCCCAGGCCCTGGAGCAGGGAGTCCACCTCGTAAACCCCTTCGCATCCATCGAAAAGATGTCTATCCGGGAGCAATCCTTTCCGGCCGGGGGAGGGATCGAGAGCATCGAGGCCCAGACCTCGGAACAGCTCAACGTGCAGATGGAAATCTCCATGCTGTACAGGATCGACGGCGCCAACGCCCCGGGGCTCTATCAGCGCATCGGAAGCGAGGACCAGATCACCCGGAGCATCGTCCTGAACGCCGTGAGAAACGGAGTGCGGGACGCCGTGGCCACCAAGTCCATCAACGACATCTTCAGCCCCAACCGCCGGGAAGTGGCCTCGGACATGAAGCGGGAGATCCAGGCCAAGGCCGGAGACCGGATCGAGGTCATCGACGTCTTCGTTCGTGATGTGCAGGCGCCGCCCCGGGTCCGGGAGGCCATCGAGGAGAAGCTCCAGCGGGAGCAGCAGGTTGCCGCAGAGCGCTTCCAGACCGAGATCATCCAGGAGCGGGCGCTCCAGCAGGCCGAGGAGGCCAAGGGGATCGCCGAGGCCCAGCGCATCATCTCCGCGGGCCTGACCTCCGAGTACCTGACCTTCTTCTACATCCAGCAGCTCACCGAGATGCCCGACGGTTCGGTGGTCTACGTGCCCACGGAAGGCGGCATTCCCCTGATACGGTCCCTGGGGGGCGGTCGTTAGGATGGGCCCGCGGGCGTCGGATGAAGAGGAGAAGGGATCGCTCTGGCGGCGCACCCTTCTCCTCACCGGCGTCCTCGTCCCCCTTGCTGTTCTCCTCTTCAGTTGCACCGGGTGCTCGCCGGTGTACGTGGCCAGGGCCGGGTGGACGGAGCTTCAGATTCTCAGGGGCCGGAGGCCCATCCAGCAGGTTCTGTCCGATCCAGAAACGTCGGACCGGACCCGACACCAGCTTCTCCTGGCCCAACAGGCCCGAGCCTATGCCGGGCACATGCTGGGCCTGAACACCGGGGACTCCTATACCACCTTCACGCGCCTGGAGTCCGACACCCTGGCGTGGGTGCTATCGGCGGCCTACCCCGACCGGCTGGAGTCGAAGACGTGGTGGTTCCCCATCGTGGGCAGCGTCCCGTACAAGGGCTACGCCAACAAGGAGTCTGCGGAAGGGGAGCAGCGGGAGCTGGAGAAGGATCGCTTCGACACCTACCTCCGGACCACGTCCGCCTTCAGCACTCTGGGGTGGTTCTCCGACCCTCTCCTCTCCTCCCTCCTCCGCTACGACGATGTGGAGCTGGTGAGCACCATCATCCACGAGCTCTCCCACAACCACCTCTTCCTGAAGGGACAGGTCCGGTTCAACGAGAGCTTCGCCACCTTCGTGGGAAGGGTGGGGGCCGTCCGCTTCTTCTGCGGCCCCGGGGATCCGGTGGCGAACCCCGAGGAGTGCGCCACGGCCCGGGCCCGGTGGGAGGACGATCAGGCCTTCTCGGTCTTTCTCGATGAGCTCGTGACGGACCTGCAGGAGGTGTACGGGGATCCGGGTCTCAGTGTGGCGGAGAAGGTCCAGATCCGGGAGGAGACCTTCCGGAACTACCAGGAGCGGTACCTGGGCCATTCGGGTGCCGGTGCCGCCGCCGGACCGGCGGTATCACCCCGGGTCCGCCGATTCCTGGAGCGTCCCCTTAACAACGCCGTCCTGCTTTCCAGGATCCGTTACTATCACCGGCTTCCGGACTTCCAGGCCTACCTGGAGGAGTTCGGCGGGGATCTCAGGGCCGCCATCGCATCCCTTTCGGAGGAGGCCCCGGCCGCAGAAGACCCCTTCGACGTTCTGCCCGGTTGAGGAGGCATGGGGCCTACCCGCACCGGTCATGGCAGCATCGAAGAGAATGGGAGAACGGCGGCGGGAGCCGGCGGCTTTCAACCTTTGCCGGGCCACGGTCCCCGGACGAGGTCGGGGCAACTCCCGTTGAACCGCACCCCACCCCCGGCTAACTTGGCGGTTTACCATTTCGGCGGGTCTGCCGGCCGGGAGGTTCCGGCCCGGGGGACCCGCCGCATCAGGAGTGACGGGACGAGATGGCACAGGACAAACCAGAGGGCTACCGGCCGGCGGCCATCGAGGAGAAATGGCAGAAGGCGTGGGAAGGGCGGGGCACCAACCGCTTCACCTACGAGGAGTTGAAGACCGCCGAGCGCCCCTTCTACAACCTCATGATGTTCCCCTACCCCTCCGCCGAGGGGCTCCACGTGGGCAACATCTACGCCTTCACAGGGGCCGACGTCCACGGCCGCTACCAGCGCCTCACGGGAAAGGACGTCTTCGAGCCCATCGGCTTCGATGCCTTCGGGATCCACTCCGAGAACTTCGCCCTCAAGCAGGGGGTCAATCCCATGGATCTGACCCCCAGGAACGTGGCCAACTTCACTCGCCAGCTCCGTCGCATGGGGGGAATGTTCGACTGGGACCACACCGTCAACACCTCGGAGCCGGACTACTACAAGTGGACTCAGTGGATCTTCGTCCAGCTCTTCAAGGCCGGCCTGGCCGAGCGGAAGGAAGCTCCGGTGAACTGGTGCCCCTCCTGCATGACCGTTCTGGCCAACGAGCAGGTCATCAGCGGACTGTGCGAGCGGTGCGAAAGCCCCGTGGAGCAGCGTCGAATCGCCCAGTGGTTCTTCCGGATCACGGAGTACGCGGAGCGTCTCCTGGAGAATCTGAAGACCATCGACTGGTCCGGGACCACGGTGAAGGCCCAGGAGAACTGGATCGGGCGGAGCGAGGGAGCCACCCTCCTCTTTCCCGTCCTCCCCCACACCCAGGAGGACCGGGAGGGAAAGCCTCCCCACGCCGCCGACCCCGAGGATCTCCAGGAAGAGGCCCCGGTCATCAGCGTCTTCACCACCCGGCCCGATACCATCTACGGAGCCACGTACATGGTCCTGGCGCCGGAGCATCCGCTGGTGGGTGAGATCACCACGCCGGCCCGCCGGGACGAGGTGGAGGAGTATCAGGCCCGTGCCGCCAGAATGGACCTGGTGGCCCGGCAGAAGGACGACAAGACCAAGACCGGCATCTTCACCGGCGCCTACTGCCTGAACCCGGCCACGGGAGAGCCCATTCCCGTGTGGATCGCCGACTACGTCCTCATCGAGTACGGCACAGGCGCCATCATGGCCGTCCCCGGGCACGACCAGCGGGACTTCGAGTTCGCCGAGGCCTTCGAGCTGCCCATCCGGAGGGTGGTGGCCGGCCCCGACGACAACGCCGACACCCCACTCACCGAAGCCTACGTCGGAGACGGGGAACTGGTGAACTCGGAGCGGTTCTCGGGCCTGCCGTGGAGGGAGGGGGCCCGGGCCATCGTGGAGTGGCTGGAGGGTCGGGAGCTGGCCGAAGGGAAGGTCAATTATCGGCTCCACGATTGGTGCATCTCGCGGCAGCGGTATTGGGGGCCTCCCATCCCCATCATCCACTGCGACGCCTGCGGCGCCGTGCCGGTCCCCGAAGAAGATCTTCCCGTACTCCTCCCCCGGGTGGAGGACTTCAAGCCCGACGACTCGGGGATCAGCCCCCTGGCCCGGGTGGAAGAGTGGTACCGGACCGCGTGCCCCGAGTGCGGAGGCGAGGCCCGGCGGGAGACGGACGTCAGCGACACCTTCCTGGACTCCTCCTGGTACTTCCTCCGCTACCCCTCCACGGACCTGGACGACCGGATCATGGACCCGGAGATCACGGAGCGCTGGCTCCCCGTGGACTGCTACATCGGCGGGGAGGAGCACGCCGTCCTCCACCTTCTCTACGCCCGCTTCATCACCATGGCCCTCCGGGACATGGGCCACCTGGACTTCGAGGAGCCCTTCACGAAGTTCCGCAAGCACGGCCTCATCATCCGTGAGGGGGCCAAGATGTCCAAGAGCAAGGGCAACGTCATCGTCCCGGATCCCATCATCGAGGAATTCGGAGCCGACACCTTCCGTCTGTACCTTATGTTCCTGGGCCCCTTCAGCGAGGGCGGGGACTACCGGGACGAGGGTATCCAGGGGCCCTTCGGCTTCCTGCACCGCCTTCACGACACGGTGACGGCCGCCGTCGATGCGGACAAAAGCGGCACTCCGGAGGGAGAGAACGAACCCGACCCGGAGGTGGAGCGGAAGCTGCACCAGACCATCAAGCAGGTCTCGGAGCAGATTCCGAGCCTCCACTACAACACGGCCATCGCCGCCCTCATGGAGTACCTCAACGCCGTGAGGGCCGGGGGCCGGAAGGCCGCGCGGGCCGAGGTGGAGGCGCTCGTGGTCATGGTGGCTCCCTTCGCGCCCCACCTGGCCGAGGAGCTCTGGGAGAGGATGGGACACGCCGGATCCATCTTCGACGGAGGCAACTGGCCCTCCTACGACCGGGAGAAGGCCGCCGAGGATCTGGTCAGGATCGCCGTCCAGGTCAACGGGAAGCTCCGGGGAACGGTGGAGGTCCCGGCCGGCACTTCCCAAAAAGAGGTGGAGGAACAGGCCCGCAGCCAGGACAACGTGAGCCGGCACCTGGAAGACCAAACCATCCGAAGAGTCGTCTTCGTGGAGAACCGACTCCTGAACTTCGTCGTCGGATGAGACCAACGCCGCCCGGAGGGTCCGGGCGGCGTTTTTCTTGATAACCGAATCGGAGCCCATCGCATGTCATCCCCCCCTGACGCCACGTCGGACCAGCACCTCGTCGACGCCATCCGCGTTCTTTCCGTGGACGCCGTACAGAAGGCGAACTCGGGCCATCCCGGAGCCCCCATGGGTCTGGCCCCCATGGGCTACGAGCTCTGGACCCGCCATCTGAGGCACAACCCCCTGGATCCCTCCTGGCCCGACCGGGACCGGTTCGTCCTTTCCCTGGGCCACGCCTCCATGCTCATCTACTCCCTCCTGTACCTGACGGGGTACGACCTGGAGCTGGAGGACCTGAAGGCCTTCCGGCAGTGGGAATCCAGGACGCCGGGCCACCCGGAATACGGCGAGACACCGGGTGTGGAGACCACGACGGGCCCCCTGGGGCAGGGCGTGGCGAATTCGGTGGGGATGGCGCTGGCCGAACGGTGGCTGGCCCATCGCTTCAACCGGCCGGGACACACGGTGATGGATCACTTCACCTACGCCTTCTGCTCCGACGGCGACCTCATGGAAGGGATCAGCCACGAGGCCGCTGAGCTGGCAGGGGTCCAGAAGCTGGGCAAGCTCATCTGGGTCTACGACGACAACCGCATCTCCATCGAAGGGGACACGGCCCTTGCCTCCTGCACGGACCAGGAGCAGCGCTTTCGTTCTTACGGATGGCATGTCCTGAAGGTGGAGGACGGAAACGACCGGGAGGCCATGGCCACGGCCCTGGAGACGGCCCGGGCCGAGACCGGGCGCCCCACCCTCATCATCCTCCGCACCCAGATCGCCTTCGGGAGCCCCAACAAGGCGGGGAGTGAGAGCAGCCACGGCGCTCCTCTGGGAGAGGAGGAAATCCGGGCCACCAAGGAGAACCTGGGGTACCCCTCCATGGAACCCTTTTTCGTGGAGCCCGAGGCTCTGGCGTGGTGCCAGGAGGAATGCCGGACGAAGGGAAGGAAGCTGCAGGAGGAATGGGAAGAGGCCTTCGCGGCCTACGCCGACGCCTTCCCCGACAAAGCCAACGAGTTCAACGCCTTCATGTCCGGGGAACTCCCGGAGGGGTGGGACGCCGAGGTGCCGGACCTCGTGGAGATGGAGAAGCCCCAGGCCACACGGGCTTCCTCCGGTGCCGTCCTCCAGGGACTGGCTACTCGGCTCCCGAACCTCATCGGGGGCTCGGCGGACCTGGGAGGATCGAACAAGACCGACATCAAGGGGGGCGGAGAGCTCTTTGCCGAGTCTCCGGGGGGCAGGATCATCCACTTCGGGGTCCGGGAGCACGCCATGGCCGCCATCCTCAACGGGATGGCGCTCCACGGCGGGATCCGGCCCTTCGCCGGCACCTTCCTGGTGTTTTCCGACTACATGAGGCCGGCCATCCGCCTCGCGGCCCTCATGGAGCTGCCTCCCGTCTACGTCTTCACCCACGACTCCATCGGTCTCGGCGAGGACGGGCCGACCCATCAGCCCATCGAGCACCTCATGGCTCTTCGGGCCATTCCCAACCTCCTGGACCTCCGACCCGGAGATCCGGCCGAGACGGCGGTGGCCTGGAAGGTGGCCGTGGAGCAATCCGAGGGACCGACCTTCCTCTCCCTCACACGCCAGGGGATTCCGGCCCTTCCCAGGACCAACCCCGGGGGAGCCGAGGGACTCCGGCGGGGAGCCTATGTGCTCTGCGAAGCCTCGAACGGTGATCCCGAGGTCATCCTCATCGCCAGTGGCTCTGAGCTCCATCTGGCCGCCGAGGCCAGGGAGACCCTGGAGGAGGAGGGAATCTCCACTCGCCTGGTGAGCATGCCGAGTTGGACCCTCTTCCGGGAGGAGGGCGAGGAGTACCAGGACCAGGTGCTGCCCCCCGATGTCACCGCCCGGGTGGCCATCGAGGCCGGAAGCACCTTCGGATGGGCCCGCTGGCTGGGTTCGCGGGGCATCGCTGTGGGCCTGGATCACTTCGGAGCCTCGGCTCCGTGGCAGGATCTGTACGAGAACTTCGGGATCACCAGCGAGAGCGTCGTGGAGGCAGCCCGGCTCCTCATGAAATCCGGGCGAGCGGCCGACACTTGAAGGAAGGAGAAGGGTGGGGCAACTTAGTGCCTGACCGCCCCCCCATGCGGAGACGACAACAATCGACGGGCTCGAGAAGGACGACAGGGTCGGCACGCGCATCCTCCTGGTGGAGGACGAAGCCAGTGTGCGAAGCGTCATCACCCGGCTCCTGACCAAGCTGGGGTACTCGGTGGAGTCTGCCGAGGACGCTGAGACGGCGTTCGAATGCTTCGACGACGGGAAGGAATACGACCTGGTCGTGACGGATATCGTCATGCCCGGCCTGAGCGGGATCGAGATGGCCGAGGTGCTCAAGGAACGCTTCCCCTCTCAGCGGTTCCTCTACATCTCGGGGTACTCCTCCAAGGAGTTCGGGGTGGCGCTGGATGCTCCCCCAAACCCCTTCCTCCCCAAGCCCTTCACCATCCAGGAGCTGGCCGATGCGGTTCGGGAGGCGCTGTCGAATTGAACCCGGGGGCGCGGACAGTGAGGAGAGAAGGTTGAGGTATGAGTGAGCTTCGAGGTCGGTATCCGGGCGGCCCCTCTCGAAAGGGCCGGGATGAGGACGGTGTGTCTCCGAGGCGGAAGGTCCGACTCGACTCCGTCGAGACCATCGAGGCCCGGGCTGCCGCCGGCGCTCAGGCTCGGCGCCGGAAGCAACGCAAGAGGAGGCTTGCCCTCGGCATCGTGTTCTCCATCGCCGTCGCTGCGGCCATTGGAGGCTGGCTGGGCCTTCAGAGCCACCGGACCGACCAGGAGATCGCCGAGGGAATCCGGGGCCAGGCGCGGGGCGTGGAGTTCGACCTAAATAAGCAGGCCGACCGGCTCATCAACGAAATCTGGAAGACCGAAGCCCTGGAGAAACTCCCCGGCCCAAGGGGACGCTAACCCTCAATTCGAGGAGCTCACCGCGTGGCCCAGAAGAGATTAGGATGGAGAGGTGCCTTGAGTCAGGCGCCGAAGAACGCACAGGTGCTGGTCGTGGACGACGAAGCCCACATCCGGGAGAGCCTGAAGAAGCTCGTCACCCACTTCGGCCATTCGGTGAAGGTGGCTGCGTCAGCCGAGGAAGCCGACCAGTGGCTGGCCTCCCAGCGCTTCGACCTTATCCTCCTGGACATCGAGCTTCCCCGGATGAAGGGGGTCGAGTTCCTCTCCTGGGTGCTGGAAAAAGACCCGGAGCAGGCCGTGATCATGCTCACGGGGCTGGACGACCCCGACCTGGCCATCGAGTGCATCGACAAAGGGGCCAGGACCTACCTGGTGAAACCCATCGAGGCCGAGTTCCTCCGCCTGGCCCTCAGGGATGCCCTTGCCATGCGGAAAATCCTCATGGAGCGTAACGACACGGCCGGGGGATACTGACCCCCCGCCCCCCCACCGACTGAAGATTCCGCCCTTTTCTGCCGTACATGGAGCAGTCGGGGACGCGGGGTCCCCGGTCCCTCTGCAAAAGCAGGCCGTCGTTCATGTATGAGACGTGCATGTTCTGCCATCGCCCCCTGGAAGAGAACCAGGTGGTGGAGCACTTTCCCGTGGGCCGACGTCTGGCCTTCGACTCGGGAAAGGGCCGTCTCTGGGTCGTATGCAGACGATGCGAGCGGTGGAACCTCACGCCCATGGAGGAGCGCTGGGAGGCCATCGAGGGAGAGCTGACGGCCCTGGAGGCGGCGTGGAAGGCAGCCGAGGAGATCGCCGAGATCTCCGACAACCTACTCCTTCCGGAGGGCACCGACGAGTTCCTGAATCGGCACCGGGAGCCGGAGGGATCAGACCTTTCCTGAGGACCTCCCGTCGCCTGACGGGGCCCCCGCGAGGCGGCTCGGGGAGGGTGCTCCCCCATTGCCCGGATGCCGGCCCGGCAAGCCCAGGCTGGAATCCCGCACACCTTTCCCCTAGACTCCTCTCCGGTAATCCGAATTCGGCATTTTCTGGATCAGCTCCCCGATGCCGGGGTAGGTTGGTTTCATGATCTCTCGACATCGCATGACCGGACCGGGCCGTGCAGGCCTCGCGCTGAGCCTCCTCTCTCTGATCTCAGCCCTGCCCCTTTTCGGCCAGGAGGAGGACCCGAGCCCTCACAGCGAGGCTTCGCTGGTCTCGGAGGTCACCTCCATCCGGCCTGGCACGCCTTTCACCGTGGGCGTGCACTTCGAGCTGGAAGAGGAGTGGCACAACTACTGGCAGAATGCCGGGGATTCGGGCCTACCCACGACCATCGAGTGGACGCTCCCGGCGGGCTTCCGGGCCGGGGAGATCCAGTGGCCCGTACCCTCCCGCATCGTTGTGCCGCCCCTGGTGGACTACGGCTACTCGGACCAGGTGACCCTCCTGGTGGAGATCACTCCGCCCGCTGATCTCGCCCCCGGCTCGAGGGTGACCCTGGACGCGCTGGTGGATTGGCTCATATGCCGGGAGATCTGCCTGCCGGCCTACCAGGAGCTCTCCCTGGAGGTGCCCGTCGACTCGGCGGAGCCCACGCCCGATCCCGACCTGGCTCCCCTCTTCACGCGAGCCCGGGAGAGCCTCCCGGACCCCATGGAGCCGTGGGAGGCCGATGCTGAGCTTACCGACGGCGGCTACAGACTCCACATCCGTACGACGGAAGAGGGGCTGGACGCCCCCGGGGACGTCTACTTCTACCCCTCCGGGGAAAGCGTCCTGGACCACGCAGCGCCCCAGGAGATCACTCCCGTCGAGGGGGGCATCGCCCTGGAGCTGACCGGCTCGGCCTTCGCCACCGGACCCACCCGGACCCTGGAAGGCGTGCTGGTGGCGGAGGGAGGCGGAAGCTGGGACGGGGCCGGTGAGGTCACGGCCATCGCCGTGAGGGCGCCCGTGGCCGGGGTGCCCCGGGACGCACAAGGGCAGGGCGGAGGCGCCGGGACGGGCCCGGATGCGGGTGCGGTTTCCGCCCAGGGGGGAGAGGGCCCCGAAGCCGGCCTCACGCTGGCCCTGGCTCTGGTCTTCGCCTTCTTCGGCGGCGTTCTGCTGAATCTCATGCCCTGCGTCTTCCCCGTCCTGTCCATCAAGCTCCTCGGGACAGTCGGGCACGGAGGTGGAAACAGGGCCCGTGCCCGGAACGACGGCCTCGTCTTCGGCCTGGGGGTGGTTGTCTCCTTCCTGGCCCTGGCGGGAGCCCTCATTGCTCTCCGCGCCGGAGGCGCCCAGTTGGGCTGGGGGTTCCAGCTTCAGTCGCCCATCTTCGTGGCCGGAATGGCTGCGCTCTTCTTCGCCATAGGGCTCAACCTCATGGGCGTCTTCGAGGTCGGGACGTCTCTCACACGGCTGGGGGCTCCCAAGCCCGGTGCTTCCGGGGGTTATGGTGAGTCTCTGGCCTCGGGTGTCCTCGCCACGGTCATCGCCACACCGTGCACCGCCCCCTTCATGGGTGCGGCCCTGGGCTTCGCCCTCACTCGCTCCATGGCCGAGACCCTCCTGATTTTCGGGTTCCTGGGTGTGGGCATGGCCATGCCCTACGTGGTCCTGTCGGTGGCACCCGGACTTCTGGAGAAGCTCCCGCGGCCCGGGCCCTGGATGGAGACCCTCAAGAACGTCCTGGCCTTCCCCATGTTCGCCACCGTGATCTGGTTGGTGTGGGTCTTCGGCCAGCAGACGGGCATCGGGGGCACGGCCAACCTCCTCACGGCCTTCCTCCTCCTGGGGGCCGCCGGCTGGATGGTGGGGCGCTGGCACCGCACCGACCTGAGGAGCGGAAGGGTGGCCCGGGTGGCCTCTCTGGCCACGCTGGCCCTGGCCGTCTTTTTCGTGGTTCGGGGGAGTGCTCAGGAGGCAGCCCTGGCCGCCCCTGAGGAGGGGTGGCAGGCGTTCAGCGAGGAAGCCGTCTCCAGCACCCTGGCCCAGGGCCGGCCCGCGTTCGTGGACTTCACCGCCGCCTGGTGTCTGACCTGCCAGGTGAACGAGCGGGTGGTGCTGAACACCGAGCGCATCCAGAACGCTTTCCGGGAACGCGATGTGGCCCTGTTCAAGGCCGACTGGACGCGGCAGGATCCGGCCATCACTGCAGCCCTGGAAAAGCTGGGGCGGAGCGGGGTGCCGGTGTACGTCCTGTACCAGGGCCATGTCGGCGCCGAACCCCACATCCTCCCGGCAATCCTCACCGACCAGATCGTCCTGGACGCCCTGGACAGGGTCCTTTCTCAATAGGGCGGGATCGTCCTATTTTCGGGCCCGAATCCGGCAACCCGGTTTCGGGCCTCGTTTCTGTCCGGTCTCCGGTTGTCGGGAGGTGATCCACCCCAATGCCGGAAGGCGACCCCATGGAACCCCGCACCTCCGTGACAGGATCCTGGACTCTCCCACCGGAGGCCACCCCACCGGAATCGTCCCTTCCCGATCCCACCACGGTGAAGATCTACGTGGTGGATGACGACGAAAACGTGGTCCGGGTCGTCAGTCGTTTCCTCTCCTCCCGGGGATACGACGTGGAGACCTTCCTGGATCCCATCGTGGCCCGTGCCCGCATCGAGGCACAGCCGCCGGGACTCCTCCTCACGGACAAGGACATGCCCACCGTGGACGGGCTGGAGTTGGCCCTCACGGCCATGGAGACGGATCCCGATACCGCCGTCCTGGTGCTCACCGGCTCTCCGGACGTGGAGTCCGCCACGGAATCGCTCCGGATGGGCATCGTGGAGTACCTCCTGAAGCCCGCTGACCTCCAACGCATCGAAGAGGCCGTGTCCCGGGCCCTCTGGCACAGGGGCTCCCGGATCTACCGCCGAACCATGGAAAGGTGGATGCGGGAGGAGCTGGAGAGGCAGGCCCGGAAGGCGGCGGAGCGGGCCGAGGAGGTCGAGGCGGTGACCATGGGAGCCATCGCGGCGCTGGTGCGCCTCCTGGAGGCCAGGATCCCCCACCTGGTGGGACACAGCCAGGCCGTGGGCGAAGTCGCCGCGGGCACGGCCGAAGCCATGGGGCTGAGCGCCAAGGACGTGAAGGAGATCCGCATCGCCGGACTTCTCCATGACATCGGGATGATCGCCCTGCCGGAACGGGACGTGGACACGGCTCGCCCAAGTAGCCACTACGAGAAGGGAGAAGTGGAGACCCACTGCCGTCTGGCCCAGGAAATCCTGCAGCCCTTCCCTCACCTCGGGCGGGTCGCCGAATACGTCCTGCTGCACCATGAGAGGTGGAACGGATCGGGGTATCCCAACGGTCTGAGGGAGGACCGGATCCCGCTGGGAGCCCAGGTCGTGGGGCTGGCCGACGCCTATCAGAGGCTCGTGGAGGGCCGACCCGGCCAGGATCCTCAGAGTCCGTCAGAGGCCCTGGACACCCTTCGAGGAACAGAGGGCAGCTGGTTCTCGACCCGGGTTCTCGAAGGCTTCGCGGAGGCGCTGCCCGAGCTGGCCTGACCTGGCTTACAACCCAGGGGAAGGTGCCCGGGCGCGTCTTCTCCCGGGCGCCTCCCTCTCAGAGCCCCGCCTGCTCCCGGGCCCATGGGCCCACCACCGGGAACTCGGTCCGCTTCCCTGAGAAGGCCTGGTACATGAGGAAGAGCCAGAGGATCAGGCCGCCCAGCCCCAGGACGAGCCCCAGCAGAGCGCCGATGATCCAACCGATGAACGGGACCATGCCGATGATGGAGGCCACAATGGAGAGGGCCACCCAGACCACGGAAACACCGATGGACTGAAAGGCGTGAAACCGCACCTCGGGCTTGTCCTTCTCCAGCACGAGGAAGACCACGCCGGTGATGAGCCCCAGCACGTAGCATAGGGCCCCGGCCACGTTGGGCTCCAGGCCCGTGCCTCCGGTTCCGGTGGAGCCCGGGGCGTCCCCTGCCGGGTCCGTGTCTCGGGGCTCGGCAGGATCCTTCCATTCCCTTCCGTTGTCCTGCTGCATGACGTTCCTCCCCCTCCGGGGTTCCACGGTTCTCAGGAAAGCTGCACTAGCACCACTCGTCGATTCCGGGCCCGGCCCTCCTCCGTCTCGTTCGTGGCCACCGGGGCCAGGTACCCCACGCCGTGGGCTTCCAGCCGGTCCCGGGCGATGCCTTCCTCCGAGGCCAGGTGGTCCACCACCGCCTCGGCCCGCCGGCGGGAGAGGTCCATGTTGTGCTCCGCGCCTCCCGTGATGTCGGTGTGGCCCACCACGGCCAGGCGGAGCTCGGCGTTCTCCTCCAAGAGCGCGCCGATCTCGGCCAGGGTGCTCTCGGACTCGGGGCGGATCGTGGCCTCGTCCGTGTCGAAGCGGATCCCGTAGAGGCGAACGGTCCCGGCTTCGCTCAGGTTCCGGGCCATGGCGGCGGCGTCCACCGCGGCCGTCACCTTGCCCGTGGCCATGGGCTTCTCCTCGACGATCTGGAGGAGGGTGACGGGCTGGCCGGCCAGCTCCTGGTGGCCGTCCGGAAGACTGTGCAGGGCCGTGTAGACGGAGATCAGCACGTCCCCCCCGGCCCCCGGCAGCCGGGCGAGAAAGTAGCGCTCGTCCTTCGTGCTCCAGGAGAAAAGGGCCTCGTCCGGCAACCAGCCCGGGTCGTAGTCTTGGAAACGCTGGCCGTCACCGTAGACCCACTCGTTGTAGGGCTCGCACCCGTCCGGACATTCATGCACGATCTGGAATCCCGCATCCTGGAGGGCCATCTGGTAGTTCCGGTGGACCTGGAGGCTGGAGAGACCCTCCGGAGCTGCGTACAGGATGCGGGTCACTTCCCCCTCCACAACAACGCTGTCCGTCATCTCCTCGCCCTCGTGGCCGGCAGGCAGCACGAGACGGTCGTAATCGATGTGCTCGTAGCCCAGGGCCACGGAGCCATCGTAACGGGAGACCAGGGGGTGATCTTGGGCTCCCTCCGCCTCCTCCAGCTCCTGTTCCTGCTGAGCCCCCAGGGGCACGGAAGGGAGGGCGAGAAGAGCGAAAGCAAAAGAAAGAAGGTGGGCAAGAGAGATGTTCGGACGAGCAAAGGACACGATCGAGCTGACCTCCTTGGCGCGGGTCCCCGGAGCCGGACGGTGGGTTCGACACGGGCAACGAAAAGAAAGGGGCTCCGCGGGCACTCTGCGCCCCGTGTTTCCACCGTTTTGTAATAAGGTTAAAGGTGAGGGGAGCCTCCGACGGCTGTCAAACCGGGACGGCCGGGAAGCGCTCAAGTTGCCAGCGTGCTCGCCAGCGATTTACTCGCCCGGCTCGACGGCGGCTCTGCGATGGCGGGCCCAGCGGAGTCATCAAAAGCTTCAGGGTAAGGTGCCCGGCAAAAAACGGCAGAAGGGGATGAGAGATGCCCCTCAGCCCAACGAAACTTCCTCCACGTCCGGCAGCACGTCCTTGAACGCCTCACCGTACAGCTCCCACACGGTGAGGAAGAGGGCGGCGATGATGGGGCCGATGACGATGCCCAGGGCCCCGTAGACACCGATTCCTCCCAGGGTGCTGAGGAGAACCAGGAGATCGGGCATCTTCGTATCCTTCCCCACCAGGATGGGCCGGAGCACGTTGTCCGTGGAGCCCACCACGGCCCCGCACCAGACGAAGAGAACTATGCCGGCCACGATGCTGCCCGTGGCCAGGAGGTAGATCACCGCCGGAACCCAGATCAGGGCCGCTCCCACGGCGGGAATGATGGAGAGAACCGCCATGATGGTGCCCCAGAAGAGAGCGCCCTGAATTCCCACCACCGCAAAGGCCGCACCCGCCAATCCTCCCTGGATAACCCCGATGACCAGCGTGCCTTTGAGTGTGGCCCGGGTCACCGAAACGAACCGTCCCACCAGTCGCTCCTCCTGATCCGACTTCAGGGGCACGAGATACAGGAGCCGGTTCAGGGCCTCCTTTCCCGACCGCAGAAAGAAATAGGTGGCGTAGAGCATGATGGCGAGCTGGAAGAGGAAGTTCACCGTCCCGCGGGTGACCGCCGTCAGACCGTTTACCACCTTCCCCCCCAGCCATCCGCCGATCTCCCCCAGCTTCTGGACGATGACCTCCCATTCCGGGATGTGCTCCCCGATCAGGGGAAGGCTCCGGGCCCACTCGTCGATGCGAATCTCCAGGGCCCCGGGGTTGGCAGCCTGCTCCTGCACCCAGGGTCCCACGGACTCACTCACCGTCAGGGCCTGACCCACCAGCATCCCGGCAAAGGAGATGGCCGGAACGATGATGAGGAAGAGGATGGCGAGAATGGTAAGGACTGCGGAAGTGCGCTCGCGGCCCCGGAGCTTCCTGGCCAGCCACCGATCGAAGGGGTAGGTGATCCCGGCCAGGATGGCCGCCATGAAGACCGAAAGGATGAAGGGCTCCACCACCGTGTAGAAGGCGACGGTGATGGCGAGAGCCAACGCCAGGAGAAACCACCGCTGGAAACCTCCGATCCCGCCCTTGCCTTCAGACCCGTCCTTCCCGCTCATGGCATGCCCTTCCGCTGGGGGCCCACAGTCCTTAGGGGAATGGAGTATGTTCGACCCTGAACCTGGCCGGTGTCAATCAGGCTCCCGATCCATCCCTCGCCAGGGTAAAGGTCCTCACCAGGGTAAAGGCGGAGACCACCGTACCTTTCACGCGATCAGGCGCCTTGCTTGCTGAGAAGGGGCGAAGCCGATAGAACTAATCGATCCGTGACGGGTTTTCTCGGCCACGGACGGATTTTCTCGAATACGGAGTGGCCCATGGAGCGGTCCCTTACCCTGAACGGCGTCACCGTCCCCCGGATCCTCAGCTTTTTATGGGGTGTGGGGATGGTCGTAGCGTCGGTCATGACCATCGAGCACTACTTCGCCGCCAATTTTCCCGAGACCATCTTCGAGGGCTCCTTCTGCGACATCAACGCCTTCTTCAACTGCGACAGCTCGGCCCACGACGTCCTGTCCCAGTTCGGAGGCGTCCCCCTCGGGTACTTCGGTGTCATCGTGGGCGGGCTCGTATCCCTGGGCGCGCTCTTCCCCTCCCCGGACTTCGAGCGCACCAACAAGAGCATCTCCCTCCTCAACGCCGTGGGGGTCATCACCCTCCTCCTCTACTCCGTGTTCATCCTGGGGAGCCTTTGCCTTCTTTGCAGCGGCTTCTACTTCTTCAGCATTTTGAGCTTCCTCTGGTTCTGGAAGTACGGGATCGACGGCGACGCGGAGGGGTTCCTTCGGCGGTGGGTGAGGCCCTCGCCCAAGCACCTGGCTACCTACGCCGTGGTCACGGCCGTCGGGGCCTACGGGTTCATGCTCTTTCATGATGCCAAGGAGGTTGCCCAGACCGGCGGAGTCCAGGACCGCATCGTGGAGCAGTACTTCAACCTCCCGGTGGTGGGTAACCCCAGCTTCATCTCCCCCTTCTGGTCCATCCGCTCCACCGAGGAGTTCACCGACGCTCCCATCCAGATCGTGGAATACGGCGACCTCCTCTGCCCGGACTGCAAGCTCATGGCCGACCAGATGGAGCTTCTGGCCGAGGAGTTCCCGGGACAGATCAACCTGGCCTACCAACTCTTTCCCCTGGAGAGCGAGTGCAACGACGTTGTGGAGAAGGACCTCCACCCGGGAGCCTGCGAGGTGAGCTACATGGCGGCCCATGATCCGGAGAGCTTCGTGGCCATCCACGACGAGATCTGGGATGCCTGGCCTGAGCCGAAGCAGGCCGAGTGGCGCCGGGAGATGGCGGTCCGCTACGGCGTGGAAGACGCGGTAAACGACTCCGAAACCCGGGATCTTGTGCATCGCATCATCCGGACGGGCACCGAGTACGAGAGGACCTCCGAGGAATACTCCTACGGGATCCGTTCCACCCCCACCATGGTCCTGAACGGAAGGATGATCATCGGAACTCTTCCCACCGACCAGCTCCGGGCCATCTTCCAGGCCATCATCGCCCAGTCAGAGGGGAGCGATCGTTTCCTCGAGAACTGGGTGGAGAGATAGCAAGGAGTCGAACCATGCGCGGACCTCTTCACGTACTGCTTTTTGCTTTGACCTTGATGGCTCTGGCCGGGAACGCCGGCCCCTCCGGCCTCTCGGCCCAGCCCTTTCAGGAGGACGTCATCGCGACCTCCGCGGGGGACCTCGCCATCACCTTCATCGGCCACGGGACCCTCATGTTCCGCTTGCAGGAACAGGTGATCCACGTGGATCCGGTGAGCCGGGAAGCCGACTACACCACCCTCCCCGGTGCGGACCTGATCCTGGTGACCCACGAACACGGGGACCACCTGGACGCCGAGGCCATCGGCCAGATCCTGAAAGCCGGTACCCGGGTGGTGGTCTCCTCTTCCTGCGACGGGCGGCTGGAGGACGCCCTGGTCCTGCAGAACGGAGAGACCACGACGGCGGCGGGCCTCGAGATCGAGGCGGTGCCGGCCTACAACATCCAGCACATGCGCTCCCCGGGCCAGCCGTATCACCCCGAGGGGAACGGCAACGGCTACGTCATCACCTTCGGGGACCTGAGGGTCTACGTGGCGGGGGACACGGAGAACACCCCCGAGATGAAGGCGCTCACGGGCATCGACGTGGCTTTTCTTCCCATGAATTTCCCCTATACCATGACGCCGGAGATGGTGGCCGATGCGGCCCGGGCCCTCCGACCCCGTATCCTGTATCCGTACCACTTCGGCCGGACCGACCCCCGGGAGTTGGTGCGTCTCCTGGCCGACGAAGAGGGCATCGAGGTTCGGGTGAGGGAGATGGGGTAGCGGGCCTCATCACTCACGGCAGCCTAGGTGTCTGTCAGAGTGCGGACGGAGGAACCGACGCGTCCGTTCCGGTGTGAGAACTCTGTGGACCGCATCCCCACTGAAGGGCGACCGACGATGAGACCGAAGCTCCAGGCGATTCTTCTGCTCTGGGCCCTCCTCTGCGTCGTGGTTCCGGCCGGGAAAGGGTCCGGTCAGATCGTCCGGGGAACGGTCATCGAGTCCGGCACCAAAAACCCGGTCATGGGAGGGTGGGTGTCCCTGGTGGACACCACCTTCGCCGTGGTAGCCGGCGCGGAGAGCGACGCCGACGGGAGTTTCGTGATCCGGGCCCCGGAGCCCGGAGAGTACTACGTGTTGGTGGAGGCCCTGGGTTATCACCCGGCCATGGACGGCATTCTGGAGATGGGCGAGGGCGGCTTCATCAGCATCGAATTCTCCGTCCGTCCCAAGCCCATCGACCTGGAGGAGATCCGGGTGACCGTGGAGCGGGTGGTGGCCTTCAAGAAGCTCTCCAAGACCGGCTTCTATGACCGGAGGCAGACCGGCTTCGGATACCAGTTGGGCCCGACGGAGCTTCGTGAGCGGGATCCCATCACCTACGAGGACGTCTTCTTCGGGCTCCCCGGGGTGAGGCTCACCGCCGGTGCCAACGGCGGGACCGCTCCGCTCTTCACCCCCGGCAACGCATGCATGCCCACCGTGTGGGTGGACGGGGTCCGGGTCAACATCGACTACGGAGGCCTGGAGTCGGTGGTGGACGTTTATGACCTCACCGCCGTGGAGGCCTACCCGCACATCTCTTCCCTTCCCCTCCAGTTCGACGGACCGGATTCGGCCTGCGGGGCCCTGCTCCTCTGGACGAAGTAGGCCCACCGGTCAAGGGACCCTCCCCGCCGGGCGTCCATCCGCTGAGCGGCCATCCGCCGGGCGGCCATCCGCTGTCCATCCGTCCATACCAACGCCCACTGATTTTCGCAATTTTGGGGTTTGTGTTGCGTCTGAAGCCGCCGGGAAGATCCACTCCGACCTGGAGCGGGGCTTCGGTTGCCCTCCGCCTCTCCGGGCCGACGGTGACCCGCGGTTGGCGCCGTCGCACTCCCCTCCGTAGAATCCACTCCTACAAAAGGGCCCCACCCACCTTCGTCACAAGCAGGGAGGCCTCCGTGCCGTCGCCCCCCACCTCTCCCACCAGCGAGCCCCCTCCGGTCCGGAATTTCATCGACGGTGCCTGGACGGTGTCCGCGGCCACCGAGGCTCTGCCCATCATGAACCCCGCCACCGGGGAGCGCCTGGGCACGACACCCTTATCACCCGCCTCGGATGTGGCCGACGCCGTGGACGCGGCCAGGCATGCCTTCCCGGCGTGGCGCGCGACCCCCGCGGTGGACCGGGCCCGGGTTCTCTTTCGGCTGAAGGGGCTCCTGGATGAGCACCACGAGGAGATAGCCAGGAGACTGACCACGGAGCACGGGAAGATCCTGGCCGAGACCATGGGGGAGATCCGCCGGGGGATCGAGAACGTGGAGCACGCCTGCGGCATTCCGACGCTGATGATGGGGGAGACGCTGGAGGACATCGCCCCGGGCATCGACTGCGAGACCATCCGGCAGCCGCTGGGGGTTTTCGGAATCATCACGCCGTACAACTTCCCCGTCATGATTCCCCTCTGGTTCTGGCCCTACGCCGTGGCCACGGGAAACACGGTGGTCCTGAAGCCCAGCGAGCAGGATCCCCTCACCCACCAGATGGTGGTGGAGTTGGCGGCCCAGGCCGGGCTTCCGCCCGGGGTCCTGAACGTGGTCCACGGAGGGCGGGAGGCCGCGACGGCCATGATGGAGCACCCCGACATCCAGGGGATCTCCTTCGTGGGCTCCAGCGATACGGCCCGCTTTCTCTACGGTCAGTGCGCCCAGGAGGGGAAGCGGGTCCAGGCCCTGGGAGGGGCGAAGAACTTCCTACTGGTCATGCCCGACGCCGACTTCGACAAAGCCAACGCGGCCGTCATGGACTCGGTCTTCGGGTCCACCGGACAACGCTGCCTGGCCGGGAGCGTTCTGGTGGGGGTCGGCGAGGCCTACGAGCCCATGCGGGAGAGGCTCCTGGACACGGCCTCCTCCCTCAGGATGGGATACGGCCTGGACGAAGGCGTGCAGATGGGGCCCGTGGTCTCCCGGTCCCACCGGGACCGGGTCGTGGGCTTTATCGACCGGGGAGAGCGGGAGGGACCGGAGCTCCTTCTGGACGGACGGGGCGCCTCGGTAGGGGAGTATCCCGAAGGCCACTGGATCGGGCCCACCGTCTTCGAGGGGGTGACACCGGAAACGGCCCTGGGCAGGGAGGAGATCTTCGGGCCGGTGGCGGGTCTGGCCAGGGTCAGGGACCTGGACGAGGCCGTGGAGCTCATGCACCGGGTGCACTACGGGAACTCCACGGGCATCTTCACCTCCAGCGGAAAAGCGGCCCGGGAGTTTCGCTACAGGGCGGGCATCAGCATGATCGGGGTGAACATCGGGGTGGCGGCCCCCATGGCCTTCTTCCCCTTCGGAGGGGCACGGTCCTCCTTCTATGGGGACCTGAAAGCCCAGGGCAGGGACGCCATCGACTTCTATACGGACAAACGGGTGGTGATCTCCAGGTGGTGAGGACACCATGATGGGGAAAAACGCGGCGCCGGATCCCGGCATTGGCAGGAAGCGGCGGCGCCTCCACCAGACACGGAACGAGGAGCCATGAGCGATCAGAGCACGACGGCCACGGCCGGCCGGAGCCAGGAGATCTTCCAAGGGCAGCAGGAGTACATCTTCTCCTGCGTGGGCCACCTCTACAAGGAGCCCATCGTCCTCACCGAGGGCCGGGGGATGAGGGTGAAGGACGCCGACGGCAGGGAGTACCTGGACTTCTTCTCCGGCATCCTCTCCACCTCGGTGGGGCACTGTCATCCCCGACTGGTTGCGGCGGTGACGGAGCAGGCCGCGAAGCTCGGCCACACCTCCACCCTCTACGTCACCGAGCCCCAGGTGGAGGCGGGACGCCGCCTGGCCGAGATCGCCCCGGGCAATCTGAAAAAGACCTTCTTCAGCAACTCGGGTACCGAAGCCATCGAGACGGCCATCAACCTGGCCTGCATCTACACGGGCAGGAACGAGGTCATCGCCCTCCGGAGCGCGTACCACGGACGCTCCACCCTGGCCACGAACCTCACGGGGCTGAGCTCCTGGCGTCCCCTCCCCTCCTTCCTGGCCAACATCAAGCACACCATGGCCCCCTACCCGTACCGGTGCCACTTCGGCGACGTGGACGAGGAGACCATGGCCGAAAAGTACGCCCAGGACCTGGAGGAGGTGATCCTCACCACCACCAACGGGCAGCCGGCGGCCTTCCTGGCCGAGACCATCCAGGGAGCCGGAGGGTTCATCTCGCCTCCCAGGGGCTACTTCCAGCGGGCCGCCGAGATCATCCGGAGCTACGGGGGGATCCTGATCATCGACGAGGTCCAGGCCGGCTTCGGGCGCACCGGCGCCTGGTTCGGCATCGAACACTGGGACGTGGTCCCGGACATCATGGTCATGGCCAAGGGCATCGCCGGGGGATACCCGGTGGGAGCCACCATCACCACCGAGGAGATCGCCGACTCCTGGACCAGCAAGACCATCTCCACCTTCGGGGGCAATCCCGTCTGCATGGCGGCCATGGCCGAGACCCTGGCCATCATGAAGGACGAAGACGTCCCCGCCAGGGCCCGGGAGCGGGGCGCCCAGCTTCGGGCCGGGCTGGAGGCCCTGGCCGAGAAGCACCCGTGCATGGGCCAAGTTCGGGGGAGGGGCCTCATGCAGGCCGTGGAGTTCGTGAAGGACCGGACCACCAAGGAGCCCGACGCCCCCCTCACCACCGCCTTCATGGAGGCCACCAAGGCCGAGGGGCTCCTCCTGGGCAAGGCCGGCCTCAGGGACAACGTCATCCGCTTCGGGCCAAGCCTCCTGGTGACCGAAGCGGAGGTGGACGAGTGCCTGGTCCGGACGGGCAGGGCCCTGGAGGCGGTAACGGCGTCGTCGTGATCCTGGGACTCCCCTGGACCTCCTGGCTCCTCCTCCTGTTGGGGGTGGGGCTGGGTTTCGGCATCAGCCTGCGGTTCTACCTGGCCCACCG
>CAYXGM010000019.1:29322-57952 GCA_964464555.1 uncultured Gemmatimonadaceae bacterium | reverse complement strand
CCTGGAAAGCGAAGAGCGCATGGGAGAGCTGGCTCGGGGAGCCCGGCAGCATGCACTCGCCCGCACCTGGCCCGCCATCCTGGACCGGCTCCTGGAGGACTACCGGGGAGTGTTGGAGATAGGAGAGGGTGAGTAGGAAGGGGGCACCATCGACAAAAGGCCCGGCAACCCGTGGCCCGGCTGTTACAATTCCGCCTCCGGGATGTGCCGCCTCTCCACCGATCTTTTCATGCGGAGGGGTAAGAACGGCGGAACGAACGACCCTCAGCCGGTGTGACGAGCAATCGGAGCCCGGAACATCAAGGAGAGAGACGCGCCCATGCCCGCATGGATCCTCAGACTCGGGGAGTACGACGAACGGCTTCTCATGGCCGTCGTGTCGCGTAGGCGCGTCAGCCTGGACCTGATCCTCCGCCTCCTGACTCGTCTCGGTGATCCGCCGGTGGCCATCGCCCTGGCCGGAGGGATGGCCGTGGGGCTCTTCCCGGGCCTGGAAGAGGTGGGGATCATCGCTGCGTTCTCTCTGGCCTTCTCCCACCTCCTGGTGCAGGTTCTCAAGCGGTCTTTTTCCCGGGCCCGCCCGGCGCTTCCCGTGGGGATCGGGTCCATGATCAGGGCGCCGGACCGGTTCAGCTTTCCCTCGGGACATGCTGCGGCCGGTCTTTCAATCGCCCTTCCTCTGGCCATGGCCCTCGCCCTTCCCCTGGGCTTTCTGGTCCTCGCCCTGGGATTGGCGGTGGGGCTCACCCGGTGTTACCTGGGCGTCCACTACCCGGGTGACGTTCTCGTCGGCTGGTCCCTGGCGGTCCTGGCCGTGGTGCTGGCCAGTCCCGTTCTCGGTCTCTTCGGCTGAGCCTCTCTCCTTTCCACATCTGCGACCACATCTCCGAAGGTCCCCTTCCCGACCTGCGCCCTCTGGTCATGGGATCGCGCCTCCGGGTTCCCTTCTCCTGATCAATCGGGCGGTGCCACACCCCCCTTCGCATCACCTTCCTTGCGTTTGAGCTGTTGGGGCCCTGTATTGGCACCTATCCCCGCCGTCCCGACCTCAGCGATTTCCGACACTCCATCCGGAGAAAGGTCTCATGGCCGACGACACCTCATCCCCCCGGAACCCTGACGCCAAGCCTCCTTCCACCGCCGGTCGAGCCAGCAAAGGCCCGGGGAAGACAGACGCGGACGTTCCCCCGGCGCGTCGGTATGCAGGAGCCATCCGCTATTCCTGGCCTCCCCCGGGCCTGGAACCGGTCCAGGGGACTCTTCGGCAGATCACGGCGTCCCTGACCCTGGGGAGCTTGATCCTGGTCCTTCCCCTCCTCTTCGCCGTGGCCCGCTCCTACCCCTTCTACAGTCTGGGTGGGTTCGGCGACGCCTGGTGGCTTCTGGTCTTCACCTCCTTCTTCGGCATCATGATCCTGTTCGGTGCCCTTGGGAGCCTCTTTCGGTTCTTTCGTCATGGACGGAAGGCCGGCCGTGAAGGCCTGACCGTGGACACCCTGCTGAGAGTGGCATCGGATCGGCGGAGGGACATGGGGTTCCTCCTCCAGGGCGCCAGGATCTATCGGGACCTGGGGGAGGCGAATCGGGAGCGGGTGGCCCGGACAAGGGTCGCCGCCGCCCTCCTCTTTCTGGCGTCCGCCCTCTGGGTAACGCCAGGGTTCTTCCTGGGTGTGATTCTGGGGGCAAGGGGCCTGCTTGAGCCCGGCGGCCTCCTCCTCCTCACCCTGGCTCCCCCGGCGATCCTCGCCTTCGGGGGGTTGGTATCCAGGGCGCTGGAAGGAACCCTTCTCCGGGAGGTCTACCGCCGCAGGAGCAGGGATCCCTGGAGGGTTCCGGAGGTGCAGGAATCGGCCCGCCGGTGGGCCCGGGAAGCGGCGGGCGCCCCGGGGCTCGGGTTGGGAGAGAGCCGGAGGGTACGCCATGCTGGGGAAGGCGGGCTACGAGCTGGCGAACGGAGATCCCCGGGGCGCCGAAGAGAGCATCCGGAAGCTCATTTCCGCCGGTTTTCTCCTGGGGGACGAGGGAGTGACTCTCATCGACAACCTCATCGGATTCGTCCTCGTGCGCACGGGCGGAGTGGCGCTGGAGAGCTTCTATCGGGCCACCGGCCAGACGGAGGAGGCCGAGGCTCTGACCTGGGTGCGGGAAACGGCCGACCGGTCGGCGGATCTGGCGTCCGTCGACGAAGGGTGGACCGACGTGGAGGCAGCCCTTGCCCAGATGCCGCAAACCGTCCGGTCGCCGGACGCCGTCCGGGGCCTTCGATGGGAGTATTTCATTCTTCTCAACGGCCTGACGCCCTGCCTCAACGCCAACAGGGTGGTGTTCGGGCCCGAGGAGGGGTTCAGCGAGTTCCTGGCCGAGGCCCGGGAAGCCCTGGTCCGATATCCGTCGGAGGAGGCCTTCTTCGAGCTGGCCCGGCAGGGATGGTTTGGACAGATATCGGGCAGTGGGCCGGAGCGGCTCATCGGCAGGGTGGTGGGGCTGACCCTTGGGGGGGGCGGCACCCCCGGGAGCTGTGCTGCTTTTCTGGGCAGCATCCGTTGGTAGCGACGGTCTGATGGTGGACATCTCCGGGGCCGGGGCGTAGATCTTCACTTTGCCCCGGCGGGGGATGTCCCGCCCCACACCATCCCGGATTCCAGGAAGCGAGAACCCTCCATGTCCCTCCATCCCGCTGCGTGCTCGTGGCTTCGGACCTCCCTCTTCGTCGTGCTCCTGACCATCGCCTCCGTAGCGGGCCCGGCTGGTGTCGCCGCCCAGGGCCCCTCCCTCCCCGGGGAGACCGTGAGAGCGGCTCAGCGCGTCATGGAGGCTGCGCTGGAGAGCCCCGTGACCTGGGAGCGGTTGGCCGAGCTGGTGGACCGCTTCGGGCCCCGCTTCAGCGGATCCGAGAACCTGGAAGCGGCCCTGGACTGGATTTTGGAGGGGATGGAAGCCGACGGGCTGGAGAACGTCCGGGCCGAAACGGTCATGGTACCCCGCTGGATCCGGGGTCCGGAGTCGGCAGAGCTCCTCGCTCCCCGCCATGACCGGCTCACCCTTCTGGGCCTGGGACCCAGCGTTCCCACGCCCCCCGGGGGCATTCGGGCCGAGGTGCTGGTGGTGGAGAGCTTTGCCGAGTTGGAGGCCAGGGCCGGGGAGGCAGGGGGCAAGATCGTCCTTTTCGACGTCCCCTTCACCACCTATGGGGAGACGGTCCAGTACCGGACCCGGGGGGCGGTGGAAGCTGCCCGGGCCGGCGCCGTGGCCAGCCTCGTCCGCTCCGTCACCCCCTTCTCCATGGACACGCCCCACACGGGGATGATGGTCTACGAGGAAGGCGTGCCCCGGATCCCCCACGCCGCCCTGACCCTGGAGGATGCGGCCATGCTTCACCGCATGCAGGAGAGGGGCGAGCGCATGGAGGTCCTCCTGAAGATGGAATCGGTGAACGAGGGCATGGTCCCTTCCCGGAACATCATGGCCGAGATCACGGGAAGGGAATATCCGGATCAGGTCGTGGTGCTGGGCGGGCACACGGACTCCTGGGACGTTGGGCAGGGGGCCATGGATGACGCCGGGGGGGTGGTGGCGGCGTGGGAGGCCGTGCGCCTGATGAAGGAGCTGGGGCTCCGGCCCCGCCGGACGGTGAGGGTGGTGGGGTGGACCGCCGAGGAGCTGGGGATCTTCGGTGGGGAGGCATACGCCGGGGCTCCGGGCCGGGCCGCTGAAGAGCACGTCCTGGGCATCGAGTCCGACAGCGGTCTCTTCTCCCCCCTGGGCTTCGGGTTCACCGGGCCGGACGGGGTCTTCGCCGTGGTGCAGGAGATCGGGCGCATTCTGGAGCCCATCGGGGCCGGGGCCGTGACCCGGGGTGGGGGTGGGGCCGACATCGGCCCCATGATGCGTCAGGGAATGCCCGGAATGGGTCTCAGGGTGGAGCCCGAACGGTATTTCTGGTACCACCACACCCACGCCGACACCCTGGACAAGCTGGATCCCGACGATGTGGCCCGCTGCGTGGCGGCCATGGCGGTCATGGCCTACGTTATGGCGGACCTGCCCCACTGACCCCCGATCGGGGGCCGAGCCCCGCGCTCCCGACCGGCTCGATCAGCCCGTCGTCCTCCAGCTACCGAGGTCATCATGATCACCCGTCGTCACTTTCTCGGTGTCTCCTCCCTGGCCGTGGCCGGGACCGTAACCACCTGCCAGGCACCGGGGGAGGTGGATGCGGCCGGGGAAGCTCCCGCCGACGGGGATCCACCTCCTTCCATTGCAGCCCTGACCTCCCGGGCCCGGGAAGCCGAGCCCGTCTCGGTGGCCGAGCGCGAGGCCAGGATCGAGAAGGCCAAAGCCCTCATGCGGGCGAACGGTCTGGACGGGCTCATGCTCACCGGAGGCACCTCCATGCTCTACTTCACCGATGTCCGGTGGGGCCTGAGTGAGCGCCTCTTCGGAATCGTGGTGCCGGTCCGGGGCGATGCCTTCGTGGTGACACCGGCCTTCGAGGAGGACCGGACCCGGGAGCAGTTGGCCAGGGGCCCCCTGGCGGGGGCCCAGGTCCTGACCTGGCAGGAGGACGAGAGCCCCTACCTCCTGGTGGCCGAGGGCCTCCGTGCCCGGGGCATGGCCTCGGGGCGCATGGGGATGGAGGAGACGGTCCGATTCGTCTTCAGCAACGGGGTGGCCCGGGCGGCCCCGGCCCTTGAGGTGGTGAGCGGCACTCCGGTCACCGCCGGATGCCGGGGGGTGAAGGACACCCACGAGCTGGCCCTGATGCAGCTTGCCAACGAGGTGACTCTCACCGCCTACAAGGCGGCCTATGAGGCCCTGGAGCCGGGGATGACCCAGGGGGACTTCCGCCGCCTCGTCTCTCAGGCCCACAGCCGGCAGGGCTTCAGCGGAGGGGCCGGAGTGCAGGTGGGGCAGTACTCGGCCCTTCCCCACGGATCGGTGACTCCCCAGACCCTCGAGGAGGGGGCGGTCCTCCTGGTGGATGGCGGCTGCAGCGCCGAGGGTTACCGGTCCGACATCAGCCGCACCTTCGTCCTGGGCGAGCCCACCGACCGCATGCGGGAAGTTTTCGACATTGTCCACCGGGCCCAGGCGGCGGCGCTGGCCGCAGCGGCTCCCGGGGTCCAGGCACAGGCCGTGGACGCAGCCGCCCGCTCCGTCATCGAGGAGGCCGGATTCGGCCCCGACTATACCTATTTCACCCACCGGGTCGGGCACGGGATCGGGATGGACGGACATGAATGGCCCTACCTGGTCCGGGGAAACACCATGCCCCTGGAGCCGGGCCACACCTTCAGTGACGAGCCGGGAATCTACATTCCCGGGGAGTTCGGGGTCCGGTTGGAAGACGACATGTACATCACCGGGGAGGGGGCGGCCCTCTTCACGCCGCCCAGCCCCTCCATCGACGACCCCTTCGCAAACTGGCCTGTCTGAGGAGCTCCAGCCATGAACGCTGAATCTCGTATTGCCGGGGCCGGCACTGTCGGCTTCCTGTCTCTTGTCCTTCTCCTCCAACCTACGGGCTGCACCGCCCCCGGAGCTTCCGGTGGCCAGGGAAGCCGGGATGATGCCCCGCCCACCGACCTGGAATTCGCCATCACCTTCCCCGCAGAGGTGAGCGAGGAGGCCCAGGATGGACGCCTCGTCCTCATCATCTCGAAGAACACGGAGGGGGAGCCCCGCTTTCAGGTGAGCTCCGGGCCCTCCGGCCAGCAGATCTTCGGCATCGATGTGGAGGGATGGGTCCCGGGTGAAGTGGCCGTCATCGGGGACACGGTCTTCGGGTTCCCCCTGGATGGCCTCGGGCTGATCCCTTCCGGCGAGTACACGGTCCAGGCCGTCCTGAATCGGTACGAGACCTTCACCCGCTCCGACGGCCACACCGTGAAGCTTCCCCCCGACCGGGGGGAGGGCCAGCAGTGGAACCGGAAGCCGGGGAACTTCTACTCCACCCCGGTCCGGATCCGGATCGGGCCCACGACCGAGGGACGCGTCCCCATCGTCCTGGATCAGGTCATCCCCGGGATCACTCCCCCGGAGGACACGGAGTGGGTGAAGCACGTGAGGATCCGCTCTGATCTCCTCAGCGAATTCTGGGGCACCGATGTGTATCTGGGGGCCCACGTCCTCCTCCCTGCCGGCTTCGACGAGCATCCCGATGCCCGCTACCCCATCGCCATTTTCCACGGCCACTTCCCCTCGGACTTCGGAGGGTGGCGCACCGAGCCCCCGGACCCGGACCTGGAGTGCCAGTACAGCGCTCGCTTCGACCGGGAGTGTTACAACCGGACCCAGCAGGAGCTGGCCTACCAGCTCTACCAGGACTGGACCAGCCCCGACTTCCCACGGATGCTGGTGGTGGAGATCCAGCACCCCACGCCCTACTACGACGACTCCTACGCCGTGAACTCGGAGAACAACGGCCCCTACGGCGACGCCCTCACCTATGAGCTGATTCCCTACATAGAGGAGCAGTTCCGGGGCATCGGCGAGGGATGGGCCCGCTTCACCTACGGGGGTTCCACCGGGGGCTGGGAGGCCCTGGCGGTGCAGATCTTCTATCCGGATGAGTACAACGGAAGCTACGGGGCCTGTCCCGATCCCATCGACTTCCGGGCCTACGAGCTCATCAACATCTACGAGGACCAGAACGCCTACCGCATCGGCCGGGACTGGGGGACGACGTACCGGCCGGCCCACCGGGACTGGCTCGGCCACGTGACCTACACGGTGGAGCACGAGAACCACATGGAGCTGGTCCTGGGCTCCCGGGGGCGTTCCGGGGGCCAGTGGGACATCTGGCAGGCCGTTTACAGCCCCGTGGGGGAGGACGGCTATCCGGCGCCCATCTTCGACAAGATGACGGGGGAGGTCGACACGGACGTCGCCGAGTACTGGAGGGAGAACTACGACCTCCGCTACATCCTGCAGCGGGACTGGGCCGACATCGGCCCCGGCCTCCGGGGCAAGCTCCACATCTACGTGGGGGACATGGACAACTACTACCTGAACAATGCCGTGTACCTCATGGAGGACTTCCTGGAGAGCACCACGGATCCCTACTACGACGGGGAGATCGACTACGGTGACCGCTTCGAGCACTGCTGGAACGGAGACCACGACGTCAGCAACGCCATCTCCCGACTTCGCTACGTGCAGATGTTCGGGCTGGACTGGGCCGAAGAGGTGGCGAGCAGGGCGCCGGAGGGGGCGGATCTGACGAGCTGGCGTTACTGAGAATGTCCGGGTGCCGTGGCACGTCCACCCGGGGGTGTCTCCAATAGGGGACACCCCCGGTGCCCTTCTTCTGGCTACGTCACGTTTCCGGGGGCTTCGGCCTCGTGATCCGGGGACTCCAGCTTTGATTTCTACAAGTGCTCTGGAAGGGTGTTGCGATAAGGGTTTTACGGGCGTGGCGCCGGGGTGGCGCCGGAGCGAGTTCCGGAACGCCTCCCGCCGGGGGCGGATCCGGTACCGGCCTTGCAAAGGTGGGTGGCAGAAGGGTCAACCGGACCCTGAACGACACATACAACCGGAGGCAGCCATGTCGCCTCGTGCACCGGCACTCGCCCTTGCTGGCCTCGTCCTTCTCGCCAGCGGAGTCTCGGCCCAACAGAACCGACACGGCGTCGGCGTGAACTTCATCGTCGCAGAGCCCGTGGGGCAGTTCTCCGACTTCGTGGATGCGGGGTTCGGTGGTCAGCTCAGCGGTCGTCTACCCCTGGATCCTGCGGGTGTGGTGAGCCTGCGTGGGGAGCTGGGCTTTCTGATCTACGGGTACGAGTCCCAGGACGTCTGCTTCGACGGGGTAGGCTGCCGGGTGGGCGCCCGCCTGGAGACCACCAACAACATTTTCTTCGGCGGAATCGGCCCCGAGTTGGCCCTGCCCACCCCGTGGGTCCGCCCCTACGTGAACGCCACCATGGGGTTCGGATACTTCAACACCTCGTCCAGCCTGGATGACCACTGGGGGAACGAGAACCACTTTCTCACCGAGAACTACGGAGACGGGACCGTCTCCTGGGGAGTGGGATGGGGACTGGACTTTCTGGTGTCGGGCGGCCGCACCCCGGTGGCCATCAACCTGGGGGCCCGCTACCACCAGAACGGCGTCATGGAGTACCTGACCAAGGGGGACATCGTCGACCACGACGACGGCAGCATTACCTTGTACCCCAACCGGAGTGAGGCCAACTTCGTAACCTACCAGTTCGGAGTGACCATCAACTTCCGGTGACAGCCGCCGCAGTGGCCTCAAAGGGATAACCCGCACCTCAGGTCCCATGGACGTCCAGATATTCGGAACCCAGAAGAGCCAGGACACACGCAGGGCCCTCCGGTTTTTCAAAGAGCGGAGGGTCAATGTGCATCTCGTGGATCTGAAGACCCGGGCGGCGTCCAGGGGGGAGCTGGCCCGCTTTGTCCAGAAGTTCGGGGTGGAAGCCCTCCTGGACCGGGACTCGAAGCGATTCGCCGCTCTGGGGCTGGGGGCGGCCCACTACTCCGCCAAGGGTTGGATGGAAAAGCTCGTGGAGGAGCCCCTCCTCCTGACGATGCCCCTGGTGCGCCACGGAAAGGAGCTCACCGTGGGGTTGGCGGAGGACTCGTGGAAGGAGTGGGTGGGTCGGTAAGACCGGGCCAGGGGAAGGGGAAGGAAAAGAGGCCGAGCCTCCCTCCCGGAGGCGCGGCCTCTTCCATGGGGAAGCCCGACCCGGTTGCCTACCCGCCCCGCTTGGGAAGGGGAGGCTTCTGGTCCTCGGGAACCGGCGGGTCGTAGGGCTCCCCTCCGGTGACCTCATCGAAGAAGGCCCGGGCCTCCCTCAACAGCTCCGGATCGGTGAGCATGTCCACCCCCGTGAGGGCCAGGACCTTGGCCGCCACCACGGCGCCCAGGACCGATCCCTCCGTCCCGTGGGAGGCCGACGTGGCCCAACTGTGCCAGGGGATACCGGCGGGCGCCGTGGTCACCGAGAGGCTCACCACCGGAGCGATCCGGCTGACTTCGGCCACGTCCGTGGACCCCCCGCCCGGGGGCTCGGGCTCGTCCTTCAGGGGCTTCACCTCGGTGTCCAGCCCCTTGGCCTCCACGTCCAAAAACTCCTGGAGCTCCCGGGCGAAGGCCTGGTACTCCTCGGTGAAGTCCGGAGCGCCCACCTGCTCCAGGTTCGCCTGCATGGCTTCCTGCAGGGGACGGTTCAGGAGCATGGCGTGGACCCCGGTGAGGAGCCTGACCTCATGCTCCGTGGCCGTGGCCAGGGCCGCCCCTTCAGCGATCTTCAAGAGCCGGTCGTAGTACTTTTCGACCGGCGCCCGGGCGGTGTCCCGGACGTAATACCAGACCTTGGCGTACTCCGGGACCACGTTGGGCGCCTCCCCCGCCGAGGGGATGACGTAGTGGATGCGGGTGGTGGGCCGCACGTGCTCCCGAAGCATGTTGGCCCCGTAGTTCATCATCTCAACGGCGTCCAGGGCCGAACGCCCATTCCAGGGGTCCCCGGCGGCGTGGGCGGCCTGGCCGAAGAACTCCACCTCGAAGTTGTTCATGGCCTGCCCGGACTGGTTCCTCACCTTCGTTTCCGTGCTGGGATGCCAGTCCAGCGTAGCGTCCAGATCGTCGAAGAGCCCGGCCTTGGCCATGTAGACCTTGCCTACCACGGTTTCTTCCGCGGGGGCCCCGTACAGGCGAACGGTCCCGCTGAGCCCATGCTCTTCCATGGTTTGCTTCAGTGCCACGGCAGCCCCCACGGAGGCGGCCCCGAAAAGATTGTGACCGCAACCCTGGCCGTGGGGATTTCCGTCGGCCCTGGGCTCCTTCCGGGGAACCACCGCATTCCCGATGTTCGGCAGAGCATCGAACTCGGCCAGGACGCCGATGATGGGGCGACCGTTCCCGAAGGAGGCCACGAAGGCCGTGGGCATTTCCGCGACGCCCCGCTCCACGGTGAACCCCTCGGACTCCAGGACGTCGGCCAGGTACTCCGCCGAAGCGTCTTCCAGGAGGGCCAGCTCCGAGAAGTCCCACAGGGTCATGGACATGTCATGGATCTCGTCGCGGAAGGCATCCACCGCCTCCAGGGCCGTGGCCTTCTCCCCCGAGATCTCCTGGGCGCCCACCGGTAGGGCCAGAAGGAGTGCCAGGAGGAGGCCCGCCACCAGGGCCGGGAGGTGATGCGTGTCTCCGCGCCCGCCGGAGGTGGAGCTCCGGTGGGGAGCCGGGAGGTTGGGGGAGAGGTCGGATGGTGCAGAAGTGCGCTCAACCGGTGCCGGAAGTGTTGTGCTCATCGTGTTTCCTTCTCGTTCCCGGCGCCGGCCACGGGCGCCAGGATCGTCAGAGGAGTGAGTGGATGATGCCTGCCGTGATGCCCGGAACCACAGCGGACCAGGCCGGAACCCTGAATCGAATCAGGGCCCCGAGAGCTACCAGAAACAGAGCCCCTGTCCAGGGATCTGGCAATGCCGGAGGCAGAAGGGTGATCCCCACACCCAGAATCGCTGTGGGCTCTTCGAGAGGGGGAGAAGAACACCACGCTAGAATTTGAGTTGAAACACAACGGTCAATTGGGTCTCGTCCGGGCCCCCCTCTTCGTTCCAGTCCCGGCGACCCAGGGAGAGGAGGAGGATGTTCTGCCGGCCCAGGTCATACCCCACGCCCCCGTGGAGGCGGGTGAATCCCAGATCGGCACTGCCGGTCTCCCGATTCACCTGGTCGGCGCCGGCGATGATCCGCCAGGCGGGGCCCAGGCGCCCCTCGCCGAAGATCGAGTACCCCGAGTAGTCCCCCGCTGATCCCGGAGCTCCCGGCTCCGTCCACGTGCCCTTCTGATTTCCCTCTCCCCACATGTGCTGGGCCGTGAGCGTCCCCCGGGGATGCTGGTAGGAGAGGAACAGGTCGAGGGTCCTCCAATCGGGAATCTCGCCGCTCTCCGCCGATTGATTTCCCTTTCCGGTGATGGCCAGCCCCGACACCTGAAGGCCCGGTAGAGCGTCCGGAAGCGGCCGAAGGGTGAGTCGTCCCTGGATCACCTTGTCGGTGTTTCGTTCATCTCCGTGATAGCCTGTACCGTTGTACAGGCCCACGGCGAAGGAGCCGTACCTGGATGCATAGTGGGAGCTCACGGAGCGCGTGTAGTCCTCCGGCAGATCGGGGCCGAAGCCGCCGCCCAGGGTGAGTCCGAAATCGGCGGAGTTGAAGATGCCCGTCCGCTCCAGGAACATGGGGCTCCGCATTCGATAGAGGTTGATGTGCTCCTCGAAGTCGAGCCAGACCATGTGGACGATGCCGGCCTCCAGCCCCAGGCCTCGAACGAGTCCCCAATTCCCCACCTCGTACTCGGCGTAGGCGTACTTGAGGCGAACCTCCATGTCGCCGCGGCCGTCCCCCTCCAGGTCCTGGCTGGTGTCGAAGGTGATGCGCCCGCTCAGCTTCGGCAGAATGCCGACCCTCATGGTGAGGTACGCCCTGGGGACGAAGAACCGGCTGCTCTTCTCTCCATCGACCTCGTCCACTTCGTACGTGAGGTAGAAGAGGCCGCTCAGCGATACCCGGTCCGTCACGTGGGGATGAGGGGAGGAGGGCTCCTGTCCCGTCAGAAGGGAAGGAGTCGCGATGGTAAGCAGGGTCAGCCATGCAAGAGTAAGAAGTCTCATGGGAGGAAGATCTGGCGAAGCGATAGGACTCCCGTCCATGCCCGGGTTTTTTTTTCGACGGGTGTCGTGGGCAACGGTCCGGATCCCGGTATAAAGGCTCGGGCTCGGGCGGAGAGAAGTTACAATTCCCTCGCCGTTTCGCTACTCCCCTGTGATCCGGTTCCCCGGAAATCCTTCGTCACGGTCTGGTAAAATGTGGCTGGCCGGGCCCCCTTCCTCCTGCCCAAATCCACGGGCCCGTTACAGCTTCCCGGCATGTCTTTCCAGCCCGCCCGGGGGCTGAGGTGGAACGAGTGGGTGAGGGTGTCCCACAGGGGGGGTGTCAATTCACCTTCTTCCCGGGCTCCGGTTTTGAAATGGCCGGGGAAAAGGAGCCCAATGGAACTGGCCATCTCGATCGGCCTGGCAGCGGTCATCGTCCTTGCCGCCTTCGACCTCTGGGTCGGCGTCGCCAACGATGCGGTGAACTTCATCAATTCTGCCATCGGCTCCCGGGTAGCCACCCGCCGAACCATCCTCCTGATCTCGGCCGCCGGCGTCCTCTTCGGAGCCCTTACCTCATCGGGACTCATGGAAGTGGCCCGAAAGGGTGTCTTCGATCCCGATCGCTTCGTGGATCCCACCACCGGCTCCGTGGTGGTTTTTTCGATTCTGGCCGTCTACCTGGGCGTAATGGCGGCGGACGTCCTCCTCCTGGATCTCTTCAACACCTTCGGCCTTCCCACCTCCACCACCGTCTCCATCATCTCGGAGTTGGTGGGTGCGTCCATCGCCGTGGCCCTCTGGACCACCCCGGGGGGCATCGGTCAGGCCATCACGGTCATTCAGACCGGTCCGGTCCTGGGGATCTACGCGGGGATCTTCCTCTCTGTCCTCGTGGCCTTCACCTCTGCTGCCATCATCATGTTCGTGGTCCGTCTACTGTATGGACACGAGGTGGAGAGGAGCTTCGCGCGTTGGGGCTGGCTTTGGACCGGCGCTTCTTTTGCCGCCATCGGGTATTTCGTCCTCTTCAAGGGACTCAAGAACACGGCCCTCCTGAGCCCGGAGTTCATCCACAGCCTCCAGGAGAACAGATCTCTCCTCCTCCTGGGCCTCTTTCTGCCCTTCGCTTTCCTTGGCCTGGTCCTTCGGAAGGATGCGAACCGGGTCCTGGGGTTCATCATCATGACGGGCACCGGAGCCCTGGCCCTGGCCTTCGCGGGCAACGACCTCGTGAATTTCATCGGACCCTCGGTGGCGGCGGCCCAGGCGGTACTGGTGGAGGGGATCCATCTCTCGGGGAGGGTTCCCACACCCCAGTGGGCCCTCCTCCTGGCAGGGGGAATCATGGTGGCGGCCCTCTGGACCAGCAAGAAGGCCCGCCGGGTGACGGATACCGAGATCCGCCTGGCGGCCCAGGGCGAGGCACGGCAACGGTTCCGTGAGAACGGGCTGGCGAAGGCCATCGTCTACTGGGGGCGGGTCTTCTTCCGCCTTTCCTCCAGGGCGACGCCCCCACCGATCCGGACCGCCATGGGTACCCGCACGGCTCCGCCGCTCCTGGGGGAAGGGACCCCGCCCTACGACCGTTTGAGGGCCACCGTGAACCTCACCGTGGCCAGCATGCTCATCTCCATCGGCACGGCCAGCGGACTCCCCCTCTCCACCACCTACATCACCTTCATGTCGGCCATGGGGGCGGCGCTGGGTGATCGGGTATGGCGGGCGGAGGACGCCGAGCAGCGTGTGGCGGGGATCCTCATGGTCCTGGGAGGGTGGCTCATCACGGGCTTCCTGGCCGCCGCCGGAGCCTTCGTCATGGCCTCCGTCATCGTCCTGGCCGGCTCTTCGGGGATCTTCGTGGCCCTGGGGCTGGTCATGGCCGGGGTCGTCCGCATGAAGATGGTCCAGGCCGAAGAGCCGGAGCACGGCTGACCACCAGGGCCGGTCCGGACTCCCTCCTCTCACTCCATGTCCGGCAGCCGCGCCAGAGCCTCCTTCACCTTCTCCTCGGGGTACTCGTAGTCCGTTAGCTCGCCGCTGAAATACTTTTCGTAGGAAGCCATATCGAAATGACCGTGGCCGCTGGCATTGAAGGCGATGACCTTGGCTTCCCCGCTCTCCTTGCAGCGGAGGGCCTCGTCCATGGCTTCCCGGACGGCATGGGAGGTCTCCGGGGCCATGAGGTGTCCTTCAGCCCGGGCGAAGCTCAGGTTGGCCTCGAAGCACACGGTCTGGTGATGAGCCCTGGACTCGATGAGCCCCAGCTCGTGAAGGTGGCTCACCGAGGGCGCCATGCCGTGGTAGCGGAGGCCTCCGGCGTGAAGGGGCGGGGGGATGAAGTCGTGTCCCAGCGTGTGCATGCGAATGAGTGGGGTGGTGCATGCCGTGTCCCCGAAGTCGTACTTGTAGAGCCCCTTGGTGAGGGTCGGGCAGGCCTCGGGCTCCACGGCCACCACCTTCATTTCCTTCCCCTCCACGATCTTGTCCCTCACGAAGGGGAAGGCGAAGCCGGCGAAGTTGGAGCCTCCTCCGGCGCAGCCGATGATCACGTCGGGGTAGTCACCCGTCATCTCGAACTGCTTCAGCGATTCCAGCCCGATGATGCTCTGGTGCAGCATGACGTGGTTCAGCACGCTCCCCAGGGAATACTTGGTGTCCTCGCGGGTGGCGGCCTCCTCCACGGCCTCGCTGATGGCGATACCCAGAGAGCCCGGCGTGTCGGGATCCATCTCCAGGATCTTCCGGCCCGCGTTGGTGTGATCGCTGGGGCTCGGGATGCAGGTTCCCCCCCACGCCTGCATCATCAGGCGCCGGTAGGGCTTCTGGTCGTAGGAGATCCGTACCATGAAGACCTTGCACTCGATGCCGAAGAAGTTGCAGGCCAGGGAGAGGGCGCTCCCCCACTGGCCGGCGCCGGTCTCGGTAGTGATGCGTTTGACACCCTCTTCCTTGTTGTACCAGGCCTGGGCGATGGAGGTGTTGGGCTTGTGGCTCCCGGCGGGGCTCACACCCTCCCACTTGTAGTAGATCTTGGCCGGGGTCCCCAGAGCCTTTTCCCACTTCCGGGCCCGGATGAGGGGGCTGGGCCGCCAGATCTTGTAGATGTCCAGCACTTCGTCGGGAATCTCGATGTAGCGCTCCTGGCTCACCTCCTGGGCGATGAGTCCCATGGGAAAGAGGGGGGCCAGGTCGTCCGGGCCGATGGGTTGGCCCGTGCCCGGGTGGATGACCGGGGGCATGGGTTTGGGGAGATCGGCCTGGATGTTGTACCAGTGCGTCGGCATCTCCCTCTCGTCGAGGAAGATCTTCACGGATTCCATGGGTCCTCCTTGGTTGCCTTGCTTTGGCGGTGGATGATCGTCGTCGTCGTGATCGAATAAAGGCCGCCTCCGGCGGCCCGGGCCCGTCTCCGGCCCTGAGGTTCCACGGCGGGTCTATTCGTCGAAGAAGAAGGTGGGCTCCCGGTAGAAGCGGATGGACTTGTCGGCCACCTTGTCCAGGATCGTCTGCTGAAGCCACTCCTCCTTGTCCTCCAGGGAGAGCCCTGCTCGGAGCATTTCGAGCTGGATGTTGAAGCGCAGGGCCCGCTTGGGCAACAGGACCCGGGTGACACCCGAGGGTACCCGTTTATCCCAGTGGGTCAACTCCTGAAGATCCTCCCGGGAGTAGGAAGGGAAGGAGACCAGGGCTGTGAAGTTCCGGTAGTTCCTGGACAGGTCCTCCATGTTCGTGTAGCTGACCCGGTCGAAGAGGGCGAAGCGATGGTAGAGGCGCGTCACCCGGTGGAGCTGAACCACCCGCTCGTCCAACTCCGGGTCGCCGCCGAGACGGACCGTTCGTCCCCCGGCGAAGCGGATGCGAGCCAGCTCGGAAGCCTCGGATTCCGGCGGCTCCCCCCGACCGTCCCGCACTTCCATCTGGACCTCCTGCACCTCGTCCACCTCCTCCCCCTCCTCCATCTCCTCAACCTTCACTCCCTCCACGCCGGCGGCATGAGTGAGAATCTCGTCGGGGGCCAGGCGTTCGATGGCATGATGCCACGTTTTCAGGCGAAGGCCCCTGTCGAACAAGTCCAACTCCTGAACCAGCACGTGGGAGTAGCCGAGCTTTCGGAGGGCGGTCACCCGGTTGGCGCCGTCCAGGACGATGCGCCGGTAGCCTTTGGACCGGCCCACGACAGGAGGGTTCTTCAGGATCCCGTCGGCGCTGAACCGGTCCACGAGCCGGGCCACCCGTTCGATGTCGGGGTCCTCGTGGAGAACGATGTCGTCCAGCCCCGCCATATGCAGTTCGGGCAGCTCCCCGATCTTGAGATCGTTGGCCTCGTTGGTGGTCCGGCTCTCCTTGCTCATCCTGCTTCTTCCTTCCTGGCGCCGGCCTCCCGGCCACACGCCTCGTTCTTCGTCCCTCGAGCCATCATGCCCGAAAAAAAGAAAAACCCGCCGCAGCGATCTGCAGCGGGCGGGTTTGGCTCGGACGGTGGTTGGTCTACGCGTCGGGAGGGGCCGTGCTCCACCCACTGCTCGCTTGCGAGCGCCACCACCACCAGCGGATGCGAGTCTGTAGGTTCATGGCCCCGTTCCTGCCTCGTTCGGATGCCCGGGATTCTGTGCCCGCGACCGTATGCAGATACGGCCTGGAGGACTCCGCGTCAAGTAGGGCGGCGCCTGCCCCGCTCCTTGACACCGCCGGCCCCCGAGGTCGATCCTCAGCTTCGCCCTCTTCGTCCACCTTTTTCCAGGAGCGATTTCAATGTCCCCGGCCTCCCGCCTCTTCTTATGGCATCCCCTTGTCCGGCCTTCCTCCCTCGTCACCCTCTTCGCCCTTGTCCTCCTCCTCCTCCCGGTGCCCGCCCTTCGGGCCCAGGAACGGACCAGCCGGGAGGTCCAGATGGACACGGCCCGGGCCAGGATGCTCTACGTGAGCAACCGTTGGGAGGACCATCCGGAGCGGGACTTCGAGCGACAGATGGAGCAGAAGAGAGAGATCGACAGCATCTACGCTGCCGTCACCGAGGGGGTGGTGGACTACCGGAAGATCACCTACCGGAGCCGGGTGGGGGACATGGACGTCCCGGCCTACGTCTTTCAGCCCCTGGAGAAGCGGGGGGAGAAGGGCCACGCCGCCATGATCTGGGTCCATGGGGGCGTCCACGGTGACCTCTCGGCGAACTACTGGCCCTTCATCCGGGAGGCGGTGGAGCGGGGTTACGTCATCGTGGCGCCGGAGTACCGGGGGAGCACCGGGTACGGCCGGGACCACTACATGGCCATCGACTACGGCGGCTACGAGGTGGACGACTGCATGACGGCCTACGACTGGATGGTGGAGAACCTGCCCCACGTGGACCCGGACCGGGTGGGCTTCATGGGCTGGAGCCATGGGGGCCTCATCACCATCCACGCCGTGACCCGGGAGGATCACCCCTTCCAGGCCGGAGCCGCCATCGTCCCTGTGACGAACCTCCTCTTCCGCCTTTCCCTGAAGGGCCCGAGGTACCAGCGGAGCTTCGCCACCCAGCAGCGCATCGGTGGCCTTCCCTTCGAGGTGGAGGACATCTACTACGAGCGCTCACCCTACTACATCGTGGACAGCCTCGAGACGCCGCTGCTGGTTCACGTGGCCACCAACGACGAGGATGTGGACTTCGAGGAGGGATCGCCCCTCATCTACAAGCTCCGGGACATGCATCCCACCCTGACGGAGACCAGGATCTACATCGATCCGGAGCCCTGGGGCCGGAGCATCGGCCACTCCTTCAGCCGGCGGGTGGACTCGGAGACGCTGGAGCGGGTGGACTCTCCGTCCCAGATCGATTCCTGGAACCGGGTCTGGGCCTTCTTCGACTGGCACTTGCGCCCGTACGAAACCGAGCCCACCCCCAGGGACCACGCTGCGCGGTGAGCTGAGGCGCGGGTCCGTGGAGCCGACGACGAATGGATCGACGGTCATCACGGTGAGGTCCCCCCGGTTGCCGGGGCGGATCACCCCCGTGATGCCGTCCAGGAATTCGGCCCATGCACCCCATACCGTGTAGCCCCTCACCGCCTCTTCCGGCGTGAGGGCCTGCTGGGGATACCACCCCTCCGGGGGCTCCATCTCCTTGTCCCGCCGGGTGACGGCGGCGTGGAGCCCGTAGAAGATGTCCCAGTCCGAGCCCGGAAGATCCGAGTTCAGGAGAAGCCGGACTCCGTTTTGTCTCATGGTCCGCCACGCGTAGGCACCCCGGATCCTCTGGCGCCGGATGTGGTTAGGTCCTTAAGGTGCGGGACATCCGAATCTCGCGTTTCATGGAGGAGTCTCATGCCCTCGTCCCGACCACTCTCGTTCCGCTTCATGATCGGCCGTCGTGCTGTGGCCTTCCTTGGCATTCTCGCCGCCCTGACGCTCTCGCCGGCCCCGGCGGCGGCACAGGAGCTTCCACCCCTCATGGTGGACGACTACGGCGCATGGAAGGGCATCAACTCCGTGGCCCTCTCTCCCGACGGCAAGTGGATGAGCTACCGCTACGACCGCCTGGAGGGGGAGGATACCCTCTTCGTCCGGGCTCTGGACGGGGAGGATCTTCTGGTCCTTTCCCGGGGAGCGTCTCCACGATTCTCCCGGGACTCGCGGTGGGTGGTATACCAGATCGCTCCCCCGGAGGACGACAGTGAGGAGGAGGAAGGCGAAGACGAACGGGCCCGGCCCCTGGTCCTGAGGAACCTGATCACCGGGGACACCACCGCCTTCGCCCATGTGGAATCGGCCTCCTTCCCCGAGAATACGGACCTCCTCCTGCTCAGGAAGAGCGGCTCCGGACGGGACGCCGATCACGAGGGGGCGGACCTGGTGGTCTACGATCCCTCTGCTGCCACCTCACTGGCCCTGGGCAATGTCTCCGAGTTTGCCGTCAACGAGTCCGGAACCCACCTGGCCTACCTGGTGGATGCGGCCGGGGACGCCGGCAACGGCCTCTACCTCCTGGATCTGGCCACCAACCGTATTTCGGTCCTGGACTCGGACCAGGCCACCTACGCCGAGCTGGAATGGAGCGAGGGAGGGACGTCCCTGGCCGCCCTCCGGGGTGACACCCCTGAAGACATGGCGCAGCGGAAAAACGTCCTCCTCATCCTTCGAGACGTGGAGAGCCCCCGTTCCCTCCAGATCCTGGATCCGGACAGGGCCGAGGGCTTCCCCGAGGGCTACGTCCTCAGCGAGCTCGGCGGCCTGAGCTGGTCCGAGGACGGCCGCCGCCTCTTCGTGGGCATCAAGGAGCAGGCCCCGGAGCGTGAAGAGCTAAAGGGACGGGCGGACGTGGACGTCTGGCACTGGGCCGACGTGGAGGTCCAGTCCCAACAGCAGGTCCGGGCCCGGCGCAATCGGAACCGGACGTGGGCCTCGGTGGTGAACCTCACCGGCGACGGCCCCTCCTTCGTGCGCCTGGCGGACGAGTCCATGGAGTCGGCCTCCCAGGCCGGGGAGGGACCATGGGCCATCGGGCGGGACCCGACCCCTTACGAATATGAGGTGACCTGGGGCGGGAGCCGGGGCGATTACTACCGGGTGGAGTTGGACACCGGGGAGCGGAACCTCATGGCCGGGGGGGTAGGTCGGCAGATGGGTGCCTCGCCGGACGGCCGGTGGTGGCTCCACCTGAAGGACGAGGAGGTCATCGCCCGGGAGCTGGGATCGGGCCGGGAGGTGAACCTGACGCAGAGCACGGGCATCGACTTCATCAACCGCCAGGACGATCACCCCTACGACCTACCCATCCATGGGGTCGCCGGCTGGACCGAAGGAGGGGAGAGCGTCATCCTGAACCACCGCTTCGACATCTGGGAGGTGCCCCTGGACGGGGGGGAGGCCATCAACCTGACGGCGGGCCTCGGGGACCGGGAACGGATCCGCTTTCGCATCACCGAGTTTCGTGAAAGCGGCGGGAGCGGCTACGGCCGCTTCGGCGGGAACGGAGACGACGACGAGATCGACCTTACCGAACCCCTCCTCCTGTCGGCCTACGGCGACCGGACCAAACAGAGCGGGTACTGGGAAGTGGAGAAAGGGGGCGAACCCGAACCCCTCATCTGGCTGAACAAGGCCGTAGGCCGGCCCACCAGGGCCGTGGACGCCGACCGCATCGCCTTCACCCAGCAGACCTTCGTTGAGTTCCCCGACTACTGGGTGAGCGACACCCGCTTCCGTGATGCCCGGAAGGTGACGAACGCCAACCCCCAGCAGGACGACTTCGCCTGGAGCCCGGGCAGGGTCCTCATCGACTACGTGGACGACCGGGGCAACGAGTTGCAGGCCACCCTGGCCCTTCCGGCGGGCTACGAGGAGGGCCGCCGCTACCCCATGCTGGTCTACTTCTACGAGACCATGAGCCAGCGGCACCACTCCTATTCCATGCCCACCTACGACGATCGGCCCCACATCTCCACGTATGCCAGCAACGGCTACATGGTGCTGCAGCCCGACATCGTCTACACCATCGGTCACCCGGGCTCCTCCGCGCTGGACGATCTCACGGCGGCGGTGACGAAGGCCATCGAGATGGGCTACGCCGACCCCGACGCCATCGGCCTGCAGGGGCATTCCTGGGGCGGCTATCAGTCGTCCTACGTGGTGACCCAGACCGACCTCTTCTCCGCCGTGGTCACCGGGGCGCCCCCCACCAACCTGGTCTCCTTCTACAACACCCTTTACCGGAGCAGCGGAAACGTGCAGCAAGGGATCACCGAGGTGGGCCAGGTGCGCATGGGCACGACGCCCTTCGAGGACTTCGAGACGTACGTGCAGGAGTCCCCGGTGCACAACGCCGAGAACATCACCACCCCCTTCCTCATCCTCCACGGCACGGAGGACGGGGCCGTGGACTGGATGCAGGGGCTGGAGTATTACAACATGGCCCGGCGCCTGGGGAAGGAGGTCATCTTCCTCTCCTACCCCGGCGAGGGGCATCACCTGTCCCGGAAGGAGAACCGCATCGACTTCCAGATCCGGATGATGCAGTTCTTCGACCATCACCTGAAGGGGATCCAGCCGGCCAGGTGGATGGTGGAGGGCGTGCCGTTCCTGGAGAAGGACTACGCGAACCCCCGGGAGATGGTGGACGGGACGATGTGGGGGAGACCGAAGATGGAGGAAGAAGATGGAGAAAGGACGGGAGGGAGAAGATGAGACCGGGTTCGCACGTCCTTCGGCGGTGCGGGCTCTTCGTGGGCCTGGTGTGCGCCCTCTCCTGTGGAGACACGGTGGATATCACCGACGACGGATGAGTGGCGAGCGTGGGGCCCGGGAGCGTGTCGAGGCTGACTACTCCCTCAGCACCGAGTCCAGGTAGGGCCTGAAGTAGTCCAGGAGGCCCGAGAGCCGCTGGTCGACCTGCAGGGGAAGCATGAGGGCGAACATGTCCAGGTGAACCAGGGCGTTCACCGAGGAGTCTGTTCGGGCTGCGGCCCGGATGCGCTGGGCCATGGCCGCGTTCATGGTGTGGACCCGACGGTACACCTCGGTGAGGCCCGCCAGGTCATGGTCCGCCTCCTCTCCCGTCATCCTGGTTCGGAAGTAGTCCGCCACCAGGTAGGCCGAGGCGGCCCGGTAGATGGTTTCGTCCTGGGTGGAGAAGGGCAGGTGGAACCGGGCCATGGGCCGGAAGAAGAGGGTCATGGGACACCCGGAGGTGGCCATGAGGAGGCCCATGAGCGCGCCCATCCCTTTCTGGATGGAGACCTCGTTCACGATGGTCCGTTCCTTCGTTGTCACCTCCACCCGTGCCTTGGCGTGGGACACGAGGTGGTTGAAGGTCTGGACGAGACGGGGGAGTTGGGCCGCCGCCGGGCAGTGCGGGTGCTCGTCCGGATCCAGGGGGCAGTGGGGACACTGCTCGCATTCCAGCCGGGTCCACTCCGGCAGGTCATCCTCGGGAGGTTCTCGTACCTGGAGGGTGACCGGGTCCATCTCCACCCGGAAAGAAGCGGAGGTCCCGTCCTCGGCCTCGAAGGCGTAGTCGATGATCAGGGGCTCCATCCTCCCAAGATCCGGTCCCTCGGGCCCCCGGGGCAAGGGGCGCCGTGCCGCAGGGTGACGCGGCCCACCCCCCTTTCGCAACACCCTTCCAGGCAGTCCGGTCGGATCGGTTGCGCAGCCCGGGGGTAGCTGTGCCGGAACCTCCCCGTCCGGCGACACCTTTGTGCATCAGGGTGGCGCCGTATATTTCCAGGATCTTCGACGGCGAAACGAGAACGTCCAGGACCCGGCGCCCGGAAGGCCAGGCCGGAATGGCGAAAACCGAGACAATCGAGGCACCCTCAGGGATCGGAAAACGACTGTCCTCCCTTTCGGTTACGCTCGAAGGGGTGGGACCGGGTACGCTCCTGCGCACGGCCCGTGGGGCGCCCAGGGGGTTCTGGGCCAGGAAGGGGAGGTGGTTCGCCCATTTCGGTCGCGCTGCGACCCTCGGCGCCACGCCCGGCGATGGGGCCAGCCGCTTCAGCCAGATCTGGCGGCAGGCACGGGCCATGGTGGACGATTCCAGGAAGGATCTGGAGTCGGAGGTCCATACGCCCCCGCCTCGCCTCTTCGGAGGTTTCTCCTTCCTGGACGATCACCGGCCGGCCGGCGTCTGGGCAGCCTTCCCCGAGGCCTTTTTCCTTCTCCCCGAGTTCGAGCTCATGGGTGGGGAGGACGGAGGCATCCTTACCCTGCGGCGGTTCCTTGATCCCGGAGCCGGTCCCGGAGCCTGCCGAGAGGAGCTCGCAGCCGACCTGGAAGGGCTCAGGGACCGCCTGCTGGCGGGAGTCCGGGGGACCGGGAGGGGGGCTCGGTGGATCCCGGCCACGAGGGTGGAGGCGGATGAGGCTGCCTGGTCCCGGGCCGTGGATCGCATCCTGGGAGAGGTGGAGGAGGGAAAGGTGTCCAAGGTCGTTCTGGCCAGGGCCCAGTCCGTGGATGCCGAGGAAGGCCTGGATCCCGTGGATGTGGCCCTGAACCTCTGGGAGGAGAATCCGGGGGCCCATGTGTTCTTCTTCGAGCCTCTCCCCGGGCAGATCATCCTCGGGGCCGCCCCCGAGACGGTGGTCGCCGTCTCGGACCGGGGCTTCCGGGCCACGGCGGTGGCGGGGTCCATCGCCCGTGGCCGGACCCCGGAGGAGCAGAAGCGCCTGGCCAGGAGCCTCCTGGAAAGTGCGAAAGACCGGCATGAGCACCGGATGTGCGTGGAGGATATGGTCCGGCGCCTGGCCCCTCATGCCGAGGATGTCCGCGCCGAGGAAGAGCCCCACGTTCTCACTCTTTCCAGCATCCAGCATCTGGAAACTGTCATCGAGGGCCGGATGAACTCGGGGGAGACCGCCCTCTCCGTCCTCGAGTCCCTTCATCCCACGCCGGCGGTGTGCGGTTTTCCCAGGGACGATGCCCTCAAGCTCCTCAGGGAGGAGGAGCCCTCTCAGCGAGGGTGGTATTCCGGACCCGTGGGCTGGTTCGACCCGGACGGGAACGGGGTGTTCGTCCCGGCCCTCCGGTTTGCCGTGGGACGGGGCCGGGAGTGGAAGCTCTTCGCCGGGGCGGGGATCGTTTCGGGTTCGGACCCGAGTAAGGAATGGGAGGAGACCCGGATCAAGTTCCACCCGGTTCTGAAGGCTCTTTCCGGCGCCGGCGCCCGACGTTCCAACGGCGGTGAGGACCCCACGGAGGGGTCCGACGGCACGGCCGAGTCCCGTCCGGTTCGGTAGGGGGAGGGTCTGTGACGGATCCCAACAAGACCACGATCTGGGCCCGTGCCTTCATGGACGAGCTGGCCCGGGCCGGAGTCCGGGAGGTCTGCGTGGCTCCGGGCTCTCGCTCCACCCCTCTGGTCCTGGCCACCGCCGGGGATCCCCGGTTCACCCTCCACGCCATCCTGGACGAACGAGCCGCAGGGTTCTTCGCCCTGGGGTTGGGCAAAGCATCCCGGCGGCCCGCCGCCGTCATCACGACATCGGGCACGGCCGGGGCCAACGTCTACCCGGCGGTGGTGGAGGCTTCCCAGGGCGACGTTCCCCTCCTGGTCCTCACCGCCGACCGCCCCCACAGGCTCCGGGACACCGACGGGAATCAGGCCATGGACCAACTCCGCCTCTTCGGGACCTTTCCCAGGGGTTTCTTCGAGGTGGCCCCGGCGGAGGCGGCCGAGGAGGCCCTCCGCCACCTCCGGGGCCAGGCCGATCGAGCCGTCGCCCTGGCCCTGGGACCTCCCCCGGGACCCGTCCACCTGAACTTCCCCTTTGCCAAGCCGCTGGAGCCTCCCTGCCGGGAGCCGACGCCCGGGCGGACGGCGCCGTCCGAAGCCCCCGGCTCGGAGGGCGGGCCCGGAAGAGGAGATACGGAGGCGTATCTCCGGATCGTTCCGCCGGTGCTGGAGCCTCCGTGGTCCGAAGTGGAGGGCCTGGGGAAAGCGATGGCCGGTGCCCGGCGGGGGGTCGTGGTGGCCGGACCCGTTTCGGATCCGGACTCGGTGGGTGGCGCCGTCCTGGCCCTGGCCGCAGGGACCGGCTTTCCGGTGCTGGCCGACCCCCTCTCCGGGGCCCGGTTCAGGCCTTCCGGGGGCGCCTTCGTGGTCGGGGGGTACGATCTCTTCCTGCGCTCCTCCGTGGCCAGGAGGCTCCTGGCGCCGGACCTCATCCTCCGGGTGGGGGCTTCTCCCACCTCGGCGGCTGCCCTGAACTACCTGGACGACCACCGGGAAGCGCCACAGATCGTGGTGGACGACGGTCACCGGTGGAAGGATCACCTGGCCTCGGCCCACACCTACCTGAGAGCGACCCCGGGTCCTCTTCTCCGGCGTCTGGCTTCGGAGTGCCCCGAAGCGGCTCCGGAAGCCTCCTGGCGGAGCCAGTGGCAGGGCCTGGAGGCCCGAACCCTCGGCGCACTGGAGGGCCTGTCCGACGGGGAGCTCCTGGAGGGGGAGATCCTGGCCGGGGTGGTGGGGGGAGTCCCGGAGGGCACGAATCTCCTCGTGGCGTCCAGCATGCCGATCCGGGACCTGGATGCCTTCGCCTTCCCCGACCAGAAGCGGCTGAACGTCTTCGGGAATCGGGGCGTGAGCGGGATCGACGGGCTGATCTCCACCGCGGTGGGGATTTCGGCGGGACGGGGGCGTGAGCCCGAGAATGTCCCCACCGTGGCCGTCCTGGGGGACCTGGCCTTTCTGCACGACCTCAACGGCCTGAACATCCTCAGGGCTGTCAACTCCTGGACGCTCCTGGTGGTGGTGAACAACGATGGTGGAGGGATCTTCCACACCCTCCCCGTGAGGGAGTACGAACCCCACTTTACCCCCTATTTTGCCACACCTCACGGGCTGGATCTGCAGAAGGCCGGCGAGCTCTTCCGGCTCCCTTACACCCGGGTCGACACCCGGGATGCATTCAGGACGACATTCCCCGAAGTCCTGGAACGGGGAGGGCCCGCCATCCTCGAGGTGCGAACCCGGCGAAAGGAGACCCACGCCCGCCGGAGGGAGTTGATCCGGAGCGTGGTGACGATCATGGATGAACTGCGACCCCCCTCAGCGCTGTACCCGGAGGACGAAAAGCGATGAACGAGCCCACCTGGCAGATGGTCAAGGACTACGAAGACATCACGTACAAGAAGTGCGACGGGGTGGCCCGCATCGCCATCAACCGGCCGGAGGTCCGCAACGCCTTCCGTCCCGAGACCCTCCTGGAGCTTCAGGAGGCTTTCCGGGACGCCGGCGAGGATACCTCCATCGGTGTGGTGCTCCTCACCGGGGAGGGGCCGGCGGAGGACGGGAAGCACGCCTTCTGCTCCGGTGGGGACCAGCGGGTGAGGGGCGATGCAGGCTACGTGGGAGGGGAGGGTGTGCCACGGCTCAACGTCCTGGAGCTTCAGCGCTACATCCGGAGCATGCCCAAGCCCGTCATCGCTTTGGTGGCGGGGTATGCCATCGGCGGAGGGCAGGTCCTCCACGTCATCTGCGACCTCACCCTCGCCGCCGACAACGCCGTCTTCGGCCAGACGGGTCCGAAGGTGGGAAGCTTCGACGGGGGCTTCGGGGCCTCCTATCTGGCCAGCATCGTCGGCCAGAAGAAAGCTCGGGAGATCTGGTACCTCTGCCGGCAGTACGGCGCGGAGGAAGCCCGGGAGATGGGGCTGGTCAACGCCGTGGTGCCGGTGGCCGAGCTGGAGGCGGAGGGGTGGAAGTGGGCCCAGGAGATCCTGGACAAGAGCCCCCTGGCCATCCGGCTCCTGAAGTCGGCCTTCAACGCCGCCGTGGATGGGCAGGCGGGCCTCCAGGAGCTGGCCGGGAACTCCACCCTCCTCTTCTACATGACGGAGCAGGCCCAGGAGGCCAAAGACGCCTACCTGGAGAAGCGGAAGCCCGACTTCCGCAAGTATCCCTGGCTCCCGTGGTGATGCCTCCCGCCGGTTTCCGCCCCCCCACCGCGGCGACTCCATGAACGCCTCCGGCCCCGAGCCCGAAATCAGCCGACTCCATGCCTGGCTCATGGCCTCCCGGCCCCGGACCCTCACCGCCGCCGCCGGTCCGGTTCTCCTGGGGACCGGGCTGGCCGTGGGGCGGGAGACCTTCCGCCCCCTGCCGGCCCTGGCTGCCCTGGCCGGGGCCCTCCTGATCCAGGTGGGCACGAACCTGGCGAACGACTACTACGACCACCTCCGGGGAGGCGACACGGAGGACCGGGTGGGCCCGGTGAGGGTGACTCAGGCCGGGCTCCTTCCCCCGTCAACGGTTCGGAACGGCGCCTTTGCCGTTCTGGGGGCGGCTCTCTTCGTGGGGGTCTACCTGGTCTGGGTGGGAGGGCTCCCCATCGTCGTCGTCGGTCTTGCGTCCCTGGCCTGTGCGGTGGCCTACACCGGAGGGCCCTTTCCCCTGGCCTACCACGGCCTCGGGGACCTCTTCGTCTTCGTCTTCTTCGGGCTGGTGGCGGTGGGGGGCACCTACTGGGTGCAGGCTCTGAGCTTCTCCCCCGAGGTCCTCTGGGCCGGGGTGGGGGCCGGAGCCGTGAACACGGCGATCCTGGTGGTGAACAACCTCCGGGACATCGAGACGGATGCCCGAGCAGGAAAGCGAACGCTGGCCGTGCGGCTGGGCGCGGGGGGAACCAAGGGGGAGTTCCTCCTCCTCCTGATCCTCACCTTCGGGGTTCCCCTCCTGGGCCTGGTGGCCTTCGGTTGGACCCCCTGGGTGCTCCTGAGCCTCCTGGCCGCCCTCCGCGCCTCCCGCTCAGCCCGGGCGGTCCTGGCCTTCCGGCCGGGAGTCCACGCGGCCGAGGCCCTCATTCCTCCCCTTGGCTGGATCGCCCAGGCCGCCGGGCTGTATGGCCTCCTCCTGGGCCTGGGTCTGGGCGTGGGATGACCAATCCCTTCCTGGCCCGGGCCCTGGAGCTCGACCCCGACGGCCTGGCCGCGGGGGACGGCCGGGACCAGCTCACCTACCGGGAGCTGGCCGATGAGTCGGAACGGGCGGCCAGGGAACTGAAACGGGCGGGGGTGGAGGCGGGAAGTGTGGTGGCCCTCCACTCCAGGCCCGGGATTCCCGGCCTCGTGTTTCTCCACGGCGTCTGGAGCGCCGGCGCCTCGGTTGCACCGCTGAACGCCGGGTGGACGCCCAGAGAGCTGAAAGAGGCCCTGGAGATCCTCCGGCCCCATTTCCTCCTGGATGCAACATCCGGGGCCCGGTCCCTGAAGGCCCGGTCCCTGGAGGGTGTCGGGGGCGTGGAGTCCCCTTCCGGCGGCGAAGATCGCACCGCCCGGGACTTGCCCGGGCCGGTGGCCCACCTCCTCACCTCGGGAACCACCGGACGGCCCCGGCGTGTCACCCTCTCGGTGGACAACCTGATGGCCAGCGCCGAAGCCTCCCGGGAGCGGCTGGGGCTCCGTCCCGACGACCGGTGGCTCGCTTCCCTCTCCACGGCGCATGTTGGGGGGCTTGCCCTGGTGAGCCGGGCCGCCTTCCTGGGGTCGGGGCTGGTCATGACCTCCGCCTTTCAGACCGAGGCCTTCCTGGAGTTGGCCCGGGACGGTCGGATCTCCCATGCCTCCCTGGTGCCCACCATGCTCCGCCGGGTCCTCCGGACCGTGGGGAAGGGGAGCGCTCCGGGGTCCCTGCGCTGCCTCCTGATCGGGGGGGCTGCGGCGCCCCGGGGGCTGGTTGCCGACGCCCTGGCCGCCGGGTTTCCCCTGGCCCTGACCTACGGGCTCACCGAGGCCTCGTCCCAGGTGGCCACGGCCCCTCCGTCGCTGGTTCGGGAAAAGCCCGGAACGGTGGGGATGCCCCTCCCGGGCATGGAGGTGCGGGTGGGGGAGGGGGGCGAGATCCTGGTTCGGGGAAGAATGGTGGCCACAGGGTGCGCCGGGGACGACGGCTGGCTCGAGACCGGGGACCTGGGCCGGCTGGACCGGGACGGGCACCTCTGGGTGACGGGACGCCTCTCGGAGAGGATCGTCAGCGGGGGCGTGAATGTGGATCCCCGGGAGGTGGAGGAGGTCCTCTTGAGACACGACGAGGTGGCCTCGGCCGTGGTTCTGGGCCTGCCGGATCCCGAGTGGGGCGAGCGGGTGGCGGCGGCGGTGGTCCCCGTAGGCTCCGGCAGGAGTCCGGAGGATGAGCTTCGGCGCCACCTTCGGGGATCCCTGTCTCCTGCCAAGCGCCCCAAGGAGATTCGTTTCGTCGAGACCCTCCCCGTGAATGCCAACGGCAAGATCGACCGCCGTGAGGTGCGACGGCTCTTCGCTGGCACGGTCCCCCCCGAGGAGGATTTGCCTTAGCTTTCGGCCTTTCGAGGTAGGGATCCGACGCAGGGGTGGGTTTTCGGCCTTTCCCATCGAGTCGCCGAGGAAACGGAATGAGCAATCTTCTGGACGAGTTCAAGTGGCGAGGCATGCTTCAGGATATGACGGAGGGGGCCGAAGAGGCCTTCGCCGGGGGGCCTCGGACGGCCTATATCGGCTTCGATCCCACGGCCGCCTCCCTCCACGTCGGCAACCTCCGGAC
>CAYXGM010000019.1:0-29312 GCA_964464555.1 uncultured Gemmatimonadaceae bacterium | reverse complement strand
CATCATGGGCCTGGTCCACCTCCAGCGGGCGGGACACCACCCCATCGGCCTGGTGGGCGGCGGCACGGGACTCATCGGCGATCCGTCGGGCAAGTCCCAGGAGCGCCAGCTTCTCACCCGGGATCAGGCACAGGAGAACCTGGAGGGGATCCGCACTCAGCTCGAGAGCTTTCTGGATTTCGACGTGAAGACGAATCCCGCCCGGATGGTCAACAACCTGGAGTGGCTGGATGACCTGAGAACCGTGGAGTTCCTGAGGGACGTGGGAAAGCACTTTTCCGTGAACGCCCTCCTCCGCAAGGAGAGCATCCGCCGGAGGGTGGAGGACGAGGAGGGTGGCCTTTCCTACACCGAGTTCAGCTACCTCCTCATGCAGGCCTACGACTTTCTCGTTCTTTACGACCGTTACGACTGCACGGTCCAGATGGGCGGGAGCGACCAGTGGGGCAACATCACCGCCGGCATCGACCTGATCCGTCGTATGCGCGGCGCCAAAGCCTTCGGCGTGGTCTTCCCCCTCCTCACCTCGGCCACCGGAGCCAAGTTCGGGAAGACGGAGACCGGGACCGTGTGGCTGGATCCGGGCCGGACCTCTCCCTTCCGCTTCTACCAGTTCTGGATGAACACCGATGACCAGGACGCCATTCCCTACTTGAAAGCCTTTACCCTCCTGGACCGGGACCGGGTGAAGGAGCTGGACGTGGAGCTTGCCGAGCGACCCCACGAGCGTGGCGCCCAGCGGGCTCTGGCCGAAGAGGTGACCCGGGCCGTGCACGGAGACACGGGACTGGCCAGAGCCCAGGAGGCGACCCGGGTCCTCTTCGGTGGGGAGCTTACGGGCCTGGCGGCCGACGAGATTGCCGACATCTTCTCCGACGTTCCTTCCAGCGAATTGCCCGGGGAGGAGCTTCAGGGCGAAGGCGTGTCCATGGTGGATCTGCTGGCGAGAACGGAGGTGGCCTCTTCCAAGGGCGACGCCCGTCGGTCCATCCAGGGAGGTGGCGTCTACCTGAACAACGTCAGGGTCCGGGACGTGGAGCAGGCAGCCACCCTGGACGATGCCCTGGAAGGGCGTTTCCTGGTTCTACGGAAGGGAAAGAAGAACTACCACCTGGTGAGGATCCGGGGTTGAGAAAGGCCCCGCCGGCCTTTGCCGGCGGGGCCCTTCGAGAGCGGTCCTCCGCGACCGGGTGGATCCCCGGGCTTCGGGCCGGCTAAAGCCCGAAGGCCTTGCTCCAGCGCGCAACGATGCTCATGTCCTGGCGAAGCTGGGGCTGATCCAGCTTCTGGTGAATGGGAACCAGGAACTCCACGCTGAACCGCTGTCCGGAGAGGGCGGAGCCCTCGGGCATCATGAGGTTCAGCCCCACGGGCAGGACCAGCCGCCAGCCGGACTGGAAGGTGCTGTAGGCGGGGCTCTGGAAGATGGAGGTGTTCAGATTCACTTCCTCGTCCATCCCCTGGATATCGCCCCAGCTCACGTACTTCAGGCCGATGGTGCCGGCGGCCCACTGCGTGGCCTTGAAGCCTGCCCAGCCGTAGCCCTCGTACAGATTGCCCGGGGCCCACCCCTGGCCGTTCTCACCCAGGCGAATCTCGGCCCTGCCCTGGAGTCCCAGGGTGGCCACCTCGTTCTGGATGTCCACCGTGAAGCCGGGGTGCAGATCGAAGGTCCCGGACCCGAGTTGCTGCTGGTAGGGGAGGCGGACCTCCACCATTTCTCCCGACAGGTTGTCCGGGTCCACCTGCTCTGCGGCGGCGTCCACGGAACCCACGGGGATGGACACGCCCCCGTGGATGAAGGCTCTGGAAGCCTGGCCTTCGAAGACCCGGTAGATCCCGGTGATCTCCACGTCGTTCAGCCCCGAGTTCTCCGTCTCTGAGAACCGGTAGAGGCTCGGGTTGTCGGTGCTGTTTACCCAGTTCTCCAGGCTTTTTTTGGCGAAGGTCCCGGAGACGGACACCGTGAGGTCGGGGCGTACGGCGTAGAGAACGTCCAGGGCGAACCCCCGGGTGGCCAGCCGTGCCGGCGCCAGCTCGTATCCCAGAGCCCAGACCTCGTCCACGGTGAGGGAGTCCGTCTCCCACCCCACACCGTTCTTCTTGAGGTTCAGGTACCTGAGGGAGACCTGCACCTCCCCCTCCGCAATCGTGCGGTGGTTGGTGACGCTGGCAGGACCCATGGCGTCGGGTCGATGAGGAGTCCACACATGTCCCGTGGCCGTCTGGGCAGCCAGGGGCTGTACGAGGACCATAGCAACGATAAACGGCAGGATGCCGACGATCTTGCGAGCCATCATGTCTCCCTCCAGAAACACTGGCGCCGGGCGCACGAAGCCCGGGCGAGGATTCCCACTCACCAACAAAATGTCCCCCGAAGGGGGGTGGAAACAAGTGTTTCGTTCGAATTGGCCCACATCCCACCCCGCCTTGACCTCGGGGGCATCCTATGCCATCGTGGTTTTCCCCCTCAAAACACCCAAGGGAGAACAAAGCATGGCTGAACCGCTGGTTGGCGTAATCATGGGATCCAGGTCCGATTGGGACACCATGAAATTCACCGTGGAGACGTTGGAGAAGCTCGGGATCGAGGCCGAGGTACGGGCCCTGTCTGCCCACCGAACCCCTCACGAAGTAGCCGAGTGGACCTCGGAGGCCGAGGGGCGGGGGCTGGAGGTCATCATCGCTGCTGCGGGGGGCGCCGCCCACCTGGCCGGCGTGGTGGCGGCGCACACGGTCCTCCCGGTGCTGGGGGTCCCCATGAATGCGTGGGCCCTGGACGGTCTGGATTCACTCCTCTCCACGGTCCAGATGCCCCGGGGCGTTCCCGTGGGCACGTTGGCCATTGGAAAGGCAGGCGCCGTGAATGCGGGCCTTCTTGCCGCTCAGATCCTGGGGAACAGCCACCCCGAGATCCGGGAAGCGTTCAGGCGGGACCGGGAGGAGCGGAAGAACCAGGTTCTGGAAGGCATGGACCCCCGGGCCTGACCCCGCTCTTCCTCTTCAGCCCCGGTTCTGACTATACTTCCACCAGTCCCTCTGCCGCCCCCGACCCTCCCAAGCCGGGGGCGGTCCTTTTTCTACGATGAGGGGCGTGGGCCTGAGCCAGAGACAACCGGGAAAGGTGTGAGATCGAGATGACGATGCTGGACGAGATCCGGGAACGGATCGACGAAGAGATGGCGGCCCTGGACCATGAGTTGAAGATCGTGTTGCCTGAGCGCATCGAGAAGGCCGTGGAGCTCGGTGACCTTCGAGAGAATGCCGAGTACAAGTCGGCCCTCGAGCGGCAGCAGTTCGTCCAGGCTCGAATGTCCCATCTCTCCCAGCGGCAGTCCGAGCTTTCCCGGATCGATGTCGAGAATCTCCCGAAGGACCGGGTCGGGTTCGGGTCGAAGGTGAAGGTCGAGGACCTGGAGCTCGGTGAGGTCTTCGACTTCACCATCGCTGCAGGTGACTTCCTGGACTTCGATTCCGGACAGATCTCCCTGGCTTCTCCCATCGGACAGGGGCTTCTGGGTGCCCGGAGGGAGGAGGAAGTCGTGGTGGCCCTTCCCCGGGGAGAGCGTCGATACAGGATTCTTGAGCTTCGAACCCTGCCTCAGCAACTTGAAATAGGGGAAGAGGTGTCCTGAAGGCGGTTTGCCCGTCACTCGGAAAGGCTCCCGGCCGGAGGTGTCCGTGACCAGAGTCCTCGTCATCGATGACGATTCCTCCATCCGGGACGTCATGCGCAAGATCCTGGAGAAGGAGGGGCACGAGGTTCAGGAGGCCGGGGATGGTGAGGAAGGCATGCGCTTTTTCCGGAACGGATCGTACGATCTCGTGGTCACGGACCTGATCATGCCGGACAAAGAGGGGATCGAGACCATTCTGGAGCTGAGGGAGGAGGCTCCGGATGTGACGATCCTGGCCGTGAGCGGGGGGTTGTCGGTGAGCAAGACCGGGCCCCTCACCGATGCCAAGGCCCTGGGCGCCGATGCAACCCTGGAGAAACCCTTCAGCGTCTCCGAGTTCACCGAAGCCGTGAGGCGGCTGCTCTAAAAGGTTGAAGTAATTGCAGGAAGGGGGCGGCCTCGGGGCTGTCGGCGACAGGAACGACTCCCTATTCTGGTTGAAGACGTGCGTCCGGTGGCCGTTTCCGTAACGACCCTCTTTTCCACCCCGACGAGGACGACGCCATGGCCGAGACTCCATCCACGATGCCCGAGCTGGGCATGGACGCCCCGGATTTCGATCTCCCCGATTTCCACGGAGACTATCACTCCCTCATGGACTTCGCCGGCGCCCCCGGGCTCCTTGTGGCCTTCATCTGCAACCACTGTCCCTTCGTGGTGCACATCCGGTCCGCCTTCGCCGACTTTGCCAGGGAGTACCAGGAGAAGGGGCTGGGCGTGGTGGCCATCGCCGCCAACGACACGGAGCAGTACCCCCAGGACGGGCCCGAGGGGATGGAGGAGGAGGCGGAGAAGGCCGGCTACACCTTTCCCTATCTCTTTGACGAAACCCAGGAGGTTGCCAAGGCCTACAGGGCGGCCTGCACCCCGGACTTCTTTCTCTTCGATCGGGAGCTGAAGCTGGTGTACCGGGGCCAGTTCGACGGGAGCCGGCCCGGAAACGACGTCCCGGTGACGGGAAAGGACCTCAGGGCGGCGGCGGATGCGGTGCTGGAGGGCAGGGCAGTGCCCGAGGACCAGAAGTCGAGCATCGGGTGCAACATCAAGTGGAAAAAGGGCAACGAGCCGGACTATTTCGGCTAGGGACCGGCCCTACCCCCCGAAAAAAAGGGAAAGCCCCACCGGCAAGGCTTCCGGTGGGGCTTTCTTTTTCTGTCGCAACCCAGCGCGATCACTACGCCGGCGCGAACAGGTTGATCGTCTGATTCGGCTTTGGTGCCGTCCTAGCGATCGCTTGCCCGTGCCAGGTTGCACAGAATACTCGGACTAGACAAGGATCACCTCCTTTACGAAAGGGAACGTTGGGCGGAGCACCGGCGGGCTCTTTCTGGCCCGCGGTCCAGACGACGGTAGCCACTCTGGACTCCCCTCGCCGGCCCAAGCCGAGCTATCTGTCGGCCGAGAAGAAGCTACAACAATCCCCCGGGGCGGTGCAAGGAAAAGATTCGTAACAGAAAATGAAAACACTAGATCTTGGATTTGGATGCCGCCCGAAGCGCTAGGGATTGGGCCTCCTGAAGTGATGTCGGTGACATCGGGCCCCCGCGCTCAGGCGGTTTGCCCTTCTGCCGACTCCACCCTCCGGGCGACCCACCGGAGGAGCCAGGCGCAGACCAGGAGGGCGACGGCAATCCAGAGAAAACCCCAGAAGGCCGTGGGCAGTCCGGTCATCTCGGCCAGCAGGGCGGCATCGGAGGGTAGCTCGGGCCGGTCCAGGATGTCACTCTTGATGTCCAGGATGGCATAGAGACAGGAAGTGAGCCCCAGACCCAGGAGGAGGACCCGGTTCCACCCCTGGGAGAGGTATCTGGCGGCCAGGAGGAGCGCGGCCCCGAAGCCCAGCACGAAGATGATGCCGAAGGCGCCCATGGCCACGGCCAGGGGGAGGAGGAGGGTTCCGGCGCCCACGGCCCCGATGACCCAGCGGGGGCGGAGCCATCGGGAAAAGCCCAGCATGATGAAGAGTACCCCCCAGAGGAGGCTTCCCAGGTACCCGGCGGACAGGATGAGGAAGCCCGTTCCACCCCGGGTGTAGGCCGCGCCTCCCTGATGCACATCCAGGAGAATCCGCTCCACCGATCCGCCCGTAGCCAGGGCGGCCATCCCGTGGCTCACCTCGTGGAGGAGGACCACGAAGAGCTTCACCGGATAGATGACGGCCGTGTCCCAGAGCGTCCAGAGAAGGGCGAAGTAGAGGACGAACCCTCCCAGGAAGGTGAGCCGGCGTCGGGTTTTGAGCTTCATCGGGTCCTCGTTCTCCGGTGATTCGGTGCGGTGGTCCCCCACGGCCTGGTCACACATCGCCTACGTTCTCGCCCACATTGGTGTTTCGGGGGGAACCTTTCCCGGGCTTAAGGTCGTAAGATGACTACGGGGACCCGAGAATTCCAAGGGGCGGCCGGCATGTCTGCCGCCCCGGGGTCTCGACCCCCCAACCGGACCAACGATTGACGACCAACGACATCCTACATCGGAGGATCGATGCTCCGCACCACCTTTCGCCTCGCACCTGTCGCCTTTCTGGCCCTGGCCGCGCTTCCCGTCCAGAGCCTGGCCCAGGAGGACCATCCCTTCCAGATCGCCTTCATCGGCCCCACCATGCAGCTCGTCGACGACGACTCCAACATCAAGGGGATTCGCCTGAACCTTCCCTACGGGGTCAACGAGAATGTCTGGGGGCTGGACGTGGGTTTCGTGAACCACGTCCGGAACTCGGCCTCCGCCTGGCAGACGGGTCTGGTCAACCTCACCGAAGAGAGCTTCAAGGGCTGGCAGGACGGCTTCGTAAACATGAGTCCCGGCGACTTCGTGGGCCTTCAGACCGGTGCGGTGAACCACGCAGGCTACGGCCAGGGCGTCCAGTTGGCCCCGCTGGTGAACCACGCCCGGTACATGGAGGGCTTCCAGATGTCCCTGGTCAACTTCGCCGAGGACATGTACGGGGTTCAGGTGGGCCTCATCAACATCATCCGCTCCAAGGATCGTCTGCCCATCCTGCCCATCGTCAACTGGAAGATGGACTGAGGCCGTGGCCCTGCTGCCGTGCTGGAGGAGATCGGCCTCGACCCCCTTCCGCATCACCCCTTTTCAGCTCCCACCTACCCTCCCAGGATCCACCCGTTGGTGGCCACCTGCCCCAGGAGCCAGGCGCAGGCCAGGGCCGCGTAGATCCCGAAGACGTAGCCCACCACCGCCATCAGGAGTCCCACCGGCGCCATGGCCGGGTGGTAGACGCCCGCCACCACCGGGGCCGACGCGGCTCCTCCCACGTTGGACATGCTCCCCGTGGCGATGAAGAAGAGGGGCGCCTTCACCAGGCGGGCGGCCAGGTACAGGCAGCCCACGTGGATGGAGATCCAGACGGCCCCCGCCAGGAGGTAGACGGGCGCCTGTATGACGGCCGCCAGGTCGGCCTGGGCCCCGATCCCCGCCAGCAGGAGGTAGAGGGCCGTGTACCCGAGCTGGGACGCTCCCACCTTCTCGAAGTTCCTCAGGGGGGTGAAGGATAGGAGGAGTCCCACCGTCACCACGATGAGGACGGCCCAGGTGGTGGCGCTGATGATGGTCGGGTCTCCCAGAGGGGGAATCATGGCTCCCAGATTCACCGAGAGGACCGCCGCGCCCACTCCGATCCCGATGAGGAAGGCGGCGTCCCGGACGGTGGTGGGATGCCGGTCCCGGTCCAGCGCCGCCAGTCTCCGGTTGGTCTCCTCTATGGCCGCGGTGTGGGCCCCCGTGGCCCTGTCGAACTTGTGCTGCCAGACGCTGAAGAAGAGGAGGACGCCCATCCAGCCGTAGCCCACCACCGTGTCCACCACGATGATGGGCCCGAAGGCCGACTCAGGAGTGTCCACGCTCTCGGCGATGGCCACCATGTTGGCCGTTCCGCCGATCCAGCTCCCCGAGAGGGCCGCGAACCCCTTCCATGCATCGGGGGGGAGCCAGTGGCCGAAGAGGGTCAGCGCGATCGGCCCACCCAGAACGATGCCCAGCGTTCCCGCCGACACCATGACCAGGGCCACGGGCCCCAGCTTCGCCACGCCCTTCAGATCGATGGAGATCATGAGGAGGAAGAGGGCGATGGGGAGGAAGTACCGGGTGGTGAACTCGTAGGCCGGCGACGACGGGGGCGTGATCCCGAAGGTCGTGGCGAACATGGGGAGGAAGTAGCAGAAGATCACCGGGGGCAGGTACTCGAAGAACTTCTCGAGCCTCTTCACACCGCTTAGCCAGAAGATCACCGCCACCAGGGTGCCCAGGAAGGCGAAGACGGACATGGGGTCGGTGAGGATTGCTTGGCCTTCGGGGGTCATGGAGCCACTCCTGGGGATCTTCGGCCCCCGGAGCCGCGGCTCCAGGGGGAACCGGGGTGGGGAAGCTCGGCTCGGCGCAGAGGTACGGAGGCGCCGGGACCGGAGCCCGGCGCAAGGCTGCCGCGCCGCGCTCCGCCGCGGCAGCCCGCACCCCGGTTTTCCGAGCTCAGCCGATGATCTCGTTCACCGACTCGATGAGCTCTTCGGGATCGATGGGTTTGTCGATGAAGCGTTCGGGCTTTACCAGTCCCTCTTCCCTCATCTTCTTGATGGCGGCGCGAAGGCTGGCCCTGAGGCTGTCGAAGGGGCTTTCGAAGGTGTCGCCCTCGGCGGCCTCCTCCTCGCTTTCCAGGACGCCGGCCACACCGGTGAGCATGATGACCGGGATGTCTTTGAACTCCTCCTTTTTCCGGAGTTGCTTGAAGAGACTGAAGCCCGTCTTCTTGGGCATCATCACGTCCAGGAGGATGAGGTCCGGGATGCTCTCCTGGACCTTTTTGAGTCCGTCGTCGCCGTCCTCGGCGGTGACGGCCTCGTATCCGTTCTCTTCTAGGGCGACGGAGAGAAATCTCCGGGTGTTCTCATCATCATCAACGACCAGAACTCTCTTGGGCACCAACGGCCTCCTCTCTCACACTGGGGCCCGTCGTGGGCAGCGACACCTTGAAGGTCGATCCCCGTCCGGGCTTGGATTCCACGGATGTCGTTCCTTGGTGGGACTCGACGATCTTCGAAACCACCGCAAGCCCCATTCCTGTTCCCTTCTTGTCCTTCGTGCTGAAGAAGGGGGCGAAGACCCGTCGCTTGACTTCCTCGGACATCCCCACCCCGTTGTCCTGCACCTCAATCTGAATATGGGCCTCATCGTCCGACGGCACGACCCTCAGCGTGACGGCGGGTTCTTCTTCCTTCCCGTACTCCTTCCAGGAGCAGGCGTCCAGGGCGTTGCCCAGGAGGTCCATGACCACGGACCGGATTCCATCGGAGTCGCATCGGACGGGGGGCAGGTCCGGAGCCACGTCCAGCTCCAGCTTGACGCCGGCCTCCCGGTATTTTGACAGGCTATGGCTGTGGGCCCGCTTGGCAAGCTCCCCGAAGTCCACCGACTTGAGATTGAGTTTTCGGGTGCGGGCGAAGTCGAGCATGCCCATGGACATCTCGGTCATGTCGTCGATGCCCTCCTGGACCATTCCCCACCCCTCCTTGATGAGGCCCATATCTTCCTTTTTGAGCCCCAGCTTCAACATGTAGGATCCGCCCTTCATCACATTGAGCATGTTCTTGATGGAGTGCTGGACCCCGGTGATGGCCTCTCCCAGGGCGGCCATGCGCTGCGAGCGGTGGAGCTGCCGCTGCATCTTCAGCTCCTCGGTGATGTCCTTGCTCACACCCATGGTGCCGATGGGGGTGCCGTCGGGGGTCCGGAGGCGGGAGAGGGTGAGCATGACATCCCTCACTTCCCCCCTCTTGGTGACGAAGTGGGTGAGGTAGTTCATGACGTGGTCGGTGTCATCCAACCGCTTGATGGCCACCTCCCGCTCCTGGGGATCGGCGAAGAGCATCTCGATGGGCTTCCCGATGACCTCCTCCCGGTAATACCCCAGAGCCTTCTCGGCGCCGGGGTTGAAGGTGCGAATGCGTCCCTGGGGGCCCACCGTGATGATGATGTCCGCCGAGGTTTCGACGATGGCCTCCAGGTACTCCTTGGTGCTCATGAGCTCGGTGAGTGCGTCGGAGAGCTCGGAGGTCATGGTGTCCAGGACCCCCATGACCTCGGCCAGCCCGTCCCCGGTGGAGTCGCTGAACCGGAAGCTCAGGTCGTGCTCGCTCAGGCGCCTGGCTCCCTCCTTCAGCGCACGTATCCGGCGGCCCAGGAGGCGCTCCGTCACGAACCAGGTGGCCACCGTTCCCAGGAGGAGGGCGAAGATGATGGCCAGCGCCGTGTTCCGATTCCGCTGGGCGATGAGGGCATCCACCCGGGCCAGGGAGTAATCGGCCTGGAGGAGGGCCATGACCGAGCCCACGGCGGTGTCGGAGTGACAATCGGCGCTGCTGCAGCCCTCCCGCGCGATGATGGGCGTGACCACGGACAGGGCTCGCTCTCCGTCCGGGAAGGTGCGGACCTCGCAGCAGGCTTCCTCCGTGGCTACCGGGCCTTCCTCCCTTCCCGCCGGTTGATGGCAGTGGGTGCAGGGCCAGGAATTCTGGCTTACGGGTCGGGGGTCCCCGAGGAACTGGGAGGCCAGTACCCTCCCGTCGTGGGAGATGAGGCGGATGTTCCGAAACGCCGGGTTCTCCGACGCGAGCTGATTGACCTCCGAGGCCAGCGTGCCGGCGCTGTGACTCATCATGAGGCCCCGGATCCGGTCCAGGATCCGCTCGGAGCTGACGATGGAGATCTCCCGGGCCGCCTCCAGCTCGGCCTCTCTGAAGTCCATGTTGGTGACCCAGACCGAGATGGAGAGGGATGCCACGAGGATGAGGAGGAAGAGACCATTCACCTTCCAGACCAGACGGAGCCGCCCCACGGCACCCCGAAACCCCGGCTCAGGGTTGGTGACATCTCCACCTTGACTGCTCATGGCGCTCCCTTCCCGTCAGGGAGGATGAAGCGGGGACGACCGTCGCCGGCCATCGCGCACTCGACCATGGATCTCGGGCTTTGGCGGGTCCCGGTGCCCAGCCTGCACGGTTCCGCTCCCCCAAAATAGGGTCTTGGCTCCCGCTTCACGAGGGTTTGGTCAATCTTTCTTTCGTGAATTTTGTCTTCCGTTTTCCTTTTACTTTCAACGGTTTTCTCGGTGATTCCACAGGGGAACCCGGGGTGTTCCCGTGCGCTGGACTTCTCCTTTTTGACAAAGCGAGATTTCCATCACATAATGGGGTTAAGAGTCAAAATTCACCACCCCCACATCCTGAACCCCTATGGCTACCCCGCCACCGAACCAGTATGGGTTCCAAGCCTCAATCGCCGGAGCGCGTTATGAATCCTGATGCGAAACCGATCCTCGTGATCGGAGGGGGAATCGCGGGCATGACGGCGGCCGTGGAGGCCGCCGAAGTCGGCTATCCCGTGGTTCTCGTGGAGAAGGATGCGTACCTGGGAGGGCGTGTCCTACGATCCAACAAGTACTTCCCCAAGCTCTGTCCCCCGGCTTGCGGATTCGAGATCAATGCCCGAAGAATCCGGTCCAATCCCCGGATCACCGTCCACACCCTCTCCACCGTGGAGGAGATCTCCGGAGAAGCGGGAGACTTCAGGGTGCGCATCAAGACGCGCCCCCGATACGTCACCGGAGAGGTTTCCCTGGACGACTCCGTTGCCGAGAAGCTCACGTCCGAGCGGCCCGACGACTTCAACCTGGGTGTGGGCACGACCAAGGCCCTCTACCACCAGGGTGATGCGGCCTATCCTCCCCTCCACGTCCTGGACCGGGAGGCCCTCTCCGAGGCCGACGCCGGAGTCCTGACGGAAGTGGCACCCGAGGGGGCCATCGACCTGGACATGACCGAGGAGGAGTTCAACCTCGACGCCGGAGCCATCGTGGTGGCCACCGGATGGCGGCCCTACGATGTCGGCAAGCTGGAGAACCTCGGGGGAGGGGAGATCCCCAACGTCGTCACCAACGTCATGGTGGAGCGGCTTGCGGCGCCCTCGGGTCCCACGGGGGGGAAGATTCTTCGGCCCTCGGACAACGAGGCCCCGAAGAACGTGGCCTTCGTTCAGTGCGCCGGATCCCGGGACGAGAACCACCTGCCTTACTGCTCCGCCGTCTGCTGCATGGCTTCCCTGAAACAGGCCCGGTACATCCTGGAGGCCGATCCGGACGCCATGGTCACGATCTTCTACATCGACATCCGGACGCTGGGGCGTCTCGAGCGCTTCTACTACGACATGGCCGATGACGAGCGGATCACCTTCGTGAAGGGAAAGGTGGCGGGCATCACGGAAGATGCGGGAAGCGGGGACCTGGTCCTTGAGGTGGAGGACACCCTGGCCGGCGAAAAGCCCGAGGCCCGCTTCGACATGGTGGTCCTGGCCACGGGCATCGTTCCCAACACCGCCGACACTCCCATCCCCTTCGACCTGGAGACCGACGAGTACGGCTTCCTGAACGGGAACACCGACGTGGACGGGATCTTCGCCGCCGGGTGCGCCCAGCATCCCTGCGACGTGTCCAGCACCACCAAGGAATCCACAGCGGCCGCGCTCAAAGCGATCCAGTGCCTCAACCGAGGATGACTCCCATGGAAGACAAGATTGGTGTTTTCATTTGCACGGGATACGGGATTGCCGAGGCCCTGGATATCGACGCCCTCGAAGAAGTGGCAACCGGGGAATACAGCGTTCCGTTTTGCGAGAGAATCGAGTCCTGCGAGGGTCCGGGGCTCCAGGCCATCAACGAAGCCATCGAGAGGGAAGGGCTGACCCGGGTGGTGGTGGCGGGGATCTCTCCCCGCAAGTACCCCGCCGATGCCTTTCCGGAGGACGTCATCGTCGAGCCCGTGGGACTCAGGGAGTGGGTCGTCTGGCCCCTTCCACCCAACGACGAGGACACCCAGATGGCGGCGGAGGACTACCTCCGCATGTACATCGCCAGGGCCAAGGAGGTCCAGCCGCTGGAGCCCTTCGATCCCGAGGAAGAGATCAACAAGGATCTGCTGGTGGTCGGGGGCGGGGTGGCCGGCCTCACGGCGGCTGTGGAAGCGGCCAACACCGGCTACGACGTGAAGCTGGTGGAAAAGGACGAGGCGTTGGGCGGCTGGCTGGCCAAGCAGCACAGGTCCATTCCCACCCGGGCGCCCTTCCGGGAGCTGGAGGAGACGGGCATCGAGGAGCTGATCGGGGAGGTGGAGGCCCATGACCGTATCGAGGTCTTCACGTCGGCCCACACCAGCCAGATCATCGGAGCCCCGGGGCTCTTCGACGTCACGGTGGCCTCCACCGGCAACGGCAGGCCGGAAGGCGACGTGGTAAGCGAGTTCCGCGTGGGAGCCATCATCCAGGCCACGGGCTGGAAGCCCAACGATCCCCGGAAGGACCTCCCCTACGGCGACCTGGACGACGTGATCCTGAACGTCGATCTGGAAGCCATGATGAAGGAGAGCGGGACCCTCAGCCGGCCCTCGGACGGGAAGGAGGCCAAGAAGGTGGCCTTCCTCCAGTGCGGCGGGTGCACCGGGAACGGAAAGCACTCCTACTGCTCCTCCATCTGCTGCATGACCTCCCTCAAGCAGGCCATGTACGTGAGGGAGGGGGGCGATGACGCCCAGGCCTACATCTTCTACGAGTTCATGCGGACGCCGGGCCTCTACGAGGACTTCCTCCGGACGGTCCAGGACGACCCGGGCATCTTCCTGACCCGGGGCGAGGTGGCCGGGGTCACGAAGAACGGCAACGGCGGCCTTACCATCCATGCGAAAGACACCATGCTCGGAGAAGAGTTGGAGGTGGAGGTGGACCTTGTGGTTCTGGCCGCCGGGATGGTGCCCAATGCCGCCGATGGCGAGGCCCTCCGTAAGCTCAAGGATGCCAAGCACAACCTGGAGCATGGCGACTCGGACAAGAAGAAGGAGGATGCGGCGGCCACCATCGAGGAGCTGGGGCATCACGAGGGGACGGAGATCCTGAACCTGGGCTACCGCCAGGGTCCGGACGTCCCCGCCCTGGAGTACGGCTTCCCCGACTCCCACTTCATCTGCTTCCCCTACGAGAGCCGCCGGACGGGTATCTACCCCACCGGGGCCGCCCGTCAGCCCAACGACGGGATGGGGAGCCGGCAGGATGCCACGGGCGCCGCTCTGAAGGCCATCCAATGCGTGGAGATGACCTCCCGTGGCGAGGCCGTTCATCCCCGGGCCGGGGATCAGTCCTATCCCCACTTCCTCATGTCACGGTGTACCAAGTGCAAGCGCTGCACGGAGGAATGCCCTTTCGGCGTCCTCAACGAGGAAATGGACGGCACCCCCCTCCTGCAGGCCACCCGCTGTCGTCGCTGCGGAACCTGCATGGGAGCCTGCCCCGAGCGGATCATCTCCTTCAAGGACTTCTCCATCAACATCGTGGGGGAGATGATCAAGGCCGTGGAGGTCCCGGAGGAATGGGACGAGAAGCCCAGGGTCCTGGTTCTGGCCTGCGAGAACGATGCCCTTCCGGCCCTGGAGGCCATGGGCCAGAACGGTCTCAAGGGCAATCCCTGGATCCGCATCATCCCCGTCCGCTGTCTGGGGTCGGTGAACACGGTCTGGTGCACGGCGGCGACCTCGGCGGGCTACGACGGCGTCATCATGCTGGGGTGCCGGTACGGCGACGACTACCAGTGCCACTACATCAAGGGCAGCGAGCTGGCGTCGGTCCGGGAGAAGAACGTCCGGGAGAAGCTGGAGCAGATGGCCATGGACGTGGAGAGGGTGGAGCTTCACCAGATCCAGATCGACGAGTACTGGAAGTTGCCCGGGATCTTCGAGGCCTTCGACGAGCTCATCGAGGAGATCGGCTACAACCCCTTCAAGGGAATGTGATCACCGCCGCCCGCCCGTTTGCCGGGTGGGTGCGCCACACGAGCCTTCAACCTTCAACCGGGACGTGACGGGGAGGACGAGGCAAAAAACACAGCAGGCCGAGATTCCGGAGGGGGGCGCCCGTCCCTGAAGCGGGCGGGCCACCCACCTACCCGAACGGCCTGAAGTTATAGAAAAGGGCCGAGGCAGTTGGGTCGGGGAGTTATTCACGGTGGTAGCTGGAGGGCTACGCCCATGGAGACTGCCGAGATCACTGTGCCCGAAGGGACTCAGACCACAGAGCCGGTCCCCCCTTCGGTCATTCCTACTCCATCAACCAACGGCCGGCCGGCGAGGGTCGACCCCGACCTGGAGTTCATCCGCGCGCTCCAGAAGAGCGGCGGGGACTCACTGAAGAAGTGCATGCAATGCGGAAACTGCTCCGCGGCCTGCCCACTCTCGCCGGATCAGAGCCCCTTCCCCCGAAAAGAAATGGCCTGGGCCCTCTGGGGCATGAAGGACCGCCTCCTCAAAGACCCGGACATCTGGCTCTGCCACCACTGCAACGACTGCTCCACCAACTGTCCCCGGCAGACCCGCCCCGGGGACGTGCTGGGAGCGGTGAGGCAGCAGGCCATCCTACACTACGCTTTTCCCCGTTTCCTGGCCCGTTGGGTGAGCCGGCCGGCGTACATCCCCCTGCTCCTGGCCATCCCCGCCGTGCTCCTGGGCCTGGCGGCCTACTTCAGGGATCCCATCGGGAACGCTCTGGGGCTCGCCGTGCCCACGGGAGAGACCATCGTCTACTCCTTCATTCCCATGTTCCCGCACTGGCTCCTGAACGGGTTCTTCGGGCTCTTCGTGCTCCTGGCCCTGGTGGCGGCGGTGGTGGGGGTCACCCGGTTCGTGAGAGCCCTGAAGACCTCCCGGGTCTGGGGGGATGATCCGAAGCCGGTGAAGGGGGTATGGGCCAGCCTGCGGTCGGTCCTCCTCAAGGTCCTGATCCACGACAAGTTCACGAGCTGCGAGACCGATCACAGCCGGTCCATCTCCCACTTCTTCGTCGTGTTCGGGTTCCTGGCCCTCACCGTGGTGACCCTCTGGATCATCACGGGGCCCATCAACCCTCTCATCGAGAGCCCCTTCATCTACCCATTCAGCTTCTGGAGCCCCTGGAAGCTCCTGGCGAACATCGGTGGCGTGGCGATTCTGGCCGGCGTGCTCCTCATGATCTGGGAACGCTTGTATTTCGGGCATCTGGCCGGGACCAGCAGCTACTTCGACTGGCTCCTGGTGTGGAGCGTCTTCCTGGTGGTGGCCACCGGGTTCGCCACCGAGGCCCTCCACCTCCTGCGGATGGCGCCTCACCGGCACGTCGCCTACTTCATCCATCTCGTTTTCGTCTTCGCTCTCCTCGTCTACCTCCCCTACTCGAAGCTCTCCCACCTCCTCTACAGGACCACTGCCCTGGTCCTGGCCGAGCGGTACGGCCGGGAAGCCGGAAAGGGAGCCTCATCATGAAACGAAGCACCGTCCTGACCGAAAAGAACCGTGCCAAATGGGCCACGGCCTTCGCCGTCATCATCCTCCTCCCGCTGGGCCTCAGCATCCTGGGGTTGGTTCTGCCCCGGGGGAGCGACGCCTCCGAAGTGTTCCTGGAGGAGGTGGACCCCCGCTGGGAGAACTGCGTCCGGGACTCCTCCTACATGCGGTACTATCACATGGACGTCCTCAAGCAGGCCCGGAGCGAGGTCATCCGGGAGGGCCTGAAGGGAGGGATCACCCTGGCCGGATGCGGGGACTGTCATGTGAACCGGGATCAGTTCTGCGACAAATGCCACGAAGCTGCCAGCGTGAGCCTGGACTGCTTCGGGTGTCACTACTACCTGACGGCCGAAGAGCAGGCCGAGCTCGGGACGTGAGGTGAATCATGGATCGACGCGAGTTCATCCGGAAAAGCGGTGCGGCCGTGGCCGGGGCCACCGGGGCTCTGAGCCTCCCGGTGCTGAGCTCCTGCAGCCCCGAGACCGCCGGCGCCGAGAACAGCCCCCTGACGGGAAAACGGTGGGGAATGGTCATCGACCTCACCCGGTGCAGATCGGACTGCACGGCGTGCATGGACGCCTGCCGGGAAGAGAACAACGTGGCCTACCACGACGATCCCCGCTGGGACATTCACTGGATCCGGCGGGCCACCCTCCATCCTCATGAGGGCACCGTGGGGGAGGAGAAGGACGTCCTCCTCATGTGCAATCAGTGCGACGATCCCCCCTGTGCCATGGTCTGCCCGGTGCAGGCCACGTACAAGCGGGAGGACGGCATCGTCGTGGTGGATCATCACCGGTGCATCGGTTGCCGGTACTGCATGATCGCGTGCCCCTACAACGCCCGCTTCTTCAACTTCAAGGAGAGCGAGGAGTGGCCGAACAAGGACTACCCCAAGCGGTCTCACGGGGTGGTCGAGTCGTGCCACTTCTGCGCCCACCTTCTGGACGCCGGTGGCCGTCCGGCCTGCGTGGAGGCCTGCGAGAGGGAGGGTCAGAGGGCCCTCATCTTCGGGGACCTGAACGACCCCACCAGCGAGATCGCACAGCTCGTGGAGTTGGGGTCGGTGAAGCGAATCCGGGAGGACTGGGGGACGGAGCCGAAGGTCTTCTACATGGGCCTCTAGGGAGGATGTACCCATGGCTGCGAAAGTCGAGTTTGCGAAAATCGAGGGGAATTCGGGCCCCTACTGGACCACGGTGGGAATCCTGGCCGCCTTTTCCATCGCCGGGGTGGTGGCCACTCTCATCATGCACGAGAAGGGCCTCTACCTCTCGGGGATGACGAACCGGGTGCCCTGGGGGCTCCAGATCGCCATGGCCATCTATTACATCGGGCTGTCGGCGGGGTCCCTGGTGGTGTCGGGTCTCTACGGGGTGTTCGGGAAGATGGAGTACAAGCCCTATGCCCGCATCGCCGCCTACCTGGCCATGCTCTTCCTCATCGCCGGGCTCCTCTCCATCTTCACCGACCAGGGACGGGTGGACCGGGTCTTTACCAAGCCCTTCACCTACGTCAACGTCACATCCATGTTCAGCATCAACCCGGCGTTGTATTCGGGGCACATCATGATCTGCGTGCTCTATCTCTGGGCGCTGTTCAAGGAGAAGGGGACGCTGACCAAGATCACCTCTCTGGTGGTGGTCCTCTGGGCCATCGGAACCCACACGGGGACCGGAGCCATCTTCGGCTTCGTGCCCCGGGAGCTCTACAACTCGGCCCTTCTTCCTCCCAGCTTCGTGGCGGCGGCTCTCTCCTCGGGGGCGGCCCTCATGATCCTGGTCATCGTGGGACTCTCCAGGGCTACCGGTCGCCACCTGGACGACGAGCTCATCATCTGGATGGGGCGGCGGCTCCTTTCCATCTTCCTGGTGGTCACCTTCTACGTCCTCCTCATCGAGAACGCTCACCGGGCCTATCTTGCCGCCTCCCACGAGGCCGGCATGTTCTTCCTCTTCGGGGGCCTGCACAGCTTCCTCTTCTGGGTGGGTCTCATCGGGGTGGGCTGCGTGATTCCCGCCATCCTCCTTTTCGTCAAGCGGACCGGGACATCGGTGCCGTGGACCGTATTCGCCTCCACCCTGGTGGTGGTGGGCGTCCTCTTCGAGCGCTTTCTCATCGTGATCCCGGGTCTCATCAATCCTCCCGAGCTCTTCCCCGGCTGGACCGTCACCGACGGGGTGCTCTGGGAGGGGGTGGTGAGCTACCACATCAGCTTCCTGGAGGTGCTCCAGACCCTGGGCGTCATCGGGGTCATCGGATTCGCCTTCGTGGTGGGGCTCAAAGTCATGCCCCTGGCTCCCACGGAGGCCCGCTGGTCCACGGCTGCGGAGCGGGACGAGGCGGCGGCCGCCGCCGGCCGATCCCTGCGGCCCCAGAGGGCGTGAGAAGACTGGGCCGATCCATGCGCGTCCTCATCGTCGAAGACAACCCCACCGATCGCCTGCTGGTGGAGGAAGTCGCAAAATCCCGCGGGCATGACGTGGTGGCCTGCCCCGATGCAGAGTCGGCATGGGAGCTGGTCCAGGAGGAACGCTTCCCCCTCATTCTCCTGGACCTCTGGTTGCCCGGGATGGACGGGATGGCGTTCTGCCGAAAGGTCCGTTCCCTACCGGAGTCGGATCAGTCCGTGATCCTGGTCATCACCGGGGTGGACCGGAGGGAGGCGCTGGAGGAAGTCCTGGAGGCCGGGGCCAACGACTACATTTCCAAGCCCGCCACCCCTCCCAATCTCCACGTCCGCCTGGCTGTGGCCGAGCGCATGGCTCGGGACATTTCCCGGCGCAAGCGGATGGCGCAGGCCCTGGCAATCAACGCCCTGCGGGATCCCGTCACCGAGCTGGCCAACCGCACCCTATTCATGGAGCGGTTGGAGCATGCCCACCGGCGGGCCCGCAGAAAGAGGGACTACCTCTTCGGAGTCCTCTACGTGAGGGTCGAAAAGCTGACCCGGGAGAGCTCGCATGCCTCCGGGGAGGACGGCCTCCCCGACATGGTCACCATCGAGATCGCTCGCCGCCTGGAGGAGTGCGTGCGTGCGGAGGACACGGTGGCGCGCATGGAGGACAAGGATTTCGCCGTGCTCCTGGACGGCCCCAAGGACCTGAGCGATGCCGTTCGGGTCACGCACCGCATCCAACAGGTCGTTTCGGGCACCATTTCCTCGAACGAGGGAGATTGTGCCGTGGGGGTGGCCACGGGCATCGCCATCAGCTCCACGGAGTTCGGGGATCCGGAAGATGTGCTCCGTCATGCCCAACTGGCCATGACCCGGGCCCGGGTGGGAGGTCTGGGGAACCACCTCATCTATGATCCCGTTCTCCACGCCCGGGCGACCGCTCGCCTGAGGCTGGAGGCCAACCTGAGGAGAGCCATCGACCGGGGAGAGATGACCCTGAGGTACCAACCTCTGGTCTCCCTGAACGGTGGAGAGGTGGCGGGTTTCGAGGTGCTCACCTACTGGCAGGACCCGGACCGGGGGACGGTGCCCCCGGGCGACTTCGTGCCCCTGGCCGAAGAGACGGGACTCATCGTGCCCCTGGGCCAATGGATCATGGATGGGGCCCTGGGCCAGCTTCGCGAGTGGCGGGAGCGGCTGGGCCCGGAGAACCCGTTGACACTGAGCATCAACGTGTCGGGCCGGCAGTTCGCCGAGTCGGACCTCTCGGACCAGGTTTCCGATCGTCTGAACGCCTTCCAGGTTCCAGGCGACCACGTGCACCTGGAGATCACCGAGACGGCCCTCATGGAGAACGTCGATGTCACCCTCGCGACCCTGAAGCGCCTCAAGGAGTTCTCGGTGAATCTCCATGTGGACGACTTCGGCACGGGGTACTCCTCCCTCAGCTACCTCTGCCGCTTTCCCGTGGATGCGGTGAAGATCGACCGGAGCTTCGTCACTCAGATGACCTACAGCTCCGAGAACATGGAGATCGTGAAGGCCATCGTGCACCTGGCGAAGAACCTGGGACTGCGCCTCGTGGCCGAAGGGGTGGAGAACAGGGAACAGTTGGAGATCCTGCGGGGCATGGAGGTGGATCTGGCGCAGGGCTACCTCTTCGGACGGCCCATGCCGGCGGCCGACGCCGAGGCTCTCCTGACCGGGGGCGCCCTGCGAGGGTAGCCGGGGCGGGCCGGAAGCCCTTCCGGCCCCCACGTTCCACGTCCACTTCTGGACCTTCCGAGCTGTTTTTCCAGCACCCGTCCCATCGTACAGCCTTCCCAGCGACTGCCCTCTACGGATTCGGCACCGAGGGGTGCGCCATGGCCTGACGGGAGGGTCTCAGGTTTCGGCCGATCCAGAGGAAGCACACCGTCGACAGGGCCAGAAAGCTCAGGCCGATGCCGACCTCGCCGAAGATGAGCCGGCCCACCCCGAAGAGGGAGGCGTAGACGCTCACCACTCCGGCCACCCAATTCGTCCAGTTGAGAGGCCCCCCGTCCAGGGGTTCCCCTCCCAGCCCCAGGGATCCGGAAACGCGTCGCCATCCCGGTCCCCCGGGCCGGACCCTCAGGTAGAAGGCTCTCAGCACCTCCTCGTCCTCGGGAGGTGTGAGGAAGGTGACCACCAACCAGACCACGGTGGACGCCCCCACTGTTGCTAGCATGATCCAGGCCCACTGGGTGGGGTCGTCGGGGTCCAGCCCAGCCCCGAACCAGAGGACCATGCTCACCACCAGGGAGGCGATCATGGCTCCGATCTCGGACCAGGCGTTGATGCGCCACCAGTACCAGCGGAGGATGAGGACCAGGCCCGTCCCGGCGCCGATGGCCAGGAGGAAGCGCCAGGCGCCCTCGATGCTGGTGAGGAAGTAGGTCACCACCAGGGAGAGAAGCATGATGGCCAGGGTGGCGAGGCGTGAGACCCGGACCAGCGCCCGCTCGTCCAGATCGGGCCGGATGAAGCGGGCATACAGGTCGTTCACCAGGTAGCTGGCGCCCCAGTTGAGCTGGGTGGAGATGGTGGACATGTAGGCGGCGGCGAAGCCGGCCAGCACGAGCCCCGTGAGTCCGGGGGGAAGCAGGTCCATCACCGCCAGGATGTACCCTTCCCGGGGGTTCTCCAGCCCGGGGTAGAGGATGGTGGATGCCAGGGCCACCAGGATCCAGGGCCAGGGCCGGACGGCGTAGTGCGCAATGTTGAACCAGAGGGTGGCCAGGACCCCGTCCCGCTCCGACCGGGCCGAGAAGATCCGCTGGGCGATGTAGCCTCCGCCCCCCGGCTCGGCTCCCGGGTACCAGGAGGCCCACCAGTTCACGCCCAGGTACACGGCCAGGGTGATGACCGGCATCCAGGCCGCTCCCCTGGCAGGGAAGAGGGCCAGGGCCGTGTCCGTGGAGCCATAGACCTGCGCCAGCCCCGCCTCCATACCGGCGATTCCTCCAACCGCCTCCACGGCAAAGACGGCCAGGACCACGGCCCCTCCCACGGCCAGGACGAACTGGAAGAGGTCGGTGAGGACGACCCCCCAGAGCCCGGCCAGCACCGAGTACCCGGCGGCCAGGGCGAAGCAGAGGGCCAGCGCTACCAGCTCGGGGATGTCCAGTGCCGTGGCGACGATCTCCATCATGGCCAGGTTCACCCAGCCCATGATGATGAGGTTGATGGGCAGGGCCAGGTAGGCGGCCCGAAACCCCCGGAGGATGGCTGCCGGACGCCCCCCGTAGCGGAGTTCGGTGAACTCCACGTCGGTGAGGACCCCTGCCCGGCGCCAGAGGCGGGCGTAGAAGAACACGGTGAGAATCCCGCTCATCACCATGTTCCACCAGAGCCAGTTGCCCGCCACTCCGTGCCGGGCCACCAGCTCCGTCACCGCCAGGGGAGTGTCGGCGGCGAAGGTGGTGGCCACCATGGAGGTTCCGGCCAGCCACCAGGGAAGGGCCCGCCCGCCCACGAAGTACTCGCTCACCGAGGACCCGGCACGGCGGGACAGGGCCAGACCGACAGCGGCGGCGAAAACGAAGTAGAGGGCGACGATGGCCCAGTCCAGAGCGGTCAAGCCGGCACTCCTTGAAGGCGACGGTGCCCGAGCCTACTCTGCAACCATGACTCGAGCAAGAGAGCATCCGCTGGTTCTCCCGTCACTCCGGGGAGGCCGGGCGTGACGTCCAGGGAGCGCATGGCCGCGGCCATGGCCAGGGGGGAGCCGGACCGGCCGCCCCTCATGTGTCAGTTGGCCCTGGGGCACTATTTCCTCCAGACCGACATGGACCCGGTGGAGATCTGGCACGACACGGAGGCCTTCGTCCGGGCCCTGGTGAACCTCCGGGAACGCTACGGGTTCGACGGGATCCTGGTGAACCTCCCCGGACGGGACCCGGCGTGGCGGGACCAGCTTCGCGGGGTGGAGGAGGACGGCGCCGGGACCCGAACGGTGAAGTGGATTGACGGCTCCACCACGGTGGTCCCTCCCGACGACAATCCCCATGTCTACGACGAGGATGGGGTGATTCGGCGGATGGCCTTCGAGGACGTGGATCCCGAGGCTCTCTTCTACGTGGAGCCCCACGACCTCTCGGGGGTGACCTACCCCTATTCGTGGGGGTTCGGGAGTGAACCGGCGCCGGTTGGTGGAAAGGAGTTCTTTCCCCCCTGGCACTTCGACACACTCCGTCGGGTTCGGGAGCTGGCGGGTCCACGCGTCTCGGTGCATGCCGAGTTGTTCAGCCCCTTCACCCAGCTCATGGAGCTTCTGGGCTACAATGAGGGACTCATGGCCCTGATGCTGGACGAGGGGAAGGCTCGGGCCATCCTGGAGCGTCTGGCGGCGGGCGCCTCCTGCCTGGGGCGGCTGCAGGCCCTGGAAGACGTGGACGCCATCCTCATCTCCTCCGCTTTCGTGGGAGCCGGGTTCATCTCCCGGGAGCATTACGAGACCTTCGAGCTTCCCTTTCTCCAGCGGATCATAGGGGAGGTCAGGGACGCCCGTCCCGACCTACCCATCTACCTGCACACATGCGGCGCCATCGGGGATCGGTTGGATCTCATGGAGGCCTCGGGGGTGGATGGAATCGACACCCTGGATCCGCCGCCCCTGGGAACGGTGGAGCTGGCCGAGGCCCTCAGCATCCTGGGAAAGCGCCTCTTCATCAAGGGGAACCTGGATCCGGTCAACACCCTCCTGAAGGGCACCTCCGGCGAGGTCCGGGCCGCGGCCCTGGATCGCCTGGGAACCGGGGCACCCGGAGGGGCCTATATACTGTCCACCGCGTGCTCCGTGCCTCCGGCGACGCCGCCGGCCAACCTCATGGCCCTGGGCGAGGCCGTGGCGGAATTCTTGGGGGAGGAAGGCTGAGGGTGGCCCCCGGGCCTCCCCGGGGACATTTTTGAGAACCTGAAACCGGGAGAATGCCATGGCTACAATCCTCGTCGTGGACGACGATCACGAGCTTCTCAAGACGATGGAGAAGATCCTTGAAAGCCATGGCCACACCGTGGCGACCGCCTCCGACGGGGAACGGGCTCTGGCCGAGTTCGCCGGCCTGAGCCCCGACCTGGTCATCAGCGACATCTACATGCCGAACATGGACGGGATCGAGTTTCTCATCCGCACGCAGAGCCTCTTTCCCGAGGCCAGCATCCTCACCATGTCCGGCGGGGGGTACAAGCCCAAGAAAGACGTCCTGGACATGGCCCGGCGGCTGGGCGCCGTGGGAACGTTGGAGAAGCCGTTTGGTGTGAGCGAGGTCCTCGAAAGGGTGGCAGAAGCGCTGGGAGAGGAGGCTGCAGGTGGCGGCGAATGAGGGGTCGGCCAGGATCCTCATCGTGGACGACAATGTCCAGATTCGGGGCCTTCTTGCTCGGATGCTGGAACCCGAAGGGTACGAGATCGACCAGGCCGAGGACGGGGAGGCGGGAATCCAACGGGCGGAGTCCGATCCGCCCGACCTGATTCTCCTGGACGTCATGATGCCGGACCTGAACGGCTTCGAGGTTTGCAAGAGATTGAAGGCCCGGGAGGATTTCCGCCTTACGCCCATCGTCCTCATCACCGGACTCAGCGACGTGAAGGACCGGGTGGCGGGCATCCTGGCCGGGGCCGACGACTTCCTTTCAAAGCCCTTCGAGCAGACGGAGCTCAAGGCCCGGGTGAGATCCCTCCTGCGGCTGAAACGCTACACCGACGATCTGGAACGGGCCGAAACCGTGGTCTTTACCCTGGCCCGGGCCATCGAGGAGCGGGATCCCTACACCCGGGGGCACTGCGACCGGATCTCCCGTTACGCCAGCGCCCTGGGAGAGCGTCTGGGGCTCAGCGAATCGGAGGTGGATTCCCTCCGCAGGGGCGGGATCGTTCACGACATCGGGAAGGTCACGGTGCCGGACGCCGTTCTCCGGAAGAACGGGAGCCTGACCCGGACGGAACGGGAGGTCATGCAGCAGCATCCCCTTTCCGGGGAGGAAATCTGCAGACCCCTCCGGACCTTCCGGAACGTCCTCCCCATCATCCGGTCCCACCACGAACGATTGGACGGGAGCGGGTACCCCGACGGGATGAAGGGCGACGAGATTCCCATGACGGCCCGGGTTCTCTCCGTGGTGGACGTGTTCGATGCCCTTACTTCGGACCGGCCCTACCGGGAGGGCTCCAAGGCAGAAGCGGCTTTGACGGTCATCGAAGAGGAGGTGGAATTGGGGTGGTGGGACCGGCGGGTCTTCGAAGAGTTCGGGGCCATGATCGAGGACCAGGGCCCCCTGGATAAGTAACACCGCGGCCCGGGAAGAGGCGCGTCCTCCGCCTCCCCCGGGCCGGGTATTTTCAACCAGCCCTTCTCGGCTCTTTTTGCCTGTCCCTCCCGTTTCCCGACCAGCTTCTCAGAGGGGCGGCGGTCCGTCTATCGTCCTTCCCTCAGCGTGACCCGCTGCGTTGCCTTCCCACCGAAGAAGGAGTCCACTTCGAACTCCACCCAGCCGCTGGCCGGACCCTCCACCAGATAGCGGAAGGTCTGGGAGTCCTGCCCCTCCAGGCGGAACTCGAAGGTGTCTTCGCCCACCGCCGTAGCTCGGCCGCCGGGATCCAGAGGATCGATCTGGGTCATCTCATCGCCGGGAATGGGCACGAGCTCCACCCCGCTCCCGGAGCGGAAGCTGAGCTTGTCCATGACCGCCGTGCCCAGCTCGACCTCCCGGTCCGAGGAGGTGGGGTAGATCCGGTCGTTCTTCACCGTGACGTCCACCCAGTAGAGGTCGCCGGCCTCGGGGGTCACCCGGATGTCCTCGATCTCCACCTTCGGAAACTGGCTGGCGGAGAAGAGGACGAAGTCGGAGTTCTTCCGGGCCTCCATCTCGATGTAGCGGGCCGGCGGGGTGCGCACCGTGTGCTTCTTCGGGCTCCCGCCGATCCAGACCTCCCCCAGGTCCGGGTGATCCACCCGGTGGGGCGTGATCCAGCCTTCCCCGAAGAGCTCGGTGTCGTGCCAGAGCATCCGCTCCTCGTCGCTTACCCGGCCGTCGTCGTTGATGTCGGCGGCGAAAGCCGGGGAGCCCCAGAGCTCCATCAGGTAGGAGTAGGCCCCCAGCATGTAGTAGGTGGCGGCGTGGGCCTGACCGCTGAGCCCCCCGATGACGGGCCGGTAGTTCTTCAGGATCCGGGCGCCCCAGGTGACGATCTCGGTCTGGACGTCCATGTCGTGCTGGTACTCCGGCGCCACCTGCCGCCCGAAGAGCTGGGCGTACTTGTCTTCCTCCCGCATCTCGGCCAGGCGCTCCTCGAAGGTCATGCCCCGGCTCCGGCCCGTGCCGTAGGGCCCCGTGGCCCGGGCTCCCTCCTCGCCCCGTTGAACCGCCGGGGGCGCCTGAAACATGATGAGGCGGCCCGTATTGTGGTAATGGAAGGAGGCGAAGATGTTCGGGTGGGTCCGCTGGAACTCGTACACGTTCCGTGTCTCGGGCTCGGACATGGGATAGGGATTCCCGGCGTCCAGATTCCACCCGTAGGCGAAGTTCCGGTTCGGGTCCGGCCCCCCGATGTCGTCCTCGTTGATGCGCCCGTCCCCGTCGTTGTCGTATCCCTCCGAGCCGATGCGGCGGAAGCGCTGCACCGCCTCCCGGTCGTCGGACACCTCGATGAACCGGCGGCCGTCCTCCGAGAGCTTGTACCCTCCCTCGGGATCCTCCACCCACATGTAGGAGAGCTCGCCGTCGCCGTCCACGTCCTCGGTCCGGTCCTCGTCGTAGAGACCGTCCCCGTCGTTGTCCTCCGGCCGGTAGGGCTCCCGGGGGTTGTTGGGAGTGTTGGGAAAGCGGACGAAGGAGTCGTTGGCGTCCACGTTCAGCCCAGGGAGGATGTAGAAGGTGGTCGAGTCCAGGAGATCGTGGACGAACGGGTCGTACTCGTAGCGGGTGAGGAGGTACCAGGCCGTGTACAGGGAGCACATGATCCCGTTGACCTCGTTCCCGTGGATGGCCCCGTCCACCCACATGGCCGGCTTGGTGTCGTGGGTGCCGGTGGACTTGGCGGTGAGGGTGAGGAGATACTGATCCCGGCCCATTCGGCTCTTCCCGATGCTCTCGATGTCGGCGAGCTCCGGGTACTGGGCCTGGAGCTCGTGCATGATCTCCGTCCACTCCGCGTAGGAGTAGTACCGCTTCCAGTTCAAGGGGAAGTCCATCTCTCCGTGGTAGCCCCCGGGGCTCTCCTGAAGCTTGGACTGTGCGAAGACCGACCCGGCTCCCGCCGCCGTGAGGCAGACAGCGAGGAGGCATGCCGGCAGAACCTGAAATCTCTTGAGTGCGCGCATGATGGTCTCCTCTAGCGTACCGAGAGCTCGCGAACGTGGGTGCCGCCCTTCTGGGAGGTCAGCACCAGCTTCAGCGACGGGCTCCCGTCCAGGGCCACGAGCCAGGTGACCTCCCGGGTGTTGCCCGACTGGGCCTCCAACTCTCCGCCGCCGTACCGGTCCAGCCACATCTGGCGGTACTGGGGCGGGAGGTTGGGTGGCATCTCCGGGGCTCCTCCACCCCCGCGGCGGGCCTGGTATCCCGGGATCTCCATGGTGCCGTCGATGGTGCCCAGCCGCTGCCAGGCCCGGCCCTGGAGGAATTTGATCCGGTCCCGGTCCCCGATGAGCCAGATGGCGTCCTCCCGGTTTCCGGCCAGGTCGGCTCCCTCGGCCAGGTGTGTGGCCAGGCCACCCGAGTTCTCGATGGTGGCCGTGACCTTCACGATGCGGGTCCCGCCGCTGTTGGAGAGGGTCTCGGCCGTGGCCTCGGTGATGGCCAGCTTCGGCAGAAGCCCGGTCTTGAAGAGCTCGAACTGCCAGTGGACATCGGCCACATGCTCCAGGGACGGCCCGGGGAGGGCGTTACCGCCCACGTAGGTGGAGACCCAGCCTCCGATCTCCCCTTCGCCCAGATCGGGATGGTCGTAGCTCCTCCACGGGACGAAGATCTCCCCGTCGAAGGCCTCCTCCTGGTAGTCCAGGAGAGCCTTGCTCCAGAGGGCCCGGTCGTCCTCCCCGTTGTAGCCGGGCAGCCCCCGGGTGTCCCGGCTCCAACTCCAGAGCTCCGTAGTCATGGCGTAGGCCCCGTACTGGGCGTAGGCCCAGTCGATGAAGATGCCGAAGCCGTAAGGCCGATCCCCCCGGTAGGGATGCCGCCAGAGCCGGTCCGGGTTCTCCTCGTCGGGGTGCAGCTCGATGTACTTCGGCGCCATGACGCTGTCGAAGACGGCCAGGTCCTTGTCGTGGATCCGGCTGTCGGGCCAGCGGGCGAAGGGCCGGTAGGTGAATCCCCCTGAGGTGTGGAAAGACTGGACCAGGAGGATGTTTCTGTGGTTGGTGAAGTACTCCAGGATGGCGTGGGCCTCGGGGGACGAGGAAGGGTAATAGCCGGTTCCACCCTGCTCGTTCTCGTCGTCGAACCACCCCTCGGGAAAGTTCCGGTTCACGTCGATGCCCCGCTCCGAGTCCTCACCCCGCCGTCCGTCCCCGTCGTTGTCCCGGTCCTCGCGGATCACCGAGTACCGCTGGCGGTCCGTCTCCTCGTCCTGGCCCAGGCGGATCATGACCCGGGGATCCTCGGGGTCCATGACGTAGCGGCCCTCGGGATCGGGATAGCGGAAGGAGGTGATCTTCCCGTCCCCGTTCAGATCGTCGGGGCCGTCCTCGTTGATGCGGCCGTCCTCGTCGTTGTCCACCTCCATGGAATTCTGCCGCTGGCTGATCCCACGCTGGACCGAGTTGTAGACCCCGTCGGGGTTCACGATGGGGCAGAAGTAGACGGTGTTCTCATCGATGAGGGTGGTGATCCTGTCCTCGGACCCGTAGCCGGTCAGGAGCTGGTCGATGATGTAAAGGGACACTTCGGTGCCGGTGTATTCGTTGCCGTGGGTGCCCCCGTCGATCCAGATCCCCGGCTTGCCCTGGTAGGACTTCATGGGGGTGACGTTGTCCACGCCCTCCCCACGGGGATGCTCCAGCTCCACGTGCCGGTCGATGGTCGTCCCGTTGTTCATGCGGGAGATCACCAGCACGTAGATGGGCCGGTCCTGCGTGGAGCGACCGATCTCCACCAGCTCGGTGATGTCCGGGTACTCCCGGGCCACCCGGCGAAGGTAGTCCACGGTGCCGTCGTAGCCGTGGTAGTCGTCGAAGCTGATGGGCACCCGTTGGGCCACCATCGGCGAGGCGCACGTGAGGAGGAGGACGAAGGCCAGAGCGGCTTCGATGCCGAAGCGCCTCGGCCCGCCTCGGGAGGGGAAGAGCAGGTTCATGAGAGATTCTCCCGCTGTGCGTGGTCAGTGCCAACATTCTTCGGGGCTCCCGGGCCTACCGGGGCCGGCGCTGCGGTGGGGATCGGGGAAGGATGCCGGCGGCATCGACTTGCTTGCCACCGGTACCCGGATCCACACTTCAAAGACCCCCGAGCGCTTAACGGCGTTGAGAGTAGGGGCTGGAGGCCGGAGGGGCCAGGTGGGGGTGAGCGATGGGAGGTAGTCGATGAAGGTCCGTACACGCGGTGCTGCATTTCTGGCGGCCTTCCTCCTTGCCTGCGGGGGAGGGGGTGGGGAGGTCGGGCCGCCGCTGGATCCGGATGCCTGCCCGGTCCCCGGACAGGGAATCACCATCGGCGGCGTGGGAGGATCCGGGGACACGGCGGCCACGCCGGTGCGGCGCGTGGTTCTCATGGGTGGGGGCCGGGAAGATGACGGGGCCTCAACCCTCTTTGTCGAGGGCGCCGGCGGAGGGGACATCCTCGTCCTCCGGGCCACGGGCTCCACCACCAGCTACCCCACCTACTTCACCGAGACCCTCGCTCCCTCCCCGGCGCCGGCCT
>CAYXGM010000018.1:41542-60483 GCA_964464555.1 uncultured Gemmatimonadaceae bacterium | reverse complement strand
ACCAGTCTGAGGAGTCTGGGTTGCCGTCGGCCCTCCCAACCCATCGGTTTGGAGGGCCGACGCGGTGACCATTCACGTGACCTTGAAAGGGAAACTGTGGGCGTTCAATACCCTCCGCGGCTCAGTCCATAGCAATGGATGGTCTCCTCGTCATTGAGCTCAATGTAGATGCCACACAGGTAATCGTCCCCGATGCCGAATACCCTGAGCCTACCCGGCATCTGAAGCGCTCCCACACGTTCACCCTCGGTTGAGTAGACTCGCCACCGAACTGGCGTAGGGCGCAAGTTCGAGTATTCCATCGCCCAGAGGTATCCAAGGCTATCAACCACGAGGTCCTCGAAAGCGGGGATCGATTCAGGTAGGGGAATGTCCCTCCATAAACGTTCCCATCGATCCCCGCCGACCGTTTCACCCCAATTGAGCCAACTGGTCCTCTCCCATTCGATCCGCTCATCATCGATGGGATCCTGGGAAATGGCATCCCGGATAATCCGGATGAGGCGACCCTCGGTATCAAATACTCGGAAGATCAAGGAGTCTGTTTCCCCGAGGACGATCTGGGGTGGACTTCCACCGACTGCCGCCACGGTTGTGTTCTGGAAGGTGGCTTGCCAGCCAACTCTTTTGTCCAGCTCAAATCGTTCCTGTCCCCTGTAGAATCCCAAAAATGTCGGTTGAGCCCCCTTGAGGGTGGTCAGAAAGAACGTTGCTGGAAGCCGATACCGCCGTCCTACCGGCCGGTCGGAAAGGTCCCACGCCCGCCAGAGCACCAGATCCGGAGGAATGAAGCGCGGATTGCCAGTGAGGCGGAAGCCCTTCGGGGCCGCAGAGATCACTGCCTGTAGATCAGGCACAATACTCCGGATGAACTCACCCTGATGGGAAAACCAGGAGACTCTGGAGAGAGCGCGCTCTCCGACGATGATGGTGTCGCCGGGAAGGAGCATGAGGGTGTAGGGTTTCATGAGTTCACCTGGACCCTGGCCCTCCCCACTGGCGGACCAGAGCCATCTTCCGTGCTCGTCAAAGAACAGAAGCTCTTTTGAGCTCTCGCTCAGGGCAACGAGTCGCCCGTCGGATAGCCTCACCACTCCCCTCATCCAATGGATGACCTGAGCTCGGTTAGACGGATCAGTCCGAATGACAAGGGTCGGCCCGGAAATCCCCCAGCCGTTTGAATCTTCCCGTAGGGGCCGGTTGGTCTGGGTTATTTGGATGCCAGCACTATCCTTCAGCTCCACAGGAGGGGAGTTTCCGGTCCCGCCGCAAGCACAGGCTGAGATCGCCAACGCGGAAGAAGCGAATAGATTTCTCATTCGGATATGCCCCAAACCTTGGTATTTGCTAATAATGGCCGTTTGGTCCGGGAGGGACAGGGTCGTGAAAGGGACTCGACCTGGGGAGGACTAGTCTGTGAGAAGAACGAAGCGCAGAAAAACAGCCCGGCGCAGGGGGTGGCTAGTTCGAGGGACGAACCGAGCGACCGAGTCCTTTCCGTGCTGGACCTAACCGACATCAGTCTATTGGTTCAGGTTGCACGGATCGGTCCCAGGGTTGAAGAACGGGGACGTCGCGTGCGGCACATCTAGAGACTCGACAGCTATTTGGTGTCCGCTGAGATAGGGGCCGGAGGGTACGTCGGCTCTCACTTTCCACAGATCCTGCATGCCACTGACTCCGTCCTCCTGGGGGTGCCATCGGATAGCGCTACAGGAGTTCTTCGCGTCCAATCCATACGATGGTAGGCAACATTCCATGACCGCGGCCCATCCAGGTCGTGCTCAGGGCCCCATCCTCCCAAACGACGAGGTCTCCGACAATGCCGCCAGGACTCAGTCCAAGCCGCCCCCCTCAAACCCGCACGCCGGGCGCCGCCCCCCCCAGCGTCCCCGGCGGGTCCTTGAAGTAGGCCGCCTTCCGGATCTCCTCCACCTCCACGGTGACCTGGAGCTCCACCTTTCCGGGGGGCGGCGAGAAGTGCTTTTTGAGGATCTCGAGCGTCGCCCTTCCCACCGCGCCGATGACTTCGGGTCGCCGCCCTTCCAGGAACCTCATGGCCAGGTGTACGAAGGCGCCCCCCGGCTCGCCGTCCGCCACCACCCACTCCTCCACCTCCCGCCACCGGCTCTTGCAGTTCTCGATTTTGATGCCGGCGACCTCGTTCAGCACCCGGTGCAGCTTGAGCATGAGCTCGGGGGTGGGCGGCGTGTCTCTCAGGTTCTTCGTGTATTCCAGCGTCAGGTGGGGCATGGTCGGGTGCGTCCTTCGTTTCAGCCTGGATGGGGTGTGATGGATGCCTGTTTCGAGTCTGCAGCCTTCTTCAGTTCCGCGTGCCGGTCCGTCGTGGCCGGGCTCGGGGCATCCCGTAGGTCGTCAGGGCCGACTCGCCGAAGCGCCGCCGGGAGCCCCCTCCGGGGAGCCTTCGGTCGGCGGCGTGCTCGATGGAGAGGATGGCACTGAAGGGCCTCTCCAGCCAGAGCTCGGCGAGGCGCTCGGCCGCCCGGGAGGTGTACGGGGGGTCGGCGAAGGCCACGGTGTAGGGAGGCTCCTCCTCTGGCGGTTTGCCATGGCGATGAGGTACTTCAGCGCGTGCAGCGCGGCGGCGCCGCTTTCCACGAAGTCCGCCGAGGCGGCGCCCCGGGAGACACCAGGTCCCGCCCGGCCCACCGGCCTCCGACAATCCTCATGAGGCCTGGTTTCCCGGGTCCTCCGGGGGGACCCCTTCAGCCGGATTCAGGGTCGTCACCGGCCTCGGACCCAACCCCGGCAGAGCTCCACCACCCGGTCCACCTCCTCCGCCGTGTTGTAGATCCCCAGGGACATGCGGAGGACGCCCCGGCGAATGGAGAGGCGGACGCCGTGTTCCGTTAGATGTTGGTGGAGGTCGTTCATGGCCGGATCGTCGGCACCGTCGTGCCGCCCCCCTCCGCTTTCCCCCACGGCCACGATCTGGGCCAGATGGGGCCCGGGCTCCCCGCCGACCACGGGAAGCCGCAACTCCTGAAGTCCGCCGCCCAGCCGGGTCGCCAGGCCCCGGAGGTGTTCCTCCACCGCCTCCATCCCGATCCCCAGGAGGAGTCCCAGGGAGGCCTCCACGGCCGCCAGCCCCACGTAGTTGTAGTTGGAGAGCTCGAAGCGGCGGGCCCCGGCCTTGAAGTCGAAGGTCCCGTCGCTGATGGCCGTCTCGTGGGCATCGGGCCCCAGCTCCACCCCGTAGCGGGCGGCAAAGACGGGATTCATCTCGTCGGCGAGGGCTTTCTTCACGAAGAGGAAGCCCAGGCCGTAGAAGGCCATCAGGGCCTTCTGGGTGCCCAGGGCCAGGGCGTCGACCTCCAGCTCGTGGACATCCGTGCGGAGCACGCCTGCGGACTGGGCGGCGTCGATGAGGACCAGGGCGTCTCGGGCGTGGGCTTCCCGGGCCAGGAGTCCCACGTCGGCGATGAAGCCCGGGGAAAAGGTCACGTGGGAGGCCGTAACCACCCTGGTGCGCTCGTCCATGACCGCCGCCATGGCCTCCACGGGGATGTGCCCGTTCTCAGGGGGGACCTCCCGCACCTCCACGCCCCGGGTCCGGGCCAGGTTGTACCAGAGGAAGACGTTGTTGGGGTGCTCCAGCTCCGGGCAGAAGACCACGTTGTCCCCGGCCTCCCAGGGCAGGCTCGCGGCAAAGAGGTTCAGCCCCTCCGAGACGTTCTTGGTGATGCAGATCTCGTCGGCATCGGCGCCCAGGAGATCCCCCACCTGCTTGCGGACCCTCTCGGCCCGGGCATGGAGCTCGCTCTTCACCACCCTGCCCTCGACCCGCTTCTCCAGGTGGGCCAGGGCCGCATCCCGGGCCGGCGTGGGCATGAGACCGTTCAGGGAGAGGTCCAGGTAGATCCGGTCCCGGGCCCCGGGGAAGAGACTGCGGGCATCGGCGATGTTCATGAGAATGGCTTCATCCCTGAGTCGTGGGTGTACCGGTCCGAGGAGTAGCGGACCGGACGGATACGGGTCCGGCATTTGCCGCCGAGGCCTCAAGGTGGGATTCTACCAGTCATGGGCAACTATCGCATCGCCGTCATTCCCGGAGACGGAATCGGCACGGAGGTGGTCCCCCAGGGGATCCGGGTCCTGCAAGCCGTGGGCACCCGCCTCGGCATCACCTTCACCTGGGACGAGCTGGACTGGGGGACGGACCGGTATCTGGCCACAGGCCGGTTCTACCCCGAGGGGGGCCTGGAGTCCATCCGGGATCACGACGCCATCTTCCTGGGCGCCGTGGGCGATCCCCGGGTGGCGGATCACGTTTCCCTCTGGGGTCTCCTCATCCCCATCCGCCGCGTCATGCACCAGTGGGTGAACCTGAGGCCCGTGCGCCTCATGCCCGGCGTCTGCACGCCCCTCCGGGACCGGACCCCCGAGGAGATCGACTTCGTGGTGGTGAGGGAGAACAGCGAGGGCGAGTATTCGGAGATCGGTGGGCGCCACGATGATGGCAGCGACGATGAGCGGGTGGAACAGACCAGCGTCTTCACCCGTAGGGGAGTGAACCGGATCCTCCGCTACGCCTTCGACCTGGCCCGGAGCCGGCGCCGGACATCGCCGGGAAGGGCGTGGCCAACCCCATCGGCCAGATCTGGTCCGGTGCCATGATGCTGGAGCACCTGGGTGAGGAGAGGGCGGCGGGGGCCGTCATGACGGCCCTGGGAGAGACGCTGAAGGAGGGCGCGGTCCTGACGCCGGACATGGGCGGTACGGCCTCCACGGTTGAGCTGGGGGAGGCCGTGGCCGACCGGGTGGCCGGGACCCCGGTGGGATCGGACGGCGAGCACCCGAACGGATCGGACGGCGAAGCCCCGAACGGATCTGACGGCGAAGCCCCGAACGAGGAAGGACCGGAGACGAATGGATGAGGTGACGACGTTCCTGACCGACTGGATGGCGGTCCTGGAGAGCTACCCGGCCGTCCGGGCCCTCCAGACCATCGCCCTCTTTCTCCTTCTGGCCTGGATGGTGGATCGACTGACCACGGGGGTCGTGCGTCGCCTCGCCGACCAGACCCGGACGACCCTGGACGACAGGATCCTGGCCATCCTGCACCGGCCTCTTTTTGCCACCGTCGCCCTCCTGGGCCTCTACATCGCCGTCTTTGAATTCGAGCTCAGCGCCGAGCTCCTTCTGGCCACGAAGGCCGCCATCCGGACCATCCTCATCGTCCTCTGGGTGATTTTCGCCTTCCGCCTTTCCCAGATCATCTTTTCGGCCATGGGCCGGCAGGAGGATCGCTTCGAGCTGGTCCAGCAGACCACCGAGCCCCTCCTCAAGAATGCCTTCGCGGTCCTCATCTTCGTGGCGGGGATCTACGCCATGCTCCTGGCGTGGGATATCAACGTTACCGGGCTGGTGGCCTCTGCCGGGATCGTGGGGCTGGCACTGAGCTTCGCCGCCCAGGACACCCTGGCCAACCTCTTCGCAGGCATCGCCATTCTCACCGACCGGCCCTACCGCATCGGCGACTACATCATCCTGGACAGCGGGGAGCGGGGGGAGGTGACTCACATCGGCCTCCGTAGCACCCGGCTTCTCACCCGGGACGACGTGGAGATCTCCATCCCCAATAGCGTCATGGGGAACGCCAAGATCGTGAACGAGGCCACCGGAGTGCCCCAGCAGTACCGGATCCGGGTGCCCGTAGGGGTGGCGTACGGCTCGGACATCGACCGGGTCATGGAGGTCCTGCTGGAGGTGGGAAACGCACATCCCCTGGTCCTGGACTCCCCCGAAGCCCGGGTGCGGTTTCGCCAATTCGGCGCCTCGAGCCTGGACTTCGAGCTCCTCTGCTGGATCGCCCAACCAGGGCAGCGCGGCCTGACGGTTCATGAACTCAATTGCGAGGTGTACAAGGCCTTTGCCGAGGCCGACATCACCATCCCCTTCCCGCAGAGGGACCTGTACATCAAGGAGATGCCGGGGGAATCCTCATGAAGATCGCCGTTTTCGGAGGTACCGGGCTGGTGGGCTCGCCGGCCCTGGAGGGATGTGAGGGGGGGCTCCTCTTTATCTCGAGCCCCCTGGAAGGCCGGTGCGTGGAGAACGTCGTGGCCGCCTCCGACTTCGGCAGGATCACGGCCCGGGCCTTCGAGATTCCCGAGGCCCGTTACCGCCGATTCGTGGTCCACGGCCCGCCCGAGACGACGCTGGAGGGGTGGTTGGGGGCGTAGGAAACCGGGACGACTTCCCATTGCTCCACTCCCGAACTCTTCCGAGATTCAATGGATGCTGGATCCCCAGGTCATACCTCAGGGGCATCGGGCCCCCTTCCCAAGAGTGGGGTAACCGGAGACAGCAGGAGGCCCTGAGGCCAAACTACAATCCCGAAGGAGTCCTTCCGTGGGAAAGACCATCATCGAGAAGATCATCGCCGACCACTCGGAAAGGGACGTGGCCCCCGGCGACATCGTGGATATCACCATCGACGTGCGGGTTGCCCGGGACTTCGGGGGCGCCAACGTGGTGAAGAACATCCGGGAGAACGCTCTCCCCGTGGCCGATCCTTCCCGGACGGTGTTCACCTTCGACTGCAACCCGGGAGGCTCGGACCAGAAGTATGCCACCAACCAACAGCTCTGTAGGACCTTTGCCCGGGAACAAGACATCGACGTCTACGACATCGATGCGGGGATCGGGACCCATCTGGCCATGGACGAAGGGCTTGCCGTCCCCGGCTCCACCTTCGTTTCCACCGATTCCCACGCCAACATCATGGGAGCCATCGGGGCCTTCGGGCAGGGGATGGGGGACCTGGACATCGCCCAGGCCTTCGCCTTCGGGAAGGTATGGTTCAAGGTGCCGCCCACGGTGAAGGTCGTCCTCCGGGGCACCCCCTCCCCCTACGCCTCGGCCAAGGACATTACCCTGGCCATGCTGAAGGAGCTCGGCGCCAACGGGCTCCTGGGGTACGCGGCCGAGATCTACGGCGACATCGTCGAGGGCCTGAGCCTGGCTTCCCGGGTCACCATCTCCTCCATGGCCACGGAGATGGGGGGCATCATCGCCCTCTTTCCCCCGAACGAGGAGGTGCTGGCCTACTGCTCCGAGGCCAGCGGGACGGAGGTTACCGGGGTGTTTGCCGACTCCGATGCCGTTTACGAAAAGACCATGGAAATCGACATCCAGGGTCTGGTTCCGAAGATGTCCCGCCCCGGGCATCCCGAGGACGTGGTGGACGTCAGCGCCCTGGCCGGGAGGAAGATCGACTCGGCCTTCATCGGCTCCTGTACCAACGGTCGTTACGAAGACATGGTGGCCGCGGCCTCCGTCCTGAAGGGCCGGAAGGTGGCTCCGGGCGTGGTGCTCAAGATCGTGCCCAGCACGGACCGCATCTGGCGGCGGTGCCTGGATACGGGAATCATCGAGATCTTCAAGGAGGCCGGAGCGCTGGTGAGCAACGCCGGGTGCGCCGGGTGCGCCGCCGGACAGGTGGGACAGAACGGTCCCGGCGAGGTGACGGTGAGCACCGGGAACCGGAATTTTGCCGGAAAGCAGGGAAAGGGAGAGGTCTATCTGGCGTCCCCGGCCGTGGTGGCCGCTTCGGCGGTGGCCGGCGTCGTCGCACTCCCCCACGACATGCCTGAGGAGCCGGTGCGGTTCGAAAGGGGGGCCGGGCGGCGGGAGGCTGCATCGGCCTCGGGGGGCGCTGCCGAGGCCGTGGCGGGCGCCCCCGGAGAGGACGCCGCTGCTTCCGGGCCCGCCGGGACAAGGCCCGAGGTCCTGAAGGGCCGGGTGTGGGTGATCGAGAGGGACAACATCGACACCGACATGATCTTCCATAACCGGTACCTGACCATCACCGACCTCGACGAGATGGGGCAGTACACCTTCGACAACCTGGAGGGCTGGGAGGACTTCGCCGACAAGGCCCGCCCCGGCGACATGGTCGTGACGGGAAAGAACTTCGGGGCCGGCTCGTCCCGGCAACAGGCGGTGGACTGCTTCGCCAGTCTGGGGGTCACGGCCGTCATCGCCGAGTCCTTCGGGGCCATCTACGAGCGAAACGCCATCAACAAGGGCTTCCCCATCGTCACCGCCGACCTCATCTCCAGGGGGCTCAAGGACGGCGACGAGATCAAGGTGGACCTGCGGGAACAGACCATCCTGCTCCCTTCGGGGGAGACGGTGGAGGCCGGGTTCTCCGAGGTTCAGATGGAGATCTACAGGCGGGGCGGGCTCCTGGCGGGCCCGGTGTAAGAAGGCGGAACGGGGGGGGCAGTCAGCCCTCCCCGAAGTCCCGGGGCACCAGGTCGCCGATCCCCAGCCCGACCATCTCCTCCCGGCCGTAGCCGAACATCCTGGCTCCGGCCTCGTTCACGTCCAGGATCTCTCCCCGGACGGTCTCCAGCAGGATCCCGTCGGGAGCCAACTCCACCAGTACGCGTCAGAGACCTCCTTCCTCCTCGGCATGGCCTTCGACGTCCTCGAACTCCAGGTCTTCGGCCCAACCGGCTCCCTTGACCCCGTTGACTAAAACCAGGACCCCGGTCATACTTGACCCCGGTCATTTTTCAAGTGCGGACCTGTGGGGCCGATCCTGGGGCGGGGCCGGACCCCGTTCCGGAGAGGCACACGACACCAGGAAGCGTGAGCATGGCAGGTGAATCCGTCGGCACCGGGGGCAGAAAGCCGGGCCGAAGGGAGCGGAAGAAGCACGACACCCGACGCCGGATCCTCCGGGCGGCCTTCGATCTCTTCAAGGCCAAGGGGTTCGAGGCCACCACCGTGGAGGAGATTGCCGAGGCTGCTGACGTGGCCAAGGGGACGGTGTTCAACTACTTCCCCCAGAAGACGGCCTTCCTGGTGGCGGCCTACCGGGAGTGGTGGGGGTTGATCCGGGAGGAGCTGGGGCCCGTGGAGTCCTGGGAGGGGCCGGTCCGGGACCAGCTCTCCCGGGTCCACACCTTTCTCACCGATCTCGCCGTGGAGAATCGTCGCCTGGCCCGGCAGGTGATCTTCGAGAACATGCGCCAGACCCACCTGCGTATGGTTGCCGAAGATCCGGACGGAGGAGACGGGGGAACCGAAGCAGTCCGGGAAACCGGAGCAGCCCGGGAAACGAAAGCGGGGCGGGAAGCCGGGGGCGGAGAGGGGGACGCCGCCGTGCGTCTCCTGGAAGACATGACGGGTGAGGTGATCCGCAGGGGGATGGAGAGGGGAGAGGTCCTCGAGACGGTCGAGGCCGAGCACGCTGCTTCCCTCATCGCCTCCGCCACCTTCCACACCCTGGTCCGGGGCCTGGTCGAGGGAGGTTCCGCCAGGGACATCGAAGAGAGCCTCTCGAAGAAAATGGACATCATCCTCGCGGGAATCGCGCCGTGAGGGGAGGAGGATCCATGGGCAGGAAGCTGATCCTGCTGATCGGAATCGGGTTGTCGGCCATGGGGCCGGGAACGCCGCTGGTTGCGGCGGGCATGGTGCCCCGGGAGCCGCCTCGAGCTTCGGCGGACACCCTTCGTCTCACGTTGGACGAGGCGGTGAGGCGGGCCCTGAGGGATTCGGAAGAGATGGCGGCGGCCCGGGCCACCCTGGCCCAGGCCGAGGCCCGGGTCACCCAGGCCGCCTCCGGTGCCTTTCCCCAGCTCTCGTCCAATCTGGTCTACAACCGGGCCATCAAGACCATCTTCGACGAGGCCAAGGGGCCGCCTCCCGTTTCCGATACGCTGATACCGCCGGCCTTCGACCCGAACAAGCCCCCGGAAGAGCGTTTCGACCTCCTGAGCGGTCTCCTGGCCCAGGACTTCATGGGCGCCCTCTTTCAGGGTCTGCCCTTCGGGAGGAAGAACACCTACCTGGCCACCTTCACCCTCACCCAGCCCCTCTACACGGGGGGGAAGATCGGATCGGCCCTGAACGTGGCGCGGCATTTTCGGGCCGCGGCGCTGAGCCAGAGGGAGGAGGCCGAGGCCGAGATCGTCCTCCAGGTTCGGGGGGCCTACCTCACCGCTGCCCTGGCCCAGCGACTCCTCCACATCGCCCGTGAGAGCCGGCGGGTGGCCCGGAGTCACTTCGAGCAGGTGGAGGACTTCTTCGAGGCCGGCACGGCCTCGGAGTTCGACCTCCTCCGGGCCCGGGTGGACCTGGAGAACCGGGATCCGGTGGTCATCGAGGCCGAGAACGGGGCGAAGCTCGCCCTCCTGGAGTTGAAACGGCTGGTGAACATCCCCGCCCCCCGGCCCATCCGCCTGATGACGGAGGTGGAGCCGGTGGTTTCCGATGTGGACGAGGGGCGCCTGGAGGCGCTGGTTCTGGAACGACCGGCTCTGACGGCGGCCCGGGAGAGCGTGGCCATGCGGGAGGAGGCCGTGGACATCGCCCGGGGTGACCGCCTTCCTTCCCTGGCCTTCCAGGGGACCATGGGGTTCCAGGGATTCCCCAATGACGTCCTCCCTCCGGCTCTGGATGATTGGCGCAAGGACTGGAACATCGCCCTGTCCCTCTCCGTGCCCATCTTCGACGGTTTCCGGACCCGGGGGCAGATCGACCAGGCCCGGGCCGACCTGAAGGTGGCCCGTTTGCAGGAGTCGCAGCTCAAGGAGTCCCTGGAGCTTCAACTGGAGGCGACGATGGGCGAGTACCGCTCCGTGAGGGCCCAGATCCAGGCTCGCCGGCAGACCGTGGAGCTGGCGGAGCGGACCCTGGAGCTGGCCGAGGCCCGCTTCGCAAGCGGGCTGGGGACCCAACTGGAGGTCAGCGATGCGGCTCTCCTGTTGGACCAGGCCCGGGTGAACGAGGTCCAGGCCCTGTACGACTACGTGCGGGTCCTGGCGGAGCTGGAGCGTCTCAGCGGCGGAAAGATCGACCTGATGGGAGGAGGTACCCGATGAGGGGCATGCTTTCGGCGAAGCGCATCGTGGTGGGAATCGTGCTCCTGGGCCTCGCCGCCGTGGTGGTGGCCCGGGTCATGCAGGCGTCGGCACCGGTGGAAACGGCACCGGACGTGGAGGAGATCCGTCGGCAGACCGGCCTTCCGGTGGAGGTCGTGGAGGTTACGCCGGCCGCCATGGAGGCTCGCAGGTCCTTCACGGGCACGGTGCGGGGGATCCGAAGCGCTACGGTCCGGGCACGGACCGGGGACGAGATCCTGGAGACCCCCGTCCGGGTGGGTGAGCGGGTGGCCGAAGGAGAGGTGGTGGTACGCCAGTCCAGCCATGGCTCCATGGCCTCGGTGCGGCAGGCCGAGGCGGCCTTCGAGCAGGCCCGGCGGACGGTGGAGCGGCTCCGCGCCCTGCACGAAAAGGGGGGCGTGAGCGACCAGGACTGGGACAACACCCTCACGGCCCTGGACGTGGCCGAGGCGAACCTGGAGGCTGCCCGGCGGAACATCATTCTCATCTCGCCCATCGACGGGGTCGTCACGGACGTGCCGGTGACGCCGGGTACCTTCCCTGGCGCCGGCGACCCCCTTGTGAGGATCTCGGATCTATCCCGGTTTCAGGTTCTCCTTCAGGTGAGCCGGGAGCAGCGTGCCGAGCTGGCCACGGGCCAACCGGCCTTCCTGGCCGGATCGGGCCACCGGGGCCGGGTGACCCGCATCGCCCTCCAGGCGGATCCTGGGAGTCGGCTCATTGAGGTGGAGACCACCTTCCCTGGCGGGCTCGCCGAACCGCGGGCCGGCGGCGCGGGCTCGGCTCCGGTCCTTCCCGGTGCCCTCGTCGAGGTGGAGATCCAGGTGGGGACCCGGGAGTCGGCGCTCCAGATTCCTTCCGGCGCCCTCCGCGGCGACGCCGTATGGGTGGTGGACGACCAGGACCGGGCCACCTTGCGGACGGTCCGGCTGGGACTCCGTTCCAGGGACGGGGTGGAAGTGGTGGAGGGGCTGTCTCCGGGAGAACGGGTGGTGACCGCAGGAGCCTCCCTCCTTTCGGAGGGGGTCCGGGTCCGGATCGTGGGCGGATGAGGGGGGAGGAGAGCTGATGTTCCGCTTTTTCGCGCGGCTGGCCGTCCGGCGTCCCGTCCTCACCACCATGTTGGTGGGCATCTTCGTCTTCCTGGGGGCCTTCTCCTACTTCAACCTGGGCGTGGACCTGACCCCCGACATCGAGTTCCCCGTGGTCACCGTGACCACCGTCTATCCGGGAGCGGGACCCGAGGACGTGGAGCTCCAGGTCACCGAGCCCGTGGAGGATGCCGTCTCCACCCTGGCCGACCTGGAGGCCCTCACCTCCTACTCCCGGGAGAACGTCTCCATCGTCATCATCGAGTTCGACTACGATGTGGACGCCGACCTGGCGGCCATCGACGTGAAGGACAAGGTGGATGCCATCCGGGCCACCCTCCCCGACGACGTGGAGCCCCCCACCATCCAGAAGCTGGACATCCGGTCCATGCCCATCATGGACCTGGCCCTCTCGGGCTCCCAGGCTCCGGACGCCCTCTACGACTTCGCCGATCAGGTTCTGGCTGAGGCCCTTTCCCGGGTGACGGGGGTGGCCAGCATCTCCATCACCGGAGGTCGGGAGCGGGAAGTGCAGGTTCGGGTGTATCCGGACCGGCTCAGGGCCTACGGCCTCTCCATCACCGACGTGGCCGGCCTGGTGGGCGCGGAGAACCTGAACATCCCGGCGGGCCGTGTCACCGAGTCCCGGGCGGAGTTCGCCTTCCGGGTGGAGGGGGAGTACGGATCCCTGGAAGAGATCGCCGAGCTGCCCCTCTTCCTCCCCGGAGGCGGGAGGATCCGCCTGGCCGACGTGGCCGGCGTGGAGATGGGGTTCGCCGACGTCAGGGAGCTGGCCCGCTACCAGGGGCGGTCCTCGGTGAACCTCTCCATCCAGAAGCGTTCCGACGCCAACACGGTGGCCACGGCCGCCGGGATCTTCGAGACCCTGGAGGAGCTCCAGGCCCAGGTTCCCCCCGGGGCCACCCTGGTGGTGGCTTCGGACCGGAGCGAGTTCATCCGGGACGCCATCCAGGACATCCTGAAGAACATCCTCGTCGGGATTGGACTGACGGTGGGCGTCCTCTTCCTCTTTCTCCACTCGTGGCGGGGAACCCTCATCGCCGCCGTGGCCATGCCCGCCACCATCGTGGCTACCTTCCTGGCCCTGGACCAGCTCGGCTTCACCATCAACGTCATGACCCTCATGGCGCTGGGGATCACGGTGGGGATCCTGGTGACCAACACCATCGTGGTCCTGGAGAACATCTACCGGTACCTGGACGAAGGAGCCGATCCGAAGACCGCGGCGGAGGAGGGGACCACGGAGGTGGCCATCGCCGTGGCGGCCAGCGCCCTCACCAACCTGGTGGTCTTCACGCCCATCGCTTTCATGCAGGGGATCATCGGGCAGTTCTTCTTCGCCTTCGGCCTCACGGTGGTCTTCGCCACCCTTACCTCCGTCTTCATCTCCTTCACCCTGGCGCCCATGCTGGCGGCCCGGCTTCTCAGGACCCACGAGACCCAACGGGAGGAGGAGGGGTGGCTGGGGTTCTTCTGGAGGCGCTTCGATGCCGGCTACAGGGGGCTGGAGAGGGACTATCGTCGCATCCTGACCTGGGTCCTGGCCCGGCCACGGAACGGGTGGGCCGTGATTCTGGGAACGGGTGGCGTCTTCGTCCTGGCCGTCTGGGTGCAGGCCAACTTCGTGGGAGGCGAGTTCTTCCCGGCTCAGGATGAGGGCGTGGCGCAGGTGGCCCTGGAGCTTCCCCCGGGAACGCCCCTGGAGCGCATGGAGGAAGTCGTGGACCGGGCCGAGACCCTCCTCAGGGAGATCCCTGAGGTCACCGAGATCCTCACCACGGTGGGGCAGGGGGGCGGGGGGTTCTTCAGCGGAGGGGCCGACGTGAACCAGGCGTCCCTGCAGGTGACCATCGAGTCGGAGCGGTTCACCGACACCTTCTTCCCCCGCATCCGCGAGCGGCTGGCGGCCATCCCCGACGCCGAGATCACCCTCACCCTGGCCCAGACCATGGGGGGTGGCGGGGACGCCCCCCTGCAGGTCCTGGTCAAGGGACCGGACCAGGACCGCCTGGAAGAGTTGGCGGGTCGGGCCACTGAGCTCGTGGCCGGGGTGGAGGGATTGGTGGACGTGCGGAGCTCCATCGAGGACCCCAAGGACGAGGTGGTCTTCCGGCCCCACCGTGAGGTGATGAGGGAGCACGGTCTCACCGTGGCTCAGGTCGGGAGCACCCTCCGGGCCTCCGTGGACGGGATCGTTCCCGGAGTGTACCGGGAGGACGGGGAGGAGCGGGACATCCGGGTCCGGCTGGCCGAGAGGGCCCGGGACCGGACGGAGGAGCTGGGGAGCCTCCAGGTCCGGACCGCCGCCGGGATGATCCCCGTGAGCGCCCTGGGCCGGCTCGAGACCGAGGGGGGCGAGACCACGATCCTCCGGGACGAGAAGCAGCGGACGGTCCAGATCGACGCCGAGATCGGCAGCGGCTCCCTCACCGCCCTGGCCCAGGAAATCCGGACGGGGTTGGACGCCATGGACTTCCCCCCGGGCTACGGCTACGAGATCACCGGGGAATTCGAGATGTTCGAGGAATCGCTGGCCGAGATGCTGAAGGCCCTCCTTATGGCCATCGTACTCACCTACATCGCCCTGGCCATGATCCTGGAGTCCTTCGTCCACCCGGTGACCATCATGCTGACCCTGCCCCTGGGAGCGGTGGGGGCCATCTTCGCTCTCTTCCTCACCGCCTCCAACCTGAACATCTTCAGCATGATGGCGCTGATCATGTTGGTGGGAATCGTGGTGAACAACGCCATCCTGATCCTGGACTACGCCCACATCCTCCAGGGCCGGGGCATGAGCGTCACGGAGGCCCTCTTGGAGGCTGCGCCCACCCGGCTCCGGCCCATCGTCATGACCAACGTGGCCATCGCCATCGCCCTCCTTCCCCAGGCAGTGGGCTCCGGAGCCGGGTCCTTCTACCGTGTCCCCATGGCGGTGGTGACCATCGGCGGCGTCCTGGTGGCTGCGGTCTTCACCCTCCTCCTCATTCCGGTCATGTATCAGAAGCTGGACCGCTTCGCGTTTGCGGCCCACGCCCACGCGCGGGAGGAGAGGGAGCGGGTAGGGGAGGACTGACCGGCCCGGGCCGTCTCAGATCCCTGTTCCGGGCCTGGAGGTATGGTGGAACACCTTCCCGGCCGATGGAAAGGAGCTCAGCGGAGGCGGACCAGGAACCCGGCCTCGTCCAGATCCCTGTCGAACTCCTCCACGAAGCGGCTCACCTCGCCCCGCAAGGTCTTCCGGACGGCTCCGGGCAGCACGGGGCGCTGGCCTTTCCACCCTCCCCTTCCGGTGATGATGTGAACGACCCGCCCCCGGGAGATGCGGGCATGGGTGGCGATGAAGTCCTTTACCCGGCGTTCGGCCTCCAGTGCCGTGTCGCCGTGGAGGTCCAACGTGGCCACGGGTGTGGCGTCCAGGAGGTCTCCGAAGAACCCGAACTCGGGGTGCTTGCCCTTGCGGCCCTTCTTCTTTCGTCGACTCATTTCCCGTTGGGCGGAGGCTCCCCTCCCCCTTCCTCGAAAACCCGCCAGGGGATCCGGTCAGTTTTTCACGTGCTCCAGCGCGGCATTCCGGAGTGTCAGCCAGATGAAGTCGTGGATGTCCAGGAGGTCCCGGGGCTCGTGTCCTGCAGCCTGGAGGCGCTTTCGGACGGCAAAAGCGACCCTGCGGAAGTTCCGGTACGCACTGGCGCTGGCTCTCTTGGTGTAGCGTGCGTTGGGGGAGATGGAAGCGGCCTGTCGGAGGAAGACGGAACGCCTCACGCAGACCTGTTTCTCCGGGTAGACCAGAGCGGGAAGAGCCGTGGCGATGCGCCAGGAGGGACGCTTTCCGTAGATCTTCCGAAGGACCTCGAGATGTTCCTTGAAACGCCCGTCGAAGTCTCCTTCGCCGTGGAGCAGGGCCGTTACGGACTCGGCGAATTCCCGGTTCTCCTCGGACTCCAGGGCCTTGAGCACCTTGACCGCGCTGATGGGCAGGAGGTTGGTACTGGCAAGGATCTCCTGGACGGCCAGCGTGAGATCCTCGTGGCGCTCCTGAACCAGGAGGTCCTCGCACTCTTTCCGGCTCAAGGTCTCCCTGGCCTGTGCCACCACCGGATCACGGTATCGCTTGAGGGTCCTTCCGGACGGCTTGCTCCGGTGCTCGTTGATCCACTCCGGATCCTGGAACCCTTCGGGAAAGAGCTCGGTGAAAAGCTCCACCTGGGCCTCGAAAGAGCAAACGGGGGTGAGGGCCTTGTGGTCGGTTTTTCCGATCTTCGCTTTGATGGCGTCCTGGAGACCCGCCACAACCACCTCTCGCGGTCGTTCCAGGTTCTCTGCGGGCTCCATGAGGGAATAGTAGCCCTCCTTGAACTTTCTCAGCCGCCCATCCTCGAACTGGTACGCCCGTTGCTTGCCTCTTTCCCAGGCGAGGATCGCCACACCCCATTGCGGGCGCTTCTTGTGCCGGAAGAGGGTGGCGTCCTCGATTTCGGGAAGGGTGTTCTCTTCACTCCGGGTATCTTCGGGCGGGCCGAATTCGGTGGTGGGAGCGGCCAAGGCTGGTTCCTTTCTCCTGGGCTGGTCTCTGGATCGCCTGTGGGGCCATCGTCCCGAGTACCTGCCGACGTCTGTGAACGTCGGCGTCCGGGAGGGGAACGACTGCCATCCCCTACCCCTGTTTGTTCAGGTTGTCGAGGACCCGAAGGCGCGTCTTTCGTGGGAACTGCAACAAAACGGAGTCTCTAAGTATAACTAAAATAAAGACTTAAGGGAAGGGGGCACTTTCCCTTCCCTTCCGGGCCCTTCGTCAGGAGATTGCCGGGAACAACTCCGAAGGGCGTCGGGCTAGGCGCCGAACACCTCCAACGCCGGCCAGCTCTGCCACCGGCCCCGGGTGAAGTCCGGGAACTCGACGGGCGCTCCCCCGTTGGCTACCGACCACTCGGAGAGGGGCGTCACCGCGCTCAGGGCCGCTGCATCGTAGACGTTCATGTCCGTGGGCAGGCCCTCCCTGAGGCACTTGACGAGGCGGTAGTCCTCCATGAAGTCCATGCCGCCGTGGCCGGCGCCCCGGGAGCGCTCCTCCATCTCCTTCCAGAGGGGGTGGTCGTACTCTTCCAGCCACCGCTCGGCCTCGTCCCACTGGTGTGGCCGCTCGCTCATGCCCTCGATGTAGATTCGCCCCGGGTAGTCGGTGAAGATTCCCCTCGTGCCCTGGACCGTGTTGATGCGGGAGTAGGGGCGGGGGAGGTTCGTGTCGTGTCCCACCAGGATGGTTCGTCCCAGGGCCGTCCGGATCATGGAGTAGTTCACGTCCCCCAGGACGAAGGTCTCCTGCCGCTTGGGATGGCCCTCGGGGTAGTGCTCCCGTGCCCAGTCCTGGAGGCCCCGGGAGGGGCTGCTCATGGAGACCAGCGTGGCAAAGCGGTCGCCCCGGTTGATGTCCATGCAGTTGGCCACGGGCCCCAGCCCGTGGGTCGGGTAGAGGTTTCCGTTCCGCTCCCGGGAATGGGCCCGGCGCCAGAGCCCCTCCCCCTCGTCGGCGAACTTGATGGCCCGGAGATCGTGGAGATACCCGCCTTCTCCGTGGAGGACCTCACCGAGGAGACCCTGCTTCACCAGGTGGAAGCAGAGCATCTCCATGCGGCCGTAGTTGCAGTTCTCCATCATGATGCAGTGCTTCCGCAGGCGCTCGGCCGTCTCCACCATGGCCCAGCAGTCGTCCAGGGTGTAGGCCGCCGGGACCTCGGTGGCGGCGTGCTTCCCGTTCTCCATGGCCGCCAGGAGCACGGGGACGTGCCACCGCCAGGGCGTGGCGGTGTAGACCAACTCCAGCTCCTCCTCGGCACAGAGGCGCTCGAAGTCTCTCTCCCCCCGGGTGTAGAGGGTGGGGCGCGGGAATCCGGCTTCCTCGATGATTGCGGCGGAGCGCTCGGCGTGCTCGGGAACGATGTCGCAGACCGCGGCGATCCGGCATCCCTCAATGCGCACCAGATTGCGAACATGGGCCGTGCCCATCCCGCCGACCCCCACGAAGCCGATGCGAACCTCCTCCATGGGCGGAGCGGCGAAGGGCGCTTCCGGCGCCGGGCCGAGTCCCGGGCGTTCCAGTCCCTGGGGGAGTCGGGCACGGGTGACGGCCCCTCCCTGGCCGGGCCCGCACCCGCCCAGAGCGGCCATGCCCAGCCCCGCAGCTCCCACCTTCAGGAGCTCTCGACGGTCCATATCCATGCTCAGCTCAGCGTCTTTCCGCTTGCGTCCGCTCATTGTGCGTCTCCAGGATGTCTCGCGCTCCGGGTTCGGGCCACTGCCGCCGGCCCGGGCCCGTCGGGGCCGAAGGGCCTCAGGGTGAACCGGACCCGGTATTCTCCGTAGGGGAGCCGGTACTCGGGGAGGGGTAGGGCTCCCCAACTGTTGATTCCCCCGACGCCCATCTGCCGGTAGTCCACGTTCAGTGCCACCAGATCCCGGGCCTCCAATTCCCGGGAGTGACGCTGGGCCTTCCACGGTCCGTCGTCCAGATCTTCCTGGATGTAGTTCAGGGCGCTGGCGCTCAGCAGGGTGTCTCCCATGAGCAGGAGGCCCACCCCCTCGTCGTTCTCGAGGGCCATCCACCTGAGGCCCGTCTTGTTCCCCGTTTCCTGGGGACGCACGTAGGGATGGAACTGCTCCGGGACGAGCCCGCTGAAGAGCCCCACCCGGGCGGCGATTTCCCGGTCCTGGTACGTCTCCCAGGGGCCGTGTCCGAACCACCGGAGGTGCTGGAAGGACCCAGGGAGCTCCATGCGCATCCCGAAGCGGGGAAGCATGGGGAGCTCCTCTTCTCCCGGGGTCAGGTGGCCCTCCACCTGCACGTCTCCGTTGCCCAGAACGGTGTAGGTGAGCGCGTACGCCGAGCCCTCGTCCACGGGGAGCCGCCCCTGGAAGGCCACCCGGACCGCCTGGGGCGCCAGGCGCGTGA
>CAYXGM010000018.1:0-41532 GCA_964464555.1 uncultured Gemmatimonadaceae bacterium | reverse complement strand
GACTTCGGCCCCTCCCAGACGGAGGAAGGGTCCGGCGTCCAGCCACACCCGGAGCCGCTCCTGCAGCCGGGCGCCGTAGTCGTTGTCCGTGGGGGGACGCCAGAAGTTCGGCCGGGGTCCGGAGGTGAGGAGCTCCGTCCCCCGGTACCTGTACGACTCGATCCTCCCCGACCGGGGTGCGATGGCCACCCGGAAGTGGGGGCCCCGGAGGATGATCTGGCTGTTCCCGCCGCCCAGGATCTCCACCTCGGGGAGCCCGGCGAGAGGGGTCGCCTCCGCCTCCGGTGCTCCGGGAAGGGGAAACTGCAGGAAGGCGGCCTCGTGACCTTCCGGCAGGAGCCCCTCGTCTCCCGCGAGTCTGAAGCTCAGGTTCAGGTGGTATTCGGCGCCGGGAAGGGGGGTGGGGGAGGCGAAGGGGATGGTCACCTGGCCCGTCTCACCCGGACCCAGCGGCGCTGCCGGGAGCCGCCCCTCATCCCGAGTCATTCCGTCCTCCGTGACCTCCCACGCGACCTCGAAGCCCTCCAGGGTGCGGAACTCGTATTCGTTCTCCACCCGCACGATGCCCCGGTTCGCATCCACCAGCTCACCGTCGATCCACTGGTACACCCCCTTGATCTCCCAGTAGTGGGGGTTGGGCCGACGGTCGGGCTGGACGATGCCGTTGATGAGGAAGTTCCCGTCGCTGGGTGTGCCCGGAGGGCCGAAGTCGCCCCCGTAGCCCCATACGGTGTCCCCGGCCTCGGTGACCTTGAAGAGCCCCTGGTCCACCCAGTCCCAGATGAATCCCCCCTGGAGGGAGGGGTAGCGATCCATGAGCTCCCAGTAGTCGGCCAGGTTCCCGCCGCTGTTTCCCATGGTGTGGTTGTATTCGCACAGGATGAGGGGCCGCTCGGGGTTCGACCTGGCGTACTCCTCCAGGTGCCGGAAGCCGGCGTACATGGGGACGTAGAGATCGGTGTTCCAGTCCTGCTGGGCCCGCTCGTACTGGACCGGGCGGGTGGGGTCCCGGTCCTTGGTCCACTGGTAGGCGGCGTAGAAGTTCACGCCGTTTCCCGCCTCGTTGCCCATGGACCAGATGATGACCGAGGGATGGTTCTTGTCCCGCTCCACCATGCGCCGCATCCGGTCCACGTGGGCCGTCTCCCACGCGGGGTCGTTCCCCAGCGTCACGTCCGGGGCGTAGCCCATCCCGTGGGACTCGATGTTGGCTTCGTCCACGACGTACAGGCCAAACTCGTCGGCCAGCTCGTACCACCGGGGGTCGTTGGGATAGTGGGAGGTCCGGACGGCGTTCATGTTCGCCGCCTTCATGAGGCGGATGTCCCGGAGCATGGATTCCTCCGAGACCACGTGTCCCGTGTAGGGGTCGTGCTCGTGCCGGTTCGCTCCCTTGATGGTGATGGGCCGGCCGTTGACCTGCAGGAGGCCCTCCTTGATCTCCACGGTGCGGAAACCGATGCGCTCTTCCAGGACCTCCAGCGTTCTCCCCTCGGCGTCCGTCAGGGTCAGGAGAAGGGTGTAGAGGTGGGGCGTCTCTGCGCTCCAGGGCAGGACCTCGCCGGGCTCGGCCCGGAAGGTCAAACGGGCCTCCCTGCCGGGGCCCAGGGCATCCACGACCTGGACGGGGAGAGTCGTCACCACCTCCATCTCCGCGTCCAGGAGCTCCCCCTGAGCCTGAAGGCCGGAGACGGGTTCAGCCCCCTGGTTCACCACCTCCACGTCCACCTCCAGACGTCCTTCCCGGTAGCTTTCGTCCAGCCCGGCCCTGGCCCAGAAGTCCCGGATGTGGACCGTGGGCGCCGACCACAGGAACACGTCCCGCTCGATCCCGCTGATCCGCCAGAAATCCTGGCACTCCAGGTAGCTCCCGTCGCTCCAGCGGTAGACTTCCAGGGCCAGGAGATTCTCCCCGGGCCTCACGTACTCCGTGACGTTGAACTCGGCCGGGAGCTTGCTCCCCTGGCTGTAGCCCACCCTCTCCCCGTTCACCCAGAGGTACATGGCCGACTTCACGGCGCCGAAGTGGAGGAAGATCTCCCGCCCGCTCCAGCTCTCGGGGACCCGGAAGGTGGTCCGGTACGACCCCACCGGATTGTAGCGGTGGTGGATGAACGGAGGGTCCTTCTCGAAAGGGTAGGGATGGTTCAGGTAGATGGGCACTCCATAGCCCTGGACCTCCCAATTGGAGGGCACGGGGATCCGGTCCCACCCCGAGTCGTCGAACTCCTCCCGGTAGAAATCCGCCGGCCTCTCCCCCGGGCTCCGCACCCAGTGGAAGCGCCACTGTCCGTTCAGGAGGCGGAAGAAGGCCGAGGCCTCCCTCTGCCCACCCAGGGCCAGCTCCCGGCTCTCGAAAGGGAAGAGGGTGGTGTGGGGGGGCTCCTTGTTGACGGCGATGACCGAGGGGTCTTCCCAGTTCGGTCGTTCCTGGGCCTCCAGAACCGGGGGGCAGCCCAGGAGAGAAACGCCGGCAAGAAGGAGGAGGCCCGCGAAGGCGCGGGAGGACGATCTCATGAAGGAGGGTCAGCCCTCCTTCTTCTGGCCCGTGAAGGGGACGGGCTCCCCGCTCATCCTGCCCCCTGTCGTGGTGCTCTGGCCCTCCATGCTGTTCCCCGAGACCGTGGCCTCGAAGCTCTGGGTGATGGAGCGCTGGGTCATCCGCCTGGTGGTTGTGAAGGTCAGGCGCTCGCCCTCCAGCTTTCCGTTGTGGATCTCCATCTCCATGGTCTGGCCCTGACCGCCCCCTCCGCCCGGACGGCCCATGGCGGGCATGACGATCATTCCCGTCACGTTGGTGCCCTCCTGGGTCAGGGTCAGGGTCATGGTGCGTTCTCCCCTGGGTGTGGACTGTTTGATCTCCCAGGTGCCGGTCACGTCGACCTGGGCCTGGAGAGGGGCGGCGAGGGCCAGGCAGAGAAAGAGGGCAAGGGGGAAGGAGAGAATCCGGCGCATGGTTGCCTCCGTGGACTGGGGCGGTGGAAACGTCAGTGGATGAGTACGAGAGTCTGTACTTCTCGACACCTCAGAATACCTCTTTGTTAAGAGAATTTCCAAGCCGGTGTGCCGAGCTTTCCCCGCCACCCCGCCGGTTCTACCTTCCCTGGCTCCCGGATCGTACGCTCCGGGACAAGCTCGGCGGACAACCATTTCGTCATCTTCCGGAGAACCTCAATGAGCCGTCTCATCCGCCCCAGCGCCAGCTTTCCGCTCTATCTCCTCTTCGTCCTCCTGGCGGCGGCGCCTTCCGGCGCCCTCACCCAGGAGCTTCGCCCGTTCACGGTGGACGACGCCCTGAACGTTCGTTCTGCCGGCGTGGCCGACGTCACGGACGATGCCCGATGGATCGCCGTGACGGTGACCACGGCCAGGAGCGGGATGGGCACGGATCACTTCCGCTTCGGGGATCCCACCTACATCTCCCCTCGCCGAGCCGAGCTCATGGTCATCGATGCCGGGACGGGGGAGAGCCGGCCGGTGTTTGAGGATCAGGTGAACGTTCAGAGTCTCGCCTGGTCCCCGGACGGGAGCCTCCTGGCCTTCCGCAGATACGTGGACGACGAGGTGCGACTGGAGGTTTGGGACCGGGGGTCGGGCCGGGTCCGTGAGGTCCGGTTGGACGATGACCGGGATCTGGCGTGGGGCGGGCCCCTGGAGTGGCTCGCCGACGGATCCGGGCTGGTCCTGGGGCTTCGGGCCGAGGGTTGGGCCGAGGAGGCCCGGGCCGCCTACCAGGCCATGGAGGCCGGTCCCATCGTGGTCCAGGATGCCTCCGAACCCTTCCTTTCCTGGGAGGCCGTGCGGAATCGGGGCGACCTGATGGTGCTCGTGGAAGTGGCCGTGCCCGGGGGTGGCGTTCGGATTCTCGGGGACGAGGCGCCGTACCAGTCCGTGGAAGTGGCCGAGGGCGGGGACCACATCACGTACGTTACGGCGACGCCTCTCCGGACCTCTTATCAGCGGGGTGAAGGAACCGAATACGCCTACTTCAAGCTGGACCTGGAGGAGGGGGCCGGGGCCCGGGAGATCCTGGAGAAGGGGGAGGACCGGATCCGCCCCCGGTTCAGCTCCGACGGGGAGACCTTCGCCTGGTCCGACGAGGGCGATGTCTTCGTGAAGCCCTTCGAGGCCGACAGCGCCCGAAACGTCACCGAGGACTACCGGGTTCCCCTCTCGGAAGCCGACTCCACCAAACGGAGGTTCTCACTGGAGCGCTGGCACCCCGAGGGGGACGCCATGCTCCTCCGTGCCCAGGACGGCTACTACCTCATGGACCTGGACAGGGGAGAGCCGGAGCTGGTCTGGGCCTTCGAAGGTGACAGCCGGGAGGAGTGGGGGGAGGGGCCCCGCCTGAGCATCATCCAATGGACGGAGGACGGCCGGTACCTCTACGCCAGTCGGTCGCTGAGAGACCGGTGGGAGCGGGGACTCACCCGTTATGACCTGGAGGAGGGTCTGGAGGAGGTTCTGGTAGCCGACTCGGATCTGTACCGGAGCTGGAACGTGGCCGAGGACGGTTCCCGCGTCGTCTTCCGCCGCTCCGACGGGGACCGGCCCGACGAGATCTGGACCGCCGACGGGGACTTCAACGGTGCCCGGGTCCTCACGGACATGAATCCCCGGCTCGACGAAGTGGCCCTGGGCACGAGCCGCCTCATCGAGTATCTGGACGTGGATGGGGAGAAGCTCCACGGGGTCCTCCACCTACCCCCGGGCTACGAGGAGGGAACCCCGATTCCCCTGGTGGCCGAGATCTACGAGACCTACTTCGACAACGGGTACCGCTACAGCGCCCAGATCCTCAATGCCCAGGGATGGGCCGTTCTTCGCCCCTCCGTGGATCTGGAGATCGGCTTTCCCGGCGAGGCCTGGATGAAGGGCGTCACCACGGCCATCAACACCCTCATTGATGACGGCATGGTGGACGGCCGCAGGCTGGGGGTCCACGGCACCAGCTACGGGGGGTATGCCACGAACCTCCTCATCACCCAGACGGACCGCTTCGCCGCCGCCGTGAACATCAGTGGAAAGGTCAACATCATCTCCTTCCTGGGGGATTCGGAGAAGATCACGACCCGGAATTACGCCGCTGCGGAGATCGGCCAGGACCGCATCGGGGCCACCCTCTGGGAGCAGCCCCAGAAGTACTGGGCCCACTCGGCGGTGGTCTACGCCGACCGCATCGAGACGCCTCTTCTCCTCCTCACCGGTCACGGGGACTGGAACGTCCCGGACACCAACACCCGGGAGATGTACTACGCCCTCAGGCGGCTGGGGAAGGAGTGCGTGTGGGTCAACTACATGCGGGCCGGACACGGAGCCGGGAGAGCCGGCATCGAGGAGGACTACCGGGATCACTGGCGCCGGATGATCGAGTGGTACGACACCCACTTCCAGGAGGCCGTCGAAGAGGACGAGGAGGGCTGAGTGGGGAGCGGCGGACGAGATTCTGACCGTCACCGCCGCGCCCTACACCTCCAGAACCACCTTCCCCAGGTTCCGCCGACCGTGGAGGTAGCGGTGCGCCTCCACGGCCCCGTCCCGTCCCAGCGGAAAGCTCCGGTCCAGGACGGGCTCCCAGCGGCCGCCCTCGATCCCTGCGAAGATCTCCGTCATCGCCGGGGCCAGGAGGGTTTCCTTCTCCTTCAAATGGAGGAGGTGGACCCCGAAGATCCCCTGGTTCGGGGCTACCAGGGAGAGGGGGTGGATGGAGGGGGTCCGGAAGCGGGCCAGGGCCGCCTCGAGCCAACTCCGCTTCTGGCCCGGCATGGCCTCGCTCATCCCGTAGAAGACCAGTCGGCCCAGGGGATTCAGGAGCTTCCGGCAGGCGGTGGTGGCCTTTCCCCCCACCGGGTCCAGGGCGATGTCCAGCCCCCTTTTCCTCCCCAGGGCCTCGTAGAGGTCGTCGGCCCAATCGCCCCGGGAGTCGAAGCAGGCCTCGGCGCCCAGCTCGCTTACCACGAAGGACCGCTTTTCGGGCGTGCCGGCGGTTCCGAACACCCTCATGCCTCGTTCCCGGGCGAGCTGGACGGCTGCCGTCCCCACCCCACCCCCGGCTCCCAGCACCAGGACCGTGTCTCCGGCCCGGGCATGACCGGTCTCGAAGAGGCAGACCCAGGCAGTGAGAAAGACCACCGGAACGGCGGCGGCCTCCTGGGCCGTCATGGCTTCGGGACGGGAAAAGATCTGGTCGGCGGGAAGGATGACGTCCCGGGCGTACCCTCCGAAGCGTAGGAGTGCCACGACCCGGTCACCCGGGGTCCATCCCTCCACCCCCGGCCCCACCCGTACGATCTCTCCCGCCACCTCGAAGCCGGGGCTGTAGGGGAGGGGAGGCGTCGTCCCGTAGAGACCGGCCCGCTGGAGGAGGTCGGCAAAGTTGACCCCGGCGGCCTCTACCCGGAGATGAACTTCCCCGGCGTCGGGTACCGGAAGAGGCACCTCGGCTTCCCGCAATACCTCCGGGGCGCCGAAGCGGGGAATCTGTACGGCCAGCGTGGTTCCGGACACGAGGAACCCCTCTCGTTTCGAGGCGATGGGATGGAACCGGCGGTGAGGACCGCCCGGTTCCGGACTACACCATTACCAGAAGAAGAGGACCAGGGCCACCGTGGCCACCACGGCCCCGATGGAGAGGAGATCGAAGACCAGGTCCCTCTCGGGGAGGGCCTCTTCGGGGTCCCGGGAGGGCGGCGCATCCTCGGGCCCCGGCTGCGTGGCCCTTTCGTCGGCTCCGCGCTCCTCGTGAGGCCCGCCTGCTTCCGCCGGTCCCTCGACGGCGGCTCCGTCCCTGGGCCCCGTCAGCGAGATGGCCGCCAGGAGAGCGAAGAGGGCGATCCCGGCGAGCCACATCTGGTCCAGGAAGGCGGCGTTGGGAGTCAGGGCCTTGACCCCGATGGTGACCGGGAGGGTGAGTCCCATGACCCAGACAGCTCCCCGTGCCGTGGCCCTCTTCCAGAAGAGGCCGCTGAGGAAGACCACGGCCACGCCCGGTGTGATGAGGCCCCAGAACTCCTGGATGTAGGAGAAGATGTGCTCGAAGGTGACCAGGAAGGGGGCCCAGGCCCAGGCCACCAGGAGAAAGGCCACGGTGCTGGTTCGCCCCACGAAGATGAGATGCCGCTGGGACGATTCGGGCTTCAGGTGGCGCTGGTAGAGGTCCACGGTGAAGATGGTGGCCGTGGAGTTCAGCATGGAGTCCAGGGAGGACATGATGGCCGCGATGAGGGCGGCGAGCATGAGTCCGCTGAGGCCGCCCGGAAGGAGCTTGGCGATGAGGATGGGATAGGCCATGTCGGCCCGGGTCAGCTCGTCGGCATACAGGATGTAGGCCATGATCCCCGGGATGACTGCGATGAAGGGGATGAGGAGCTTGAGGTACGCGGCGAAGACGATCCCGTAGCGGCCCTGCTTCAGATCCCTGGCGCCCAGCGTCCGCTGGGTGATGAACTGGTTGCAGCCCCAGTAGAAGAGGTTGGCGATCCAGAGCCCCCCGAAGAAGATGGCAAACCAGGGGAGCTCGGGGTGATCCAGGGGCAGGACCATGTGGAACTTGTCTCCGGCCTCGGCCATGAGGGTGTCCCACCCCCCCACCGCCCTGAGGCCCAGCCAGGCCGTGAGGGCCCCACCCAGGAGGAGCATGGTCCCCTGGATGAGATCCGACCACACCACCGCCTTGAGACCCCCGTAGGCCGTGTAGGCGCCGGAGAAGACGGCCAGAATCGTCACGCCCCACCAGAGGGGCAGACCGAACATGGTTTCCAGGGCCAGCCCGCCGGAGTAGAGGACCGTGGCCATGGCCACGAAGGTGTAGGCCAGGATCATGTAGATGGCCAGCCATCCCCGGGAGCGGACGTCGAAGCGCCGCTCCAGGTACTCGGGCATGGTGGTGACCCGGTTGGCCAGGTAGGCCGGGAGGAACCAGCGGGCCACGATGACCAGGGTGATGGCGCTCATCCACTCGTAGGCCGCCACCGCCAGGCCGAAGTTGGCTCCTTGGCCTGCCTGCCCCACCAACTGCTCGGTGCTGATGTTCGATGCGATGAGGCTGATGCCGATGAGCCACCAGGGGAGGTTCCGGCCGGCCAGGAAGTAGTCCGCGGCTTCCTTTTCCCTTCGTGAGACCACGACGGCCACCAGGGCCACCACCACGAAGTACCCGATGAAGGCGGTGAGATCGAGCGTGGAGAAGTTCATCGCAGCTCCAACACCATGAAGACGGGACGGTGATCCGAGGCTACGGCTTCGTCCAGGACCCGGTACTCCAGGACCCGGACCCCCCGTGGGGACTGCAAAAGGACGAAGTCGATTTCCCGGGCCGGCGAGTCGGCAGGGAAGGTGTAAGGAGGGCCGGTCTTCTCCGGGATGGAGAAATACCCGACCAGGTAGTCCATGACGGCGGTGCCGGGGCGGGAGTTGAAGTCTCCGGCCAGGATGACGGTTGGGGTATCTGCCGGCGAGTCTTCGCCCCGAGGGGAGGCCGCCTCCTGCCCGGCGGCCTCCTCGCCCTCCGACGGGCTACCGTCTCCGGCCAACCCCAGCTTCTCCACGAGGGTCCGGGCCTGGGCCAGCCTCTCCTCCTCGGTGCGGTAGAAGTGGATGGAGCTCACCACCACCTCCCGTCCCGACTCCTCGAAGAGGACCCGGGCCGTCACCGCCGAGCGGGGCTCGGCCCCGGGAGGGAGTTGGTGGTTCGTCCACTCCACGACGGGAAGCCGGCTCAGGATGGCCATCCCGTAGTCCCCGCCCTGGTAGGGCATGAAGTCCCCGAAGAGGGGCTCCATTTCCGTGAGCTCCCCGTACACGGCGGCCTGATCCACCCCGCCCGTCCGCTCCACCTCCCGGTCGATCTCCTGGAGGGCCACCACCTCGGGCCGCACCGACCGGATGACACGGGCGATGCGCTCCAGGTCCAGGACCCCGTCCATCCCCTCGCCGTGATGGGTGTTGTAGGCCAGGATCCGGAGGGTGTCGGGGGACGGCGGCGCTTCCCTGATCTGACCCGGCGCGGGACCCGGCAGGAGAGCGAGGAGGAGGATCGGCGGGAGGAACGATGCTTTGCGCATGACAGGGTCCCGGCTGCGTGAGGGGGCCGAGGTTCGCGCCGGATATGATAGGACTCGGTTCCTGCGGCGCCAACTACCGGGCACCTCACCTTCAGCGGTACCCGATCTCCGGTGTGAGGGCCGGCCCCCGGGCCAGGAAGGTGCCGCTCCCCCGGGCCACCAGCTTTCCCTCGTCGTCCAGGAGGGTGGCCCGGGCCTCCAGCTTTCTTCCCTCCCGGTTCGTCAGACGTCCCCGGGCCGTGAGGACTCCGCCGGTCACCGGGCGCCGAAGCTCGACATGGAAGGATACGGTGAGGACGAAGGTATCCCGGACAGCGGAGTTGGCGGCAAAGAAGGCGGCGTCGTCCATGGCCCGGAAGTAGGCCGAGCCGTGAAGAGCCCCTGCGGCGTGGAAGAACTCCTCCCTCACCGGCAGGGTCACGGTGGCCTCCCCCTCCCCCACCGCCAGCCGGGTGCCGTACAGCCGGGTGACCGGTGCATCGTCGTACATGGCTTCCAGCCTGCGGAAGTGGAGGTCGGAGGCAGCGTCGAGCTCGGCCATCAGCACTCCCCGTCCGATCCCGGGGCGCCGGGTCCGCCGGCGAGGCCGGAGACCAGGGCCCGGACCTCCTCCTCGAACCGGGCGGCTTCCTCGTCGCCGGGCTCGTCGGGCTCATGGGCCACCCGGTTCCGGATCTCTCTCAGAGCCAGGATGCGGGCTTCCTCCTCTTCCCCGATCCCGTGGTTGATTCTCAGGGCCGAGAGGAGCTCCGAAGGCTGGGTGGGGGGCGCTACCGAACAGCCGGGCAGGGCTTTCCGCAGAGCCCTTTCCAGCTCCATCCAGCTCTCCAGAATCCGATCCGCATTCGAACGAGTCATGGGGTCCTCAGGATGAAACCCGGGGCCAGGGGATCCTCGGGATCCAGGAGCCACTCGCTCCGGCCCGTGATGTAGGACGTGCCTTCGATCCTCGGGATCACCGCCTCGAAGGAGCCGAAGGTGGTGGTCCGGGCCACCTGGCCGGTGAAGGTCGTGCCCAGGATGCTCTCCACGGTGAAGGGCTCTCCCTCGTCGAGCTCCCCCCGGGCGAAGTGCAGCGCCGCCCGAGCGCTCACCCCCGTGCCAGTGGGGCACCGGTCCACCTCCCCGTCGGCAAAGATGCAGACGTTCCGGCTGTGGTTCCGGGGGTCCCGGGCCTCACCCAGGAAGATGGTCCCGTAGAGGAAGCCCAGGTCCTCCTCCCGGGGATGCCGAATGGGAAGGGTCTCCATGACCGCGTGCTTGATCCGCATCCCCACGTCCATGAGCTTCTGAACGTCTTCTGGCTCCAGACCGACCTCCACCTCGGCGGCATCCACGAAGGCGTAGAAGGCGCCGCCGAAGGCCACGTCGTAACGCACCGTTCCCACCCCCGGCACCTCCACCGTCTCCTCCAGGGCATAGACGAAGGAGGGGACGTTGAGGAAGGAGGCCCTGCAAATTCGTCCGCCCTCCCGGTGGGACGTGGCGGTGACCCGGCCGGCGGGCGTATCCATGCGCAGGGTGAGCTCTTCTCCTCCGGGGGCCGTCGGGGCCTTCACGGCTCCCGCTTCCACCCCGGCCATGGCCAGCCCGATGATCCCGTGGCCGCACATGGTGCTGTACCCCTCGTTGTGGAGGAAAAGGACGCCCAGGTCCCCATCCGGCGTGGCGGCCTCGGTGAGGAGGGCACCGTACATGTCGGCGTGGCCACGGGGCTCCCACATGAGGGCCGTCCGAAGATGATCCAGCGTGTCCCGAGCGAATCGCCGCTTGGCCAGGATCGTCTCCCCGGGAAGAGGGGGAAATCCCCCGGTGATGATCCTCAGCGGTTCCCCGGCCGCATGGACGTCCACGGCGGAGATGCGAACCCAGTCGTCGGGTGGATTCCAATCTGTCGGCATGATCCCTGGTCCGGTCATGAATAGAGGAGGTGGGGCGCGGCCCTGGTCCACCACCCGGGCGCCCCGGTCCAGGAGCGCACCGTGACCTCCGTGGGAGGATTTTGCTCCGAGGTCAGCCTTTCCACCAGTTCCCGGTGACCGAGAAGACGCAGGAGATGGTCTGCTCCCCGGGGATTGGCTGCCGTGCAATAGTCCGCCCAGCGGAAGCCCCGCTCCTCCAAGCTACGCAGGAGGATGAGGAGGCGCAGGCCCAGGGCCACCGGGCGCAGGGCCCCGGGATTCGTGGCTTCCAGCCGCACGCCGGAAAGGGAAGCCGCCTCTCCGATAGGTTGGAGTGCGTGGGGGCGGGCCCGAACGCCCGGGGGATTCTGTGCCATGAGGGCGTCGGCCACCCTCGCTCCGTCCATCCAGGGGGCGCCGAACCAGCGAAAAGCCTGCTCCGTTCCGCGGCCCTCCGACACGTTCGTGGCTTCCAGGAGGGCCAGGCCGGGATAGAAGAGGACCGACGCGAAGGAGAAGATTCCCGGAGACGGGGGATGGAAGGAGAGGCCCGTCTCCGGCCACGTCATCTCCCGATGCCACCCCTCTACCGGGATCACCCGGAGCTCCAGATCCAGCGCCATCTCCTCCCGGAGAAGGAAGGCCAGCTCCCCCAGGGTCAGGGAGTGCCGGACGGGGATGGGCCAGCGGCCGAGGAAGGATGCGGGAGCGTCCGGGTCGGGAAGGGGTCCTTCCACCCAATCCTTCCGTCCTCCGAGAGGGTTGGGCCGGTCCAGGACCCATAGCGGGACGCCCCGGTCGGCGCAGGCCTCCATGACGTGGGAGAGGGTCCAGAGAAAGGTGTAGAAGCGTGCCCCCACGTCCTGGAGGTCGAAGAGCATCAGATCCAGATCGTCCAGGACCTCGGGCGGCGGGGCGAACCGTTCCCCGTAGAGACTCGTCACCCCCAGCCCCGTTTTCGGATCCGTCCCGTCGTCCTGGGCGGCCCCGTCATCCCCCCGGGCCGAAAGACCATGCTCCGGGGCAAAGAGACGGGCGATGGGGATGCCGGCCTTCAGAAGAGCCTCCCGGGCCGAAAGGGAAGTAGAAGAGGGCGGGGCGCCGTCGCTGGTGACGAGTCCCACCTTCCCGGCTTCCCGGAAGGGGAGGGGGAACCGGTCCGGGGTGGCCAGGAGGACGTCGATTCCCAATCGAACGCTGGGGGTGGACCCGGGCATGGATTGCCGATGCCTCCTAAAACCGGTCAGGCCGCAGGAGCGTCAGGTCCATGGAGGGCTCTCCATCCAGGATCCACTCGGCCAGGAGCTTTCCGGTGACGGGGCCCAGGGTCAGTCCCAGCATGGCGTGTCCGTTGGCTACCCAGAGCCCCCGGGCCTCCGGCGTGGGTCCCACCATGGGAAGCCCGTCGGGGGCCACGGGCCTCAGCCCCACCCAGTCGTCCCGGGACGTGGCCCCCTCCATCCCTTCCAGGTAGCGCCCCGCCGACTCGGTGAGGTTCTGCAACCGGGCCGGGACGATCCGGTGGTTCAACCCCGAAAACTCCAGGGTGCCGGCCAGTCTCAGAAAGCTGCCCATGGGGGTGTGGAAGACGAAGCTCTCCCCGGCCATGAAGGTGATGTTGAGGCTCGGGGCTTCCTCGGGGCCCTCGGGGAGGTCCCGGTGGTATCCCTTGGCCGGTTGGATGGGGACCTTCAGCCCTCCCACCCGGGCGAGCTTCAGGCTGTAGGCCCCCGTGGCCAGGACCACGTGGTCCCCCTCGACGATCTCCCCGGACCCGAGACGAACTCCCGTCACCCTTCCCTTCCGCACCAGGACGTCCTCCACCGGGGCCCCCGTTCGGATCTCCATCCCCCGTTCGATTCCGGCCCGGGCCAGCTCGCTCAGGAGCCGGGCCGGGTCGATGCTTGCCGCTTCGGGGAAGAAGATGCCCCCCAGCGTTCCCTCCTTCAGGGCCGGCTCCCGGGCCCGGAGCTCCTCCCCCGAGAGGAGTCGGGTGTCGTATCCGTGGGAGCGCTGTAGGGCGATCTCCCCGTCGGCACTCTCCAGGCCTTTGCGGGACCGATAGACCTCGTAGTATCCCCCGGGCCGGAAGTGGCAGGCCATCCCCTCCTCTTCCATGAGCTCGTCGAAGAGCCGGCGGCCCAGGTGGCCCATGGGCCCCAGGACATCCATGCTCTTCTCGACGTGGCCGTGGGTGCAGTACCGGTTAAACACCCAGAGCCACCGGAGGAGGTCCGGGTCCCAGCGGGGAGGGATGTAGAGGGGACGGGTGGGATCGCCCAGCCAGCGGAGGGCCTGAAGGACCCGGCCGGGCCGGTTCAGGGGGCTGTGTCCCGGAGCGATGGCTCCGGCATTCCCCGACGAGGCCCCCGCACCGATCCGGTCCCGCTCCAGGACCGTCACCGATGCTCCCCGCCTGGCGAGGTAGTAGGCGGTGGAGAGGCCGATGACGCCTCCCCCTACCACAACGACCCTTTTCGTGCCCGAGTTCATCCGGTCTCCCCTCCTGCCTGGCGCACTCCCCCCTGGTCTACTCTCCGGGACGTCCGACGGTCCGCTCCTGGTCCGGGACGGCCGATCCGGACCGGCCTCAGCGCTGTCGCCTCGTTCCGGGACGGTACCGCTCCACCAGGTCCCGCTCGATCTCTTCTTCGGTGAAGGCCACGGCCTTCATCCGGTTGTCGGCGAACATCTCGGCCTGGTTGTAGAAGTAGGGGGAGTCCTCCTGGTTGCTGTTTCCGTAGAGGAGGACCGAGTAGGCCCGGGGAACCTCGCCGAACTCCACGGCGAAGACCCAGGCGTCTCCTCGCCGGGCCCGGTACTTCCCGTCCTCGTCCTCGGCGAACCCCAGGACCCGGAAGCACCCCAGGCCCCCGGTACATCCGCCCACCGGGAGGTCGATGTCTCCGGCCCGGATCCGGTGGACGTCGCCCCAGGTCACGGCCCAGGAGCCGAAGCGCTCCCGGGTCTCGTCCACGGCCCAGGCGAAGGCCTCCACGGCGGCCTCCGGATTTCCCGGTCCCCGGGGCGCCCCCATGGGATCGTCCACCGTCCAATCCCGGGCGTACCGGTCCTCATCCTCCACCTCCGAGAAGTACCGGTTTGCCCAGATCTTGAAGAGGACCGAGCCTCGGCTGTCCCGGGACACCGTGTTGTCCCATCCGTCCACGAGCTCGATGGCTCCGGCCACCTCCTCCGTGGTCCCGGCTTCCCGGACCGCACTCACCAGGTCGTCCTTGACCCGGTCGGCCAGGAGCATCCCCATGGAGTTCTTCAGCTCCACGATCTCCTCCAGGGAGAACACCCGGTCATTGTGGATGAGCTCCAGGGAGTTCTGGCTCCGGAGGCGCAGGCGGGGCTCGGGAAAGTTGGCCGGGTAGTCCTCTTCGCTGAAGGGCCGGTTCAGGTTGGTGAAGTGGAAGGGGTCGTTGCTGTTCTGAACGTATCCGCCCTCGGGGTTCAGGAGCTGGGGGAGGTTGTCCCAGGGGTAGAGCTCCGACCAGACGTCCCGGGTCTCGTCGGCGACGATGGCCGAGTCTCCCGACGGGGGATGGGGGATGAGGGGGGTGGCCGCGTTCCAGACGTAGAAGATGTTCCCGTCGGCGTCGGCGTAGGTGAAGTTGGAGTTCACCTTGGCCTGGATGCGCATGGCCTCCTTCCACTCCTCCAGGTTTCGGGCCTGCATCATCCTCAGCCACTGCTCCCCCAGACGGTACTGGCCCAGGGCCCGGGTCTTGGCCACGAAGAGGGTGTCTGTCGTCTCGTCCAGCACGGGTCCCAGGGGGGTGAAGCGGAAGTCCCGGGTGGAACTTCCCACCGTGCCGTCCTCCCGGGTGAACTCCACGGTGATCCGGCGGGTCTCCACGGGCACCGACCCTCCATCGAAGAGGTAGTGGTCCGGATTGTCCGGGTCCTCGAGCAGGGCGTAGACCTCCTCCAGGTCCGGGCCGTTGTTGGTGGTGGACCAGCCCAGGTGCTCGCTGAACCCGCCGATGATGGTGAAGGGGCCTCCCAGACGGAAATCCCCGTAGAAGTTCACCACCCCGGGCACCGTGATGTGGGCCTCGTAGTACCCCGAGGTAAAGGAAAGATGGGGGTTCCGGACCAGGACCGCGTGGCCCGAGCGGACGCGCTCCGGGGCGAAGGCCCAGGCGTTGGACCCGATGTCGGGATCGCCCCTGCCGTCGGCTGCGGCTCCGGTGCCGATCCCCTCACCGGCCTCCCGGCGGCGCTCCCGGAACCGGCTGGCCGCGCCCTCGTTCCAGACCGAGATGTCCCGGGCGGCGATGTCCTGGGCCGTGAACTCCGGCCGGGCCCATCCGGGAAGCTCATCGCCGTGCATCGCGATGTAGTGGTTCACGCCCGCGGCGAACCCTGCCAGCACCTCCCGGACGTCGGCCGGAAGGAGGTCGTGGGTCTCCATGGCCAGATCGTGGGCCATCCGGCCGGCGTAGTCCCCGTCCGCGGCCTCGGGTCCCGTGGCCAGTCCCCAGCGGCCGTTGGAGCGGAGGATGAGCTCCGGCACCCGCTCCCTGTAGTCCTCCATCATGACCCAGGCCAGCCCGAAGGCCATCGCTCCGAGACTCTCCCCCCTGATGTGGGGCACGCCGTACTCCGTCCTCCGGATCTCCACCTCCTCGGCGAGCTCCCCTACCGGTTCCGGTGCCGGCCCCGGGCCGGCGGACCCCCCGGTGCAGGCAGATGCCGGGAGGGTGAGAAGGAGTGCGAGAATGGCCGACTCGGTTCGCATGAGGCCGACCAGGGGGTGCAAGGCGCGTTTGAACATGGAGCTCGTACCTTCGTGTTGGGAGACAGGGAAAACGGGGTATGAAGGGAAAAGTGGGGAGTGGGACCGGTACGTGTCCAGCGGAGCCCCGCTCAGCTCTCCCTCCCCAGAACCTCCCGGTACACGGCGAGGTTTCCCTGCACCATCCCGTCCACCGAGAACCGCTCCCGGATCAGCTCCCTCCCCCTTCGGCCCATGGCCCGGGCCTTCCCGGGGTCGGCGAGGAGAGCCGACACGGCTTCGGCCAGGGCTCCGGGGTCGTCGGGCGGGACCAGGAGGCCGCTTTCCCCGTGGGCGATCACCTCGGGGATTCCTCCCACCCGGGAGGCCACCACCGGGATCCCCGCCGCAGACGCCTGGAGGAGAACCACCCCCAGCCCCTCCCGCCGAGCGGGATGGACCAGGACGTCGAGGCAGGGGAGGATCTCGGGAAGGTTGTCCCGGAAACCCGGGAGTCGAACCTGGGCCTCCAGGTCGGCCTCGTTCACTCTTCTGGCCATTTCGTCGGCCAGCGGCCCTCGGCCAAAGAGGAGGAGGCGGGCTCCGGCATGGTTGCGGAGGATGGTGGGGAGGGCTTCCAGGAGCACGTCGTGCCCCTTCCTGCGAATGAACTGGGCGGCCATCCCGAGAACCGGCGTCCCGGGAGGAAGACCGAAGGTGGTCCTGAAGGTCTCGTCCCGGCAGGGGGTCTCCCGGTCCGGGACGGGGAAGGCACTGTGAACGCATCGGACCTTCTCCGGGGGCACGCCCTGGCCCACCAGGACGTCCCGGATCGCCTCCGAGATGGTGATGACGGCGTCGTAGAGGCGATACTTGGGGCCGATGGCCCAGGAAGCCTCGAGGTTGTCCACCCGTCGGCTGAGAATCACAGGCACCCCCGCCCATGATGCTGCCAGGGACCCCAGGGTGTCGGCGCCCCGCCGGGAGTGGAGGTGGACCAGGTCGGGCCCGGTGTCCAGGATCAGGCGCCGGAGCCGGGGGATGAGTCGCAGATCCGCCTCCCCGGCCATGGGAAGGGTGTGGACGGGAAGGCCCCGCGTTCGCGCCTCGTCGGCTACGGCGCTCCCCTCGGGGAGGACCAGCAGGTTGGTGACGCCCCTGGCCTGGAGGCCTTCCACCAGGAGGAGGGCCTGGAGGGCGCCCCCGTAGAGGTGCGTGCCGGCCTCCAGGTGAAGGACCGTCAAGGTATGTTGCTCCCCGGGTCCTCCTTCCTCGCCCGCTCCCGTTCCTCGTTGGCCAGGACCGCACGGGCCGTGGCCATGACCTGGTCCACGGTGACGAGCTTGAGGCAGGTAAAGTCCCCGTCGCAGGTGGGATTCCCCTTGCAGGGGGAGCACTCCAGCCAGTGCACCACCACCTTCGCCCGATCCGTCGGTGGCTCGGTGTAGGGGATGTTGGAGCCAAAGATGGTCACCGTGGGCCGGTCGAAGGCGATGCCCATGTGGCTGAGCCCCGTGTCCACCCCGATGACCAGAGAGGCCTTCCGGATCATGGCTCCGGCCTGGGTGAGGGTCGTCTCTCCCACCAGGCTCACCGGCTCCCGTTCCGCCACGGCCTGGATCCGGTTCAGCGCTGCCTCGTCGCCGGGCCCCCCGAGGATCACCGTGGGAAGACCCAGCTCCTCGGTGACCCGGTCCATGAGCCGGGCCCAGCGGTCCTCGAACCAGTGTTTCTGGGGACGGGTGGTGAAGGGGAGGGCCACGAAGTAGCCATCCTCCAGCCCCAGCTTCCGGATGGTCTCGTCGGCCCACTCCCGGTCTTCCCGGGCCAGGGGCACCTCCATCTTGAAGTCGCCCACGTCCAGGCCCAGCTCCTCGGCCATGTACCGGTACTCGGAGCTGATCTTCCTCAGGTCCCCCCGGTTGCGGAAGAGGACCTTGCTCATGAGAAGATGGCTGCCCTCCTTCGAGCCCAGCCCCAGGCGGATGGGGGCCCCGGAGAGGAAGGTGACCAGGCCGCTGCGGAGGAGCCCCTGAAGGTCGATGGCCACATCGAACTTCCTCCTCCTCAAATCCCTCACCAGCTCCCGTGCTTCACGATAGAGGGTGAGGAACCTCCGCTCCTTCCAGAGCTTCTTCCACCGGTTCCGGTCCCAGACGATGAGGTCGTCGAGCTCCGGGTGGTGCTCGATGAGATCCTTGGTGTGGGACTCGGCGATCCAGGTGAGCCGGGTGTCCGGATAGGTCCGCCTGAAGGCCCGGATCAGCGGCGACGAAAAGACGATGTCTCCCCGGGCGCTGAGGCGCACCAGGAGGATGTTTTTCGGTGGGTCTGGCAGAATCCCCGTGATCATCCGTTCGATTTCTCGGAGGAAGGGACTAAACTATGTGCTTCGTCGATGGGCCGGGCGGTCCGGCCGGCCCACCAATCTAGTGTGGTGCCTCGAAAAGGGTGATGCCAGTCGGCCACGCTCTGTACGGTCGCCCCGCTCCTGCGGCGCCACACCGGTGAATCGCTCCTGAACGTTGAGTCGAGGCTCGGACCGGGGAAATGCGACGCCGCTACGATGTCCTGTATGGCCTCGGGGCTCTTCTTGCCAGCCCCTTCTGGATCATTGGCCTCCTTCGCACGGGAAAGTGGCGGACGGACTGGAGGGGACGCTTCGGAGAGACACCGCCCCTGGAGCCCGACGACCGCCCCACCCTCCTCCTCCACGGCGTAAGCGTCGGCGAGATCAATGCCACCCGGGAGCTGGTGGCCCGCCTGGAGGCTCCCGGCGCGCCCCCCCTTCGACCGGTGGTGAGCGCCACCACCAACACGGGCTTCGACCGGGCGGTTCAGCTCTACGGAGACCGGCACCCGGTGGTCCGCTTTCCCTTCGACTTCTCCTGGATGGTGGGGCGGTTCCTCGACGCCGTCCAGCCCACCGCCGTGGCTCTCATGGAGCTGGAGGTCTGGCCGAATCTGGCCCAGGAGTGCCGGCTCCGTGGCATTCCCCTGGTGGTGATCAACGGGCGGCTTAGCGGACCTTCCTTTCGGCATTACCGCTGGGTGAAGCCCTGGGTCCGGCCCATGTTCCGGAGCCTGGCCGCCGTGGGTGCCCAGACCGAGGAGTACGCCCAGCGCTTTCGGGCCCTGGGCACGCCCCCTGAGCGGGTCGTCGTTACCGACACCATGAAGTGGGACACGGCGAAGCTCGTGGATGAGGTGGAGGGGGCCGAGGCCCTGGGGGCCGACCTGGGCATCGACCCCGGCCGCCCCCTGGTCGTGGCGGGCTCCACCGGCCCGGGAGAGGAGAAAATCCTCATCGAGAGCAAGCCCGAGGGGATCCAACTCCTCCTGGTCCCCCGCAAGCCCGAACGCTTCGGGGAGGTGGCCCGGCTGGCGTCGGGGATCACACGGAGGACCGAGCGTCCCCACGGGTCCGGGTCCCCGTCCGGCTGCTCCTCGGCCAACGATCTCTTCCTCCTGGACACCATGGGAGAGCTCACCAAGGCCTACGCTCTGGCCGATGTGGCCTTCGTGGGTCGGAGCCTGGTGCCCATGGGCGGCTCGGATCCCATCGAGCCCATCGCCCTGGGTACCCCCACCCTCATGGGCCCCCGGTTCGAGAATTTCAGCGAGGTGGTGGCGGCCTTTCGGGAGGGTGGGGGAATTCGCATTACCGAGGACCCCATGGCGGACGCCAGCGAGCTCCTGGCAGATTCGGAAGGGGCCCGGGCCATGGCTCGGCGGGGCCGGGAAGTCATCCGCGGGCGGCAGGGGGCTACCCTGAGGAACGTGAAGCTCCTTTCGGACGTACTTGGGAGAAACGGCAGTGTTTCGAAGATGGAGGCACCTGAAGACGTGACAGACCAGACCACACGAGGCAGCGGGGGAGGAGGCCAGGGCGGAGGAGGAGGAGAGGCCGGCCAGGACCGGAAGCCCCGGTCCAGTCGGCGCTGGGGTCGGTGGGTTGTGGCCCTCCTTCTCGTCTACATGGCCCTGGGCTACCTGACTACGACCTTCCGCCGGGTCGAGCTCACGGAGTCGTTCACGCCCGTGACGCCACTGCCCCGCCTGGACGGAGAGCTCATCTCGGGAGTGTTTTCCGTCCACACCGGACGGTCCCACGACGCCACCGGCACCCGGGAGCAGGTGGCCCATGCCGCCGCCGCCGCCGACCTGGACTTCGTGGTCATCGGAGATCATCCTCCCGACGACAGGAAACCCGGGTGGGAGCTATGGGATCCGGTGATCCTGAATGGCGTCTACGTGGAGGGGGGACAGGAGCTTCGGGCTCCCGAGGCGGGGAAGATCCTGGCCATCGGAGCGGACACGACCTTCAAGCGCTGGGAGGGGCCGTTACCCACCTTCTCCGGCTTCCTGATCCGCAATGACATCACGGCCCTGATCGTCCATGGCCGGGGTCCCCGGGGGAGCGAGCGCTGGATCCACAACCACACCATGGGGGCCCTGGGGTGGGAGGTCCTGGACGTGTCCGAAGCCGCCAGAGCGCGACTGCGGGGGCCCTGGGGGCTGTATCACCTCCTGACCCTCGTCGTCGGCTTCCCCCTGGGCCTCGGAGACGAGGCCCTCCTCCACCTCCAGCGGGAGGGCTTCGATACTCCGGCGGTGGCGGCGTTCGACTCTCTTCGAATGGACCGGCCCTTCACGGCCATGGCGGGACTGAACGTCCACCCGAAAGTGGGGCTGGGACCTCTGCTCATTCCTCCCTACGGCCCCTTCTTCCGAACCCTCGTGAACCACTTCGTCATCTCCGGGCCCCTCCCCGAGGAGCCCATGGGGGCCCGTGCCTACCTCACCGCGGCCATCAAGTCAGGGGACGGGTTCATCTCCATGGGCAACGAGCCGGAGGTCCGGGGCTTCCGCATCGGGGTCAATGCCGAAGGGGGGGGAGCCCTGGCCGCAGGGGCGGACCTGCCCTTCCGGGGCGGGTTGTACCTGCGGGCGGGGTTCACCGAGGATCCGGGACGAAAGGTCCTCTACCGGGTCCTTCGCAACCACCGGGAGGAGGCCTGGCTCCGGGGCCCCGAGATGGAGTGGGAGCTCTGGAGGCCCGGGTTCTACCGGGTGGAGGTCTATACCTTCTCCGCCCGGGTGGGCGATACCTTCGTCCGCCTGCGACCCTGGATCTTCTCCAACCCGGTGGGGCTTCGGGGTGCAGGGGACGGGACCCTCCTGCGGCGGTGAGGGAGGCCGAATCGATTCCCTCCCGTTCGCCGTAGGGAAGACCGTATGCCAGGTTGAGGGCACCCATCGAGGAGAATGGCATCATGGCCAAGAACCGCCGCCAGCACGCCCCCAGGGACCGGAAGCGGGGATTGAAGTTCCCCACCCCTCCCTGTACCCCCAAGCCCCCGGGGCCTCCACCCCCGGTACGGCCTTCCGGCCCGGGGTGCGATACGGGTCCGGACCCGAAAGAGGCTCTGAAGAAGATCCTCGGGAAGAAGTAGACGGCGAACCTCAGCTCCCGGAGCCGGCCGCCGCAGCCTCCCGCTTGGCCTGGGTCAGGGCCAGGTAGATCAGGAAGAGCTGGAGGAAGACGGGGACCCCGTCGGGAAACTCCATCTCGCACTTCCGTCCCAGAAATCCTTTTCTCCGGATTGTCCCCACTTCCTCGTCCCTCAGGAAAAGGACGTACTCCCGCCCGAGGAGGGACCGGCTCTCCAGTTCCAGGTGGTGTCCCGCCGAGGTGACTGTGAAGCGGCGGCGGGTGAGGGAGGACTTCTCTGCCCGGGCGATGACCGAGGCCCCCCTTCGGAGTTCGGCGTCGTGCCGGAAGAAGCCCTTGGGGTCGACGGTGAAGGTGGCTCCATCCAGCTCGAAGCTACCCTTCGACCGGAAGAGGGAGATGCGGAGCTCGGTGAGCTCCTCGTCCTCCGACAGGACCTTGACGCTCCAGGAGGCCCAGCCGGCAGGAACGGTGCGCAAGATGGTCATGAGATCTCCTCGGTCCATCCGGGGACAGCTTTCCAGGCTCTGAACCAATGTACGAACTTCGGGCCACTGTGCTTCTGACCGGCTCTCCGATCAGGTCCCTGGCGGATCATTCCTGCCGGACTGCCGGCTTCGGCGCCCCTCCTGTCGCCGGGCGGCACGTTCCCCTTTCGCGTCGCTCTTGCAGAGCCGGCGCGTCGCATTCGGGATGAGACCGATGGCCTCCTCCCTGGAACACTGGACCGAGGGCTTCTTTATGACCATAGCGGGTCCTCGAGCTTCTCGACGTGCTTCGGGCATCCTGGCTGGAAATTCAACCCTCGGATGAGGTCCGAACCGGGGCCATGCGCCTCCTCAGAGTCCACGGGTTGAAGGCGCCGGATGCTCTTCAGCTCGCCGCCGCCCGAGTCTGGGCGGGGCAGAGGCCCGGCGCCGAGTTCGTGACGCACGACGAGCGGTTGGGCCTGGCCGACCGGCTGGAGGGATTTCGGATCCTGCGGGAATCTGCGACCTGAATCCTGGCCGCACCCCCTTTCCGCAACGCCTTTCTGCTAGCCGTTGCTCCCGGTGGTCCTGATCAGCCTCACGTGGCCGGCCCCGAAGAGCTTCTCCAACTCCCGGAGGGTGTCGGGTCCGGGATCGACCCGCAGGGAACGGGAACGGAGGCGAGGGGCGCCCAGACCGTTCCCGGTCTGGACCACGACTTCCACGGGAGCCACGCCGGGGTGGGCCGAGAAGACCTCCTTCGCCTTTCCGAAGGCATCGTCCCCGGGCATGCCCCCGAACTCCAGCTCGATCTGGACGGCGAGCCTGCCCGAGGACGGCACCGCCTCCAGGAGCTCGGCGGCGTCGAGGAAGATGGGGGGATCGTCCTCGTCGCGTTCCCGTGCGCTCACCTTGCCCCGGATGAGGACCACGGCGTCCTGCTGCAGGATCTCCTTGTTCTCCTGCCAGCATTCCTTGAAGGCCAGGACGGTGGCCGTGCCGGAGAAATCCTCCACCAGGAGCTTGCCCCACTCGGCGCCGTCCCGGCGGGAGATCTGGCGGGTCACCTGGGTCACCACGCAGGCCAGCTCCACGGGCTGGCCCAGGAAGTCCTTGAGGTTCGACGCACCGGCCGGCCCGAAGGCCTCCACCACGGCCCGGAACCGGTCCAACGGATGCCCGCTGATGTAGAACCCCAGGGCCTCCTTCTCGCGGGTCAGGCGGTCGCTCTCGGACCACTCGGGGAGCTCCGGCAGGTCCGGGTCCGCCCGGCGGACGACGGCGTCGGCCCCTCCGAACAGGGAGGCTTGCCCGGCGGCTTCTTCAGCCTGTCGGGTATGCACCTCGGAGTACGCCACGTCCAGTCCGGCCAGGAGCTGGCCCCTGTGGCCGAAGGCGTCCAGAGCTCCCGCCGCGATGAGGGCTTCGGCGGCCCGCTTGTTCAGGAGGCGGAGGTCGATGCGCTCCAGGAATTCGAAGAGGGAGGAGAAGGGACCCTCTTCCTCCCGGGCCCGGATGATGGAGTTCACCGCCCCGGCTCCCACGCCCCGCACCGCCCCCAGGCCGAACCGGACCTGGTTCTCCTCCACCACGGTGAACTTCCAGCCCGACTCGTTCACGTCCGGGGGAAGGACCTCCAGCGGCTCTTCAACCTCCGGAAGGTGGCGGTGCAGCTCCCGGCACTCCCCGATGTACTTCACCACGTCATCGGTCTTGTCCAGGACCGAGGAGAGGAGGGCCGCCATGAACTCGGCGGGATAGTGGGCCTTGAGCCAGGCGGTGTGGTAGGAGAGTAGCGAGTAAGCTGCGCTATGGCTCTTGTTGAAGCCGTACCGCCCGAAGGTCTCGATCTGGTTGGCCAGATCCTCCGCAGTGCGTCGGTCCACCCCCCGCTCCCGGGCCTTTTCCCGGAACTTCCCCAGCTCCTTCTGGATCAGCTCGGCGATCTTTTTGCCCACCGCCTTGCGGAGCACGTCGGCTTCGCCCAGGGAGTAGCCTGCCAGGACGTTGGCGATGCGCATCACCTGTTCCTGGTAGACGATGATCCCGTAGGTGGGCTCCAGGACCTTCTCCAGGTCCGGGTGGGGAAAACGGACCGGTTCACGGCCCAGCTTGCGCCGGATGTAGACATCGGTCATCCCCGAATCCAGGGGGCCCGGGCGGATGAGCGCGTTGGTGGCGACGAGGTCCTCGAAGCGGTCGCACTTCATGGCCCGGAGCTTGTCCAGAGCCAGGGTGGATTCGAACTGGAAGATCCCGGAGGTGCCGCCGTGGGCCAACATGGCGTAGACGGCCGGGTCGTTCAGGGGGACATCGTCGATGGAGGCGTAGACCTCTCCGGTCTCGGGGTGTCTCAGCTCCCCCAGCCTCTCCCTCACCGCCTCCACGGCGTCGTGGATGACCGTGAGGGTCTTGAGGCCCAGGAAGTCCATCTTCAGCATCCCGGCGTCCTCGAGGCAGTTCATGTCGTACTGGGTGACGAATGATCCCTCTTCGTCCTTCTGCCCGTTCCTGCCGTTTCCGCCACCTCCGTTCTGCTGAACGCAGACGGGGACGTACTCGTCCAGGGGCCCCGGGGCGATGACCACGCCGGCGGCGTGGACCGAAGCGTGCCGGCTGAGGCCCTCCAGCGTCATGGAGTAGTCGAAGAGCTGACGGTGCCTCTCGTCCTGTTCGTAGAGGGCCTTCACCTCCGGGATCTTCTTCACCGCCTCTTCCAGGGTGTAGGACTGACCCGGAGCGTTGGGGATCATCTTCGCGATCCTGTCCGTCTCTCCTGGCTCGAATCCCAGGGTCCGGCCCACGTCCCGGACCACCGCCCGGCTCTTCATGGTCCCGAAGGTGATGATCTGCCCCACGGCGTCCCGGCCGTACTTTTGGCGGGTGTACTCGATGACCTCTCCCCGGCGCTCGAAGCAGAAGTCGATGTCGATGTCCGGCATCGAGATCCGCTCGGGATTCAGGAAGCGCTCGAAGAGCAGATCGAACTCCAGGGGATCGATGTTCGTGATTCCCATGGAGTAGGCCACCAGGGACCCGGCCGCTGAGCCCCGGCCGGGCCCCACGGGTATGCCGTTGCGCCTGGCCCAGTCGATGAAGTCCCAGACGATGAGGAAGTACCCGGCATACCCTGTCTCGACGATGATCTCCAGCTCATAGTCCAGCCGTTCCCTGACGTGGTCCGGGAGGGGCTCACCGAAGCGCTCCTTGGCCCCGTGGGTGGCCAGGTGCACCAGGTAGTCGTTGGGGTCGGCGTAGCCCTCCGGGAGGGGGAACTCCGGGAGGTGGATCTGGGTGGGGGGGTCCAGCTCCACCTCGTCGGCGATCTTCAGCGTGTTTTCCAGGACCTCGGGGTGGTCCGGGAAGAACTCGGCGATCTCCGGAGCCGACTTGAAGTAGAGCCCCTCGTCGTAGCGCATCCGGTCGGGATCGGAGTGGTCCTTGCCGAGACCGATGCAGAGGAGAACGTCGTGGGCCTGGTGGTCATCCCTCTGAAGGAAGTGGGCGTCGTTTGTGGCGACCACCGGAAGTCCCAGCTCCTCGGAGAGCTTGAAGACTTCCCGGTTGACCTTCGCCTGCCCCTCGGTTTCGTGGGCCTGAACCTCCAGGTAATACCGGTCCGGAAAGGTGTTGGCGTACCACTCGGCGGCCTCCCGGGCGCCCTCCGGGTTGTCGGCCAGAAGGTGGCGGGCCACCTCGCCGGCCATGCAGGCCGAACTCACGATGATCCCGTCTGAGTACCGGGCCAGGACCTCCCGGTCCACCCGGGGGCGCATGTAGAAGCCCTCCGTGTACCCGATGGAGGAGAGCTTCACCAGGTTCCTGTAGCCCTCCAGGTCCCGGGCCAGGAGCACCAGATGGTAGTAGGCCCGTTCTCCCTGCCCCGCCCGGGTCCGCTCCCTCCGGTCTCCCGGGGCCACGTAGGCCTCCATCCCGATGATCGGCTTGATGCCCTCCTTCCGGGCTTGCTTCTGGAAGGTCCACGCTCCGAAGAGGCAGCCGTGGTCGGTGAGGGCCAGGGCCGGCATCTCGAATTCCTGGGCCCGGCGGATGAGATCTCCGATCCGGTTTGCCCCGTCCAGGAGTGAGTATTCGGAGTGGGTGTGCAGATGGACGAAGGACACGGGTCTTCGGTAAAAGCTCCGGCGATTGAGCGTGATCTTCTGGGTGCCCGCAAAGGGTGGGCATTTCATTGTACAAGGGAGAGTCAAGGGGGTGCAAATGTCCCGGGGGGAGGGTCACGGAATGACGCGGTTTTCGGGTCCTTTGTAACGCCAGCGACCGGCGACGCCCCAAGATCTTGGGGCATCGCCGGTGGTCGGGCACGAGGGATTGGGTAGCCTCGAGGGTGCTGGTGCCGAAGAGGTAGGGGACCCCGATGGGCCCGGCGTCACTCCTGGAAGGGGCCGCAGCGGAAGGACTCCAGGATGTTCTCGAGCTGCAGAATGTACTCCCACTTGTCCTTTCCTGGTGCATAGACCCAGGCGTCGATGAGGTAGTACCGGTCCTGGGCCGGGCAGGTCACGCCCCACACGATGAAGGGGCCTGCGGCAGGCCAACTCTCGGGGGGATTGGACCAGGCCCCCCGGACCTCGGTGATCTGCATGGGGCCCATGGTCAGGTTCCGGGTCCTCAGGTCGTCCCGCTGCACAACCTGCGGGTAATTGTAGTATTCCTCCGAGAGGGTCTCCTTCCAGTTGAGGAGGGAGTCCACGGAAGGAGCCTCTTCGGGTATGGGGGTCTGCCAGGTGGCGGCGAACTGCCGGATGAGCTCCGAGGGGTCCGGGTTGTCGTTCCTGAACATGAAGAGGGAGTCTTCGTAACCGAAGCGGTAGACCTCGGGGAGGAGCATGCCGAAGCCGGCCAGGTCCCGGACCGAGTCGGCCATCACCGAGTCGGCCCCGCTCACGAACATCCGTATGCGTGCTCCCTCCCGAAAGCGGCTTTCCAGGATGTCATGCACGTTGTCGATGAGGGAGAAGACCTGTTCCTGAACGTCCCCCTCGGGATCCACCAGGAGGAGGGTGGCCCTCTGGTTCCGGGCCCAGACATCGGTGGTCTGCACGATGCCCGGCGCGGTCACCTCCACCGTGTCCTCCACGGTGCCCAGGGCCTCGACCATCCAGGGATCCTCCCTTGTCCCGATGAGGACCTCCTGCTTGAACATGCGCTTCAAGCCCCAATCGGGTCCCGTGGGATCCTCGTAGCGGAGGCGGAACATGCGCTCGTCCCGGAGAGTGAAGATGTCGGGAGAGAGGACGGCGAAGACCGAATCCCCGATCTGGGGCCACCAGTCCTGGGGTGCCACGACGATGACGGCGTTGGGATCCCCGTAGGCGAACCCCTTTTCGCACGCACTGCCAGAAAGGGCGAGCAGGGACAGAAGGGCGAGGGTCAGAACCTTCTTCATGGTCGTGGCCTTTCATGTCGTCGGGGTGAGATGGAAGCAGTCCCGGTCGGGCCCGGTCCCCCTGCAAACATGCCTGTGGGCCGCCGGTCACCCCTCCTGTGTTCCTCAGAACTCCTACGGTTGCCCGATAGTACAGTTACAGCGATTCGAGGTTCAAAGCCAGATGATCGGGCAGGGTGGTTGCATCCACGAGCGTCCTGCTTCCGTCCCCGGCCTCGCCGGCAACGAGCCTGCCGTTTTTCCCTATCTTAGGGGCCTGTCCGCGTAACGCGGCTCGCCCCATTACTCGGAAAGGCTCTTAGGGCGAGCCCTTATTCCGGGCGGCTACGGAAACGTGCGCCGCTCCGTACCGTAAGGATTGTTCAGGATTCAGAGATACCGGGGGGGAGTCCCGGCGGCCCGCCGCCGGAGGCTCTCCGGCCCGTCAACCGAACGAGGAACCTCCATGCGCGCTGCATTCGCTCTCTCCGTCCTCCTTCTCGCCGCTCCTCAGGTGGCGACGGCACAGGCCTCCACGGCCGAGGTGGCCGCCGGCGCCGCCGCCACCATCACCGCCGAGGAAGTCCGGGCCAGCATCGGAGTGCTGGCCCACGACTCCCTGGGTGGCCGGGACACCCCGAGCCCCGGTCTCGAGACGGCTGCGGCCTGGATCGCCCGGGAGCTCGATGTGATGGGGTTGGAGCCCGGAGGGGATGGCGGGAGCTACATTCAGCGATACCAGATGACGCCCCGGGGGGGAGGCGATTCCGTTCTGGTTCCCAACGTCGTGGGCCTGCTCAGGGGGAGCGATCCGGGGCTACGTGAGGAGTGGGTGGTCTTCACGGCCCATTTCGACCATGTCTCGGGCCCGGCCGACGCCCAGGGGGACAGCATCTACAACGGCGCCGATGACAACGCCAGCGGGACGGCCGCCATCCTGGAGGTGGCCGAGGCCTTCGCCTCCCTTCCCGTCCCGCCCCGCCGCTCCCTGGCCTTCGTGTTGGTGAGCGGGGAGGAGAAGGGGCTCCTGGGGGCCCGGCACTTTGCCGGGGGAGCCTCCATCCCCGTCGAGGCGCAGGTGGCGGACATCAACGCCGACATGGTGAGCCGGAACTGGACCGACAGCATCTTCGTGCACGGGGCGGAGTACAGCACCCTGGGTGCGACCCTGGACCGTGTCCTTGAGACCCGGGCCGACCTCGGCATCGCCATCATGGAGGATCGTTGGCCGCAGATGCCCCTGATCCGCATGTCGGACCAGTACGCCTTCATCACGGAGGGAACGCCGGGAATCTTCTTCTTCAGCGGGCTCCACGAGGATCTGCACCGGCCCGGCGACGAGGTGGAGGCGTGCGACTGCGGGAAGGCCGCGAGGGTCGCCCGCCTCATCTTCCACCTGGGGTATGAGGTGGCTCAGGCCGACGAGGCTCCGGCGTGGACGGATGCCGGGAAGGCCTTCCTCACGGAGATCGGGGCCGGATCCAGGTAGTGGGGGATCGGGCTTCCGGGGGTCGCGGCGCGGTGTCATGATTTCTCGAGAACGTCAAACGACGGCAGTTGAGGAGGCAGTCCAGCGGATGCACTACGAAGGCCGGATCTTCCGCCCACCCTCCGAGGCCCGCTCCCTCATCCTCCAGGCCACCATCGGGTGCTCCCACAACCGTTGCACCTTCTGCGACATGTACCGGGAGAAGTCCTTCCGTGAGCGGGATCTGGACGGGATCCTGGAGGAGGTTGCCGGGGCGGGGCGGGCGGATCCGTCGGTGCGGAAGGTCTTCGTGGCCGACGGGGATGCCCTGGTCATGGGGATGGAGCGCTGGAGGGAGATCCTGGGCGCCCTGCGGGAGGCCTTCCCCGAGCTGAGGCGGGTCTCGGCCTATGCCACGGCTCAGAACCTCCTGGAGAAGTCGGAGGGCGAGCTCCGGGAGCTCGAGGAGGCGGGGCTGACGCTGCTCTATTTCGGACCCGAATCCGGGGACGACGAGACCCTCCGGCGCCTGGTGAAGGGAGCCACCTCCCACGATCACGCCAGGGCGGCGGAAAAGGCCCGGGCCGCCGGAATGAAGCTCAGCGCCATCGTTCTTCTGGGAGCCGGCGGCCTGGAACGCATGGAGGAGCATGCCCACGCCACGGCCGGGCTCATCACCCGCGTGGACCCGACCTATCTCTCGGCCCTCACCCTCACCGTTCTCCCCGGCACCCCCATCCACCGCATGGTGCAGAAGGGGCGCTTCGAGCTACCTCCGGTCCGCGGCCTCCTCTGGGAGCTCCGGACCATGGTGGCCGAGTCCGAGCCCACGGGCGCCATCTTCCGGACCAACCACGCGTCGAACTACCTGCCCCTGGAGGGCCGCCTGCCCCGGGACCGGGAACGGATCGTCGAGACCATCGACGCGGCCTTGCAGGGTGAGGTGCCTCTCCGGCCGGAGTACTGGCGGGGGCTGTGAGGAGGAGGCAGGGCGGGACCCGACCGGGACCCGGAAGGTGGATCACGGGCGGGGGAGTTCGGTATGCAGGTTCAGCCCCTCATGGCTTGGACGCCCCTGGCCGTGTCCTCCAGGAGGGGCAGGAAGACCTCCCTCGCTTCCCGAACCCACGTCCGGAAGCCCTCCCGGGACGCCGGATCGAAGGAGTCCATCCGGGTCACGAAGTCCGTCAGGTCGAAGTCCTCCCTCCAGGTGGCAATTCCGGCCCTCTCGGCGTCCAGGGCGTTGCAGCGCTGCTCCAGGTGGTTGTGGGTGGGAACCACCATAACGGGCTTGCCCAGGTATGCGGCCTCGCACACCGATTCGAAGCCCGCCGTGCTGGTGTAGCCCCTGCAGGTGGCCAGGAGCTCCAGGAACGTCCCGTCGCTGAGGCGGTGGAAGGTGAGGCCCCTCCGGGGGCTCACCGCCGCGGGCACGTCCGTTCTGTCCCAGAAGCAGTCCAGCGTCACCCCGGGATGATCTCCGTGCCACCGGTCCAGTTCCTCGGCATACCCCGGGTTCAGGACGTAGGCCAGGATGTGGTCTCCCCGCCGGGGCTCGGCGTCCATTACCCCTTCCCGAAGGAGGGGAGGGACCACCCGGATCCGCTCCTCGGGTAGATCCGGGAGGGGAGTGAAGGAGAGGGCCAGGCGCAGGTCGGCCCCCAGGGCCGTGAGCATGGTGTTCCATTTCACACCCTGCAGCTCCCAGAACCTGTCCTTCACCGTGGGGAAGCGCGGGTGGAGGAAGAGGTACTGATGGGCGATGGCCACTACCGGCACGGGCGTCCGGTAGAGGCTCTTGTACAGCCCACCCAGAAGGTCGTAGAAGTTCACGATGAGGTGGGGGCGGAGAGCCCGGATCTGCCGGTGGATCCTCGGGGCGGCCTCATGGTAGCGGGGAAGCCGGCCGACGGTCCGGAGAAGACTCAACCACGGTCGCACACCCTTTCCCTTCCGGTCAACGACAAAGCTCGGGGCCGGGTAGGTATGGAGGAGGTGGCCCAGTTTTTTCCTTACGAATCCCGGAATGGGGCGCTCGGGGTTTTCCCCCATGAAAACCGCTACCACAGAGTGGCCGGCGTCCTCCAGGAGACCCTTCAGCACCAGGGCCTGGGTCATATGTCCCCTGCCTTCTCCCTGAACGAAGAAGGCCACCCGCAGGGGAGCGGACCGGGGATGGGTTCGGGCCATGGGGAAGCTTATCCTCCCTTCGGCGGATTGGGAATCCCGAAAGCTCCCCGGGTTTCCCGTGCGCTTCGTTGGCGGAGGGAGGGTGGAGGCCCTATACCCCCGCTGACATGACCAGTGAGATCCGACGCGTCCTGGACGAGAGTGCCGGGGAGGGTTGATGGCCCGGCCCCCGGGTGACGTTGGTGCATCCGGGAGACCGACGCCGGCCCGGTTCGAGTCTCAAGTCGTCCAGCCCCGCTCCTTCAGGGGATTCTATGAAGTTCCCTCCCCCTCCTTCACCAGGAAGAGGGTCTGGGTCGGGTAGGCGAACTCGATGCCTTCCTCCTCGAAGCGCCGGTGGATGAAGAGGTTGATGGCCTGCTGGCAGTCCATGTAGAGGTTGTAGTCCGGCCCCAGGACGTAGTAGACGATCTCGAAGATCAGGGCGAAGTCCCCGTAGCTCTGGAAATGGCCCCGGTCGAACCGAACCTCATCCTCGCCCAGGGACTCCACGGCCGCACGGAGGGCATCCTCCCAGCCCCTGGGCAGGACCAGGGGGATGGCGCCTGCGGCCAGGGCGAAGATCAGGAGGATCCACCGCTTTGTCCGGGCCAGGGCCGCGCTGATGATGTCGTCCCAGTCGGTCCTCGTGCTGGTGGCCAGGCCCGCAACCCGCCCGATGACCACCGATGTGATGATCCGGAGGCCGAGGAAGGCCCCGAGGGCCACGCCCAGGGCGATGGCCCAGTCCTGGACCGTGTTGCCGAAGTAGGCCGTCTGGAGGAAGCTCATGCTTGCCTACACCTCCATTGCCGGCTCCAGGTGGGCGAGCTCCGCGGTGGCCAGCGCCTCCTCCACCATGACCTCGTGCTGGTCAGGGTCGGCCCATCGCTCCCGCCCCTCCTCGGGGATCCGGTCCATGGGATCGTAGTAAAGGTAGGCTTTGTCCGCATCGACGCTGGGGCTCCGGTAGACGCTGATGCCCGTGGTGGTGTCGTAGTGGTCGTAGGAGTGGACGCAGCGCTTTCCGCCCCCTCCGGGAGCATCGGTGACGAAGGTGGGGGTGTTGAAGCCCGCCGTGGTGCCCCGGACCCTCCGCTCGATCTCCTCGGTGTCGGCCACCCGGGTCCTGAGCTCCTCCACGCCCATGACCAAGTCGTGCTGATAGACGTAGTAGGGCTGCACGTTCATCCACGAGAGCTGCCGGACCAGATCGATCATGTGGTCGGCGTCGTCGTTCACCCGGCGAATGAGAACGCTCTGGTTCCGGACCTTCACACCCCGCTCGAAGAGGTGGTTCATGGCCCGGCGGCTGATGTCGGTGATCTCGTTCACCGTGTTGAAGTGGGTGTGGAGCGCCACTTCCTTGTGGAGCTCCCGGCCCCGGTCGCTGATGGCCACCAGGGCGTCGGTCCAGTCGGGATCGGAGAGGATCTTCATGGGCATCACCGCCGGGCCCTTGCTGGCAAAGCGGATGCGCCGGATGTGGGGGATCTCCAGGAGCTTCTCTCCGATGAAGCGGATGCGCTTGGCGGGAAGCATGAAGGTGTCCCCACCGCTCACCACCACGTCCTCCACGTCGGGCCGGGACGCCAGGTAGGCGAAGGCCCGCTCCCAGTTCCTCACCAGGGGCTTGTAGTCCACCTTGTCGGCGTTGGCCGCGGTGTCCCCCCCGATGGCGTAGCTCCGGGTGCAGAACCGGCAGTAGACCGGGCAGACGTCCAGGGGAAGAAAGAGAGCCTTGTCGGGGTAGCGGTGCACGAGCCCCGCAGTGGGAGAGTCGTTCTGCTCGTGGAGGGAATCCAGCGTAAGCATGGGATGGTCCGGCAGCCGGGACGAAGCCACCGGGACGAACTGGATCCGGAGGGGATCCTCCATGGGGTTGTCCCAGTTGATGAGGCTGAGGATGTAGGGGGAGATGCGCATGTTCATGGGCGCGATGCGCATCCCGTGGGCCACGTCCTCCAGGAAGGCCTCGCTGGTGATGGGCCCCACCAGCTCCTTCAGGTCCTCCACCGAGGTCACGCTCTTCTTGTTCTGGAAGCGGTAATCCAGGAACTCGTCCCCGCTCAGATCCCGGAAGGCGGGGATCTTCTTCCAGAACTCCGTGTCGTCGAAGTCCCGGTGGGTGAGGTCCTCTTCTTCCACCGGGTCCTTGATTTCATCGGGGATCAGCTCTTCATCGACCTCACCCAGGCCCGGAAGGACCACGAGGGTCGGCGAGTCGTCCTGTGTTTCGTCCTGTTCGATGAGCGTCGGCGATGTGGTGGCAGCTTCCATGGGTCTTCCCTTGGGTTGTCGTCCCCACTTCCGGCTGTGTGGCCGCAGGGTCTTGGGGCCGCGGGCCCGGGCCGGGAGGATCGGGGACGAAGGGAGAGGTGTCGCGGCGGCTCGCGCCGAGAGGGCCCCCTCCCTGACTTTTTCCGGATCTGATCGGGTTGTGCCGGCAGGGGGGCCATCCGGCTTTGCGGTGGTCCCGGCCCCCTGAAGGACTCATGAGGTTTGATCCTGCGGTCCGCCCCTCCGGGCGATGCTCCGGGCCTGGAGAGCCCGAAGTGCCGCAAGATAACAAGAAAAGCATCAAGTGTAAACTTTTTCTCCAGGCGCCCTACATCCCCGGCCCGTCACGCTAGCTCTCCTGACTTCCCTTGGGGTTTCCTTCCTCCCCGGGCGAGGCGACGTCCACGATACGGGTGCGGACCGCATGTCGCTCGGGGTGGATGCCCCGACCCTCCTGCCGAGCCCAGATCTGTGTGAACTCGGCCCCCAGGAAGTAGACCTGGGCGGAGAAGTAGATCCACATGAGGAGGAGGAAGAGGGATCCCGCCGTCCCGTACATGGAGGCGAAGGCGTTGCGGGCCAGGAAGGTCGCCAGGGCGTACTTCCCCGCGTAGAGGACCACTGCCGTGGCCAGACCACCCACCCACACGTCCCGCCAGGCGACGCTGGCGTCGGGGAGAATTCGGAACGTGGCAGCCACGAAGAGCCAGAGCAGTAGGAGGCTGGTGACGATCTCGCCCAGGCGGACGAAGGGCAGCACGGAATCGATGGGATCCACGATGGGGCCGGCCCACGACAAAGCGGTGCTCAGGATCATGGAGACCACCAGAATTCCTCCCAGGGCCAGGACCATGAAGAAGGCCGCCAGCCGGGTCCTGAGAACGGTGTGCAGGATGGAACTGTTGGATCTCACTCCCCAGATCCGGTTCAGGACGCCCTGGAGGTTGGTGAAGACGGCCGTGGCTCCGAAGAGGAGGAGGGCGATGGTGAGGATGGCCCCCACCGAGCCCAGCTCCGGACGGCCGGCTTCTTTCAGCACCCCCCCGGCGATTTCCACTCCCCGGGGACCGGCCAGGAGTCGGACCTGGTCCATGATCCAGGCTTCCGCGTCGCCCTGTCCCACCACCTTTCCCAGAATGCTCATGCCCAGGACCACCAGGGGAGCCAGGGAGATGAGGGAGTAGTAGGCCAGGGAGGCGCCCCAATGAATCACGTCATCCTCGAGAAAGGCCTCGATGGTCGCTTTCAGGAGGCCCAGGGGGCTCCTTTTGCCGTCCTTCTCGGGGTTCTTTTCGTCACTCATCGTATTCTCCCGATGGAGAGATGGAGGTGCCAGCGTCGGATGGGGTCCTCCTGGTCGGGAATGAGGGGCTCCTTCGTGGGCAGTAAGCGCCGGTCCGGGGTCCACACCCTCCCTCCGTCCAGGAAGAGATGGCTGCCATGGGGCCACCCTGCGAAGGGGAGGGGAAGCTCCAGTTGCAGGGATCCGGTCCAGCGAACCAGGCCTCCCAGGGGGATGTAGCTGGCTGCCGACAGGGTTTCTTCCCCGGGGGACCCGCTTCCGCCCACGGAGACGACTTCCAGATCGGGGATCTTCGGTCCCAGGAGCTCCGTGGCCCAACCCCTCACGTCCTGGGCTCCGCCGGCGGTCCTCGCCCCAACGCCCCGAGAGGCTGAGTCTGCTGATGCGCCGGCTCAGGTCCAGGGTGTCCAGGCTGCGAAGGAGTTCCACCAGGTTCGAATCTTCTCCCAGAGCCCCGCCGGGCCGTGCGTCCAGGACGTGCCGGTAGGCGAGAGAGTACCGGAAGTTGAGGTTGCGCCGGGGGCCCTGCTCGAAGAGGACGCCCGTTTCCATGCCGCTCTCCACTGAACGGTCCCTCAGGTCGTCCCGGTACTCGGTGAACGGTCGGGCCGTGCCCGAGAACTTTCGGTGGAAGAAGTAGGGCTGGCGAAAAAGGACCGACAGTCCGTAGCTGCGGCCGGGATTGGCCCCCGGCGGCGTAGCGGAGACGGTCCCGGAATCCGGACCAGGGGGCCCGGAGCGGCCTCGAGCTTCAGCTCCATGGAATCCAGGGCGTCCGGAGAGGGGTTCCGAAAGTTCAGGGGGAAGCGTCCTCCTCCGGCCACGCGACTTTCCGGGGATTGAAAGAGGAGGGTGTCCAGGGCGAGCTGACCGCCGCCCCAGCGACCTGCGACCCGGATGTGGCCCCAGGGATCGGCGCGACCGGAGGGCCGGAACCGTCCCTGGAGGGAATCCACGGTCACCTCGAAGCCGGGGCCGAGGCGCAGGTCTCCACCGGCGGCTGCCAAACCGGAGAGGGTCCAGGGGGAGGGTGAGGGAGGTTCGCCGGACGCGGGTTCCCAGATCCTGACCCGGCCATCGCTCAAATGGATGGTCCCGCCCCGGACCGACCAGGACGGGGGGACGATGTCCCCTTCTGCCGGAGGCTCCTCGCTGTCCTGCGCATCCTCTCCGGCCAGTCCAAGGTCGAACCGGATCCCGGACCCCTGCAGGCGAGTCAGGAAGACCGTCTTCTGGAACAGGGGAAGGAGGCGGTAGTCCAGGGTGAGGCCCCGGATCCAGCTTCCGGTGACCCGGTCCACCTCCTTGGTCAGTTCAGGGCCGGAAAGGGCCTCGGCCACCTTTCGGCCCACGGAGGTGGAGACCGAGTCGATCTGCAAGAGGAGGACGGAGCTTGCCAGGAGGGCCGCACCCAGAGCGATCCCCCACCCGGCGAGCTTCAGCAGCCGGGCCCCGATCCTGCCAAAACTGGGAGAAAGCGCGACGTTCGCTCTGAACCTCCGTCAGGGGGGGTGGGGCGTGAGAGTCCTCGATTCCGTCTAGGCCCCACCTCCCGGAAAGGTCCATGGAGAACCGGGCCTCCACCACCACTCCTCGCCGTCCACCCTCCCCTCGGAGCCCGGAGCGTCGAAGGGAACCCCCTCGGCTTCCAGGCGCGCACGCTGAAGCGGACCCGTTCCGGCAGGGAGCCGGTACGTCGAGAGCCCACCCCGGGCGTTGATCACTCGCCACCAGGGGAGCTCGGTGTCGGGGGGGAGGTTGTTGAGGATCCATCCTACGCCCCGGGCGGCCCGGGGCCGGCCGGCCATGGCGGCCACGGCTCCGTACGATGTCACCGTTCCCTCGGGAATGCGGGCAACCACTTCGAGGACGCGTTTGCGGAAGGGGGTCATGGGCCGGGGGTTTTGAGGGGGGGCATCGTTGCTAGATTATCCGCTATGATCCGAATCCTCAACCACATCTTCACCCTGGCCATCCTCTTCGGCGTGGCGGCCCTGAGCCTCACGGCCGTTCCGGCCGAAGCCCCGGAGGAGCAGCTCACCATCCTCATGGGCTTCGTCCTCCTCTCGGCCAGCGTGGCGGGGGCCCTGGCATCGAAGACGGGACTGCCGAAGATCACGGGGTTCCTCGTGGTGGGGGTCCTCATGGGGCCCTCGGTCATGGGCCTGTTGCCTCGGGGCGCGGTGGACGAGCTTCGGCTCATCGACCAGTTCGCCCTGGCCCTCATCGCCATGCTTGCGGGAGGGGAGCTCAAGCTCCAGGCCCTGAGGCCCGCAGCCAGGACCATCGCGTTGACCACGCTGGCCGTGGTGGGCGTGGTTTCGGTGGGGGTAGCCCTCGTATTTATTCCGGTGGGCCATTTCCTGCCCTTCCTGGACGGGGTGGGGATCGGTGGCATCCTGGCACTCGCCCTCCTCATGGGGATCTGGTCGGCCAACTCCTCCCCGGACCTGACGGTGGCTGTCATCGAAGAGGTCGGCTCCAAGGGACGCCTCACGGACGTGATCCTGGGGGTGACCATCGTCAAGGACGTGGTCGTCATCGTCCTCTTCACCCTGGCCCTGGCCCTGGTCCAGCCCCTCCTGGGTCACCAGGCCGGGGAGGGGGGGATCCTCGTGGACCTGGGCCGGGAGGTGGGCGGAGCCCTCCTCATCGGGAGCACCCTGGGTTGGCTCTTCTCCCTCTACCTGAGCAGGGAGGGTCGTCAGCCGGCCTACGTGACCTTCCTCTTCGCCTACGTTCTCCTGGTGCTGGCCGATCTCCTCCACGTGGAGCTGCTCCTCACGGGGGTGGCCGCCGGGTTCGTCATCGAGAACCTCTCCGAGGCCGGGGACGATATGATCCGGGGGATCGAGTCGGTGGCCGTGGTCATCTTCGCCTTCTTCTTCACCATCGCAGGGGCCAGTCTGGACCTGGAGGCCATCGGGACGTTCTGGGTGGCGGCGCTGATCCTCTTCACGGCCCGCCTCCTCCTCACCCTCTGGGGGACGAACCTGGGGGCGCGCTGGGCGGATGCACCTCCGGAGGTTCAGTCTCTGACCTGGCGCGGCCTCCTCTCCCAGGGAGGGGTGACCCTGGGGCTTCTCCTCGTGCTGTCCGAGGCATTCCCCGAGATCGGCGAGGGGTTGGTCGCCCTGGGCATGGCCATCATCATCGGCAACATCCTCGGGGGACCCATCCTCCTGAAGACGGCCCTCACCTGGAACCAGACCGCACGACGTAGCGAATCGGATGATGCCCCGGGAGGAAGCCCTTGAGCACCGATCGTTTTCACATCCCCGCCGAATCCGACGTGGCCGATCAGGGCCCCCTCCACGATCATTTTCGCGGGAGCCCGGGAGCCAGAAAGGCCCAGCGCCGGCGCATGCGCTGGGTCCTCGGAATCACTGCGGGCTTCATGTTTGCCGAGGTGGCGGGAGGCCTCCTGGCGAACTCCCTGGCCCTCCTGGCCGACGCCGGTCACATGTTCACCGACGTGGCGGCCCTGACCCTCTCCCTGGTGGCCATGCGGCTGGCCCAGCGTCCGCCGAGTCCGACCAAGACCTACGGCTACGTCCGGCTGGAGATTCTGGCGGCACTCCTCAACGGAGGCGCTCTCCTGGTCATGGCCGTCTTCATCCTCAAGGAAGCCTGGGAGCGCATCCAGGCCCCTCCCCAGGTGGACGGCCCCCTCATGCTGGCCGTGGCTGCGGTGGGCCTCCTGGTTAACATCACCGGGGCACTCCTCCTGCACCGTCACGCCGGCGAGAGCCTGAACGTGAAGGGCGCCTATCTGCACATCCTGGGGGATCTCCTGGGGTCCATCGGGGCCATCGCTGCGGGTGTCCTGATCCTGACTCAGGGGTGGATGCTGGCCGACTCCCTGGTGTCGGCGGTCATCGCCGCTCTCATCCTCTTCGGCGCCTGGAACCTGGTGCGGGAGGCCGTGGACGTGCTCCTGGAGGGGGCCCCGCGTGATCTGGATGTGAAGGAACTCGTGGAATCCCTGCGAGGGATCACGGGGCTGGAGGAGCTTCACGACATCCACGTGTGGACCCTCACCAGCGGATTCGTGGCCATGAGCGGCCACGGCGTCATCGACGACCTCAGCATGCATCGCAGGATCCTGGACGAGATCAATGCCATTTTGAACGAGCGGGGAATCTCCCACGTCACTTTCCAACTGGAGCCCCGTCCCCTGCACCGGATTGAGGGCGTCGGGGGTGGGGAGTCGAAGAAGACGACGGGCTCGGAGAAGAGGCCGGTACCGGAAACGGCGGTCGAGATCGAAGAGGACGGCGGAACCGGCGAGGGCGGTGGAATCGAAGGAGACGGAGACCGAGGCACATGATACGCTTCATCGAAGTAAGGACCGAACGTCGGGAAGAACTCGTGGACATCGGACCCCGGGTGAGGGAGGCCGTGAGAGAAGAGGGGAGGGAGGAGGGGGTGGTCCACCTCTGGTCCATGCACACCACGTGCGGTCTCACGGTGAACGAGAACGCGGACCCCGACGTGAAGGAGGATCTGGTCTGGAAGGCACGACAGATGGTGCCGGAAGGGGAGGCAAAGTACCGGCATCGTGAGGGAAACAGCGATGCCCACATGAAGACGAGCCTCTTCGGGCCGGGTCTGACCCTTCTCCTGGATGGTGGTGATCTGGTGCTGGGGACCTGGCAGGGTGTGTTTCTGGCCGAGTGGGACGGCCCCCGTACCCGGCGGATCGCGGTGAAGTTTTCTCCTTGACTTCCCCCCGAACCCATTTTATTTCGCGAGAATCGGAGAAATCGGTTCTCGACCACCAGAGGAGAGGAGCATGTTGGACAGTTGGGTCTGCCCCGAGGAGGAGCCCCTCGATCCCCTGAGGTTCCTGGCCTGGGAGGATGACGAGGACGGCGAAGACTGGGACGATGAAGATTGGGACGACGAGGATGAGGACGACTGGGATGACGACGATGACTGGGACGAGGAGGACGACGATGAGGACGACGATGAGGACTGGGAGGACGAGTTCGAGGACGAGGGTCTCTTCGAACGCAGGGGATTCGACCTGGGCAACTGGAACTGAGGTCGAAGTCCTGAGGCCCGGCCCGTCGAGAGCCCCGGCCCGTCGAGTCCATGCCCCTCGCTGGGTTCCTGCCTACCGCTCGATGGGTGCCCGGACCAGGTTCCCCCATTCCGTCCAGGACCCGTCGTAGTTCCTCACGCTCTCGAATCCCAGAAGGTACGTCAGGACGAACCAGGTGTGGGAGGAGCGTTCCCCGATCCGGCAGTAGGCGATGATGGGGTCGGACGGATTCAGCTTCTGCTCCTCCTCGTAGATCCTCCGCAGCGTGTCGGCGTCCAGGAAGGTGTGGGTCTCCGGATCCACGGCCCTGGCCCAGGGGACGTTCCGGGCCCCGGGAATGTGTCCGCCTCTCACGGCTCCCTCGTTGGGATAGTCGGGCATGTGTAGACGCTCCCCGCTGAACTCCTCGGGACTCCGGACGTCCACCAGCTTCCCCCGGGCATTCACCTGGGCCAGAACATCTTCGCGAAACGCCCGAATGGGGTCTTCGTTTCGATCGCCCACCACGATGTTGCCCCGGGGATAGGAGGGAACCTCGTCCGTCATGGGCCGTCCCTCCTCCTTCCAGAGAGCCCGGCCCCCATCCATGATCTTCATATTGGGGACCCCGAAAAGCTCGAGAACCCAGAGGGCGTAGCAGGCCCACCAGTTGTTCTTGTCCCCGTAGAAGACGAGGGTCATTCCCTCGTTGATCCCCTTCTCCCTCAGGAGCTCCTGAAGGCGGTCCTGATCGATGTAGTCCCGGGCGACGGCGTCGTTGAGGTCGTTGATCCAGTCCACCCGCACCGCGCCGGGGATGTGGCCCATGGAGTAGAGGAGGAGGTCCTCGTCGCTCTCGATGATGCGGACGTCGGGATCGTCCAGGTGCTCCTCCACCCACTCGGTGGAGACCAGCATGTCGGCGTTTGCGTATCCACGCTCGTGGATGGGGGGCGGCGTCCGGGTCGGAGTCGTGGAATCGGTCATGGCTGAAGAATCTCCTGTGGAGTTGGAGGACCTCTCCCTGGATCGAGGGGACTTCCCTGCAACCGAAGGGCCCTTCCTGGAGTTCCGTTGTCGTCCCTGAATCGGCGGTGGCGCTGAGAAAAGATCCTTGTGTTCTTCCATCGCCGATTGTGTATTCCGAGGACAATATTTCTTTGTTTCCCCTAAAACCCAGTGGGCGAGAAAGAGTTCCTTCCCATGCGTCTTTTTCGGTGGGCCGGTTCGGCGTTGGCCGTAGTCGTTGTCGTGAGCCTCGTGGCTGGAGGCTTCGTGTATCTCCATTCCGAGTCCCGGATGAACCGGCAGTGGTCGGTGGAATCCGAACCGGTTTCGGCGGGGGGCTCGTTGGCGTTTTCGGAGGAGGCCCGGAGCGAGCTCCTCGCCTGGGGCGAGCACATCGCGAAGACCCGGGGCTGCGGGGACTGTCACGGTGAAGATCTGGGAGGGGGAATCTTTGCCGATGACATGCCCGTGATGCGGCTTTCGGGCTCGAACCTGACGCCGGCGGGAATCGGCGGCAAGTACGACGATGCCGACTGGATGAGGGCCATCCGGCATGGGATCGGCCCGGACGGGAAGGGGCTCCTCTTCATGCCTTCCTACGAGTACTACTACATGAGCGACGAGGACCTGGCGGCGCTGATCGTCTACCTGAAATCCCTCCCGCCGGTGGAGCGGACCCTGGAAGAGAATGCCGTCGGCCCGGTGGGGAGGGTCCTGTTCACCGCCGGAAAGCTCCCCCTCCTGGCTGCGGAGATCATCGAGCACGAGGCCCCCAGGCCCGCGGCTCCCCCGAAGGCCGCCACGATGGCCTACGGCGAGTACCTCTCGAAAGGCTGCATCGGATGCCACGGGGAGGGGTTCAGCGGAGGCCCCATTCCCGGCGTCCCCCCGAGCTGGCCCGAAGCGGCGAACCTCACGCCGGACCGGGAAACGGGCATCGGCCGGTGGAGTCGGGAGGAGTTCGTCGTGGCCTTCACCCGGGGCCTGCGTCCCGACGGCCGCAGGATGGAGCCCCTCTACATGCCCTGGCCGAACTTCGCCGAGTTCGAAAAGGACGAGGTGGAGGCCATCTGGATGTACCTGCAGAGCCTGGATCCGAAGGCGAAGGGAGGGCGGTGAGGGGAAGGGGGCGGGGCGTCGTCCCCGGGAGTGCCGAGCCAGGAAGTGCCAGGTGTTGAACCCGCCCGGCGCTATTTGTACCTTTCGGGTTCCCTGGCAGGGCCTGTAGCTCAGGTGGTTAGAGCGCACGCCTGATAAGCGTGAGGTCGGTAG
>CAYXGM010000017.1:0-60957 GCA_964464555.1 uncultured Gemmatimonadaceae bacterium | reverse complement strand
GCCCATCGCTGTGCTTCAGCCCCGAGCAACCGACCCCCGTTCTTGCCCGGACCCCCGAAGGTCGCCGCCTCCCCCGACGTTCGGGCCTGACCCCGAGAGGACGATTCATGGAACGCCGCTTCCCCGCCCGCTCTCCCCGGTTCGCCCCTGCCACCGTGGCCTTCGTAGCCCTCCTGGCCGCTGTGGCTGTCCCGCTCTTTGTCCAGGGATGCGCCGAAGCCAACGCGACTCCAGGCCCCGGCCTCCAGGAGGAGCCTCCCCTCCGCTTCGCCCCTGACGGGACCTTCACAATCGTCCACTTCACCGATACCCAGGACGACCAGGAGATGGACCCCAGGACCCCCCGGCTCATGAGGGCCGTCCTGGACGACATAGTGCCGGATCTGGTGGTCTTCACCGGAGACAACATCCGCTCCGGTCCCGAGACGCCGAATGACGTCCGGAGAGCCATCGACGCCGTGGCTGGCCCCGCGGAGGAACGGGGCATCCCCTGGCTCGTTACCTTCGGGAACCACGACGAAGACCACGTTCCCGAGACGGGGATGCTCGAAGCGGATCAGCTCGCCTACTACATGTCCTTTCCCCACAACCGGAACCGCCAGGGGCCCGAGGGCGTGAACGGAACCGGAAACATGATGCTGCCTATCCTGGGATCCGCGACGAATGAGCCGGGTCTGACGCCCGCCGACGAGGAACCGGCCCTGGCCGTCTGGGCCCTGGACTCGGGCCGCTACAGCCCCGACTCCATTGCCGGCCAGTCGGTGGCCGCCGACGGCCTTCGCAGCTACGACTGGCTCCGGCCGAGCCAGGTGGGCTGGTACGTCCGGACCTCCGAGGAGTTGGAGGCTCTGCACGGGAATAAGATTCCGGGGCTCATGTTCTTCCACATCCCCCTCCCCGAGTTCGCCCTCATGTGGGAGAGCCGGGAGAATCACGGCGTGGTGGGGGAGAAGAACGAGGACGTGGCCGCGGGGGTCTTCAACAGCGGACTCTTTGCCGCTGTGCAGGATCGGGGCGACGTGGTGGGGATCTTCGTGGGCCACGACCACGTCAACGACTACGTGGGAGACTACTTCGGCGTCCGCCTGGGCTACTCGGCCAACGTGGGCTTCGGGACCTACGGGCTGGACGGGGAGGAGCGGGACCGGATGCGGGGCGCCCGGGTGTTCGTGATCCGGGAGGACGACCCGCGGGCTTTCGAGACCCACATGGTGTACGCCCGGGACTACGGAATTCGGTGAGGGGAGAGGGGCCTCTGTGGCTGCGGACGGGTCATGCGGTCCGACGAAGGTCCCCCTTTCGTAACACCCTTCTAACGCGTCCGGTTCACCTCCACCTCCAGGAGCTCCAACTCCAGGTAGGTGAATTCCCCCTCCGGTGGGTGCCATCGGCCTTCCCCCCGGGTGAAGACACGCCGATCCCTGAAGTCGCGGTAGCGAGAGACGGGGGTGGACCAGGGCATGGCGGTGAAGCTCCCTCCGTCGGAGGACACGGCGAGCCGGTCATTCGAGACGAAATCAACCAGCTCTCCGGACTCGTTGAAGTGGAGGACGGCGGTGATGGTCTGCTCTCCCACCGTGTAGAAGGCCCGAGCCGACCGTTCATCTACGTGCTCCCACCGGATGGACGGGTCCACCAGGGCCGAAGGGGCGAAAATGCACAGGTCGTTGAAGACCGTCACCGTTTCGGCCTGGTCCATTTCCGGACCCTGGTTGTGCATGATCTGGAAGAGGGAGAGGAGCCTCACCCGCATGCTGGCCGAATCTCCCCGGAAGGCATGAAGCACGGTTACGGGAAGACCGCTCTTCCGGGCGTCCATGAGGAAGAAACGAGATGTTTCCCCCAGGAAGTTGTGCTGCTCTGCCGTGAATTCCATCCAGGCTTCCTCCGGCGAGGCTCGGATGCGTCCCCGGTGGACCGCCCTGAAGTTCGTGACCACCGGTTTGCCGACGGATCCCGTGACCCTGAGGTATCGCTGTACCTGCTCGGGAAGCCGGGCCAGATGCTCTTCCGTCACAGTCGGAGGGTCGATCTGTTCCGGGAGTCGGGAAGCTACCGCCTCACGGTACTCCAACCGCAGGCTCAGGGGCCCCTCGGCAGCGAAGACGTAGAGAGCAAAGAGAGCGACGACCACGTTTGCCAGGGTGCCCACTCGGGCATCGCTCCAGGAAGTGATGATGGCCGCCTGGGAGAGAATGACCCCCAGAAATCCGAGCCACCACCAGGACCGGGGATGGGTCTTCACCGTGACCGCTGCGGCCAGGAGGATGAGACCTGCCGCCAGCCAGAGAAGTCCCGTGGTCCGGCCGATGGGATTCACGAGTTGAGGGAACTCGGCCAGGTCGAACGCCTTGGCGAACCCCATGAAATGGATCAGGGCGTGTACGGCGATGAACGCTGTCAACAGCGTGGTCATCTCTATTCCTTCCGGCTCGAGGAGAGGCTCATCCCGTCAGGTTGCCCGGAACCGCGGCCCCCCAGGGCGGCCGGATGTCCATCCCCGGAAGGTCCCGCCGTAGCTGCAACTTCATCCAGCGCGTTCCTCGGCTCTACCTCGGGAATGACGCGGGTCGCCGCATCTAGGCCACTGAACATGCTTTCCCGGTTCATCCGTAGCAACGCAAGGGCTGCGACCGATAGGATGACCGTGTCATACGGCTGGGCCTCGGGGCCGCGGCACCCCGGGGAGGTACGGCCCGGAACAGCGTTCCGAGCCGCACCCAGGAGGGTGGCCACCGTCTTCAGAAGTGGACGCCCATTCCCAGCTCAAAGGCCAGGGATTCCATGGTCACCGGCACTTCGGCGCCCTCCACCGCCAGGTCCCGGGAGATCTTCCGGTACCGGATCCCCGGCGTCAGACTCCAGTATTCGCCGAAGGGCACGACCACTCCGGCGCCGGCTTCGCTACCGAATCCGTGTCCGGAATCGTCCACGGTGTTCCCGTCGGCATCCTTGAGCTCCAGGTGATCGTAGATCCCGCCCAGGCGGACCCACCAGGCCGTCCGCGAGGTCTCGCTGAACGGGCGCTCATACCGGAGGCCCAGGACGTATCCGGTCTGCTTGAGGTCCATGTCGGGTCCGCCGATGGCCTCCAGCGCGGAGAACCGGGCCCAGTCCCAGCCGGCGTAGGCCGAGACGTTGGGGTGGAACCGGTACTGCAGGTTAGCCTCGAAGCCGAAGCCGCTGTTGTTGTATTCCCGCTCCGTGTCCTGGGTGGAGATGGCACCGTTGGCCCGGATCTCCAGTCCGATGGCATTCTGCCCGGCGAGAGGCGAGTCCGCGCCGAGGCCGGCCAGGAGAAGTGCCGTCGTTGTGAGGATTGCCTTCTTCATTGGTGATGCTCCTTTCGATTCGGTGGATCAGTTCAGTTGACTTCGAGTTGCTGCACAGTCCTACGGGTCCAACCGGACGACCGAGATCAGCCGAAGGTTCAGATCGTGGATTCGCCTGAGCCGACCGAAGAGTTCGGCCTGATCAGCCACTCGGACCTCGAGAATCGAGTTGTCACCCACGGTCTCGACCGTGTCCGCAGCGAACCACTCGGGCCAGCTTGCGGCCAGCGCCCCGACGACCTCCACCCGGTAGACCACTGTTTCCCTCGCTGATTGTTCTTCATGCACGTTCACAGTGTCCTCCCGGTTCAGGGCCACCTGCGGCGGCCGTGCATGAAGGGTAGAAAGGGAGGCACCGGGAAGCGTCACCCCCGCGGGTGATTCGAGGGGTGATCTTCAGGAGGGGAGTGGGTGATCATCCCATGGACAGCGGTTCCGGCGATCCACATCTTGCTCTCCGGTCATCCCCCGTTGCCGAAACGTGCGAACCGTAGCCCATGTCCCCGAGCCGCCTGATCCAGACCAAGCTGCATCCGCCACGGGTCAGGGCCCCGCTGGTCCCCCGGTCCCGGCTGGCCCGGCGCCTGGAGGCCCACGGAGGCCGGATCGTTCTGGTTTCGGCTCCCGCCGGGTTCGGAAAGACGGTGCTGGTGGCGGATTGGCTCTCGAGGGAGGAGGCGCCCCGGGCGTGGTTCTCCCTGGACGAGCTGGACAATGATCCGGCGCGATTCTGCGCCCACCTGGCTGCAGCGGTGGCCGGTCTCGATGTGGGCGGGGCTTCCCAAGCGGCCAAGATCATCCGGGGGCTGGCGCCTCCGGACCTGTCCCTTCCGCCGGGTTTCCTTTCGGCATTCCTGGAGATGGGTTCGGAGCCCATCATCATTCTGGATGACCTCCATGAGCTCGATTCTCCCCATGTGCTTCAAGTCGTGGAGGAGTTGGTGCTCGTGGACGGTCCGGGGCCCCGCCTGGTCCTCCTGACCCGGGAAGATCCGTCCTTCCCCTTGGGCCGACTCCGTGTGGAGGGAGAACTCCTGGAGATCAGGGCGAGGGACCTTCGCTTCACCCCGGAAGAGAGTCGCAGCCTCTTCGACCGGTTGCTCCCAGGAGCATTGGACGAGGAGCAGGTCTGCCGGCTCGATGAGCGAACGGAGGGATGGGTGGCCGGCCTCCGCCTCGCGGCCATCGCTCTCCAGGATGTCGCGGATCCCGAGGTTCTGGTGAGTTCCTTCGCCGGGCAGCACCGGCTCGTCATGGAGTACCTCCTGGAGGAGGCCCTGGAGCGGCAGACGCCGGAGCTTCAGCGGTTTCTTCTGGACACATCCGTCCTCCGCAGGTTCAATCCCGATACCTGCGTTGCCGTCACCGGCGATCCGAAAGCCCGGGACCGGTTGAGGGAGGCGGAAAAGGCGAACCTCTTTCTGATTCCCCTGGGCAGCGACGGCGAGTGGTACCGCTACCACCATCTCTTCGCCGACCTTCTCCGCTTCCGGCTGGAGCAGAAGGACCGGGCCCGCCTGGAAGAGCTCCACCGGCGAGCCAGTGCATGGTTCCAGGAGGAGGGTGACCTGGCGGCGGCCCTGGAGCATGCCTCCAGGATGCAGGACCAGACCTGGCTCCTTGAGCTCCTGGACGGTGAGATCCTGGGAATGATAGGCCGGAGCGAGATGGCGGCCCTCCGGCAGTGGACGGAAAAGGTCCGGGCACCGCTCTCCCAGCCCTATCCTATGGTTCTCTGCGGTATCGGATGGCTGCGGGTGATCACGGACCGGGCGCCTGACCTGGAGCCTCTTCTGAAGGCTGTCAAGGATACCTTGGAACGGGTACCCCCGGGGTACGATCCGGCCCGGAGACGCCGTGCGGCCCTTCACGTCGGCGTCCTCTCCGCCTACGCGGCCCGATACGCCGGCCGGTATGAAGAGGCCCTTGGCATCGCCGAGGACCTTCGGGACCGGGCGGCCGACGCCGATCCCTTCACCCGGGGTCTTCTTACCTACAACACGGCCCGGGTCCGCATGGCGTTGGGTGACATGGATGCCGCCGCCGAACTGCTGGACCGGGCCTTCGACGATCACCTTCGTTCCGGGAACCTCTATCTCACCCTGGCCAGCCTGGGCCGGACGGCCGCGGTGTCCGCTCAGACGGAGGGTGTTCCCGCGGCCACGGAGTCTCTGGCCGCAGCCCGGAGCTTCGCCGAGGATCGGGGTCTGACACGGAATCCGGCCTATTCCATCGTTCTTTTTCACCAGGGCGGAGTGGAACTCCTGGCCAACCGGCTGGATCGAGCGAGGAGCGCAATGGAGGCGGCCCTCGACCTTGCCGGCGCGGAGGACTTCCCCGAGGAGCGGGGCAATGCCCTGGTGGGGCTCGCCCGGGTGGCCATGGCCCAGGAGCGGTTCCAGGAAGCCGAGTCGCTACTGGTGGAGGCCGCGAGCCTCAGCCAGGGGAGCAACATGGACCTCCAGGACACGACGCTGGATCTGGAGCGAAAGCGGCTGGCCATGACGCGCGAAGCCGCGGGGGAGGGGCCGCCGGCACCCGAATTGATCCCGGACCGGGAGGCCGGGCTCTGGACCACGATCCGGGAAACGGAGCTGATCCTGGCCCTCCGCCATGCCTTCCAGCGCCAGCACCACCAGCGCATGGACGAGCTCAGCCTGGAGCTTCAGCAGGAAAGCGAAGACAGGGGACGAGGGCCCGCCCTGTGCGGGGCCCTTCTGGCCCGGGCCCTCCTCTCTGAGAGTGCCGACCGTTGGGAGGTCCTGGATGAAGGCATGAAGCTGGCGGCGACTCGAGGGTATGTCCGGCCTTTCCTGGACGGAGGGGAACCCGTGCGGGATCTCCTCCGGGCGGCCTTGACCCAGCTTCCCTCATCCCTGGGTCGAACCCACGCGCGTTCACTTCTGGACCTCGTGGGAGGAAAGCCCGCTTCCCGGAAAGGCGACGGGGATTTGGGGCTCCTGGATCCCTTGACGGACCGGGAGCGAGAAGTCCTGGCCCTCCTCTTCCAGGGCCACAGCAACAAGGACATTGCCCAGGCCATTTTCGTGTCGGTGGACACGGTTAAGACCCACCTCAAACATATCTACGACAAGCTTGGTGTTTCGGACCGCAATGCTGCCGTGATGAGAGCCAGGGAACTCGGGTTCGAGCCGCTTCTCCGTCTCAGGAACGAATAGGCCATCGGAATCGACGTCGGTGTTGGCCTGGAAGGCCACGGCGATGCCGTGCTCCTGGTAGTATCGCATGCTGGATATGCAACCCGGAATCCGTCAGGCATGCCCCCAGACCGGGCTCATGGGACCGGATCCGTAGATGGCCAACCCGGCCTTCGTAGCGGTTCCAAGCCCGGACCACCAGGTCGCCCGGATTGCGGGCGAATCCCCCACCGGCCCACTCCACCCCGGGATTCCAGGTCGTGTTCCCCGGCGCAGGGGCACGAGAAAGCCGTCCATGACGACTTCGGACCAGCTACGCCCGGATACCTCTTCGAGGACGAGACCCAGCAGGATGTAGCCCATGTCGCTGTAGGTCCATCCTTCTCCCGCCGGGAAGAGTGGGGGCTCATCCAGGACGAATGAGACCGGAGCCTCCGAAGAGAAGGGGACTCCCTGCTCCTCTCAAGCTGCTGAGGGGCAATCAGCGCTGCCCGGCCCCGATCTCGTACTCCCTCGGCGGCTCGGCTCCCAGGAGGTGCCTGACGAAGTAGTCCCACCGCCGCCGCTGCATGTAGGGCTCGTTCCCGAAGCCGTGGCCCCGGTTGGTCATCATGATGAGGTCGAAGTCCTTGTTGGCCTCGATGAGGGCATCCACCACCACCAAAGTGTTGTAGGGGGGGACGTTGGAGTCCATGGTGCCGTGGGCCAGGAGGAGCTTGCCCTGGAGTTGGTCGGCCAGGAGCTGGTTGGCCTGATTGTCGTAGCTGGTGCTACCGTCGGCCCAGACCTCCAGGAGCCCCTGCCACTTCTCGCCCCAGTCGTCCTCGTAGTTCCGATTGTCGTGGTTTCCGGCCTGGCTCACCGCCACCTTGTAGAAGTCGGGGTAGCGGAGGATCCCGGCCGTGGAGGCGAAGCCGCCCCCGGAGTGCCCCCAGATCCCCACCCGGTCCAGGTCCATCCAGGGGTGGCGCTCCCCGAGCTGACGGATGCCCCCCACCTGATCCGGGAGGCCGTTGTCTCCCATGTTCCCGTAGTAGGCCGCCTGAAAGGAGTGGGAGCGGCCGGGGGTGCCCATGGCGTCCAGGGCCACCACCACGAAGCCCAGCTCGGCCAGGGCCTGGTGGTCCCGGTGGGCCGGGCTGAAGCTCCGGCTCCCCACGCTCCCGGACTGGGGACCCGGGTAGAGGTAGTTGACCACGGGGTACTTGTACGCCGGATCGAAGTGGCTGGGCTTGAAAAGGAGCCCGTAGAGATCCGTGACCCCGTCCCGGGCCTTCACGGTGAAGGGCTCCGGTGCCTGCCAGCCGTAGGCTTCCAGCTTCGAGATGTCCCCGGTCTCCAGGTGCATGATCTCCCGGCCCTGGAGGTCCCGCAGCACGGTCTCACCCGGATCCAGGAAGGTGGACCAGGAGTCCACGAAGTATCGGTGGTCCGGGGAGAAGGTGATGGAGTGGTTGGCGCTGTCGGGGGTGAGGAGGCGCACGTCGCCCCCGTCCATGCTCGCCGAGTAGAGGTACTGAAAGTAGGGGTCTCCCGGCTCCCGTCCGGCCCCGACGAAGTAGACCCGGCGATCGTCCTCGTCCATGTGCAGGAGCCGCCACACCTTCCAGTCTCCCGTGGTGATGGGGTTCTTCAGCTCTCCGGTCCGGAGATCGTAGAGGTAGAGGTGGCCCCAGTCGGTGCGCTGGGAGTACCAGATGACCTCGCCCGGGCCAGGCAGGTAGCGCCAGCTCACCTGGTTGTAGCCCGATTCAAAGAAGGTGTCCTCGTGCTCGTGGAGGATGTCCCGGACCTCCCCGGTCTCGGGGTCGGCCACCCGGAGGGTGGCGTCCTTGTGGTCCCGGGACGAGGAGACGAAGGCGAGGCTCGAGCCGTCGGGAGCCCACTCCGCGTCGCAGAGGGAGCCCCCGCAGGCGATGTGGTCGGTGATGGTGGAGCGGTGCTGGTCCGGGGGCATCCGGAGACGGACCATGCGCGGGCCGTCCTCATCCAGGTGGATCACCACACGGTGGATGCGGAAGATCACCGAGTCCTCGGGCAGGGGGTACTTCCACGCCTCCAGCTCCGGGTGTCCCACGCCGGTGGTGACCAGATACATCTCCCCCACCCCCCGGCCGTCGTGCTGGAAGGTGGCGATCTTGTCCGAGCCCGGGGACCAGAGGACCACGGGCCGGTCGCTCTTCGTCCACCCGGCGTTGTTGGTGGCGTATCCGAAGTGCTCCACCCCGTCGTACGTGAGCTGAGTCTCTTCCCTCGAATCCAGCTCCCGCATCCAGAGGTTTTGGTCCCGGATGAAGACGGTCTTGGTGCCGTCAGGGGAATTCACCGTGGAACTCCGGCGGCCGGAGGGCGCCGGGACCTCCTCCCGGGCAGACGACGAGCACCGGTATACCTCCATGTCGCAGGTGTACGTCGTCCTCTCCACGTCGAAGCTGATGGACCGTCCATCGGCCAGGAGGTGAAACCGGTCGAAGGGAAGGGCGAAGGGCTCGTACTCGGCCCCGGCGGCCTCGGAGAGGGCCCGGGCCAGGCGCTCATGATCGAAGGCCGGAGCCCGGGTGCCCCGGGCCGGGTCCACCATGATGAACTCGGTGCCCTCGGGGACGGTGCTCCGGTACCAGAAGCGGCCGCTTTCCAGCCAGTTGGGGGACACGTCCATCCCGTGGACCAGATCCCGGGTGGCGCCCCGAAGAAAACGTTCGGCCCGGGCGTAGTCCTCGGCAGTGACGGCCTCGGGCACGTAGGGCTCCTGGGCCGCTGTGGGGGCTGCCCAGAGGGTCACGAGGACGGTGAGGACGGGGGAGAGAAGGGCGAGTCGGATCTTTCGCATGACGGGCCTCGGGGTCTGGTCCCGCAGGGGGATGGGAACGGCGCTCAGCCGTCAACGTGAGGCCGGGGGGAGACTCCGGCAAGACGGTCCCTTCTTGCTGGACTCCCCCGCCCGTGGGCACTTTTGATCCGGCAGTGGCTTCACGGGCAGACCGAGCCGAAGCCCTGTGCCTCGAACGTGAGAATCGAAGGAACGAGGAGAGCTGAGTGAAGGATTTCGTCCTGATGCTCCTGGCCTTGCATGGGGTGGGCATCCCCCTCGGGGGGCTACAGGCCCAGATGGCGGGTCCCCCCGGCTCAGGCCTCGAGGTGGATCCCGGGCTCGTGGGGGAGCACGCCCCGGCGGGAGAGGGACTTCCCCTGTACCGGCCCGCCGGCTCGGTGGCCGTCCTGGCGGTGGCCACCGAAGAGTGGCTGCCCGTGCCCACACACTCCCGGGAGCTCAAGGGGAACTACCAGTTCATTCCCGACCAGGTGGCCCGGGCCGCCCGGGGCCAGCGCTTCGAGCTCCTGGAGGCCGAGGGAGACTGGGACCTCACCCGGGGAAGGGGAGCCACCTCCCGAAGGCGAGAGCGAAGCGGAGCCCGGACGCGTCGCAGGTGGGGAGGGCCGGGCAAAAACCGGGGAAGACGAGTGCTGAGGAGGTCCGGGTGAAGCGCCGTCTCGACGTCCTGAACCTCCTCCTCATCGCCGGCATGGTGGGGTTCGCCCTATGGACCTGGCCTTCCCTCCCCGAACGCATCCCCACCCATTTCGGCATCGATGGACAACCCGATGCCTGGAGCGACAAGAGCCTCTTCTCCTGGTTCTCCCTCCCGGCCGTCGGCTTTGGCCTCTACCTGCTCATGGGCTGGTTCAGGCGCCTCCTGCCCCGAAAGCCCCGGTGGGTGAACCTGCCCGATCAGCGCCGCCTGTCCGACCTGCCCGAGGCTGCCCGGCCTCCGGTCCTGGACATGCTCGCCTCCTTCCTGGCACTGGTCCAGACCGAGCTCCTGTTGATCTTCGGGCTCATCGAGGTGGCCATGTGGCGAACGGCCATGGGCCTGGAGAGCCAGGGCCTCATGATCACCGTGCTCATCCTGGCCCTGACTGCTTCCCCCGTTCTCCTGGTCGTGTTTTTTCTCAGGCTTCAGAAGGCCATGGAGCGGGGCAGGAAGCTGGCCGCCGCCTGCTGGGCGCCCGACGGCCTGTCATGAGAGACACCTACCGGGATCGCCTGGAGCGGTTCACCCGTCTGAGGGAGGAGGAGGAGCGGAAGGGAATCCGCCTGGGATGGGCCCGTCTCACGGTCTTCCTCCTGGCCTTCGCCCTCTACGTGGCCGGAGACGTGACCGCCGGCCCCGGAGGTCGCGGGCTCTGGGGGGCGGCGGTCCTCCTTCTGCTGGTCTTTGCGGTCCTCGTGGTGATTCACCGGAGGGTCCGGGCCCGGGAGGAGTGGCATGGGCGGCTGGCCCGGATCAATGAGGAGGGACTGGCCCGTCTGGACCGGAACTGGAGCGCCCTCCCACCCAGCCCCCTGGACCCGGCTCCGGATCATCATCCCTACGCTCTGGACCTGGACCTGTGCGGAGATGCCTCCCTCTTTCGTCTGTTGGGCACCGTGACCACCCCTCCGGGGGCCGCCACCCTCAGGCAGTGGCTCCTGGCTCCCGCCCCGCCGGAGGAAATCCGGCGCAGACAGGAGGCCGTGGACGAGCTGGCTCCCCAGATCGACCTTCGCCAGGCGCTGGAGGCTGAGGGGGAATCCCTGGCCTCCCCCTCCACGGAGGCCGTGGAGGATTTCCTGGACTGGGCCGAGGAGGAGCCATGGCTCCCCTCCCGGCGCCTTCTCAGGGCCGGGGCGTGGCTGATTCCCGCTGCGACGCTTCTCTTCGCGGTCCTCCACGTGCGGGGCGTCGTGAACTGGCCGTGGTGGGCCCTGACCGTGGCGGCGGCCTTCCTCCAGGCGGGCTCGTACCAGCTACGGATGCACGGCATCATGCGGCGGGTCTCGGCCGGGGAGGAGCGGTTCCTCCGGTACGCTGCCCTCCTCCGTCGCCTGAAGGAGATGGAGGCCGCATCGCCCCTTCTGGGGGAGCTGAAAGAGCACGTGGTGAGCAGCCCCGTCTCCGTCGGGCGGGAGCTGGAGCGGCTGGCCCGACGGGTGTCCTGGGCCGAGGTGAGACACAGCAGCATGGCCCACGTCCCCCTTCAGGCACTCTTCCTGTGGGACGTCCACGTTCTGGCCAGCCTGGAGCGGTGGAAGGCCCGCTCCGGGAGCCACGTGCGGGCCTGGCTGGAGGCTCTGGGGACGCTGGAGGCCCTCGCGGCCCTGGCCACGTTGAGAGCGGATCATTCCGACTGGTGCTTCCCGGAGGTGGAGGGGAAGGGTGATGGGAAGGACGAAGCGGGGCCCCGCCTGACGGCCCGGGGGCTCGGCCACCCTCTCCTTCCCCAGGACCGCTGCGTTCCCAACGACGTGGAGGTGGGTCCCGCAGGGTCGTTTCTCTTCGTCACCGGATCCAACATGTCGGGCAAGAGCACCCTGCTCCGTGCCGTGGGGAGCAGCGCCGTCCTGGCCCAGGCCGGGGGCCCGGTCCCGGCGATGGAGATGTCCATGACCTCCCTCCGGGTCCAGACCTCCATGCGCACCGCCGACTCCCTCTCGGAGGGGATCAGCCAGTACATGGCGGAGCTGAACCGGATCCGGCAGGTGGTGGAGGCCGCCCGGGCCTCGACCGGGCGGCAAGAAGCCGCAGGCGGGCGGGAATCGGGGCCGCCCGTCCTCTACCTACTGGACGAACCCCTTCAGGGGACGAACGAGGCCGAGCGCCGGGTGGCGGTGCAGACCATCCTGGGCCACCTCCTGGACGCCGGGGCCATCGGGTGCGTGGCCACCCACGACCTGCAGTTGGACCGTACCGAGCGCCTGGCCCGGGCGGCCCGGGCCGTGCACCTGGAGGGTACGGTGAGGGAGGGGGAGGAGGGCCCCCTCATCGACTTCGACTACCGGCTCCGGCCCGGGCGGGCCACCTCCACCAACGCTCTCGCCCTCCTGCGGGCGGTGGGGCTGGGATCGGGGGAGGAGAAGGAAGAGGTCAGCGACTCATGACCCCGTCCACCGCGCCCTGGATGAGCCGGTAGGCTGCCTCCCGGGAGAGCCCCTCCGGGTCGTCCTCGTAGGCCGGCGTGGAGGCGACGCCCAGCCCCGCCACCCGGGGATAGCGGAAGATCTCGGTGAGGGCCGCCGCCAGCTCACGGCTGGTGGGCCCCCCGGGCACCGTGAGACCGTGGCCCTGGACCTCGGCGGGGTCCAGGACGTCCATGTCCACATGCACGTAGATGAGGTCGGCGGCCTCCGAGAGGCGCTCCATCTGGGCGTGCATGGCGTCGGAGCGGCTCCGGATGTCCTCCGTGGTGATCCTGGCCAGGTCGTGCTCCCGGATGAGCTCTTCCTCCTCCGGGTCCGTGTCCCGGACCCCCACCATGAGGATGTCCTCGGTGTGGATGGGCGGGTCCAGGCGGGACTCCCTGCGCAGGCGCTGCAGGGCCAGCCCCGCCGAGACGGCCACGGGCATCCCGCCCAGCATCCCGCTCAGGGTGGTCTCGGGGGTGTTGAAGTCCCCGTGGGCGTCGATCCAGACCAGGGCCACCCGAAGGGGCTCCTCGTCGGGACCGGCGTGCTGGAAGCCTCCGAGCATCCCCATGAGGGCGTTGCAGTTCGCCAGGAGGCCGACGGAGAGGAAGCGGCTCTCCTCCGCCTCGGACACCAGCCCGGCCAGATGGCCGTTGGCCAGCCCCATCCGGTGCCACTCCCCGTACTCCTCCGACTCCTCCGGGGTCAGGGCCACCGTCTCCACCGGCCGGACCCTGTGCCCCTGACCCGAGAGGATGCCGGCGATGCCCCCTGCTTGCAGGTACTCGGGGTTCCGGGAGAGCTCGGCCACGTTCCGGCCGCCGTGATAGGGCTGTTCAACCAGGGTAACGCGCAGGTGCCCGTCGGGTGTCTCGTAGCGCTGGGCGTCGATCATGATGGGCTTGCGGCGTTCGGTGGCGGTGCTCCCGGACCGCTCCCGGTCGTTTTCCTGCTCCGGAGAAATGCAGGAAACCAAGGAGCAGCAGATGAAGAGGAGCAGAGCATTCGGACTCGACGGTCTCATGATCATCCCCCGACGGTATGGAAGAGCGTTCCGACGTGTCGGAACGGTCCCGGAGTCTCTCGGTACTACTCCACCTTAGAGTCCGATTGTGAATTTCGCCATTATGGCAGGTCGGGGTGCCTGGATGCTGGCCCGGACCTTGCTACACCTCTGGGTGGTGAAAAAGGCTCTTCAACCGAGACAACGAGGGGCGGCTGATCGTGCCCAGATATGATTTTCAGTGTCAGGATTGTGACCACGTCTTCGAGGTCCGCATGTCCATGTCCGAGTACACGTCGGACGGGAAACCGGCCTGTCCCGAGTGCGGATCGGGAAAGGTGGAGCGAAGCTTCACGGCGGTGAGCGTGATGACGGGATCCCGGGGTGGGTCGGGCGCCTCCGCGCCTCCGCCTCCGAGTTGCGGCACCGGCGGCTTCACCTGAGCACGCTGACGCTGCCGCCCGGTTCGGGCGGGTGACGAGGGGCCGACGCCGCACGCCGGCTTTGACAACTGGAAGAGACACAGACGGAGCGGGCTGTCCCGGAAGGGTCGGCCTGCTCCTTGTTTATGCGGCTCGGGGCGTCCGGGTGATCGAGGCGTCGCGTCTCCTCCTCCTCCGTTTGGGCCCATTCCGCATTCCCCGGCGGGGTTGCTCTGCGGCGCGCGCCTCCTGTTAAATTCCCGGCGGCGGCCGTCCGGCCGCCTCGCCCCGGTCCCCCTGCGACCCTCCATCCACCACCCGGACCCCAACGACCATGGCCGAGCAAGAGTTCATCTATCACACGTACCGCCTCAGCAAGATCGTCCCGCCCAAGCGGGAGATCCTCTCCGACATCAGCCTCTCCTTTTTTCCCGGGGCCAAGATCGGGGTGGTGGGCCCGAACGGGGCGGGGAAGAGCACCCTGCTGAGGATCATGGCCGGCCTGGACGACGACATCCTGGGCGAGGCGTGGGCCATGAAGGGGACCCGCATCGGCCACCTTCCCCAGGAGCCGGAGCTGGATCCGGATCTGGACGTGAGGGGGAATGTGGAGTTGGGGGTCAAGCCTATCCGGGATCTTCTCGTGGAGTTCGAAGAGGTGAGCATGGCCTTCGGGGATGTCTCCACCGACCAGGAGATGAACGCCCTCTTGGAGAGGCAGGGCAAGCTCCAGGACCGCATCGAAGCTGCCGGAGCCTGGGACCTGGACCGCAAGGTGGAGATGGCCATGGACGCCCTCCGGGTTCCCCCGGGGGACGCCGACATCACCACGCTGTCGGGGGGGGAGCGCCGCCGGGTGGCCCTTTGCCAGGTCCTCCTGGAGGCCCCGGACATGCTCCTGTTGGACGAGCCCACCAACCATCTGGACGCCGAGTCGGTGGCCTGGCTGGAGCAGCACCTGGCGGCCTTTCCCGGCACCATCGTGGCCATCACCCACGACCGCTACTTCCTGGACAACGTGGCCGAGTGGATCCTGGAGCTGGACCGGGGGCGGGGGATCCCCTGGAAAGGGAACTACTCCTCCTGGCTGGAGCAGAAGCGGGAGCGCCTTCGGGTGGAGGAAAAGCAGGAGAGCGCCCGTCAGCGTACCCTCCAGCGGGAGTTGGAGTGGGTCCGCATGGCCCCCCGGGCCCGCCACTCCAAGGGTAAGGCCCGGGTGAGCGCCTATGAAGATCTCCTGGCCGCCGACGAGAGGGAACAGGTCCGGACGGCCGAGATCCTCATTCCCAAGGGACCCCGTCTGGGAAGCACGGTCATCCGGGCCGAGGGGGTGAAGAAGGGCTACGGGGACCGCCTCCTCATGGAAGATCTCACCTTCGACGTTCCTCCCGGGGCCATCGTGGGCATCATCGGCGCCAACGGAGCGGGGAAGACCACCCTCTTTCGGATGATCACCGGCCAGGAGGAGCCCGACGGGGGCAGCCTCACCGTGGGCGACACGGTGAAGCTGGCCTACGTGGACCAGTCACGGAGCGACCTGGACCCCGACAACACCGTCTTCGAGGAGGTGTCCGGGGGGGTGGATGTCCTCGAGTTCGGCCGCCTGGAGATCAACCCCCGGGCCTACCTGTCGTGGTTCAACTTCCGGGGGCCGGACCAGCAGAAGAGCGTGGGCGTCCTCAGCGGAGGCGAGAGGAACCGTCTCCACCTGGCCAAGCTCCTCAAAGAGGGGGGAAACGTCATCCTCCTTGACGAGCCTACCAACGACCTGGACGTGGACACCCTCCGGGCCCTGGAGGACGCCTTGTTGAGCTTTGCCGGGTGCGTCCTGGTCATCAGCCACGACCGCTGGTTCCTGGACCGCATCGCCACCCATATCCTGGCCTTCGAGGGAAACAGCCAGGTATTCTGGTATCCCGGCAACTTCCAGGAGTACGAGGAGGACAAAAAGCGGCGCCTGGGGGAGGATGCGGCGGAGCCCCACCGCATCAAGTACAAGAAGTTCTCGGCGTAGTCCCCCTTCAGGCAGCGCCGAAACGCTCATCACCGGGGAAGCGATCGCCTGTAACGATCCCCCGAAGGGTGGCGATCCTCGGGTCCCGGCTGTAGCGTTGGACCCTTGTGGGTCTCTGACCCGAAGCAACTCGGTCCGTGCGGTCCGCAGCCGAGCCCCTGTAGCTCTCTTGCTCCGAAAGCCGCGGTTCCGGTGAACGCTAGCTCATCCCCAGAGGGCAGGAGCCTCCGACTCGACCTGTACCTGTGGGCCATCCTCGCGGTCCACGGGGCGCTCCTTTTCCTCTACGTCCTGTATGTGCTGCCGGGCTCGCCCCTGGCCTCCATCACCTACGTCTACGAGGGCAAGGGTCTCATCCCCATGCTGGTCCTGGGCATGCTGGCGCCCTGGGCCGGGCTCCCCGGCGTCCGGGACAGGAGGGAGCGTCTCTTCTGGCTCTGCTGGACGGGGGCGCTGGGAGTGGTTCTCATCGTCCGGCTCCTCTACCTGGTGGATCCGGAGCTGGAACAGCACGACACCGGGGCCCTCACCCAGGACGTCCTGTACCTGACCTTCTACCTCCTCATGATCCTCTCCATCCAGTTGAAGCCGGACCGCCCGGAGACGGAGGGAGGACACTGGCCGGTGCATCCCCTGGAGATCGCCGGGACCGGGGTCTTCGTCCTGGTCCTTCTCGTCTATTTCATCGGCGTTCCCCACTTTCTGGCGCCATGGGAATACGACACGTGGATCCCCTCCCTGGTCATGTACTGGACGCTGGACTGCTTCATCTTCCTCTCTCTCCTCTATCTGAGGCAGACCAGCGCCGAGGCCGGTTGGCGGATCCTCTATACCTGGCTGGCTCTGGCCGTCCTCTGCTGGATCTTCACCGACTTCGCGGAGATCCTCTACTACGCCGACATCCACACGGCCGAGACCTACGGCCTCCTCGACTACCTCTGGTATGCGCCCTGGCTGTTCATCGGGATCGCCGGCCGGGTGAGGGTCGAGCCCGCGCCCGAGGTGCTGGGGGCCGGTCGATTGCCGCGGCCCGCTCCCTCCCGGGAAGGGCGGAGTCGGGCAGGCTGGCTGGTCATCGCGGCTCTGGCCCTGCCCGTCATCCACTTCGGGGTCGATCTGGCGGGGTTCATGGATCCGGACACCCGATTTCTGCGGGAGCTCCTGGTCCTGGTCTCCCTCCTGGCTCTCCTGGGACTGGCCTACTTCCACCAGAGGGCCATCGAGAACCGGGTGGCGGTGCTTGCCTGGGAGAAAGAGGAGGCCGAAGCACGGAAGGAGCTCCTGGCCGAAGTGGTGGAGCAGGCGCCGGACATCATCCTCCTGGCCAATGCCGACGCCCGGGTCTGGTACGCCAACGCTGCGCTCTCTTCGGCGGGTCAGATTCCCTCGGAGGTACTGGGATACGGGCTGGAGGAGGTGTTGGGCCATGCCGAACCGGGCCCGGGAAGGGTGCCGCTGAAGGAGGCATTGGAGACCGGGACGGGCTGGGAGGGGCGGGGGGCGCTCTCCGGCTCCCGGAACGAAATCCGAGAGGATCTCATCACCGTTTCTCCGGTGCGTGACGGGAGCGGGGAGGTGACGAACTTTGTGGCCATGAGAAGGGACGTTACCCATCGGACCCGCATGGAGCGGCATGCTCGCCAGACCCAGCGGATGAATGCCCTGGCCAAGCTCTCAGGCGGCATTGCGCACCACTTCAACAACAGCCTGGCCACCATCTCGGATCACGCCGAGATCCTGGCCGACGGCTTCCCCTCCGATGCACCGGAGCGGGAGGACATCCGGGGCATTCTTGCCGCCGTGAAGCGGTCGTCATCGCTGGTGGACAGGCTCCTCCTCTTCAGCCAGACCGGGGAGGAAAGGAAGACCCTGGTACCGGTGGCCGAGGTGGTGAAGGAGACCGTCTCCCTCCTTCGGCCAAGCCTTCCGGGGGGCACGAACATCGCGGGCCAGATTCAGGACGATGCCGGTCTCACCCGGGCGGACCGCCGTCAGATCCACGAGGCCTTCTACAGCCTCTTTGCTCACCGCATCGGGGCCATGGCCCGGGAGGGGGGGACGCTGAGGGTATGGGTGGACCGGGTTGTGGTGGGGACGAAGAGGGCCGAGGCCCTGGGGTTGGCCCATACCGGGGATTGCGTTCACGTGGCCGTTCGGGACGCTGCCCCCGACCTGGAGGAAGACGAGATCGAGCAGATTTTTGATCCCTTCGTCATCGAGGACGACCTGACCCGGGCCGCCGACCTCTCTCTTCCCATCGTGCATGGTGCGGTGGAGGCCAGCGGGGGAGCCATCGTGGTGGAGCAGCAGCCGGGCGGGGGAACCCTCTTCCAGCTCTACTTCCCCGTGGTGGAAGACGACGAGGAGGAGTGAGGTCCCGGGCTCCTACCGGCCCCCGGCTCGTCGAACCGCCGCCCGGGCCGCTGCGGCCAGCCGCGCCCGGGCCGCCTCCAGCGCCTGGAGGGTCCCGGCGGAGGCGCCTCCGACTTCCACCTCCGAGACCGTTTCCAGGGCCCCGTCGTACCAGCGGGCCCAACTCTCGAGGATTTCCCGTTCTCCTTCCATGGGCGCGCCTCCTCGCACCGCAGCCCGGCTCAGCTCCCCTTCCCGCTCGAGCCTCCGAACCCCTGCTTCCTTCACCTCCCCCAGGAGGAAGACAGCCACCTCCCCATCCGGATCGGTGAGGGCCATGGCCGTGGTGACGGCGCAGACGCTTACGTTCTCCAGGGTGGAGGCGGAGACCATCTCCAGGCGGTCCCCGTCGGTATGGTAGAACTGATCCGTGAAATGCCACAGGAGGAGCCCCGGGATGCCGGCCCGGAGGAAGGGGACGTGATCGCTCCCGCCCTCGTAGGGATTGGTCCCCACGACCCAGTCGGTGCCGGCGGCCTGGTCCAGGCACCGGTTCAGGACCAGGTCGTTGAAGAAATGGGGGAAGAGGGCGTCGGGGCTCAGGGGCCGTCCGCCCCACTCGGTGTGCCGGTCGTCCCCGCGGGTCCAGACCGCCGACGGGTCGGGCATCTTCTCGATGAGGAAAGTGCCCCCGGTCTTCTCCGTGTCCTCCCCAACCATGTCCAGGCTCATGCCCCACCGGATTCCCGCCGCCCGGGCGCTGTCCTCCTGCACGTACCGCCGGGTGGAGCGGATCTCGTCGCCCCAGATCATGCTGATGGTGCGCTGGGGCCTGAAGGCCGCCGTGGTGAGACCCTCCCCCAGGACCCGGGCGATCTCGGCCAGGGCCGCCACCCCCGAGGCGTTGTCGTTGGCCCCGGACTCCTGCACGTGGGCGCTCAGGACGAACCGTTCGTCGGGCCGCTCCGAGCCCCGGACGTCGGCCACCAGGGTGAGCTCCTCGGAGGGATAGACCCGGGAGTCGATCCGGACCCGGACCCGGGCGTCGCCCCGGGCGGCGGCGTCCCGTAGTGCGTCCCGGGCATTGGTGGTCAGGAGGAGGCCCCAGGCCCGGGCCCCGGGATCGTGGGGGATGGAGGACATCCGGGCGACGTTCCGGTTCACCTCCGGCCGGTTGTAGTCGGCCAGCCCCCAGGCCAGGACCCCCAGGGCTCCCCCCTCATGCACGGCCCGCCGAAAGAGGCGCCGGGGGCTCCCGTCTCCCATGACCACCTTGCCCCCGACGTCCAGCCCCTCCCACCGGGCGGGACTCCCGTCTCCCACGTCCACCAACTCGGCCTCGACTCCCTCCGGTGTGGTGGAATAGGAATTGGCCGCCACCAGGTTGATGTTGGTGTCCAGCGTAACCAGAGGGCCGGCCTCGCCGACCAGGGAAAGGGAGGCGGACACGGGTTCCCAGGTGGGCTGCTCCAGGGGGCGTCGCTCCAGCCGGTAGGTGAGGACCGGAGCCGGAGAGCCGACGGTCCCCTCCTCCCGGTACCCGGCTTCCTCCAGGATCTCCACCACCCTGCCCAGCGCAGCGTTGAAGGGCTCGTTGCCGGGAACCCGGTACGACGGGTCCATGAAGGCCACCAGCTCCCGGGCCCGGGCCCCGGAGATGGCCTCCCGGGCCAGAGTCCTGTGGGCCTCCATGGCCGGAGGGAGGGCCGGGCGGCCCCGGGGGGATGGCTGGGCCGAGGCCTCCGAGACCCAGGTGAGGGCGGCGAGGGATCCGAGGATGCAGAAGAGGCGAAGGGAAGAGTCGGCCGGGCCCTTCGGCAGCATCCCGGGTCCTTTCGGCGGCAGCTCAGGGAGGGGCATCGGCTTTCTCATGACGGGTCGTCCCCGGAGTCGGAGATCTCTTCCAGCGCTTCAACGGCGGTTTCCCAGCGGGCCATGGCGTCGTCCAGCCTTTCCGTGGCCTCCTTCAGAGCCGTGGTCAGGCGGCCGGCCTCCCGGGCGCTTTCGGGGCTCCCGTCGTAGAGGTCCGGATGGCCCATGGCCTCTTTCAGGTCCCCCACGGCGGCCTCGGCCTCGTGGACCTCCTCCTCCGCGGCCGCCGCGGCCCGCCGGGCCCGGCGGAGGGGCTCGTTTCGCGCCTTCCTCGATTCGTGGGCCTTTCGGGCCCGGGCCTTTTCAGCTTCCCGGGCCCGGCGCTGGACCTGAAGCTCCGACGCGATCCGTTCCTCCTTTTCGGCGGCCACCTTCCGCTCCCAGTCCACGAAGGGACCGGGGTAGTCCTCCACCTCTCCGTCCCGGAGGGCCCAGACCCGGGTGGTGAGCTCCCTCAGGAGGGCCCGGTCGTGGCTCACCAGGAGGACGGTGCCCGGGTAGCTCTCCAGGGCGTCTTCCAGAGCCTCGATGGACTCCACGTCCAGGTGGTTGGTGGGCTCGTCCAGGGCCAGGAGGTTGGAGCCCTGGAGGGTGATGAGGGCCAGGGCCACCCGGGCCCGCTCTCCGCCCGAGAGGGAGTCGGTGACGCGCTTTACCTCGTCTCCGGAGAAGCCGAAGCGGCCGAGGTGGTCCTGGATCTGGCCCCGATTCCAGATGGGTCTGAGGTCGGCCACACAGTCGAAGATGGTCTTGTTCACCGGGAGGTGGGCATGGTCCTGGCGGAACCAGGCCGGGGTGATGGCCGAGCCCCGGCGCACCTTACCCCCGTCGGGCTCCCGCTCCCCCAGGAGGGTGGCCAGGAGGGTGGACTTTCCCGCCCCGTTGGGGCCCACCAGGGCGATGACGTCGCCCCTTCGGGCCTGGCCGGAGAACTCCCTCACCAGAACCCGGTTTTCCACGGCCACGGTGAGCTCCTCGGCCATGAGGACCTGGTCGCCTCCCCGGGCCGAGATCTCGAACCGGACGGCCATGGGGTCGTCCTCGGAGGGGGGAGGGGAGAGGCGGGGGAGGCGGGCCAGGCGATTCCGTCGGGCCTTGGCCTGGGCCGTCTTCTGCCCGGCGATGTTTCGGCGGATGAACTCCTCCTGCCGGGCGATCTCCTTCTGCCGGGCCTCGAACTCCCGCTCCTGCGTCAGGATGTCCCGGTCCCGCTGGCGGACGAAGGAGGAGTAGCCGCCCCTGTACGCCCTGGCCGAGCCCTGGAAGACGTGGAGGATGTGGTCGGCGAAGTCGTTCAGGAAGGCCCGGTCGTGGCTGATGATCAGGACCGTCTTCTCCGACTCCTTCAGGTGGCTCTTGAGCCACTCGATGGTGTCCAGGTCCAGGTGGTTGGTGGGCTCGTCCAGAAGGAGGAGGTCGGCGGGGGCGGCGAGTTGGGCCGCCAGCCCCACCCGTCCCCGCTCTCCCCCGCTGAGCTCTTCGATGCGCCGCTCCGTCGCGGCCTCAGCGTCGAATCCCAGCCCCTGGAGCACGGCGTCCACCCGGGCGTGGAACTCGTACCCTCCCCGGTGCAGGAAGCGCTCCTGGGCCTCGTCGAAGCGCTTCAGGTCCCCGTCGGTGACGGCGTCCCCCAGCTCGCCCAGCCCTTCGGTCTCCTCTTCCAGGGCCCGCTCCAGGGTCAGAAGATCCCGGTACCCCGCCGCTGCCGCCTCCCACACGGTCCGGGCATCGCCGAAGTCCCGGTGCTGGTCCAGGAGCGTCATTCGGAGGCCCGGCCGACGGGAGATAGATCCGGAGGTGGGATCCAGGTCCCCGGTGATGAGGTGGAGGAGGGTGGTCTTTCCCGTGCCGTTGCGGCCCACCACCCCCCAGCGTTCCCGCGGCGCCACGTTGAAGCTGACGTCGGAGAGGAGCTGGTCTGCGCCGAACTGCATGCCGACGGAGGAGAAGGTGAGGAGGCTCACCCGGCGTCTCCACCACCGCCGAAGGTGACCCGGATACCGAGCTGGGCCTGCCACTGGGAGACGGGTGAGACCACCGACCACGGCTCGGGCGTGGTCAGCTCCCCGTCCTCGTTCCTGAAGGGGAGGAGGCCGGCGGCCCAGTCCACCAGGAGCTCGGGAGGGTCCTCCATGCGGTCGAAGGGATGCAGGAGGGGCGAGACCGGGGGAATGGCCCGGACCAGGCCCCAGTCCGGATTCATCAGGTTCAGGACGTTGAGGACGTCGGCCTCCAGGCGCACCCGGGTGCCCCGCACCGAGAGGGTCTGGGCCAGGCGCAGGTCCAGGCGGTTCTGCCAGGGGGCGCGGCAGCCGTTCCGGGTCATGAACCGGCCCTGGAACTGCCTCAGGCAGGGATCGGTCTCCAGGGCCGCCGCCAGCCGGGTGAAGGTGCTGAAGGAGGAGGGCACCTGGAAGGCGTCCTCGGGCACCCAGAGGAGGTCGTTGTTCCGGTCGGTGGCCGGCCCGGCGAAGGGATACCCGTCGCCGTTGATGTCGCCGTCGTAGACGTAGGAGAAGGGGAGCCCCGATTCCCCGGTGTAGAGGAGGGAGACCTCCGTGTTCTCCAGCCCGGGGACTGGAGTGCCGTAGAGGGCCACCACCACCTTGTGGGGCCGATCGTAGTTGGACGGGGTCAGGGGAGGATCGTTGGGATCCCCGTGGGTGGGGGTGAGGCCGAAGTTGGACACCATGTCCACCGAGCCCAGGCTCATGCGGTCGTAGCTCCGGGCGTAGGCGTAGGCCAGTTGAAAGCCCAGCCGCCGGGTGAGGGAGCCCTTGAGCTCGGCGCTGAGGGACCAGGCCCGGTCCCCCTCTCCGTTCATGAGAAGGAGGACCTGCTCGTAGTCCGGCAGGAGGCGGATGGGCCGGTATCCGTCGGTCACCGGCACGCCGAAGTGATCCCGATCCGTTCCCCCGTACCCCCTGAGAGATCCCAGGGCCTCGGTTCGGGGCGCGATGTTCAACTCACGGATGAGGACCTGGTTGATGGAATGGCTGAAGATCCCCCCCACCGACGCGCTGACGGTGGGGGTGAGCTCCCGGTCCACCGAGAGGCTGAACTTGGCGTACTGGGGGTAGGCGAACCCGTCCTCGAAGAGGGTGGCCACTCTCACCACGTCCGGTGCTCCGAAAAGGCAGGTGGGTTCGGGGTTCGAGGGATCCAGGGGAGGGGCCGTGTTCGAGACGATGGGCTCGTCGGTCCAGCGCCCCTCGCAGAGGATGGTGTGGGATCGCATGCCCGTGTGGTGGAAGGCGTTGGCCAGCCACACGTAGGGAAGCTGGCCCGTGAAGATGCCCGCTCCTCCCCGGACCTGGGTCCGGAGCTCTCCCCGGCTCTGCCAGTTGAAGCCGATGCGGGGGGAGAGGAGGACCATTCCCGACGGAACCTCCGAAGTGCTCCGTCCGAAGAACTCCAGGACCCTGGGGTTCTCCGCGGGGGTGTCCAGGACGAAGGGGGCGTCCATCCGGAGGCCGAACCGGAGGGTCAGGCCCCGGCCCAGATCCATGATGTCCTGCACGAAGGCTCCGGCCTGGGCCACGTTGAATCCGATCCCCGGTTCCTGCCCCTCCTCCAGGACGGCCCGCTGATACCGCTGGGGGGCGTTGTTCCGAACGTCCTCCCACCACGCGTAATAGTAGTCTCCGGTGGCGCCGGGGAGGTAGGTGTTCTCGATGTCGTACCAGGTGCCCTGGACCCCCAGGGACCAGGTATGGCGTCCCCGGGCCAGGGTGAGGGTGTTGGAGAGGCGGACGCTGGTTTGGGCCAGGTCGTTGGCCTGAGCGAAGAACTGGGCCCCGGCCCGGATGGGCCGGGCGGTGGTGACGGCGGATTCCGGGCTCTTCAAAACGGCCTCCACCTGGGGCCAGGTGCTCCGGGGTGCGGACTCGTCGATGGTTCGGTTGATGGAGAGATCGACCTCGTTTCCGCTCCGGCTCCCCAGCTCCGAGAAGTACTGCAGGGAGAAGGTGTTGCTCGAGGAGGTCCGGTTCACGGCGTTGGACGAAAGGCCGTACGGCTCGAAGGGGGCCCGGTTGGGCGGCTCCTCGTTCCTGGCCCGGGCGAAGACGTTCCGGGCCGTGAGACGGCTTCCGTTCTCGAAGGTCCAGTCCACCCGGGCGAAGACGTTGGCCAGCTCCTGGCTCAGGGCGTAGGGTCCCGGCACCCCCACGTCCAGCCCCAGGGAATCCTGGAAGAGGCCGACGAAGCTGTCCATGACCGCCGGGATGATCCCCACCAGGGCCGGGTCGTCCCTGCCCAGGTTGAATCCCGAGGGCGGCTGTCGCCGCTCTTCGAATTCCCCCGAGATGAAGAAGTGGGCCCGGTCCCGGATGATGGGGCCTCCCACCGAGAGCCCCAGGAGGGTCCGGTCGATTCCCGATGCCTCGGCGGTTCCCGAGGGAAGGGTCAGATCCCCCATGAGGGCTTCGTGCCTCCCCACCAGGAACCCCCGGGTGACGAGCTCGTTGGTCCCCGTCTTGGTGACGGCGTTCATGACGCCGCCGGCGAAGCCCGAGAGGCGGGCGTCGTAGGGAGCTACGAGGATCTCGTACTGGGCCACGGCGTCGATGGGAAGGAGCTTGGCTCCGGCCTGGCCCCCGGGGACGCCCCCGGGCGTGAGCCCGAAGGCGTCCTGGTTCAGGAGCCCGTCCACCAGAAGGGCGTTGTAGCGATCGTTCTGTCCGGCCAGGGAGAACCCTCCCGTTTCCGTGGTCCGGACCAGGGGGGAGAGTCTGGCCAGCTCCATGACGTCCCGGGACGGCAGGGGGACGGACTCCAGCGTCCCTTCGGCCAGGAGGGTGACCGGACCCACCCGGGTGGGGCGGAACACCTCGCCCCGGTCCACCCGGACCGAGACCCCCTCCAGCTCCACGGCCTGTTCTTCCAGGATGAACTCCACGGACCGGGATTCCCCGATCTGGAGGCGTATCCCCTCCTCCCGGGCGGGAGCGAGGCCGATGCGGGAGGCCGACACGGTGTAGGGGCCTCCGGCCTGGAGGAGGAGGATGACGAAGCGCCCGTCCGGATTCGAGAGAACCGAGCGCGCGGTGCCCGTGAGCTCGTGCCGGATAGTAATGAGGACGTCGGCCAGCGGCCGGCCATCGGTCCCGACCACCGAGCCCTGGATGGCGGAGGTCGTCTGGGACTGGCCCCGGGCAGGGAACGGGGTTCCCGCCAGGGCGTAGCAGAAAAGAGCAAGGATGAGGACCTTGCGTCGACGGACCTTCATGCAGGGCTCCTGTCGAAGAAAAGTCTGGTGCGAACCGGCCGGACCTGGAAGACTACCGAAGAGGATGGGCGATGTGCCAGGCTTTCGGTTCCTGCCTCGCCCGGAAAGCCCCGGCCCTCATCAACGTACTCCCGAGTACCCGGAGCATTACCGGGTTCCTTTCTTTCATGCGGTGACGACCATGATGCGGTATGCAGGTGTGGCAGCTCTGGCGGTGGCGTTGATGGCGATGGTGGCCCTGGGGTGCGAACCGGCCACCGACCCTGTGGACTACGACGACTTCGTCCTCGGGGAGGGCGAGGGCGAGTTGGGGAAGTGGGTCCAATCCGGGTACTACTCCAGGACCTACTATCTCCACACGCCCCCGAACATCGATGACGGGGAGCTACACCCCCTCATGATCTTCCTGCACGGTACCGGGGGCACCGGCGAGGGCCTCCACCAGACCCTGAGGCCCGACGCCGTCACCGATGCCCACGGCATCGTCACCGTCTTCCCCGACGGGATGGAGCGTACCTGGACCGTGGGCTGCGGGGCGTGCACCTTCGCCGGGGCCCTCCAGGCCGACGACCCCTCCTTCCTGGATACCCTCGCCCGGCATCTGGCCCGCCATCTGCCCATCGATACCCTCCAGGTCTATGTGGTGGGGTTCAGCCTGGGTGGATCCCTGGCCCACTATTACGGGTGCCAGAGCGAGGTTCCCCTGGCCGGGCTGGGATCGGTGGCCGCCCTGGTGTACCGGACGGTCCGGGACGAGTGCGAGCCCGCTGCCGATTTCCCCGTCTCCATCGTCCACGGCACGGGGGACCTCATCGCCTACTACGAGGGCTTCGGCATCGAGGCCCCGGTCATCTCGGTTCCCGAGACCGTGGAGATGTGGGTGAACGAGATGGGCTGCGATCCCACGCCCTTCGTCGGGGAGCTGCCCGATACCGCGGACGACGACACCAGCGTCACCTCCTTCCGCTTCGAGGAGTGCTATGCAGGGTCCTCCGTGGAGCACCTCAGGGTCAATCGGGGCGGGCACACCTGGCCCGGCGACACGGGTCCCTGGTCGGTCATCCTGGGTGCCCACAGCCGGGACATCGACGCCACTCTGAAGTTCGTGGAGTTCTTCCAGGAGGTGAGCGGGGGGCAGTAGCCCGCGAAGCCCGAGCCCCCTGCCCTTTGAATTGCCCCCGGAGTGTCGAAGGTCCTCATGAGCCCTCCCATATCTCCACGTCGGGGTAGAAGGCGGGCCAGGCGAACCAGAAGGCCACGAAGGCCTTTTCCACGGGCTCCAGCCGGGCTCCGGCCAGGGGACCCTTGACGGACGTTCCGTCCACGAGCCACGCCGTGCCCGTCTCCTCGTCCACGAAGCGGTCGTCCTGGACGGAGAAGGTCAGGTCCTGACCTTGGGCCGTGGCATGATAGGCCATGGCCCCATGGGCCGAGCGGTCCCAGAACACCACGATGTCATTGCCGTCGAGCACCATCTGGGCCGCCGCCAGGGGACCCTGGTCGTCCAGGATTCCGTAGGGGAAGACCACGCCGCCGGTGCCCACCGGGATGCCCAGACCCCGCTCCTTGGGGGGTCGCCGGGTGTCCACCTCCAGGGGGAAGAGGACGCTGGCGTTCTGCGGGGCGTCATAGTTCCCGTAGGGGTATCGCGTGTAGTCCCTGCCCCATCCGGTCTCGGAGGAGACCACCACCGTGGTGGGGTTCCGGACCAGCCAGCCCTCCCAGCTCATCTCCACCACCGGGACCATGGGAAGGCCGGTGCCGTCCCGGCTTCCGCAGCGGGCGCCCCGGAGCATCTGGGGCCAGAGGGACTCGGGGCTGTTCCGGTCGTACATGATGAGGTTGTTCTGGTAAAGGAGCCCCGACACCCCGAACTCGGCTCCCCCCGCAGCTTCCCGGTCGAACCCAAGGGAGGATCCGGTCAGGGGGCAGTGGGTGATGGAGACGGAGGTGCCGTCCAGGTCCAGGTTCACGATCTCGTGCCACCAGAAGATGTTCAGGGGGATGGCGTAGGGCTGGTTGTCGATGTGGAGCCCAACCACCCGGTCCTCACCCCGGAGGTAGGCGGTTCCGTTGTCGCCGGGGCGGACGAAGGTGGGATTGGTGAGAGCGGGGATCCCGTCCTTCCCGGGCCCACCGTTGAAGATCAGGCCCTGGGGGATGCTGCAGCTCAGATCCACTTCGTCCACGTTCCCGATTCCGCCGGACGTGTCGTTGCAGGCCGTCAGTAGAACGAAGAGGCCCGCAAGGGCAAGGGTCGGAAGAAGAACTCGTAAGGCATGGTGGCGTACTTCACCGCCCTGTGGGGATGTTCGCTCGGACATGAAACCTCGCTGGCTGAATGGGAGTCTCACCCCTCCCAATCGGGAAGGGGCGGAGCGGGTTCCAGAATGCCTGATCCGCGCCTACCTTCACCACGCCTGTGGAAGGGACGATTCCGGAGCGGGAGTCACCTATGAGACATGAGACGTTGTCGGCCGTTCGGGCCCGTTCGGGCCTTCTCCTCCTCCTCGCCCTGGCCTTTCCGGCCCCCGGTGCGGCCCAGGAGGAGAGCCCCCTCACCCTGGAACACCTCTTCGCCTCCGGGGAGTTCTTCGGGGAGCGCTTCGGCCCCGTCCGCTGGCTGAAGGACGGGCGCTACACCACCCTGGAACCGTCCCGGGAGCTTCGGGGCGGCGTGGAGATCGTCGCCTACGATGCTGCCACGGGGAGTCGGGAGGTGCTGGTGGGGGCGCCGGAGCTGGTGCCGGAGGAGGGCCGCCCGCCCCTGGTGCCCGAGGACTACGCCTGGTCCGAGGACGGGACCAAGCTCATGGTCTTCACCAATACCCGCCGGGTGTGGCGGACGAACACCCGGGGGGACTACTGGGTCCTGGATCGGGAGGCCGGAACCCTCCGCCGGCTCGGGGGGCGCGCCCCGGAGGCCACCCTCATGTTCGCCAAGTTCTCTCCCGACGGGACCCGGGCGGCCTACGTCCAGGCCAACGACATCTACGTGGAAGAGTTGGCCACCGGCACCGTCACGCCCCTCACCGAGGACGGCTCCCGGACCACCATCAACGGCACCTTCGACTGGGTCTACGAGGAGGAGTTCAGCCTGCAGGACGGATTCCGGTGGAGCCCCGACGGGACCCGCATCGCCTACTGGCAGCTCGACGCCACGGGTATCCGGGACTTCCTTCTCATCAACAACACCGACTCGCTGTACTCCTTCACCATCCCCATCCAGTACCCCAAGGCGGGGACCACCAACTCGGCGGCCCGTATCGGCGTGGTACCCGCCGACGGGGGTGAGACGGTCTGGATGGCGCTGGAGGGCGATCCCCGGAACCACTATCCGGCCCGGATGGAGTGGGCTGCCTCCTCCGGCGAGATCGTCATCCAGTACCTGAACCGTCTCCAGAACCGGCTGGAGCTCCTCCTGGGCAGCGCGGTGGACGGGGCCGTCCGCACCGTGCTCACCGAGACCGACGAGGCCTGGGTGGACGTGGTGGACGACCTGGTGTGGTTGGAGGGCGGCGACAGCTTCACCTGGGTGAGCGAGGGGGATGGGTGGCGCCGGGCCTACCGGGTGAGCCGGGACGGGTCGGAGGTGACGGCCCTGACCCCGCCAGACGAGGACATCCTCTCCGTGGAGCTCATCGACGAGAAGGGGAGCTGGATCTACTACATGGCGTCTCCCACCGACCCCACCGCCCGCTACCTCTACCGGGCCCCCCTGGACGGCGCCCCGCAGCGGGCCGAGCGACTCACCCCCGACGACGCCTCGGGGAATCACGCCTACCAGGTGGCGCCCGGAGGGGACTGGGCGATTTACACAGCCTCCACCTTCGACGACCCCCCCACCACCTCCCTGGTGATCCTCCCCCGGCACCGCACCGTCCGGACCCTGGTCTCCAACGACCGCCTGCGTTCCCGGGTGCGCTCGGTGCGCTCCACCCCCACCGAATTCTTCCGGGTGGAGACTACCGACGGGGTCACGCTGGACGGATGGATGATGAAGCCGGCGGACTTCGATCCCTCCCGAGGCTACCCGGTCCTGGTCCACGTGTACGGCGAGCCCGCCGGCCAGACGGTCAGGGACCAGTGGGGCGGCCACCGGATGCTCTGGCATCACTACCTGACCCAGCGGGGCTACATCGTCATGAGCCTGGATCCCCGAGGAACTCCTGCGCCCAGGGGCCGGGAGTGGAGGAAGGTGGTCTACGGGGAGATCGGGACGCTGGCCTCCCGGGATGTGGCCATGGGGGTGCGGGCCCTCCTGGAGGAACGCCCCTACCTGGCCCCCGGGCGCGTGGCTATCTGGGGATGGAGCGGCGGGGGATCCCAGACGCTGAACGCCATGTTCCGCCACCCGGAGATCTTCGGGACGGGGATGGCCGTGGCCCCGGTGCCCGACCAGAGCCTCTACGACACCATCTACCAGGAGCGGTACATGGGCCTCCCTCAGGAGAACGTGGAGGGCTACCGGGAGGGCTCGCCCATCACCCACGCGGCGGGGCTGGAGGGGAACCTCCTCCTGGTGCACGGGACGGGAGACGACAACGTGCACTACCAGGGGACGGAGCGCTTGATCAACCGCCTCATCGAGCTGGGCAAGCCCTTCGACATGATGGCGTACCCCAACCGGACCCACGGCATCTACGAGGGGCCCGGGACCACCCTCCACGTCTATTCCCTCCTCACCCGGTACCTCGTGGATCATGTGCCGGTGGGGGCGGCACCCCTGAGGTAGTCATGGGTCTTCGGCCTCTTTGGCAGAGGGCGGCGGTCCTGGGTAGCCTCTGGGCCGCCTCGGAGATCGTGCTGGGGAGCTTCCTTCACAACCTCCGGGTGCCTTTCTCCGGCCACATCCTCACGGCCATCGGCGTCGTCCTCCTGGTGGCGGGGCACCGGACCTGGCCCCTGAAGGGACTCCTGGTGCGGGCCGGCCTCATCGCCGCCCTCATGAAGTCCGCCTCCCCCAGCGCCGTCCTCCTGGGGCCCATGGTGGCCATCGCCATGGAGGGTCTCCTCATGGAGGGAGCCGTCCGGGTTCTGGGCGGTCGGACCCTGGGGTACGCCCTGGGTGGGGCCCTGGCTATGTCCTGGACCCTGGGCCAGAAGCTGGCGAGCCTCCTCATTACCTACGGGGTGGACCTGGTCCGGGTCTACCAGGATCTGGTGGCCGTGGCGGAGCGGCAGGTCGGCTCCATCCCCCTGGGACCCTGGGGTCCCGTCCTGGTCCTGGCCGTGCTGAATGTGGCACTGGGGGTGGGGGCGGGGCTGGCCGGTGCACGCCTGGGGATGGACGGCCGGGCGGGGGTGACGCCCGGAGGTCCCCGCCCCCTCCCGGAGGGTTGGCGGAAGCGGGTGGGCGGCGTACCCGGATCGGGCCCCCGTCCCCGGCTCCCGTTCCTCGTCCTCTGGGCCGCCGCCCTCCCCCTGGGGCTCCTCCTCTTCGGGACGTTGCCTCTGGCCGGCAAGGCCGCCCTGGCCGGGACCGTGGTCCTGACGGCCGTCGCCCGCTACGGGAGAGCCCTTCGCCGTCTGGCCCGCCCGGGGTTCTGGGTGGGACTCCTGGTGGTGACCATGCTGGCCGGAGGCGTCACCGGCGCCCTCTCGCCGGAGGAGGGGATGGGGTGGGGTGGCGGGCTCCTCATCGGGGTGGGGATGAGCCTCCACGCCATCTTCGTGACCATGTGCTTCGCGGCCCTGAGCACGGAGCTTTCCCACCCCCTCCTGAAAAGGAAGCTGGAAGAGGTGGGAGGCGGCCAGCTTCACCGGGGGGTCCACGCCGCCTTCGCGACCCTTCCCCTGGTGGTGGCCTCCCTCCCTACGGGCAGGGAGTTCCTCCGCCGGCCTCTGGCCTCCCTCCGGGGCCTCCTTCCCCGCATGGGAGAGTGGCTCCAGGCCCTGGAGGAGCCCCTGAACGTGGTGGGCGTGGTCACGGGAAGCCGGGGTGAGGGGAAGACCACCACGGTGACGGCGGTGGTGGAGGGACTTCGTGGGGAGGGTCTGCGGGTGGGAGGGATCCTTGCCCCCGGGGGGATCCGGGAGAACCTTCGCTGGTCCGTGGACCTCCTGGACCTGGGGTCCGGGGAGCGCTCGGCCATGGCCACCCGGGATCCTGATTCCCCCTGGCCGGTCCTGGGGGCCTTCCGGGTGAGTCCCGAGGCTCTGGAGGCGGGACGGCGAGCCCTCTCGCCGGAGGCCGCCAAGGTGGCCGACCTCCTTGTGGTGGACGAGGTGGGCCCCTGGGAGCTGGCCGGGGAGGGGTGGGCGGGAGCCCTGGAGTCCCTCTACGGAACGGGGACGCCCCTGCTCCTGGTGGCCCGGCGGAGCCTGGTGGAGGACGTGGTGGCCCGCTTCGCCCCGGGGGGGACGAGGGTCTGGGACATCGCCGCGGTGGGGGCGGACGAGATCCGGGTCGACCTGCTGGCCTCGATCCCTACTCCCTGAGCTTCGGGAACTCCGTCACCCGGATGTTCGTGCATCCGTAGGGAATGAGGCGGATGTCCTCCAGGGGCTCGTCGGAGGTGTGCTCCCCGGGAGCGATCTCCCGGGCCCACCCGTGGGCCATCTCCCAGCCGGGGAGGCGGCGTCCCCGGACCTTGGCTTCCATCCCCGCTCCCTCGGGGGAGAAAGGGACCTCCCCCACGGCCTGCTCTCCGAAGCTCGCTCCAGCCTCCGGGTCGGCGGGGTCCAGGAGGACGCCGTAGTTCCACGGTGAGGCCGGCCGCACCTCGAAGTCCCCGTGGGGAAGCTCCCGGTGGGGCTCTCCCACGTTCACCCGCCGCCACTCTTCCTCCATGGAGAGGCTGTAGACCAGGGGACCCCGCTCCAGGGCCACGGCGTCGTGGTAGCGCACCGTCACCCGGGGGCGCATGGGAAAGCGGAGGTCGATGCGGGTGTCCCGTTCCCACCCGTGGTCCAGGGTGTGGAAGGCGCCCGGGCGCATGGTCAGGGCGGCTCCGCCGGCCACCTGGACCGTGGCCCCCTCGGCCCAGGCCGGCACCCGCAGGTGAAGGGGGAAGGCCGTGCGCTCCTCCGGCGAAACGGTGATCTGGAGGGTCTCCCGGAAGGGGTAGTCCGTGTCCAGGGTCACCTCCACCGGGACGCCGCCGGCCTGGAAGCGGACCTGGCTGGGAGCGTAGGCCGCAGCCACCAGGCCCCCCCCGGGCGCCCGCATCCAGAGGTGAGCCGCCAGCTTCGGCCACCCCTGGTGCATGTTGGAGGTGCAGCACCCGTAGTTGGGCTCGAGGCCGTAGATGTTGGACTCGGGGCCGTTGGTGGTCCACATGTGGTCCGGGTTGATGGTGCACTGGACCTGGTTCACCTGCTGGTCGTACTGGTGGGCCCACATGTCGGGCTTGAAGGTGGCGGGGAGGGCGTTGAAGGCCACCCGCTCCAGCCGGTCACCCAGGGCCGGCTCTCCGAACACCGAGAGGAGGACCTCCAGGGAGTACATGAACTCCACCACGGCGCAGAGCTCGGTGCCCTGAATGGGATTCTTCCCCGCCAGGCACTCGTCCCCGGTGAACATCCCGTTCACCTGCCCGTGGTGGCGGTCCAGGAGCTCCATCATGACGCCGGGGAAGTCCCGGTTGGCGTGGGTGGAGTCCAGGCGCCAGGCCAGGGCTGCGGCCCTGGGGGCCATGGCCGTGTTCACCACGTGCTTATCCCAGACCCAGAGACCCCGGCGGGGGGTGGGAATGAGGACATCCTCGGTGGCCCAGAGGGCCTTGTAGTCCTTCCCCTGCTCCTCCAGGCGCCGGGCCAGATCCAGGAGCCACCCCTCCCCGGTCCGCTCGTAGACGTGGAAGATGGGGATGAGCCCCTCGAACCACCGGTAGTGCCCCCAGTTGTAGAGGGGCGTCCGTTCCACCCCCCGGACCAGGGCCCGGAGGCTGGCGGTGACGGCCTCCAGGACCCGGTCGTCGCCGGTGGCCTCGTGGTACCGGACCAGGACCTTGTTCACCAGGAGGATGGCCCAGAGGTCGTAGCGGTCCCCGGTGGCGTCGGCGGGGTAGGGGCCGTACCACCCGTCGGTGCGTTGGCGGGCGAGGATTTCCTCCACGTGCCCCGTCACCTTGGCCTTCAGGGCCGGGTCGTCCAGGAGCCAGGCCAGGGGAATGATCCCGTCCAGCCAGTAGGGTGCCCGCTCCCATCCCTCGGCATCGCCGCCGAACCACTGGCTTCGGGCCACGTCGGGCCAGAACTCGTCCAGGTGGCCGGTGAGGCCGTCGGCCTGGATCCTGAGCTGGCGTTCCAGCCATCCCCGGGGACGGATGGAGCCCAGGGGGAGGGGGCGGAAGGCCGGCTCCATGAGGCCGGATGCCTGACGGGCAGCACGACTCGGGCTTCCGTCGGCGTGGATTGGACCGCCGGCTCCGGATGCGGCTCCGGGGGAGGGGATGCCGCCGGCGGCGAAGGCGGAGGTGCCGGCGGCCATGCGGGCCAGGAAGTCGCGTCGGTCCAGGGGCTTCATGGGGGGTCCTCGCCGTGGAAGTCCGGGTTTTCAGACGGAGGGACAAGGTACAGCGGTCAAAGGCCTCCCGTCACGCATCGCCAAGGCGCCTTTTCCCTCCTACTTTGCGTTCCTGCGCAGGCCAATCCATCGACCGGACCCACGAGCCGCGAGGTATCCATGTCAGGCATCCGACGCAGCCCCCGTTCCTCCATCACCGTCGTTCTGGCTGTCCTCTTCCTACTGTGCGCTAACCGAGCCGTTCCTGCCGGGGCCCAGATCGCCCCGGACCGGGCCCTGGTCCCCGAGAGCATCAGGACCCCCATCCTCCTGGAGTTCTCCGGGGAGCTGGCCTACACCCACGTGAGCGTCCTGGCCCTGAACCGGCAGCGGCCCGTTGAGGAGTACGCCGAGACCTACATGGAGACGGAGTACATGGAGGAGATGGCCACCCGCTACGGCCTCTCCGACGTGCGGGTGGACTACTTTCCCACAGGTGACGCGTGGGTCCCCGAGGTGGGGGATCTGTGGATGGTGGAGCCCTACCAAAAGAAGATCGCCAGCCTCACCATGGTCCCGGCGGCCCTGGCCTCCGGGAGTGAGAGTGCCGACGTGGAAGCCGAAGTGGTGTACGTGGGTGCCGGGCGCCCCCAGGACTACAGGGGCAAGGTCCTGGAGGGGAAGATCGTCCTGGGCAACACGTCCGTGGGATCGGTCTTTCGCACCGCCGTGGGTGAGATGGGGGCGGTGGGAGCCCTGGGCACGGGGAGCGCCGGCGTGAACAGGGACCGGGCCGGTTACACCCTGGACCAGATCGGCTGGGCCTCGGTGCGGGGAGCGGAGGGGACGGGGGGATTCGGCTTCAACCTCTCCCTGCGCCAGTTCACCGAACTCCGGAACCTCCTGGAGGCAGGGCGGAGAGTGGTCCTGAAGGCCCACGTTAAGACCCGGACGGTTCCCGGGCGGATGAACGTGGTCTCCGCCGCCATCCCCGGCACCGATCCCGACGCCGGTGAGCTCCTCCACGTCTCCCACCTGTTCGAGCGCCCCCCCACGCCGGGAGCCAGCGACAACTCCACCGGCGTGGCCGTGATGCTGGAGGGAGCCCGGACCCTGGTGGAGCTCATCGAACGGGGAGATCTCCCCCGGCCCCGACGAACCATCCGCTTTTTGTGGGTACCGGAGATCAGCGGATCCCGGGCGTTCATGTATGCCAACCCGGAGCTGGAGGAGCGCCTCATCGCCGCCATGAACTACGACATGCCCGGGGAGGACCTGGAGGAGACGGACTCCTACCTGCGCATGAAGATGACCCCGGATTCCAGGCCCAGCTATCTGAACGACCTCATCGCCAACCTCCTCAGCTTCGTGGACCAGACCGAGATCCGGACCCAGACGGGCAACAACGCTCCCTTCAACTACCGGCTGGTCCCCTTCATCAGCTCCAGCGACCACATCGTCTTCCTGGCTGCGGGTATCCCGGCCATGCAGTTCAACCACTGGCCCGACAACTTCTACCACTCCAGCGCCGACGTGGCCGAGGTCACCGATCCCACCGAGATGAAGCGGACGGGCTTCATCGGGATGGCGGCTTTCTACTTCCTGGCCAACGCCGGGGCCGACGAGGCCATGGATCTGGCCTGGGAGGCGGCTTCGAACGGGGAGAAATGGATGGCCGAGGTGGCCCGCCAGAGCCTCCGGCTCATGGGCGTGGAGGGCCACGAGCTGGCTGGCCGCTACGAGGCGGCCAGGACCAAGATCTACGGGGCCTTCAAGCGCGGGGCCGGGGCCGTGGCTTCGGTGACGGACCTCTCCGACGCCCCTGAGGTCACGGAGCTGGTGGCGTCCCTCACCGAGAGTCTGGAGGTGGCCCGGGATGCCCAGTACGAGAAGCTGGAAAGAATCTACCGGGACCGGGCCATGGCCATGGGCGTGCCCCCCGAACCCGTCACTCCCTCGGCCCGGGAAGAGGAGCTGGACCGGGTCGTTCCCCGTCAGCGTTTCAACTACTACACCGAGGAGTACCGGGAGGCCTCCTCCCGCCTGCGAGACCTTCTGCCCTCGGGGCTGAGGCTCCCCTGGCTGGCCACCACCGAGATTCCCTGGTTCGTGAACGGGGAGCGGAGCGTGACGGAGATCTGGCGGCTGGTGCGGGCCGAGTACGGAAACGTCACCACGGGCTCCGACGAGTGGAAGTTTGCCTATGTGGTGACGCCGGACACACCGGACATCAGGTTGGAGGACGTGGCGGCCTACCTCCGGGCCATGGAGGAGGCGGGGATGGTGGAGATGGTTCAGCGAGAAGGGTGATGGGACTGAGCAGAAAGGAGGAGGGTGAACACATGCAGCCGACCCACGGAGTCCGGATCGTCACGGCTCTGATCATCGCCGTCATGCCGGGGTGGGCCTGCGATGGGTCCGGGAGTACGGAGCCCGGTGAGGACGAAACCCCCGAGGTGGACCGCCTCGCCGCCATCCCCCCCGGTGCCGTCAAGGGCACCCCGGCCAACGACCTTTTTCCTCCCGTTCTCCACAGCGCCGAGTTCCAGGAGCCCGTTCCCCTGCCCGGGATCAACACCGCCGGCGGGGAGGATGCTCCCTTCATTCCCGCCGAGGGAAACGAGCTCTATTTCTTCTTCGGCGCCGTCGTGGAGGAGGATCCGTCCCTGGCCATCCGGAACCCCGTGAACGGGATCTGGGTGGCCAGACAGGTGGGTGGACACTGGCAGGAGCCCACCCTGGTCTGGCTCCAGGACTACGATGAGTCGGCCCTGAACGGGTGCCCGTTCGTCCAAGGGACGGAGATGATCTTCTGTACGGCCCGGGCGGGTCTCACCGGCGTGCAGTGGTTCCGGGCCCGACGCTCCCAGGGAAAGTGGACCGATTGGGGTCCGGCCGACATCCCGACGGAATATGAGGTGGGCGAGCTGCACATCCACGGCGACGAGTTGTACTACGGCTCCGCCCGAGCCGGGGGGGCCGGGGGCCAGGACATCTGGGTCCTGACACGCACCGGCGAAGTGTGGAGCGACCCTACGAACCTGGCGTCCGTCAACACCGCCGGCGACGAGACCCGCCCCTTCCTGACAGCGGACGGGAAGGAGCTCTGGTTCACCCTTCAATACCAGGGGAGCCCCGCCGTCCTTCGCTCCCGGCGAGATGGAGGGGCCTGGCAGGCTCCGGAGATCATCGTGTCCCGCTTCGCCGGAGAACCCACGGTGGATCCTCAGGGCAATCTCTACTTCGTCCACCACTTCTTTCAGGGTGGCGTCATGCTGGACGCCGACATCTACGTAGCCTACCGAAAGTGATGTCATGAAGCCCCTCATCGGGAACCCGAGCCTGCTCGTCCTTCTTTCCCTTCTCCTTTGGGCCTGTGACGGGGGTGGCTCGGTGGGGCCGGAAGAGGACCCCCCCCGTCCCTGTATTTTCCCCGATTCCCGCTGCCGGGAGTCCGTGCCGGTGGGAGGCGGCTTCCGCCTCCCGGTCTACCGGTCCCTGCCCCTCCTGGAGGGGGATACCGTCATCACCCGGGCCGTCATCGTGGTCCACGGCACCAAGCGGAACGCCGACGACTATTTCGAGACCATGGTGGAAGCCACCGGGCTGGCCGGCCGGCTGGACGAGACCCTCGTCATCTCCCCCCGTTTCCAGACTGCCGCGGACGGTCCCGCCTCCAACGAGCCCCGATGGACCAGCGGGGGCTGGAAGCGGGGAGACCAGTCCAATGCCGGACCATCCGACCCCGACGGCATCGGATCCTACGAGGCGATGGACTCCGTCCTGGCCCTTCTGGGGGACCGTGTTCGCTACCCTGCCCTGGAGAAGGTGGTGGTGACGGGACATTCCGCGGGGGGCCAGTTCGTTCACCGCTTCGCCGCCGGAAGCCGGATGGAGGAGCGGCTGACCCATCTCCGGATCCGCTATCTTCCGGCCAATCCTTCTACCTGGCTCTTCCTGGGGCCTGAACGGGAGGGGCAAGGATCGGGAGGAGAGTGGGGGGTTCCCGACACGAACCTCTGTCCCGACTACAACGACTGGCACTACGGGCTGGAGGATGTGAACCCCTATATCGCGGCCCAGCCCCTCAGCCAGATCCGGAGCCAACTGGCCTCCCGGGACGTCATCTACATGCTGGGAAACCAGGATGTGGGCTCGTCCTACCTGGACATGAGCTGTGGCGCCATGCTCCAGGGCCCCAACCGCTACGCCCGGGGCCTCTCGGTGTTCGAGTTCATGGAGACCTTCTATCCGGAGCACGAGGGCCACCTCTCCGTGGTCCCGGGAGTTGCCCACTCCTCTTTCGGTATTTACACGTCCCCCCAGGGACAGATCGCACTCTTCAACTGGTGAGCCGGCCCGACGGAGGGGGTTGCTGGTGAGCGGGGCCGACCCTTTGCCAGGGCCCCTGACCAGGACTGCCCGCAAAAAAGACGTCAGTCGAGAACGCTCCTGACCGCGTCCACCATCGTCCGGAGCTGGTCCCGGGGGATCGTCAGCGGGGGAAGAAGGCGGAGGACCGTGGGTCCGGCCGGCAGGGCCAGGATCCCCTCGGCCTGGAGCCGGGCCAGGACCGGTCCCACCCGGCCCCGGAGCTGGAGCCCGATCATGAGCCCCATCCCCCGGACGTCCCGGACGGGCCCGGGGGGACGGCTCTTCAGATCCTCCAGCACTTCTCCGCCCAGCTCGGCGGCCCGGGCCGGCAGGTCGCGTTCCTCCATTTCGTCGAGGACGGCCAGGGCAGCGGCACAGGCCAGGGGGTTGCCTCCGTTCGTGCTCCCATGCCCCCCCGGTGGGGCCTCGATGTCGTCGGTGCTCATCACTGCACCCGCCGGAAGCCCTCCGCCCATGGCCTTGGCCAGGCAGAGAAGATCCGGGACCACCCCGCTGTGCTCCAGGGCGAACATTCGCCCCGTGCGGCCGAAGCCGGTCTGGACCTCGTCCCCGACCAGGAGAGTGCCGTTACGGGTGCAAGCCTCCCGGGCCGCTTCCAGGTACTCCCGGGAGAGAGGATGCACGCCCCCCTCGCCCTGAACCGGCTCGAGGATCAGGGCGGCGGTGTCCGGATCCAGCGCCTCGCGGAGAGCTCCGGGATCCTCGGGAGGAACGAATCGAACCCCGGGGAGGAGGGGCTCGAAGGGCTTGCGGATCTGGGGACGGAAGGACGTGCTCAGGGCGCCCATGGTCCGCCCGTGGAACCCCCGCCGGAGGGCCACGATGCCCGTTCGGCCCGTGGCGGCCCGGGCCAGCTTCAGAGCCGCCTCTACGGCCTCCGTGCCCGAATTGCAGAGGAAGGTCCGGTTCAGGCGTCCGGGGGCGAGCCGGGCCAAGCGCTCCAGGAGCCGGGCCCGGACGGGGTTGGGGAAGGTGGCCGGGCAGGTGCCCAGGCGGCGGACCTGCTCCTCCACGGCCGCCGCCACCCGCTCGTTGCCGTGTCCAACGGAGACGACCCCGTGACCTCCGGCGGCGTCCAGGTAGGCCCGTCCCTCATCGTCCCACACCGTGGCGTTCCGGCCCCGGACCAGGACGAGATCCCGCTGGGGGTAGAAGGAGAGGCTGTGTCGGGCTTCCTGCTCCCGGACCGTCATGCCGCCACCCGGGTGCCTTCCCCGGCCAGGGCGTCACGGAGAGGGTGATTCCGCCGGCCGTCGGCGATGTGGATGGTGCAGGGGGCCGCGTCGAGCATCCTCCCAAGGGCCAGCAGCTTCCGGCGCATGCGACCCTCCGCCTCTTCCTCGGCCCGGGCCAGCCCCGGCCGGTCCAGGTCGTGTATGAGGCTGTCGTGGTCCCGGGCGTCTGCAAGAAGGCCCGGGGCCTCGATGAGCTGGACCACCGTGTCGGCCTCGAGGGTGCGGTGGAGAAGCCGGACCACGTCGTCGTTCTCCGTGTTGATGGCCCGACCTTCTTCGTCTGAAATGGGAACGGTGAGGAGGGGTAGATAACCCTGATCCAGGAGGGTGCGCAGGAGACCGGTGTTCACCTCCCGGGGTTTGCCCGAGTGGTCCCTCACGACAAGGCGTCGTCCGTCCACCACTGCCCGGATTCCCGGGTTGCGCTGTCCCCGGACGAGACCTCCGTCCAGGCCCGTGAGGCCGATGGCCGGAAGGCCGGCCTGCTGGCAGAGCTCCACCAGACGCTTGTTCCGCAGGCCGGCGTAGCTCATGAGCATCAGATCGATGAGCTCGTCCGTGCTCTTCACGCTCTCGTAGCCCGAAACGGAGGTGAGGATCTCCAACTCCGTCCCCAGTCGGGTGGCCAGACGGCGCCGAAGCCCGTTGGCCCCATGCACCACCACGCACTCCCCCTCCAGGTCCGCCAGATCCTCGACGATTCCGGGGAGGTTGATGGTGTCCCCGCCGCCGATTTTCACGATGATCATTCGATGACCTCGCAGCTTCGGTTGGGAAGGGGCTCCCAGTCGCTCTGGTTCTCGAAGGGTGCCGAGCAGACCATCTCGGTCCCGTTGCTCCTGCGCCGATGCATGGTGTAGTAGTCCTCCCTCTGGCTGAAGAGGGACCCGAAGGCCAGCCGCTCGGGTTCCGCCACCATGAGGTTGCAGCCGCGAACCTTCTCGGAAGCCCGCTCGATGGCCTCCATGGTCCGCCGCGTAGCTTCTCCCAGGTTTCCCTTGTCCAGCCTTTCCAGGAGCCGAAAGATGCGGGCGGCGCCCGTGCGACCGGGCATCCGGAGCCGGACCCCCTGGAGCTCGCCGTTGAAAGCGAAGGCCCGCCCGCCCTTCACGAAGGGCATGTTGTTCACAACGGCAATGTCCCGGTCCCTGAAGGCGCTACGGGCATGGGCCAGGATGGTCCGGGCCCGACCGAAGCGGCTCAAATCCGACTCCCAGATGGGCCGGAGCTCGCGGTGGACCGTCCACTCATCCTCGTTCTGGAGGGCCACCCCCCAGCCGTGTCCCTGGTATTCGCTGCTGTTCCGGGAGACCTCGGCCAACCCCTCCAGGAGGGGTTGGGTCTCCAGAGGCTTGTCCGAGCGGACCATGAGCATTCGACACATTGCGGATGACCTCCGTGGTGTTTTCAGAGGAAGATCGAAGAAGAGGTCAGAGGGGATAGAGCCCGGTGAATTCGAGACCCGCCGTCTCCGGAAAGCCGGCCATGAGGTTCACGCACTGGACGGCCTGGCCGGCGGCACCCTTCATCATGTTGTCCAGGGCCGAGAGGGCCACGACCCGATTTTGCTCCGGATCCCGGGCGAAGCCCACGTCGCAGAAATTCGTGCCGGCGAGGAGCTTGGGGTCCGGAAGACGGAAGGCGCCTCTCCGGGCGGCACGGAGCCGCACGAAGGGCTCGTCCCCGTAGGCCTTCCGGTACGTGGCCCACAGATCTCGCTCCTCCATGGGCTCCCGGGTGAAGAGGTGTCCCACGGCCTGCACGCCCCGGACCCGGTCCAGGGCCGTGGCGGTCATGGACAGCCCGGCCTCCCCCCTGCCCCCCAGCTCCTGAACGACCTCGGCTCCGTGGCGGTGCCCCGCAGGCCGGTACGTCCGGATCGAGCCGGCCCGGGCAGGATGATGGCTCCCGGGTCCGGGGGCACTGCCGGCCTGGCTCGTGCCGGCCTTCACCTCCACCACGATGGGATCCCGCCGGACCAACTCCCTGTCCACCAGAGGCCGGAGGGCGAGGATGATGGCCGTGGCGTTGCACCCCGGGCAGGCCACGGCGTCGGCTGACCGGAGCTCGTCCCGGTGCAGCTCGGGCAAACCGTAGACGAACTCCTCCAGAAGCTCGGGGCGGGGGTGGGGGCGACCGTAGGCCTCCTCGTACAGCTTCGGGTCGTGGAGGCGGAAGTCGCTGCTCAGGTCCACGTAGAGCCGGGCCAGGGGCCTGAGCTCGTCGTAGAGCTCCACGCCCTTCCCGTGGGGGAGGCCCAGGAAGAGGACGTCGCACGGCTCCAGGTCTCCGGTAGCGCAGAAGCGAAATTTCTTCAGATGGGCCAGGTGCGGATGGACTCCTTCCACCGGGCGGCCGGCCCGGCTCCCGGAGGCTACCTGCTTGAGCCGCAGAGAGGGATGATGGGAGATGAGGCGCAGGAGCTCGCCGGCGGCGTAGCCCGAGCCCCCTACGATGCTGACGTCAAGCGTGTCCATGGGTCTCTCGGCGAGAGGAAACGTGGCGGAATCCAGGGTCGTGACCGGGTCATCGCTCATCGCCGGATCGGGCCAGCTTCAAAACGTGGTCGACCATGCGTGCGGGGATGTCCACCCCCGTGACCTCGATGCTGTTCTTGAACTCGGCCGTGGCATTCACCTCGGTGACGAGGAGCCCGCGGTCCGAAGCCATGAGGTCGACGGCGGCCAGGTCCGCCCCCACGGCCCGGGCGGACTCCACGGCCAACGTGGCCACCTCGTCGGTGACGGGCTGGTTCGTGGTCCGGGCCCCCCGGGCCGTGTTCGTGATCCAGTGCTCGGAATGGCGCCGGATGGCGGCGATACACTCCCGGCCTACCGTGAAGGCCCGGATGTCGTAGTCCTCCGCTTTCGGCACGTATTCCTGGATGTAGAAGACCGAGTGGTGAAAGGATCCCAGGGTGGTCTTGTGCTCCAGGAGGGCCTCGGCGGCGTCCCGGTCGTTCACCCGGGCCAGGAGCCGGCCCCAGGAGCCGATGACAGGCTTCAGTACCACGGGAAACCCCATCTCTTCCATGGCCTCTACGGCCCGGTCCTCGGAAAGGGCGACACGGTAGTGGGGCTGGGGCACGCCGTGGGCGTCCAGGGCCTGGGACGTGCGCATCTTGTCGCCGCACGCCTCCGTGACGGAGGCGGGGTTGATGCAGCGCACACCCTCGGCTTCCAGGAGGCGGGTGGCGGCCAGACCCCGCCAGTACTCGATGCTGCGAACCAGGACCAACGGGGGAAGGCCCTCCCGCGGCGGTCTCATGCCCTCGCTGCCGTTCACCCCTTCAGGGATATCCGCCGCATGCCGGCCGCGACCGCGGCCCACCGGTGCGGCACCACCGGCGGCCCCCGGGCCGGTGAGGGAACGGAGGTCCAGGGGCACTACGTTGATGCCGGTCCGGTTCTCGAGCTCCTTTACCAGGAGCTTATCGTCCCGCCGGAGCAGGGCGTGGAGGAGGCCGATCTTCATGAGGCCAGCTCCTGTTGGTTCCGGCGGTGGCGGTGGTGGTCCACCAGGAGCAGCAACTCCTCCTCGTCCACCATCCGGCCCGTCTGCCCGATGCGCTTCACCTCGTGCAGGAGGCCCCTGAGCTCGTCCGGGCTCATCTCCGGTACGCCGAGCGTGGAGAGCACATACCTCAGAGAAGCCATCCCGGACATATGGTCCAGGGCGATGTGATTGGCTCTGCCCAGCGGCGCCGGGTCCAGGCTCTGGTAGTGCAGGGGATTCTGCAGGGCGGCCTGGGTGTGCACGCCCGCGCAATGGGTGAAGACGTGCTCTCCGGTGACCGGCAGGTTGGCGGGCACGGCCATTCCGGAGAACCGGCTCACCAGGGCATACAGGCCGGGGAGCTCCTCGAGCTTCCAGGCTCCCTCGTGGCCGAAGTCCTGGGAGAGGACGGTCACGAGGGTTCCCAGGTCCGTGAGGCCTGCCCGTTCCCCAAGCCCGAGAACGCTGGCGTCGAGGATATCCGCGCCGGCCCGGTAAGCGTCGAGGGTGTTGGCCAGGGCCAAGCCCCGGTCGTTGTGACAATGCACGGCGATGCGGGGCTCCAGCCCCCGGCTGCCCAGGGCATCGCGGAGCCGTTTCACGTAGTCGTACAGGCTGCGGTCCGTCCCCGGGATCATGTGGCCGGCCGTGTCGGCTACGCTGATGACGTCGGCCCCGGCGCGTACGGCCTGAGCCGCCGCCTCCAGGACGTTGTCCCAGGGGGAGCGCACCCCGTCTTCCGGGGTGTAGCGGATGACCAGCTCCGGGTTTTTCTCACGGGCGTAGGCGATGACCCCGGAGACCTGCTCAAGGGCTTTCGTCAGGTCGGTGTCGTGGTGGCGGAGACGCCGGTCGGAGACGCAATAGAAGACGCCGAGAAAATCGACCCCGCACCGGAGGGCCGCGTCCACGTCCTCTCTCAGGGAGCGGGCGTGGGCCCCCACCCGGGATCTCATCTTCCCTGCGGCCAGCTCCTTCACGCTCTGCCGGATCGCCGGCGTCACGGCAGGGTGACCAGCCTCGATGACGCTCACACCCAGCCGGTCCAGGCCCGCTCCGATGGCCAGCTTCACGTGGGGTGGAAAACACACGCCCGGGGTTTGTTCTCCCTCACGGAGGGTCGTGTCCAGGATCTGGGCCACGGCTACTCGCCCCAGTCCTCGCCGGCCGTCGGCGCCTGGGTGAGGGAGAGGGGACCGGTGTCCGCGACCTCGTACTCGGTTCCGCAATCCGTGCAGACCACGAGTTCGTGCTCCATCACGTCCCCGGGAACGTCGATCTCCCCTTCGCAGATATCGCACAGAGGGGGGGATGCCACAGATCTCTCCTGCTGAGCGGGGGTTCCGTCAGTCATATCGTACCTCCGAGTTGTCTGATTCCGTGGATGATGCGGTGTGGTCGCTCCCGGCCTTTCCGTCGAGCCGAGAGGTAGTGGCGGGCTTCGGCTAAAAAGGTAGGACGATGCCGGCGTCTGTCAAAAATTCAAATAAATTTGTGCAAAATAATGCCTGATGTTATTATTTTAACAAATGAAGACCGTAGCAGAGGAAGTTCGGAGGCTGGTGGGCGAGACCCCCTACCTGGAGGAGGGGTTGGCCCGGGGGATCGTGAACCGGTCGGCTCTGGCCCGACAGCTTCAGCCCGCAGTGGAGGCGGCCCTGCTGAAGGAGGTTACCGTCGCCTCCCTTGGGATGGCCCTGAAGCGGCTGGAGGAGGAGATCCGGAGCCGGCCCGATTCCCTCCTGGACGTCCTGGAATCCGTGGCGGACCTGAGCGTTCGCTCCAACCTCCACGAATACACCTTTCGCCGCTCCCCGACGATCATCGAGGGGCTGAGGAAGCTTCTGGACGAGCTGGGCGAACCCACCGAGTCCTTTTTCACCGTTACCCGGGGCGTGCACGAGATCACTGTCATCGTGAGCTCCCAACTCGCCTCCACCGTGGAGCGGCTTTTCACCCGGGAGGACCTCATCGAAAGTCTGGGCTCCCTGGCCGCCGTCACCGTGAAGCTTCCCCTGGAGAGCCTGGGAATGCCGGGCGTGCACTACACCCTGTTGAAACAGTTGGCCTGGTACGACCTGAACGTGGTGGAGGTCGTGAGCACGTACAGCGAGCTCACCATTGTCCTGGACCGAAAGGACGTGGACCGGGCCTTTTCCGTGCTCATGAGCTTCACCGGGGGAAGAAGTCTCAAGCCGTCCTGAACGGAGGGGACGCGGCCCACCCCGAGTCCCATGAGGCGGTCGGGGCCCGCCTCCGGCCTTTCTCGGTGACCGGGCGTCATTCCTCCGACCTTCCCCTTTCGCAACACCTTCCAGGCGGCCCCGGGGAACTCCCCCGTGGGCAATCGGTACTCTGAGCCGTGTTTTCTCCGTATCCTCTCAACGACCTCCCATAAGGAGCCACCATGCGGCGACTTGCAGCAGCGGGTCTCTTCGCAGGATTGCTGATGCTGGGCCTGGGCGGGCCGGCCACCGCCCAGGAGGGGCAGGAGCTCATGGACGCCGGCGAGACGGCCCCGGACATCGAGTTCACCGGAGCCACGCGCTACGGCGTCATCTCCGGGCCCCTCAGCCTCAGCGACTTCCGCGGCGAGACGGTGGTGCTGGCCTTCTTCTTCAAGGCCAGGACCGGCGGCTGAACGGTTCAAATGCAAGCGTACCGTGATCAGTACGCCAGCCTGTTCAACGACGGTCAGAACGTGCATCTGATCGCCATTTCCAACGACTCGGCCGAGGAGCTGGCTTCCTGGGCCGCCGATGAGGACTTCCAGTTCCTCTTCGGAAGCGACCCCGACGGGATCACCTACGCCGCTTTCGGCGGAGACCCCCGTGACAACGGAATGGTGGGAAGCCGGGCCGTGGTTGTGGTGCGCCCCGACGGGCGCATCGCACACGTCATCCCACGGTTCAACCAGGTGGACCCGGCGGCCTACGACGAGCTGGGGGGCGCCATCGAGGCAGCGACCCGCCGGTAGTCGATCCGGATCATTCTCGACGGGAAGGTCGAGGGCCCGGTGGAGGAGATCCGCCGGGCCCTCGCTGTCTTCCGGCCCTTTCGAGACGCGCCACCTGGGCCGGCGAGGCTGCCGGACCCTGTCGTCAGTTCCCCACGACCATCGCCACCTGGTGCAGGAGGTCCTGGTTCGCGCCGGCGCCGGTGTAGACCACATCCCCGGAACCGTCCAGGAGGACCACTACCCCGGTGCCGGGCACTTCGTAGGCCCGGACGGCGTTGCCCTCCCCGTCCCAGAGGTAGGGGAAGCCCGCCCCGTGCTCGTCCACGTGGGCCTTCACATCCTCCGGCGTCTGGCTGATGGCCACCGCCACCGCCACCACGTTGATCCGGTCGCCGTAGGTGGCGTGGACCTCGTCCATCACCGGCTGCAGGAGCTTGCACTGGCCGCACCAGGTGGCCCAGAACTCGATGAGGGTGGGTTTGCCTTCCTCCACGTAGTCCAGGAGTTGAACGGGATTACCGTCCAGGTCCGTCAGGGTCGCTGCCGGGGCCTGGCTGCCCACCGGAAGGGCGACGTGCTGGGCCTGAAGGGGGGCGGCGAGGAGAAGGGCCGTAAGCAGAGCCGCCATGGACGGGATGACCCGGCTCGGAATCCCGTGCAAGGGGACGGGCCGGGCCTGTGCGGTGGGGATGCGGTCGTTCATGGGCGGTTCTCTCCTGGCATGCGTTGGTGATGGAAGCCGGCCGGTCCCTGTCGTGGCACCGGTCCGCGTTCTGACGCCGGTCTGTCTATTAAGAAAGGAGAGAAGCAAAAGGTTCCATCCGTGGGGCCGGGGCGGCCGGGTCGCTCCGGCTCCCCCGGGGGGGGAGGGCAGAGTGCGCCGCCGTGGAGTTCGGGTTACGACCCTTCCTCGTAGGCGTGGGATCTCGCCGATCCCCCCGGAAAGAAGAAGCTCACCACCAGCGCGGCGCCGCCCATGGCCGCCATGGCCACGAAGATGGTGGTGAGGCCGCCCTCCAGGGCGTCCACCAGGGGCCCCAGTGTTTCGGCGGCAAAGCTGCCCCGGATCTCGGGGTTCAGGGCCACGTTGGGGTCCACCTCCCGGCCCAGCCGGGTGGCCAGGTGGGCGTTCAGCACCGCCCCCAGGGCCGCCACGGCAATGGCTCCCCCGATGGACCGGAAGAACTGCACCGAGCTGGTGGCCACTCCCCGGCGGCTCCAGGGAACGGCGTTCTGGACCGCCAGGAGGTAGGGCGTGGAGGTGAAGCCCAGCCCCAGCCCCAGGATGAACATGGCCGCCATGACGGGGAGGCGTCCCGCCGAGGGATCCACCCCGGCCAGCACCAGGCACCCGAGGACGGCGAAGGCGCTTCCGGCCAGGATGAAGGGCCGGTACCCGAAGCGTATGAGGAGCCAACCCGAGGTGGTGCTGGCGATGGGCCACCCGATGGACATGGGCGCCAGGGTCATCCCGGCGTCGATGGCCGTGCCCCCCAGGACACCCTGGGTGTACATGGGCACGAAGGCCGCTGCGCAGTAGAGGAGGGTTCCCATGAGCAGCCCCCCGATGCTTGACATGGCGATGACCCGGATCCGGAACAGCTCCAGGGGGAGCATGGGCTCCGGTGCCCGGTCCTCGTGCCGGATGAAGAAGGCCAGTCCCGCGCCCGAGGCGATGAGCATGCCCAGGGTCCGCGGATCCGACCATCCCCAGGCTTCCGTGCCCTCCATGAGGGCCAGGAGGAGCACCGCGATGCTCACCGTGAGGCTGATGGTCCCCAGGAAATCCAGCGTGTGCTCCTTGAGCTCCCCCTCCTCCTTCAGGAAGGTCCGGAGGAGGATGACGGCGGTGATTCCGAAGGGGACGTTCAGGTAGAAGACCCACCGCCAGCTCAGAAAATCGGTGATGAGACCTCCGGCGGCGGGTCCCACCAGGCTGGAGGTGGCCCACACGGCGGAGAAGATCCCCTGCATGCGGCCCCGCTCCTCCAGGGTGTAGATGTCGCCTACCAGCGTGGCCGAGACGGGTAGCACCCCGCCGGCCCCCAGGCCCTGGACGATGCGGAAGAGGATGAGCTGGTTGAAGGAGGTGGCCACCCCGCAGAGCATGGCTCCCGCCATGAAGAGGGTGATGGAGATGGTGAAGATGAGCTTGCGGCCGAAGATGTCGGCCAGCTTCCCATACATGGGCACCGTCGTGGTGCCGGCCAGGAGGTAGGCGCTGAACACCCAGCTATAGCCCGAGACCCCACCCAGCTCCGCCACCACCGTGGGCATGGCCGTCCCCACGGCCGTGGCCTCCAGCGCCGCCAGGAACATGGCGAGGACCAGGGCGGCGGTGACGATCTGACGGGGGCGTCCGGGTTCCACGGTCTCTTCCGGCCCCTCCGGGGCTCGGTTGGGCGGGTCGGGGGGCGGGGGCGGGGCGCCACGGAGGCGCGGCCCGGCGGCCCCGGGAGCGTGGTGGATTTAGGGCAAGGAGGGTGCCAGAGCAAGGACGGGGGCTGCGGGCGACCCCTCCGCGATGCCCGCCGTTTCCGGTGGCCGGATGGCGGCCAGGCGCTGACCGGGCGGCGACCGGTCTGCCGGGACCGGGTGAGAGCCCTGTTTGCCGGAACCGGGCCGCCGGCCTATACCTTCGGGATGCCAAGATCCATACGCTTCATCATCCCCTTCGCCGTGGGCCTGGCCCTCTGGTTTCTCCCGGTGCCCCGGGGCGTGGAGCCGGCGGGCATCCACCTCCTGGCCATCTTCATCGCAACCATCGTGGGGATCATCCTCAAACCCCTGCCCATGGGAGCGGTGGCGGTGGTGGGCATCGCGGCCACGGCGGCCACCGGGCGCCTGGAGATCAACCAGGCCCTCTCCGGCTTCGGAAATCGGACGATCTGGCTCATCGTCCTGGCCTTCTTCATCTCCCGGGGTTTCATCAAGACCGGGCTGGGGGCACGCATCGCCTACGGATTCATGGCCCTCCTGGGCCGAAGAACCCTGGGGCTCGGTTACGGGCTGGTGGCCACCGACCTGGTCCTGGCGCCGGCCATCCCCTCCAACACGGCACGGGCCGGTGGGGTGGTCTTCCCGGTGCTCCGCTCCGTAGCCGAGGCCTATGGAAGCCGCCCCGACGATGGGACGGCTCCCCGCATCGGGGCCTTCCTTACCGTGGCTGCCTTCCAGGGGACGGTCATCACCAGCGCCATGTTCCTCACGGCCATGGCCGCCAACCCCCTTGCCGTGGAGCTGGCGGGGGGGCTGGGTGTGGAGATCACCTGGGTGGGGTGGGCCGTGGCTGCGGCGGTCCCGGGGCTTCTGAGCCTCATCCTCGTACCCTGGGTGATCTACCGCCTCTTCCCGCCGGAGGTCACCGAGACGCCCCGGGCCTCGCAGATGGCCGGGGAGAAGCTGGCCGAGCTGGGCCCCATGAGCCGCCACGAGTGGATCATGCTGGGGGTGTTCGCCCTCCTCCTCACCCTCTGGATCCTGGCCGGGGTCCTGGAAATCCATGTCACCACGACGGCCCTCCTGGGGCTGGCCGTCCTCCTCCTGACCGGCGTGCTGACCTGGAACGACATCCTCGCCGAGAAGGGCGCCTGGGACACCCTGGTCTGGTTCAGCGCCCTGGTCATGATGGCCTCCTTCCTCACCGAACTGGGCCTCATTCCCTGGTTCAGCCAGACGGTGGGGGGATGGTTCGACGGGGTGGGGTGGGTGGTGGCCTTCCTGGGTCTCGGGATGGTGTTCTTCTGGTCCCACTACTTCTTCGCTTCCAACACCGCCCACGTCAGCTCCATGTACGCGGCCTTCCTGGGGGTGGCCATCTCGGTGGGGGCTCCACCCCTGGTGGCCGCCCTGACCCTGGCCTTCTTCAACAACCTCTCCGGGGGGCTGACCCAGTACGGCACGGGGCCGGGACCGGTCCTCTTCGGATCCGGTTACGTGGAGATCCGTGACTGGTGGAAACTGGGGCTGGTGGCCGGCGTGGTGAACCTGGTGGTGTGGCTGGGGGTGGGGGGCGCGTGGTGGAAGGTGTTGGGGCTCTGGTGAGTCCGGCCCGGGCGCCGTCTCAGCCCTCGGAAACCACGAAGCCCAGCCAGGAGCCGTCTCCCTCGTAGTCCTCCACGGCCAGGGGCCGGCCCCGGGTGCGGTAGGTGCTGAGCAACCCGGCGATGTCGTCCTGCAGGGTGGAGACGCAGTTCGAGATGAGTTCCTCGCGAAAGCCCAGGTCCCCCAGCTCCAGCACCCGCTCCAGGGTGAGGATCCGGGCCAGGGCCCGCCCCAGCTCCACCAGCTTCCGCTGAGGCATCCGGGGATCGAACTCGAAGTCCAGGAGCTCCTTCAGATATCCGGAGCCCCGGGACGTGGCGTCGAAGCTGCGGAGGAACCCCAGGAGGTTCTTCTCCTTCACCTTCCGCATCAGCTTGAGCACGGCCTCCGAGATCTGCTGATAGAGGATGTCGTTGGAACCCTCGAAGATCTGGAAGGGGCGGCTGTCCACCACGGACCGGCCGGCGATGTGGTCCAGCCGGTACCCCGTGGCGCCCATGAGCTGGAGGAGGGACTGGGCGGCGCCGTGCATGAGGTCCGTCACCACCGCCTTGGTGGCATTGGCCTCCAGGCCGTGACGGGAGAGGTCGTGGTCGAGCTCCGCCTCCCGACTGCTCCGGGCGCAGAGGGCGGAGCAGGCGGTGAAGGAAGCCTGGATGCGGGCCAGACGCTTCTGGACCTGGTCGTAGTGGAAGAGGGGCCGCCCGCCCACGTGCCGGGTCTTGCAGTGGCTCAGTCCCTCGTCCATGAGGCGCTTGACCAGCCCCACCCCCATCCCCGGGAACTGGAGCCGACTCCGGTGAAGGAGGTCCAGGAGCATCTTGACGCCGGTGGTGGGGGCTTCCAGACGCTGGGTGTCGGGAATCCTGACGTCGATGCGGTTGCGGCCGTAGGGAATGTGGTAAAGGCCCAGGCTGTTGTAGAGTTCTTCAACGTGAATGGTCTGTCCCGGAGCCCGGGCGTCGCAGACGAAGAAGTCGATGTCACGCCTGAGATTCCCATCCTCCCCCCGCTCCCGGGCCGTGAGAAGCCAGAAGTCGGCGAGCCCCGTGAGGCCGCCCCAGTGCTTGATCCCCTCCACGCGATAAGCCCCCTCCAGACGGCGGTAGGACGTACGCATGTTGAGGGCGTCGGAGCCGAAGTCCGGCTCGGTGATCATGAGGCCGCCCATCTCCTTGTCCCTCAGGATCCTGCGAAAGACCGGGGCCTTGACCTGTTCCTGACCATACTTCGCCACCGGCTGAAGGAAGAGGGCCCAGTTGATCCCGAAGGTGAGGCCCAGGGAGAGGGACCGGTAGCTTGATTCCGCCAGGATCGCCATCCCTTCGTGGATGTGGCCGCCCCGACCCCCGAACTCTCGTGGGATGCAGGCCGAGAGTGGGTCGCAGGAGCGGATCTTCTCCATGAGAGAAGAGGGAAAGGACCGACTCAGGTTCAGCTCATCCATCTCGGCGGACCCGTCAAAGACCTCCTTCAGCTTCTCCCTGTATCGGGTCAGGAAGGCGGAGAACGTCTCTTCCTTCGGGAAAGCGGCAGCGGACCCGCTGGAGGAGTCGGCGGACGTGGCGACGGCGGACGTCGCGGGGGATCTCGTAGTCAAGGTGGTCAGACCGGATCGTGGATGAAGAGGAGCCCGCCCGGCAGGAGGCGGGTGGCTGCGGGGAGAGCGGCAAGACCGACTTTCGGTCTTCGCGAGAATTTTTCATTTAGAAGATGTTTGGGTAGGGGGAGGATAGGGCAATACGGCGTCGCGATCAAGCTCGACAGGGGGAGGCGACAGGGGAGGCGACAGGGGAGCCGGGGCGTCGGCCGGCCGGACTCGGAGACGACAGCCTGGCAGGGGCCGGGACGGAATCCGGGCCCGGCGCCGGGCCCTCAGCCGGCGAGGAGTCCACTCCTCATCGTCCGTCCCCCCGCATCTCCCTCAGCTTCTCCTCCACCTCCGGGGACACCAGCAAATCGTCGGAGATCTTCGCCAGGGCCTCGGCCTCCTTCCAGGCCGCCTCCAAAACGGCCAGCTCCCCCTCCATGGCCCGCCGCTCCCGCTCCTCCTGCAGGGACATCTCCAGGCCGAAGCGGGTCTCCGGCGGGAGGCTCCTCATGGACCCGGCCTTCATGTCGTTGGACATGATCCATCGAATGCCGGATCCCGGGCGAGGCCGGCCGCTTCCCCAGGTCGCACGGACGAACCGTTCCATGCCCCCGACTTCTTCGATGCCCCCCACGGCTGACCGGATCGTGCTCTTGCGGGCCCCGTATCGATTGAGGACGGGAAGGGCCTTTCCCGCCACCTCCCGGGCGTCCTGATCCAGAAGGAAGATTTCCCGGCTCTTCAGCTTCACCCTCACGCCGAGTTGCCCTTCGGTCTCGGGGTTCATCAGGTCCACCTTCCAGGGTCTCACCCGGACTGCCTCACCGTCGGGGAGGCGGACGGTGATCCAGGCCCGGTAGATGTCGTAGAGGTCTGTCATGTGAGCGCCGTAGAAGAGGGCCGACCCGGCGAAGGTCGCGGGGAGGATCCCGCCGGCGATGAGGGCGAGGCCTCCGGCGGCTCCCGCTCCGGTCACGAGCGCCCGGCGCCTCATCCGCCGCTGCATGGTCTCCCCGTACCGCCAGGTGGCGAACTCCACGGGGATGGGTCTGCCGATGCGGATGAGCTGGAGTCCCTCGGGATGCCTGGCCGCGCCGATCTCCTCGGAGTGGACCCGGGTCCGGAGCTCCCGGAAGATCCTCTCGCACTCCTCGATGGCTTCCCATCGCTCTTCGAGGGGGGTGAGGTTCCAGCGGCGGCACGAGGGACACACGGCCCAGAGCCGCCCCTTTTCCCCGTCGAAGGCCAGGCGGCGACCTACGGGAAAGGTCTCGACGACCTCGTTTCGGCCGAGGCTGCGGTTGCAGAAGAGACAGGTGGAGTACACGGGACGGACATCTGGTCAAGCGGTGGCGCCCTGGGATCGCCGGGCGCCCACTACCCCAGCGCCTCCTCCAGGTCCTCGATGAGGTCCTCGGCGTCCTCCAGCCCCACGCTCAGGCGGATGAGGGTGTCGCTGATCCCGCTCCGGGCCCGCTCCTCGGGGGTCAGGCCGGCGTGGGAGGTCACGGCGGGACGGACCACCAGGGACTCGGCGCCCCCCAGGGACGCGGCGTGTGCCGGCAGGCGGACGCGTTTCATGAAGGCGTCGGCTTCCTCCACCCCGCCCTCCAGCTCGAAGGAGAGCATCCCCCCGAAGCCGTCGAAGAGGCGGGCGGCCCGCTGGTGCTGGGGATGGCTCAAAAGGCCGGGGTAGTAGACGGCGGCCACCTTGTCTTGCCCCTCCAGGAACTGGGCGATGCGCCGGGCCGTGACGTTCTGCTCCCGGACCCGCAGGGGGAGGGTCTTGAGGCCCCGCTCCAGGAGGAAGCAGGTGTGGGTGTCCATGACGCCCCCCAGGTGGTCCAGCATGACCTTGGCTTCCCGGACCAGCTCCTCGGGTCCCGCCACCACCCCGGCCACGATGTCACTGTGGCCGTTCATGTACTTGGTGGCGCTCTCCAGGACCAGGTCGAAGCCCAGCTCGGCGGGACGGAAGTTGACGGGGCTGGCGAAGGTGTTGTCGATGAGGGTGACGAGGTCGTGTTCTTTGGCAAAGGCCACGGCCCCCTCCAGGTCCGCCACCTGGATGAGAGGGTTGGTGATGGACTCCACGTACAGGGCCCGGGTCTCGGGCCGGAGATGCTCGGACCAGGAGGCCGGATCCTGACCGTCCACCGGCGTGTGGGCGATGTCCCAGCGGGGCAGGATGTTGGTCAGAAGGGTGTTGGTGCCCCCGTAGAGGCAGTCCTGGACCAGCACGTGGTCCCCGGCGTCCAGGAGGGCCAGCAGCGCCGCCGAGATGGAGGCCATCCCGCAGGCGGTGACCAGCGCCGTCTCCGTCCCCTCCAGTGCCGCGATGCGCTCCGCCAGGACCAGGTGGTTGGGGCTGTTGCTCAGGCGCATGTACCCGATGTCGTGATAGTCTTCGCCGGAGAACTCGTAGGTGCTGGATTGGAAGATGGGCGTAGCCACGGCTCCCTTGATGCGGGGTTCCACGGCTCCGGCGTGGATGGCCTTGGTCGAGCTTCCTGGGGCGTTCTTCATGGCGTTCTGGCCTCGGGTGGTGGTTTTTCTGGGTCGGCACCGACCGCCGGCCCGCTCCTGAATCTGACGGAGGAGCGGGAAGGCGCAACCGGGGTCCGGTTCCTTGCGGTCGGGCCCTTTGCTGTCCCGCGTCCTCCTTCGTCCCGCCGCCCGTTGCCGCTGTCCGTCCCACGGTTTGCTGCCGGGGTTCCTTTTGCCTGGTACCGCCGCGCCTCCTGTTTTCACATGATTGGCGAAGGCAAAACTCATCGGCCCCTCCTCTCGTAGGGGAGCGAGCGGGAGAGGTGTGCGCTCGTCCCGCCGCACGGACGAAAGGGCGAAACCCGACCAGGCAAGGAGGCGTTTTCATGTACGACGAATACGAACGAGCGGTGACCGGCGGACACAGGGAAGGGATCTCCGTCCTCGGCTGGATCGCCATCGCCCTTGGAACGCTCTTCGCCCTGGGGATCGTCGGGGTGGCTGCGGTGACCATTGCCGTCAAGAACCAGGTCACGGACTTCGCCGAGGAGGTCCGGCGGGAGGTCCAGCGCGAGATCCGGGCCGTACCCGGCCTCGAGGCGGCCCGCATGGCCCGTCACTTCGAATCCCACGCCCGCCTTCTGGCCACGAGGCCGGAGGAGGGGGCCCTCATGCTCCAGGATCTCCCGTCCGAGGAGCCGGCCCAGGCCTTCATGGAGGACTTCTTCGAAGGATCTCTGGACTTCCTCTCCCGGGAGGACGCCTTCAGCCTGGATCTCCGCGGCGATGAAGAGGGCGGAGCCCTTCGCATCAGCGACGGGCAGGACGAGGTCCGCATGGACCTGGTGAAGGGGGAGGATGGGGGTTCCCTGGTCATCAATTCCGGGGACGAGCAGATCCGCTTCGACCTCCGCAAGACCGCCGACGGCGGCTTCCTGGCCATCGACTCCGATGACGGGCAGGTCCGCTTCGACCTGGTCCGGGACGGGGACGGCGGTTCTCTCATCATCAAGTCCGAGGAGGGGGAGGTCCGTTTCGACGCCCATGGGAACGAGGACGGGGGGTCGGTGGTGGTTCGCTCGGAGGAGGGCGAGTTCCGGTTCGGCGCCGGAGCCGACGCCGACGGCATGCCCCGCTGGGTGCCCGGTGTGGAGGGCATGCCTTCCGATCCCCAGCGGGTCTATTCCCTGAGCTCTCCCGAGGGCTTCCTGGGGGCGGTGGCCTGGCAGGGCGAGGGCGAGCCGAAGGAGCTGTTGGCCTCGTACCGGGACGAGCTCAAGGACCGGGGCTACGAGTTGGCTTCCCAGTACCGGATGAGGGACGAGGGCCTGGACCGCTACTCCCTTTGGGCCAGGGACGACGCTGCGGACCGGGTCGTCTACGTGGTGGCGGACCGGAGCGACGGCACCACTCGAGTTCTGCTGGGCTACGGGGAGGGAGGGGAGTAGCGCGTCCCCCCCGGAAGGGCGGGGCCGTTTCTATGAGCGCGGGTCCCTGACGATTCCCAGGAAGAGGACGGTTCCGGACAGCTTCTCCCGGATGGACACGATGAAGGGGCGGTTCACCCTCACGGTGGGAGGGGCCGACGTGAGTCCCATCCCTACGGACGTGGCGGCGGCCGCCGTGGTTCCCTCCTCCTCCACTTTCATGTAGACCTTCTGGCGCACCCGGCTGATGAAGACGCCGGGGACGTCGGTGAGGCGTGAGAAATTCGCCGTCTCGGAGTCGAAGGCCACCGCCATCCCCATGGCCTTCAGGGGATCGTTCAGGAGCCCACCCCATTCGAGCTCGTATTTCGGCATCTCCACCACGATCTCGCGGTAGTGGAGATCCTCCATCATCCCGGCCCAGGCGGCGGCGTCCAGCCCTGCCGCCACGTCGTCCACCGACTCGTCCTCCCCCGGAAGTACGACCACCATCTCGAAGGCCCGGCCTCCGTAGGGGAGGGCCAGGACCTGGCGCTCGGGCTGGTACCCCGAATGGCCCGTGTGGGCGATCTCCCCGGACATGGTGGGGACGGTCACCGTGGTCCCGTCGGCCAGGCGGAAGGAGCCCTGGAAGGTGTCTCCCTTCTTGAACCGCGTCGTCCAATCCCCCTTGAAGTAGAGGGCGTTGATGAGGAAGAGGATGTCGTAGAAGGGATCGACGTCCTGGACGATCTCGGAGATGTGGCCGCCGGTCTTCTCCTCCACCCAGGCGTTGATGACGTTCTCGGCCCCGGATAGGGTGAAGTCCAGCTCCCGCACCGTGGCGTCGAAATGGGTGGTGATGGCGTTGAAATAGGCGGGGAGGAAGGGGAAATCCTGCCGGGCCCAGGCCGAGTTGGCGATGCGGATGTCCACGGCGGGATCCAGCTCCAGGAGGAGCTCCATGAGTCCTCTGTAGGAGGCGTTCACCGCCTCCCGGCTCATGCCTCCGAACCCCAGGGCGTCCCGCATGGCCTCATACGTGTCCCCGTCCGCACCTTCCATGGCCATGCCCAGAGCCATGGAGGCGGAGAGGGGGGAGAGGAGGGTGTTGGGCTCGTCGGCCTCCCTTCGGGCGTCCACCTCCGCCAGGAGGTCCAGTCCGAAGGCGTTGGAGCGGGCCAGGACCATGGCCTCGTCGGCGGTGAGGGTCCGGGGGAGCTCGTCGATGACCTCCGGCGGGCCCACCGGGCTCTCGTCGCAGCCCAGGGCGAGGGTGAGGGCCAGGGCCGGGCCGAGGACGGCCGCCCCGAACCTGACCGCGGCGGATCGGCCGAACACCGGAACGAATCGGCGAAGGATCGGGACGGTTCGGTTCAAGGAGGGAAACGTCCTCGGCATGGCACTACCTCCCGGGACAGGGGGGGGATGGCCGGCTCCCGCCGGGGAGCCGGCCGAAGAACCCGTTTCCCCGAAAAACGTCTCAGCTCATCGCTTCATGACATTGAAGGCGTACAGGACCTCCAAGATGTCGTCGCCGGTGTAGGTGAGCTCCCAGTCTCCGGTGCGCCGGGCGCCGGGGAACCAGGAGCCGTTCCAGACGGACTGCTCCGTCTTGAGCTTCAGCGTCAGCGTGTAGGGTTTCTCCAGGTCGAAGAGCCCGTAGCGGTCCCGGTCGCGGACGGCGTCGGCCACGCCGGCCCGGATCATCTCGGCTGCGGTCTCGGGATGGAGCCCGTCGGATGCGGCGCCGATGCCCTCCTTCGTGGCCACCGTGGCCACCTCCCCGAAGAGCTCGTGGACCTGGTCCACGATGGCCTGATCTCCGGCCAGGAACACCATGGGCACCCCGTAGCGGGTGGCGATGAGGGCGTTGTAGCCGGCTTCGGGCAGCGACACCCCGTTGATGGCGAAGTCCACCACGTTTCCGCTGGAGGTGTGGTCGATGATGGCGTCGGGGGTTCCGGCCCGGGCGTGGTACCCGATGAAGACCACGGCGTCGAAGGTCTCGTCCAGCCCCTCCATCATCCCCTGGGGGCCGCCGGACCAGTCCCGGATGAGCCGGGCACGGGGATCCAGCATGTCGGGGAGAATGTTCCGGGCCGAGCCGTGGGAGTCCCGGACCACCACCTCGGTGGCTCCGGCGTCGAAGGCTCCCAGGACGGCGGCGTTGGCCTCCCGGGACATGATGCGCCGGAAGTAGCCGTAGTCCGAGCCCGAGGAGCCGCACTCCGCCGAGGTCACCACCCCGGCAATCCCCTCCATGTCCACGGAGATGAAGACCTTGAGGTCGTCACCGCTCTGGGCATGCAGGGCGGTGGGGGCCGTGAGGAAGATGGCCAGAACGGCCAGTAGGGTTGCTGCGGCGAGGGAGAACCGTTTCATGGATCGCCTCCGTTGAGATCTGGGGGTTTTCTGCTCCCGGGCAAGATGGTCACCCAGGGGCCCCGCCGCCATTCCCGGAGAGGGCGTGGTCCTTGTGGGATGCGGACGGAAACGAGATCCTTCTACCTTTCGTACGATAGTCTGGGGGGAGGGGTCTTCTCTCCTCCCCTGACTCGTGTCGCCGGGCGTCGACACCCGCGTTTCCGGACGTTGACACCCGCGTTGCCGGACATCCCCCATCCCCACGGAGCATGGACGATGAGATCTTCATCCCCCTCGAGGTCCCTTTGGCTTTCCCTCTGCCTTCTCGTTGTGGCCGGGTCCGCGGCCCCGACCCTCGCCCGGGCCCAGGACGAAGGCCAGGAAACCCCGCGCCCCATGGAGCTCCAGGACATCCTGGAGTGGGAGCGGATCACGAGTACCGTCCTCTCCGACGACGGCCGGTGGTTCTCCTATCGGCTGAGCCCCGTGGAGGGGAACGAGGAAGTGGTGGTCCGGAGCCTCTCCGACGACACCGAGCACCGTTTTCCGGCGGGTGACGGGACGGCGCCGGGGTCCTTCTCCGACGACGGAGAGTGGTTCGCCTTTACCATCTATCCCACGGAAGACGAGGCCGACCGGGCACGGGAGCGGAGGCAGCCGGCCAGGAACAAGGCGGGGCTCCTGAACCTGGCCACCGGCGAGATGACGGAGATTGAGGAGGTGCGGGGCTTCCGCTTCGCCCCGGAGCGGGGCGGGTGGATCGCCCTCTCCCGGTACCCGGCTTCGGCCAACGGGGGCAGGGATGGGGAGAACGGGGAGGACCGGGCCCGGGGCTCGGATCTCATCCTCCACGAGCTGGCCACGGGTACCCGGCTCAACCTGGGGAACGTGGCCGACTTCGCCTTCGACGACACGGGCCGCTGGCTGGCCTGGGTAGTGGACGCCGAGGGGAAGGCCGGAAACGGCATCCAGCTCCGGGACATGGAAACGGGGGTGGTGCAGGTGCTGGAGAGCGACGAGGCCCGCTACAGCGACCTGGGCTGGGCCGACGACGAGGCGGCTCTCCTGGCGCTGAAGGCCGTGGAGGACGAGGACTACGAGGAGCCGCTGCATTCGGTCGTGGGCTGGACCGGGGTGGGAAGCGCCGGGCCCGTGCGGGTGTACTTCGACCCGGCGGAGCACGAGAGCTTCCCCGGGGGAATGACCGTCTCCCCCAACCGGGCCCCCTCGTTCTCCGAGGACCTGGACGCCGTCTTCTTCGGCATCCACGAGGTGGAGATGAAGGAGGGCGCCGGGGAGGACGAGGCGGAAGGCGAGGAGGCCGAAGAGGAGACGGAGGAGGAGGGCGGAGCGGACGAGCGGCCCTCCCGTCCCGGATCCGAGGAGCTGGACGAGGACGAGGAGCCGGAACTGGTCCTCTGGCACTGGAAAGACCAGCGTTTGCAGGCCATGCAGCAGGTGCAGGAGCGGCGGGACCGGAACTACAGCTTCCTCTCGGTCTACTGGCCGGGCCAGGACCGCTTCGTGCGCCTGGCCGACGAGACGGTGGAGACCGTCATGCCCGTCCGGGAGGGCTACTGGGCCATCGGGATGAACGACCAGCCCTACGAGCTCATGAGCAATCTGGACGGCCGGCGCTACCAGGACGTCTACGCCATCGACATGCGCACCGGTGAGCGGGAGATGATCCTGGAGAAGGCCCGGTGGACCAACGACATCTCACCGTCCGGGACCCACTTCCTCTACTACACCGACGGGCACTACCACACCTACGAGTTCGACTCCGGCGAGCACACGAACATCACGGCGGGCGTCCCCACCTCCTTCATCGACACCGAGGACGACCACAACATCGTGGATCCCCCGGTGCGGCCCCGGGGCTGGACGGAGGACGGACGCTACGTCTTTCTGTCGGACAACTGGGACATCTGGCAGGTGGGGGTGGACGGCCGGGAGTCCACGAACCTCACCCTGAACGGGAAGGCCGACCAGATTCGCTACCAGGGCCTCCTCCAGTTCGACCCCGACAACGAGCCCGGCTACGACCTCTCGGAGCCCGTCTACTTCAGGACCTACGGGGAGTGGACCAAGAAGGCCGGCTTCAGCCTCATGGAGGACGGCCGGCCGGGGCCCGAGGTCCTGGTCTTCCAGGACCGATCCTACGGCGGCTTCATGAAGGCCGACGACGCCGACACCTACCTGGTCTCCTGGTCCACCAACGAGGTCTACCCCGACTGGCACGTCACCGACGCCGAGCTCGCCGAGCTCCGCCAGGTCACCGACGGCTACCCCGAGCAGGAGAACTTCCTCTGGTCCGACGGGACCCGCCTCATCGACTACACCAGTGACAAGGGGGACCGCCTGCAGGGGGCCCTCTTCCTTCCGGCGAACTACCAGGAAGGGGAGAGCTACCCCACCATCGTCTACATCTACGAGCGCCTCTCCCAGGGGATGAACCGCTACACCTTCCCCTCCGCCGGCGGGTTCAACAAGTCGGTGTACACGAGCAACGGCTACGCCGTCCTCATGCCCGACATCACGTACCGGATCAACGACCCGGGGATGAGCGCCGTGTGGTGCGTCCTCCCGGCCCTGGAAGCTGCCATCGGGACGGGGGTGGTGGACCCGGAGCGGGTGGGGATCCACGGCCACTCATGGGGCGGGTACCAGAGCGCCTTCCTGGTGACCCAGACCGACGCTTTCGCCGCCGTGGCCACCGGGGCGCCCCTGACGAACATGATCTCCATGTACGCGTCCATCTACTGGAACTCGGGGGCTGCCGACGGGGCCATCTTCGAGAGCAGCCAGGGTCGGTTCTACGGGGGACCCTGGGCCCACACCGAAGCCTACGAACGGAACTCACCCGTCTACCACGCCGAGAACATCAGCACCCCCATCCTGCTCCTGCACAACGACGAGGACGGGGCCGTGGACTGGAACCAGGGTATCGAGTACTACAACACGGTGCGCCGCCTGCAGAAGCCCATCGTCATGCTCCAGTACGTGGGGGAGAACCACGGGGTGAGAAAGCCGGCGAACCGGAAGGACTACACCGTTCGCATGAAGGAATTCTTCGACCACCACCTCAAGGGAGCCCCGGCCCCCGAGTGGTGGCTGGAGGGCGTGCCCCACCTGGAGATGGAGGACCACATCAGGGAGCGGATCGACCTGGTGCGGCCCAGGGACGAGAAGGGGAAGGGGG
>CAYXGM010000016.1:0-63085 GCA_964464555.1 uncultured Gemmatimonadaceae bacterium | reverse complement strand
CTTCGGGGCCGCGGCGCCCTTCTTTTGCGCCGCGTCGAGGATCCGCTCCTCCAGGGTCAGCGCCGCCCGCTTGGGTCCCAGGACCTCCGGGTCCAGGACCAGGAGCCCCACCGGCGTCCCCTCCCCGGAGCGACAGAGCTGGACCGCAGCCTGCACCAGGCCGTTGCCCAGGAAGAAGTAGTCCGTGTCGGGAAGGCGCGTCCGGACGTCGGGGTGCCCGACGGCGGGATCATCGGTATAGAAGTGCTCCGCAATCTCCATGGGACCTCGCTGTCGGGCTGGAGGACGGCCGCCTCGCGGTCTGTCCGGGATTCCGGAGCGCGGCGGCGAGCCACGACCCGTCCATGGTACGTCCCCGCGGTTGCAGGCAAAAGGCGCAGGTAGGTACTCCCCGGCCCCGAAGAGGGAGTCGCGGCCGACCAGCCGAGTGAATAGCTTCACCAGGGACGGGGACTCCCCTGCGACACGCCGGCGGGTCCCCTCGAGGCAGCTCAGCGGGCCGACTCGGTACCGCACGGCCGGAGGCAATGGATGAACGAAGCGATACTCTGGGGAATCCTCATCCTGGCGGTCCTGAATCTCGCAGGAATCCTCCTCTTTCTCGTCCGGCCCCCCTCCAGCCTCTCCCGGGGAATCAGGGAGGCCGTGGATGAGGACCTCAGAAAGGGCCGGGAAGAATCCTCCGCTGCTGCAAGAAACCTCCGGGAAGAGGTCACCGCCGGGGTCACCACCCTGGGGGAGAGCCTCTCCAGCACCCTCACCAATGCCGGCAAGCTCCAGCAGGAGCAGCTCTCCTCCTTCGAGAAGCGCCTCGAGGCTCTGGCCGACGCCAACGCCCGCTCCCTGGAGCAGATCCGGACCACCCTGGATGCCCGGGTGAAAGAGCTCCAGCAGGAAAACGAAAAGAAGCTGGAGGAGATGCGCAGGACCGTGGACGAGAAGCTCCAGGGGACGCTGGAAAAGCGGCTGGGGGAGTCGTTCAAGCTCGTCAGCGAGCGCCTGGAGGCCGTCCAGCGGGGGCTGGGGGAGATGCAGAACCTGGCCACGGGCGTGGGAGACCTGAAGCGAGTCCTCACCAACGTGAAGTCCCGTGGGACCTGGGCCGAGGTCCAGCTCGGCGCCATCCTGGAGCAGTTCCTGGTCCCCGAGCAGTTCGAGAGAAACGTGAAGACCAAGGGGGACTCCTCGGACAGGGTGGAGTTCGCCATCCGCCTGCCGGGCCGTCCCGACGACCCCGGCAGCCAGGTCTGGCTCCCCATCGACTCCAAGTTTCCCCAGGAGGACTACCTCCGGCTCCAGGAGGCCTCGGAAGAGGCGGATCCGGAAGGGGTCCAGAAGGCCGCCGATGCCCTGGCCCGGACCCTGAAGGGCGAAGCCCAGAAGATCCAGGAGAAGTACCTGGACCCACCGGCCACAACCGATTTCGGGATCATGTTCCTGGCCACGGAGGGCCTGTACGCCGAAGCCCTCCGCCACCCGGGCCTCACCGCCGAGCTCCAACGTAAGCACAAGATCGTGGTGGCCGGCCCCACGACCCTGGCCGCCATCCTCAGCAGCCTCCGCATGGGGTTCCAGACCCTGGCCATCGAGAAACGCGCCTCGGAGGTGTGGGAGGTCCTGGCGGCGGTGAAGACGGAGTTCGGGAAGTTCGGCGAGGTCCTGGACCGGCTCAAGAGACAGCTCAAGACCGCGAGCCGCACCATCGACAAGGCCGAGACCCGGACCCGGGCCATGGAGCGTCGCCTGCGGGAGGTGGAGCGACTCCCCGAGTCCGAGGCCGGAGAGATCCTCTCCCTGCCGGGAGAAGCCTACGGACCGGCCGCGGACGACGACGAGGCCGGATGACGCGCACCCCCGTGTGACCTCACCATCCACCCTCATCCCAGCCCGACCCACCCATGAAGCGAGAGCTTTCCCAGCACCGTCCGGCCGCGGATCGCATCTACAGCTTTCTCGTGGAGGAAGAGGACGCCAGGGTCTGCAAGGACATCCCCGAAGAGGCCTGCACCGACGTGCCGGGCAACTTTTTCAAGATCAGCCTCAGCCAGACCCTCCACAGTCTTGCCGACGAGCTGGGCAACGCCAAAACCGTCCTTCCCTGGGTCCTCAGCTCTCTGGGCGCCCCGGCGGCTCTCACGGGGTTCCTGGTCCCGGTGCGTGAGTCCGGGTCTCTCCTGCCCCAGCTCGTCATTGCCAGCGCTGTTCGGAGCCGCCCGAAGCGCAAGTACGTCTGGATGGTGGGAGCCGTCCTGCAGGCCGCCGCCCTGGCCGGGATGGGAGCGGTGGCCTTTACGCTCCGTGGCCTGGCCGGCGGGCTGGCCATCCTGGGGCTTCTCGTCCTCTTCAGCCTGGCCCGCGGCCTGGTTTCGGTGGCGTCGAAGGATATCACCGGCAAGACCATTCCCAAGACCCGGCGGGGACGTCTTTCGGGGTTCACCACGTCCATGGCGGGAGTTCTCACGCTGGGCCTCGGCGCTCTCCTGGCCACCCTCCTCTCCGACGACCCGGAGCCCGGCATCCTGGCCGTCATCCTCCTGGGCGGGGCTCTCCTCTGGCTCCTCTCCACGGCCGTGTTCGCGACGGTCAGGGAGTCACCGGGGGCCACGGGAGGCGGCGCCAACGCCCTGAACGAGGCCTTGGAGCGACTCAGGCTCCTGAAAACCGACGCTCCCTTTCGGCGCTTCGTGTGGGTCCGGGCCCTCCTCATCTCCACGGGACTCGCGGCGCCCTACTACGTGGTCATGGCCCGGGAGGAGAGCGGGAGCGGAAATCTCCTGGGTCTCTTCGTCCTGGGCTCGGGACTGGCCTCGGCCCTGAGCGCAGCCGTCTGGGGTCGTTTCTCGGACCACTCCAGCCGCAAGGTCCTCATGGCGGCGGCTTCCGTGGCCTCGGGCCTGGGTCTCCTCTTCTTCTTCCTGAACCTGCTGGGCCTCGTAGCCCGCTTCGCCTGGCTGGCCCCCGTGGGCTTCTTCCTCCTCTCCATGGCTCACTCGGGTGTACGCATCGGACGCAAGACCTACATCCTGGACCTGGCCAGCGGCGACCGGAGGACGGACTACGTTGCGGTGAGCAACACCCTCATCGGAGTCGCCCTCCTCCTCGGCGGCGCCCTGGGGATCCTGGCGCCCCTGGTGGGTCCCGGTGGGATGCTGCTCATCCTCTCCCTCATGGGCTTCGCCGGAGTCCTCGGCGGCCGGGGACTTCCGGAGACCGAGTAGGCCCGAACCCCCCGGGCGTTCGTCGGCCCGGTTCGCCAGACGTCTCCCCGGGCGATACCTTCGGCGGGCCCGGCGGCGGGCCCGGCAGGGTGGATGGTGCGGAGGGTATCAATGATCCTCCGCGAGTTGAAGCCAAGGCCGCGGCGGCGCGAGGGGCATCCCCCGCTTCCGCGGCATGAGCAAGGACCCGGAATGAACGACCTGATCTACCTGGACAACGCGGCCACCAGCTTCCCCAAACCCGATGTCATGCACGACACGGTTCGGGATTTCTACCGGACCAACGGGGTGAACCCCGGGCGAACCGGGTGCGACCTGGCCCTGAAGGCCGAGGAGATGATCAGCGACACACGGCGCCTGCTGTCGGCCTTCTTCAACCCGAGCCTCGAGGCGGCGGGGGTGGAGAAGGATCCGGACCGCCTGGTCTTCACCATGAACGCCACCATGAGCCTGAACCTCATCATCAACGGGACGGTGGGGCCGGGAGATCACGTGGTGACGACGCTGTGCGAGCACAACTCGGTCATCCGGCCGGTGAACCACAAGGTCAGGGACGGAGGCGCCGAAGCCACCTACGTGGCCCCCGACCCCGAAGGCTACGTGGATCCGGAAGGGATTCGCAGCGCCATCCAGGGCAACACGACGCTGGTCATCATCAACCACGGCTCCAACGTGAGCGGGGTGGTTCAGGACCTGGAGGCCATCGGCAGGGTGTGCAAGGCCGAAGGGGTCCCCCTGGCCGTGGACGCGGCCCAGACCGCCGGCGTCCTCCCCCTGGACATGGCCGGGTGCGGCGTCTCCTTCCTCTCCTTCACCGGGCACAAGTGCCTTTTCGGACCGCCGGGCACCGGGGGGATCTGCGTGGCCGACGACGCCGAGATCCGTGGAACCCTCTGGGGGGGCACCGGCGTGCGGAGCGCCCATCCCTACCACCTGGAGGAATACCCCTACCGCCTGGAGGCGGGCACCCTGAATCTGGCGGGCATCGCAGGGCTGAACGCAGGCGTCCGGTGGGTGGAGGAGGAAGGGCTGGAGGAGATCCACGCCCGGGAGATGCGGCTCCTGGGGATTCTCCAGGACGGGCTAACCAACATCAGCGGCGTGACCCTCCACGGGACGCAGAAGCTGAAAAACCGGGTGGCTACCCTGTCCATGTCGGTGGAGAACTTCGACGCATCGGACGTCGGGACCTTCCTGGACGTGGACTTCAACATCCTCACCCGGACGGGGCTCCACTGCGCCCCCCTCATGCACCAGCACTACGGAACCACCCCCCGGGGAACGGTCCGGTTCTCCATCGGGCCCTTCAACAACGAGGAACAGGTCCGGGAGGCTGTGCGGGCCGTGGAGAAGATCTCGGCCCAGCGAAACTGACGGGGCGGGCCGCCTCCCCCCGGGCCCCCTCAGCCCGACTCCTCCCACCAACTGTTGCTCACCGGCTCCATGTGGGCCAGGGACGCCCCGGCCCAGGCCACGTAGCAGGAATGATAGCGGACGTCCCCCCGCTGCATGTCCAGGTTCCCCATCTGGCTCCCCTGCCCCCCCACCAGCGCCCCGTAGAGCCAGAAGTAACCCCATCTCCCCACGTCCTGGATGTCGTCGGCGATGACGATGCCGTACCAGGTCCAGAAGGACCAATTCGGGATCTGAAGCTCCCCGTCGATGATGAGGACCCCCCGGCCGTTTCGGAACCAGTTGGGGGAGAAGTTCCCGTTCCACCGTATCACGGGAAAGGAGTCGGCGGGGAGGGACCAGAAGTTGGGCCAGCTTCCGTCGTAGTCCACGGGAAAGTTCGGATCGGAGTAGATCTCCCATGCCAGCCCCACGGAGTCCGTGAGGGTCTCGAAGGGACTGATGGTGAGCCCCTCGGGAGATCCATGGATGGTCCCCCCGGACCTTTCCTGCACCTGCGCTCGTGCCACGACCCCTGCGATGTCGGCTGTGGGGGCCCCCGGGCACTGACCGGCGGAGGCCAGGTCCCGGCCGTCCACGTAGCCGTCGTCCTGCACCCTGACCCGGGCCGAGGAGGTGATGAGGGGAGCCAGGGTGTTCATGGGGATCTTCTTGTAGATGGTGTATTGGGACACCACCCGCACAGCCGGAACCTGGGGATAGCGGGGATCGGTATACGTCCCCTCCGAGGTCACCAGGTAGAGGTCTTCCTCGTCGGAGAGCTCGGCCACCTTCCGCGTGGTGATGACGGCCGTGCCCCCGTTGAGGTCGTACTGCGTGGTGTCCGCAACCTGGCCCCGCTGGCCTCCGATGTACCACTGGAGGCCCGCCTCAGCCACCGCCAGGGCCAGCCCCGTCTCGCTGCTCTGCTGGGACTGGAAGAACTCCGTGCGGACGGCCTGGTACCCAGCGGCGCCCGCCACGGCGATGGCGAAGAGGAGGAGAACCACCAGCGCCAGGGCGAAGCCGCCCTCCGACGAGGCTCCACCTCTCGCCCTCGGGACCGCCCCGTACCGTTGGCCCGGGTCCGAGCAGATCATCTCAGCCGACATTCTTCATGGCGACGGTGAGGGTCAGGTCGAAGGTCAGGGAGTCCCGGGCCGGATCGGAGGGTGGCGAGATCCCCTCCAGGTACAGCCGGATCCTCTCGATCCCCGCGAGGTTCGCCGCTCCGGTCACCTGGTCCTGGTAGCTGGTCTGCCCCTCCCTCAGGTACTGGAAAGCCGACGCCGGGGAGAGGCCCGTGGCCAGCTCCGTGAGGGTCTCTCCCGCCGAGCCGGTATACACGGCGAAGGACGACGGGTCCAGCGTTGAAGCCGCTACCTTGAACACCCGTTCCCCGTAGAGCATCACCAGATCTCCCAGGGCGACGGCGGGAGTGGCCGAGAGTCCGTCCAGGCGGTAGAAGTCCGCCCTGGCGCCCACGGTGTCCGCTCCCTGGGCCTCGCACTGGCCGGCCGCACTCCCGCCGGAGGACTGGTAGATGCTGCTCCAGCTCGCTGAAGTATAGGTCCATTCCCCCGTCGAGCCGTTCCGGACGGCGTACCCGTCCACCTCGTTGCCGTCCACCCCCTCTCCCTCCAGCGGAAAGTGGAGATAGGTCCGGGGGGACTGAACGTCACAGACGCCTCCCACCACCAGCGGATACCGGAAGACTACCGAATCGGAGCGGGCCTCCACGATGCCCCCGGCGGCCACGGACTTGAGCTCGGAGGTCACGAAGGTGCCGGCTCCTCTCACGTTCTCGTGCAGGGCGGTTCGTGCCACCGTATCGGCGTAGAACCGGTTCTGGACCAGGAAGACCGAGGCCACGAGGATCACCACCACGCTCGAGAGGAGCATGGCCACCAGAGCCTCCACCAGGGTGAACCCTCTCCGGTCCCAGGGCCTCGTCATTGCCACGAGCGCAGGACGAAGGCCGAAGCCGTGAATTCCGGCCCGGAGCCGCTGGACGGCTCCAGGGTCACCTGAACCTCCCGTATCATGGCCGTGGATTGCACCACCACGTCGGTGAGGGTGTAGCTCTGTCCCATGAGGCTGAGGTTTTCCGAAGTCGTGCCCACCGCCAGGGAGTCGTAGGGCTCGACCTGCAGGCTGTCCAGCCGGTTCTGAGCGGTGACGGCCACCAGGGATCGGAGGGCGGCGGTGTTCATCTGCACCGCCATCACGCCCGTGAGGTTCATGACCATGAGAACCCCGAGGGAGAAGACCACCATGGCTCCCACCACCTCGATGAGGGTGAATCCCTTCGAGGCGGAACGACTGTTGCTCCTGCTCATGTCTCCTCTTGGACCCTGGAGGCTCCAATGGCGTTGAAGGTCACCGAATACGCCGTGCTGCCCAGGGTGAACACGGCCCGACCCAGGGTCGCTCCTCCCAGGTCCGCCACCCCCCTGCTGCTGAAGGCCACCGAGTCCCCGGACAGTTCCAGATCCAGCCCCGTGAGCTCCAGATCCTGGTCCTCTCCGAAGCTTCGGCTGAAGAGGGTATCCCCGGCAGCGACCCGGATCACGTAGTTGAGAGACGACTCGGCGAAGTCCAGCACCACTGTCTGGCGTGAACGATAGGCGGTGTTCCTGGCCACCGTAAGATCCTGGCCGAAGAGCTCCGCGGCCCGCTTCGCCGAGGTTCTCTCCTGATACCGACCGAAGCTCAAGCCGGCCACCACCATGAGAACGGAGGCGACGATGAGCACGATGATGACTTCAAGTATGGTGAACCCGCGGGTCCGCTTCAACAAAGCACCTTCGACTTTCCGCTCTACTTCGCCACCGATCCGGGGGAATGCCCCGGGGCGTGAAAGGCCCCCTCCAGGGTTCTTGTGACCCTGATCATTATAAGATCAGCCCAAACCCGGCGCGATTGCAATGTCGATCTTGTCCGGATGGGTCCGGGCCCTGCGAGGATCCGACCCCGGGCCCATGCACAAATCCACGACGGGACTTATTTTTTTTCTGTTTCTTTCCCGATGCTGGCCTCTCCATACTCCGGAGTCATCCAGAATGCTCAATCGAATCTTCTCGATCCTGCTGCTGGTGCTTCTTCCCGCTTCCGGTCCGGCCCTCGCCCAGGAGGCTTCCCAGGACCGTCCCCCCACCGAGTTTCCGGTAGACGACCCCCTCATCAAGGCCATCTGGGTGGAGGGAATGGAGAACTCTCAGGCATACACCCTCTCCCAGACCCTGGCCGACTCCATCGGCCCCCGTCTTCCCGCCAGTCCGGCCTACGACCGGGGCGCCGACTGGGTTTTCAAGAAGTTCGCCGAGTGGGGCATCGAGGGTCGTAAGGAAGAATACGGCACCTGGCGATCCTGGGACCGGGGGATCAGCCATGTGGACCTTCTGGAGCCCCGGGTCCGGAGCCTCAATGCCATGATGCTTGCCTGGAGCCCCGGGACCGACGGCCCCGTCACGGCCCCGGCCGTCATCACGCCCCACCTGGCCTCGGCCGTGGAGCTGGACGCTTTTCTGACTGACGTGGAAGGCAAGATCGTTCTCCTGGACCCGGCGGAGATGACCTGCCGACCCACGGAGAACTGGGAGGAGTACGCCACGCCCGAGTCCCTCGAGAAGATGCAGGAGAGCCGACGGGAACGGCAGGCGGCATGGCGGGAGATGCTCCAGGGCCTGGAGTTGAGCGAGCGCGACCTCCGCTCCCGCATCGAGGAGTCCGGCGCCGTGGCCATCCTCTCCTCCAGTTGGTCCGGGGGTTGGGGGGTCCGCCGTGTGTTCAGTGCCGGCACCGAGCTCATCCCCAACTTCAGCCTGAGCTGCGAGGACTACGGTCTGGTCTACCGCCTTGCGGAGAACGGCCAGGGTCCGGTGTTGCGGGTCGAAGCCGAGTCCAGAGACCTGGGTCCCGCCCCGGCCTACAACGTCATCGGAGAGATCCGGGGGTCGGAGAAGCCCGAGGAATACATCGTCCTCTCTGCCCATTTCGATTCCTGGGACGGCGGCTCCGGGGCCACGGACAACAACAGCGGAACCATCAACATGATGGAGGCCGTCCGCATCCTTAAGGAGGTCTACCCAAGTCCGAAGCGGACCATCATCGTCGGTCTCTGGAACAGCGAGGAGCAGGGGCTCAACGGATCCCGGGCCTTCGTGGCCGACCACCCGGAGATCGTCGAGAACATCCAGGCCGTCTTCAACCAGGACAACGGAACCGGACGGGTGGTGAGGATCTCCATGCAGGGATTCACCGAGGTGGGATCGTACTTCGGCGACTGGATGTCCCGGATTCCCACCGACATCAGCCGTCACATCGATCTGAACATACCGGGAAGCCCCGGAGGGGGCGGATCGGACTATGCCAGCTTCGTGTGCGCCGGGGTTCCGGCCTTCAGCCTCAGCTCCCTCTCATGGGCCTACGGCCCCTACACCTGGCACACGGAAAAGGACACCTTCGACAAGCTGGTCATGGACGACGTGAAGAACAACGCGACCCTCACCGCCGTCCTCACCTATCTGGCGTCGGAGGAGCCGGACATGCTCCCCCGGGACAAGAGGGTCCTGGGCATCAGCCGCCGGACGGGAGAGCCCGCCACATGGCCCGAGTGCCGTACCCCGGCCCGAAGCTCCGAGCGGTACTTCCAGCGCCGGTAGCAAAATGCGCGCTGCGATTCTCGTTCTCCTGCTGACCACTGCCCTGCCCGGGCTCCTCCCGGCCCAGGCAGCCCCCCCCTCTTCGGACGATGGCCGGGCAGGAGCCGCCGCCGCGGTCCTGGTGAAGGCAGGCAGCCTGGCCGGGTCGGCACGACTCCATCTCGGGGGGTGGGTGGGCCTCGTCTTGAATGACCGGATTTCCATCGGAGGGGTGGGCTACGCCCTCACCGAAATGGTGGAGCTCCCCGGTTCCGAAGCGGGCACGGGCTTCGATCTGGGGATGGGTTACGGGGGCCTCCTGGCCACCCTCCGGTCCTCCCTCACACCTGAGTTCCATGGTGAGATCGGTCTCCTCCTGGGTGCGGGGAACGCCAGTCTTCAGGACCGACTCGTGGGTTTGGAGCTGGGGTCCGACAACTTCTTCGTAGCCGAGCCCACCCTGGGCCTGTCCCGGACCCTTCCCCACAATCTCCACCTGGGACTGGCGGTCGGGTACCGGCAGGTCGTCGGGCTCCAGGACCTGCCCACTGTCGTTGGCAGCGACCTGAACGCCTTCACGGGAACCCTGTCCATCCGCCTCGGCGGAGGGTGATGCCCGTGGCCGGAAAGAGGAGCAACGGCGACGGCCCCTTTTCGAACGCAAACGACCTGCAGTTCCCCGTCCGTGTGGGCTGTGTGGACGCGGGATCCAATGCCATTCGCTTTCTCATCGCCGAGTTCAGCGACCCCGTCACCTTCACCCCCCTCTTTTCCCGGCGAGTCCCCGTCCGTCTCGGGCATCAGGTCTTTCTCACCGGACGTCTGGCCGGGGAGGCCATGGACCAGGCCGTGGAGGCCTTCGTCTCCTTCCGGGAAACGCTCAATGACTTCGAGCTGGCGGCGTTCCGAGCCGTGGCCACCAGCGCCGTGCGGGAGTCCAAGAACGGTCTGGAGCTGGTAGGGAGAATCCTGGACAGCGCCAGCATCCACCTCGAGATGATCTCCGGATCCGAGGAGGCCCGTCTGGTTCACCTCGCCGTGGGGAGTCGCCTGGACCTCACCGGGGGGCAGTGGATCCTCACCGATCTGGGGGGCGGAAGCGTCGAGGTGTCCCTGGTGGACGACATGGGGATGCTCTGGACCGAATCCCACACCATGGGTTCCGTGCGGCTCCTGGAAGAGCTCTCGGGAATCCATGACGACCCCGGGGGGTTCGGAGCCCTCCTCAGGGACTACGTCTCCCAGCTTCGCATCCCCTCGCCGGCACAGTACTGGGCCCCCGCCGGTTTCGTCGCCACCGGCGGGAACATCGAAGCCCTGGCCAAGCTGGCCGGAGCCGGGCCCGATGAGAACGGCGTGGCCAGCCTCCCCGTGAAGGACCTGGCGTCGGGTATCGAGCTGCTCTCGCGTCTCTCCTACCGAGAGCGAATCACCAAGCTGAAGCTGAGGGAGGACCGGGCCGACGTGATTCTCCCGGCCGCCACCGTCTATCACCACCTCGCCACCCTGGCGGAGGCGGATGAAGTCCTCGTGCCCGGCATCGGGGTCAAGGAGGGCATTCTCCTGGACCTGGTAGACGACCTCATATCCCACGTGAGTTACCAGGTCCGGCAGGAACAGATGCTCACCAAGGCGGCCATCTCCCTGGGGCGCCGGTTCATGTTCGACGAGTCCCACGGCCTCCAGGTCGCCCGCCTGGCCCTCTCCCTTTTCGATCAGCTCCAGGATGTCCACGGGCTGGGCGCCAGCGACCGGCGCTTGCTTTTGGCGGCGGCGATCCTCCACGACATCGGCGGGTTCATCTCCAGGAAGAGCCACCACAAACATTCGCTCTATCTTCTGTCGAGATCCGAGCTTCCCGGACTCTCTCCCAACGAGATGAACATGGTGGCGAATATCGCCCGATATCACCGGAAGAGCCTCCCGAAAGAGAAGCACCGTGACTTCATGAGCCTGGGGGAGAAGGACCGGAGGAGAACGACCTACCTGGGCGCTATCCTCCGCGTCGCCGACGCCCTGGACCGGACCCACCTTCAACACGTCCGGGGCGTGGAAGCGGCCGAAGATGGCGACGAGATCATCCTTCGCCTGGAGGGTGAGGGCGACTTCCTCCTGGAGCGCTGGGCCTTCGCCCGAAAGAAGAACCTCTTCGAGAAGGCCTTCAACCGGAACCTTTCCGTCTCGGCCTGAGTTTCGGAATCGGAATATCACTACTTCGGGGTTTGACTTCGGAGCGATACTGTCTTCCTGTACCGGAATATGAACATGCGAGCATATTGACATTCCGAATGTCGAACATCTTATTGGATGCGTCTCTTCAATAAGCCGGCAACTCTTCGACTCATGACCGGACACTACTGACTTTCCATAGACCCATTCGGCTCCCGATCCAAGAACCCATTCGGCTCCCGATCCGATTCACACACAGATGAAAGGGAAGGTAGCGTGGCAGAAGTCGATCCGAAGGTAATGCAGTTCGTTGAGGACACCCTGAAGAAGAGCCCCGGGATGGGGCTGGAGGAGCTTTTCGAAAAGGCCAAGGAGGTCAGCGCCTCCATCGGTGAGCTCGACAAACGCCAGTTCAATGCCCGGTATCCCCTTCAGGTGAAACGTCGGGCAGCCCTGGCCAGCCGTCCCCGGGCCAAAGCCGGACGACGCACCGCCGGGAGCAGGGGCAAGGGGGCCCGAAGGGCATCCACCGGCAAGACGAAGAGTCCCTCCGACGCCTCCCGGGACAGTGTCCGCAACGTGCTCCTCCAGTTTGCCATGGACATTGCCGGCGCCCAGGAACGGAAGGACCTGGTCAAGGTCCTGGCGAACGTGGATCGCTACGTGGATCGAGTCCTGAAAGACCTCACGTAGGAGCAGGAGAAGAGACTGGCCACCTCCGTCGAGCTCCCCCTTCACTGGGAGGTAATGGGGGATGAAGGGCCTCCCCTCCTCCTCCTCCACGGGTTCGGCACCAACGGCTACACCTGGAACCGCTGGGCCCCGGAGCTGGCCCGGGATCACCGGGTGTTCCTCGTGGAGCTCATGGGGTTCGGCAGTGCGCCCAAGCCCCGTGACGGGGACTACTCGCCCTTTCAGCAGGCCCTTCTCGTCCACCGCTTCATCCTCCAGCAGGACCTCCGAAACCTCGTTCTGGTGGGGCACTCCCTGGGCGGGGGCATCGCCGCCCTCGCCGCCCTCCGGCTTCAGGCCCAGGCTCCCGGCCGCCTGACCCGGTTGGTCCTGGTCGCCGGAGCAGCGCTTCCCCAACCTCTCTCCCCCTTCATCCGAATGGCCGCTCGCCCCCTCCTGGGACCTCTTCTACTCCGGCTCCTCCCGGCCCGCTTCATCGTCCGCCAGGCTTTGAAGCTCGCCTACGATCAGCCAGGGCGGATCCGAAGATCCCAGGTCGAAGCCTACGCCGAGCCTCTCCTCTCGGGGCAAGGGCGCCGGGCCCTCTCCCGAACGGCCAGGGCCCTGCCGAAGGCACCGGAGAGGGGAGAGACGGAGGAGAAGCTGGGGAGGCTCTCCGTGCCGACCCTCCTTCTCTGGGGCGCCAACGACCGGATCGTCCCCCCGGCCCTGGGAAGACGACTGGAGGGGATCCTCCCCGACGCCCGCCTGGAGATCCTGGAGGGATGCGGGCACATGCCCCACGAGGAGCTTCCGGAGGCGTCGCTGGATCAGGTCCGGGCCTTCCTGTCCGAAGGCTGAGCCGGGCGGGGCGCCCCTCCCCGTGATCCCCCGGTCCACCCAGGGGAACCGACGCGCCCATTCAGGGTGAACCCAGACGGAAAACGTATCGGAGAACTCCGCCCACCGGAGTTCGGACCTGCCATCGGCGTGGAAATTCCATAGCTTTAGAGTTTCGCTTCCCGATGCACACATCGAAGTTCCGGTCCCTCCGCGACCGGGCCCCAGGGGCATCACGACTGAAGCCATGAGCGAGCCTCCGTTCGATCACCAGAACGCCGCATACGTCCAGCTTCTCTACGAGGAGTTCTCCCGCAACCCGGACGCCGTGCCCGAAGCGTGGCGGAGGTTCTTCAGCCAGGGGCCCGATGCAGCGGCTCGGGCCGGCCTCCTGATACCGGACGCGTTGAGCAACGGGGCCCAGCCGGGCTACTCCGAGCCGGCGCCGTCCCCGGCAGAGGTCGGGTTGGGAGACATGGGGAAGGTGAGCCAGACACGGGCCGGAGTTCCAACGGAAGAAAGGCCCGGCGAGGCCGATCTCCACCGGCTCCTCCCCGTGGTGGCCCGGGCCTCCTCCCTGGTCTACGCCTTCCGGGAGCACGGGCATCAGAGGGCCCTGCTGGACCCACTGGGTAGTGAGCCTCCCGGACACCCGCAACTGGATCCTTCCTTCTTCGGCACGACCATGGAGGAGCTGGCCGAGATCCCTGCCTCCATCATCGAGCCCCGCTGGGGCGACGAGCCCCTGGCCAACGTCCTTCGGCGTCTGGAAACGGCCTACTGCGGATCCATCGGGTACGAATTCGAGCACCTGGAGGACCCCGTCAAGGTGAGGTGGCTCTGGGAACAGGTAGAATCGGGCGTCCACACCCAACCCCTGGAGGCGGAGGAGAAGATTGTCCTTCTCAAACGCCTCTCGCAGGTGGAGGGCCTGGAGCATTTCCTGCACCGGGCCTACCTGGGTCAGAAGCGGTTCTCCATCGAGGGCACCGACATGATGGTCCCCATGCTGGACGAGGCGGTGCGGCAGACGGTGAAGGCCGGGGGCCGGGAGGTGCTCATCGGCATGGCCCACCGGGGGCGGCTCAACGTCCTGGCCCACATGGTGGGCGTCAGCTACGAGGAGATCCTGGGAGGGTTCGAGGGCAAGCCCGTCCGGAAAACGGCGCTGAGCATCCCGCGGCAGGGCACCGGCGACGTGAAATACCACCACGGTGCCGAGAGCATGTTCACCCTCCCCGAGGGGGGCGAGGCCAGAGTCTCCCTGGCGCCCAACCCCTCCCACCTGGAGTTCGTGAGTCCGGTGGTGGAGGGAATGACCCGGGCCCGGCAGTTCGGCGGTCCGGAGAAGGAGCGTCCGCAGGAGCTGGACGCCGTGGTCCCCGTTCTCATTCACGGCGACGCGGCCTTCGCAGCCGAGGGGATCGTGGCCGAGACGCTGAACCTGGCCCGGCTCGAGGGTTACGCCACCGGCGGCACCCTGCACATCATCGCCAACAACCAGGTCGGGTTCACTACCGAGCCCGCCGAGGGTCGCTCCACCCGTTACTCCAGCGACCTGGCCAAGGGCTACGACATCCCCGTCATGCACGTGAACGCCGATGACCCCGAAGCATGCCTGGCCGCCGTGCGGCTGGCCATGGCCTACCGCGCCCGATTCCATGACGACGTGCTCATCGATCTCATCGGGTACCGGAGGCACGGACACAACGAGGGGGACGAGCCGGCCTACACCCAGCCCACCCAGTACCAGACCATCGACAGCCATCTGACCGCCAGGGCCCTCTGGGCCGAAGAGCTCGAGGCCGAAGGGGTCGTCACCCCGGACGAGGCCAAGGCCATTCAGGACGAAGTGGCCGAGACCCTGCGGGCCGCCCAGGATCGTATTCGGGAAGCGGTGAAAGGGGAGGCCGAAGGGGGGGAAGAGGGGAGTGGGGACGCGCCGGGAGAGCCGAATACCTCCATTGAAGTGGACCGGCTCGTTCGCCTCAACAAGGAGGCCCTGGCCTCCCCTTCGGGCTTCAACGTTCATCCGAAGCTCGAGCGCCAACTGGACCGCCGATCCCGGGAGTTCGGGCCCGACTCTTCACTGGAATGGGCCCAGGGCGAGACGCTGGCCCTCGCCTCCCTCCTGGAGGAGGGAATCCCCATCCGTCTCAGTGGCCAGGACTCGGAGCGGGGCACCTTCAGCCAGCGGCACCTCGTACTCCACGACCATGAGACGGGGGCCGAGCACATCCCCCTGGCCCACATCGGATCGGCCCGCTTCGAGGTGTACAACTCTCCCCTCACCGAAACGGCGGTGCTGGGCTTCGAGTACGGCTACGACGTGGGGATGGACCCGGGCCTGGTTCTCTGGGAGGCCCAGTTCGGGGACTTCGTGAATGTGGCCCAGGTCATCATCGATCAGTTCATCGCCTCGGGTCAGGCCAAGTGGGGCCAGCTCACCCGCCTCACCCTCCTACTGCCCCACGGCCACGAGGGCCAGGGGCCGGAACACACCTCGGCCCGGCTGGAGCGCTTTCTCCAGCTCTCGGCCGAAGGCAACATGCGGGTGGCCTACCCGACCACCCCGGCCCAGTACTTCCATCTCCTCCGCCGCCAGGCGCTGCACCCCGACGCCAGGCCCCTCGTCGTCATGACCCCCAAGAGCCTCCTGAGGCACCCCAGGGCAACCTCCAGCCTCACGGAGCTGGCCGAGGGCAGCGGATTCAGGCCGGTTCTGGATGCGCCCGCCAAAGACCGGGACCCGGGGGCCATCACCCGGTTGGTTCTCTGCAGCGGCAAGATCTACTACGACCTGGAAGGGCACGACGCCCGGGAGGGACAGAGCCAGGTGGCCACGGCCCGGGTGGAGGAGATCTACCCCTTCCCCGGCGACGCCCTGGCCGAGCTCGTCACTTCCTTCCCGAAGCTGGACGAGGTGGTCTGGGTCCAGGAGGAGCCCAAGAACCAGGGAGCCCTCTTCTACATCGGCCCCCGGCTACGGGCCGTCGTCCCCCGAAAGATCAGGATGAAGCACGTGGCCCGCCCCGAACGGGCCAGCCCCGCCGAAGGCAAGGCGGAAGACCACCAGAAGGAGCAACGGAGGATCGTGGAGGAGGCCTTGGGGGTGGGAGGCGAGTAGGCCGCGGGCGCCCCGCCGAAGCCGCATCATCCGACATTTTCGGGGAAAACATTGAAGGGCCGCACCCCCCAAAGAGATGCGGCCCCCGGTTCCGGGACTCGCGTCCGGACTCAGGCCTGCTTCAACCAGGCCTTCAGCATCCAGAGGTCGGCCTCCAGGCCGTCCCTCACCGCGTCCAGGATGTTCGCCGTGGTCCGGTCTCCCGACTCCTCCGCATCGCCGATGATGCCATCGACGGTGGCCCGGAGGGCCAGGAGATCGGCGATGATCCGGTTCACCATCTCCTGACCGTCGGGGATTTCCTCGTCCTCCTCGAGGGAGGCATGCTTCAGCATGTCCTGGAGGGTGTGGAGGGGAACGGTGTCCAGGGCGACGATGCGTTCGGCAATCTCGTCGATGAAGACGACCCACCGATTGTAGATCTCCTCGAACTTCACGTGCAACTCGAAGAACTTGTGTCCCTGCACGTTCCAGTGATAGTGGCGGAGCTTCTGGTAGAAGAGGGTGGTGTCGGCCAGAAGGTCGTTCATGGAGGCGGCAACGGAAGTGCTCATTTTGTTCTCTCCAAATCCGAGGTTCATCGCGAAGATTCGTATTCGTGATCGCAGTTGACGCATACCCTGCACCAGGCCATGGGTTGCCTGATCCCGGCGCTACTCCCACTCCAGAAGCAACTTGCCGAAGTTCCGGTTGTCGGCCATGGCCCGGTGGGCCTCGGCAGCCTCCCCGGGGGGATAGGTGGCGTGAACCACGGGCCGTACGGTCCGCGCCGCAAAGAGGGAGCAGACGCGCTGCTCGAATTCCCGGGCCAGGGCGATCTTCTCCTCCAGGGGCCGGGCCCGAAGGACGGTGCCCTTCACCAGGGCTCGCTTGGCCATGAGGGTCCGCAGGTCCAAGGGAGCCACGGAGCCGGAGGGAACCCCCACCACGATCTGGCGTGCGCCCTGGGCCATGACCCGCACATTTCCTTCCAGGTAGGTGCCACCCACCAGGTCCAGGATCAGGTCCACTCCCCGTTTTCCGCTGGCCTCCAGGACCCGGTCCGGCCACTCCTCCACCCCCAGCACTCCCACATCCAGCCCCAGCTCCAGGGCCTCCTCGATCTTCTCCCGGGTCCTGGACGTCCCGATGGAACGCACCCCGGCGGCCTGGGCAAGCTGGACCGCCGCCGTCCCCACCCCGCTCCCCACGGCGTGGATGAGGAGGGTCTCCCCCTCCTGCAGGTTCATCTGACGGAACAGGGCGTCGAAGGCCGTCATGAAGACCTCGGGAATAGCGCCCGCCTCGACGGTTTCCAACCCGGCGGGGATCCGCACCGCCGTTCGTTCGTGGGCCGTGACGTACCGGGCGTAGCCGCCGCCCCCGGTGATCCCCATGACCCGGTCCCCCTCCTTCCAGAGCGTGACGTCGGGGCCCACGTCTTCCACGACCCCGGCATATTCCAGTCCCGGGATGTCCTGGGAGCATCCCGGAGGGGCCGGATAGCGCCCCACCCTCTGGATCAGGTCTGCCCGGTTGATCCCCGACGCGCGCACCCGCACGAGGATCTCCCGGGGGCCGGGCTCCGGCCGGGGCACCTCCTTCAGCTTCAGGACGTCGGGCTCGCCGAACTCCGTGATCACCACCGCCTGCATGGACTGGGACATGGCCGCTCCGCCCTCGAAGAAGTGTGCTCCGGCCCGGAGAGGGAATCGAGCCCCTTGGGAATTTCCGGCCGTCGTACGACTTTACGATCCGATACCCGCACGGTCCGGCCCGCAGGCCGGACGACTCCCTCTACCATGGCGTCCGAACCATGCTTCATCAACTCATTTCTCTCGCCGGCGCCGCCCTCATTCTCGGCGCCTACCTGGCAAACAGCAGGAGATGGCTCGGCCCCCGGGACCGTTCCTACAACCTCATGAATCTGGTCGGAGCCGGTCTTCTACTCTGGGTCGCGGTTGTGGATCAGCGTATCGGATTCGTGATTCTGGAGGCGGCCTGGGCCCTCATCGCCATACCCCCTCTCCTGCGACCCTCCCGGCCCGGAACACCGGATAACCTCCAGCCCGGCACCGGGGTATCGATGAGAGACCCGGCCCCCTGCCCACCCCCCGGCTCTCCCGGGAGAGAGGCGACAACGGAGGACGAGAGATGAAGCTCCCCTTCACCCTGGACCGGCCCCTGGCCTTCCTGGACCTCGAGACCACCGGTCTCAGCACGATGTCGGACCGCATCGTGGAGCTCGCCGTCATCCGCGTCTCCCCCCAGGGGGACGTCATGGAAAAGGTCCGGCGCTTCAACCCGGAGATGTCCATCCCCCCGGAGGCCACGGCCGTTCACGGGATCACCGACGAGGACGTGGCCGGGGAGCCCCCCTTCATCTCCCGGGCCAGGAGTCTGGCCGAGCTCCTGGATCCCTGCGACCTGGGAGGCTTCAACCTGAGGCGTTACGACCTTCCCCTCCTCCTGGCCGAGTTCAAGCGGGCCGGGGTGCCCTTTTCCATCGATGGCCGCCGCCTCATCGACGCCCAGACCATCTTCCACCGGGAGGAGCCCCGCGATCTCTCCGCAGCGGCCCGCTTCTATCTGGGGAGGGAGCACGGCGAGGCCCACACGGCCCTGGGGGACATCCGGACCACCGCCGCCGTCCTGGCCGCGCAGGTGGAGCGCTACCCCCACGTGCCGAAGGACCTGGACGGCCTGCACGCCTACTGCGACGAGGTGAGCCCCTTTCGGACGGAGCTGGATCGCTGGTTCGACCGCACCGAGGAAGGGCTGGTCTTCCGCCGGGGCAAACACCGGGGAGCGCCCCTGGCCCGGGTGGCCGCCGATGCGCCGGACTACCTCCAGTGGATGCTCGGGGCCGACGACATGGACGAGGAGGTGCTGGCCGTCGTGCGCCAGACCCTGGCGGGAGAGGATGCGAGCTGACGCGACACCGATGGGTAGGCAGGCAGGCAGCCACCCTTCCTTGCCGCCACCGATCTCCGCGCCGTACCATAGGAATCGGTAGGTCCATCCCACTTTCATCCGGAGGCCGGTTCCATGCTTCCCCACGATGCTCGGCGATCCCTCGCCCTTCTGATCTTCGCCGCATTTCTCACGCTCCCATCCGCCTCGGCCCGGGCTCAGGGCACGGCATCCGTCACCTCCCGGGACCTTTCGGCCCTCCAGGGCCGGGTCATCGGCCCCGCCGTCACCGGAGGCCGGGTCCACGACGTGGAGGCCGTCCCGTCGGATCCCTCCGTGGTGTATGTGGCCACGGCCTCGGGGGGACTCTGGAAGACGGTGAACCGGGGCATCACCTGGACCGCCGTCTTCGACACGATGGCCGTGAGCACCTTCGGCGACGTGGCCCTGGCCCCCTCGAATCCCGACATCGTCTACGCCGGCACCGGGGAGCAGAACAACCGGCAGAGCTCCTCCTGGGGCAACGGCGTCTACCGCTCCGATGACGGGGGGGAGAGCTGGCGGCACCTGGGGCTGGAGGAGACCCGGCACATCGGGAAGGTGGAGGTCCATCCCGCGGACCCGGACGTGGCCTGGGTGGCGGCCCTGGGCAACCTCTGGGCCCCTAGCGAGACCCGGGGAGTCTTCCGGACCCTGGACGGGGGAGAAAGCTGGGAACGGGTCCTCTTCGTGGACGAATACACCGGAGCCGTGGATCTGGTCATGGATCCCTCCAACCCGGACATCCTCTACGCTGCCACCTACCAGCGCCTCCGGCGGACCTGGGGGTTCAACGGGGGCGGGCCCGGGAGCGGGATCTGGGTCACCATGGACGGAGGAGAGAACTGGCGCCGCCTCTCGGGCGGGCTCCCCACCAGCGAGATGGGGCGCATCGGGCTGGCCATCTCCCATTCCAACCCCCGGATCCTGAACGCCATCATCGAGGCGGCAGACTCCGAGGAGGAGGGCACCTACCGAACCCGGGACGGAGGCGTGAGCTGGGAGAAGGTGAGCGACCTGAACATCCGGCCCATGTACTACTCGGAGATCTTCATCGACCCGGGCGACCCGGACGTCGTCTACGCCCTGGCGACCACCGCCCACAAGAGCATGGACGGGGGACGGAGCTGGGAAGTGATCGCCGAGCGGCCCACCTACGACGTGGGCGTCCACGCCGACCACCACGCCCTCTGGATCGACCCCAACGACCCGAACCACCTCTACCTGGGGGGCGACGCCGGCCTCCACGAGAGCTACGACCAGGGCGTGACCTTCCGGAAGGTGAACAACTTCCCCATCGCCCAGTTCTACGCCATCGGGGTGGACGGACGGGATCCCTACTGGGTCTTCGGAGGCCTGCAGGACAACCACTCCTTCGCCGGACCCAGCCGGACCCGGCGCTGGACCGGGATCGTGAACGACGACTGGAAGCAGGTGGGCTACGGTGACGGAATGTACTGGCAGCCCGATCCCACCAATCCCCGCTACAACTACGGTACCTCCAACGGGGGGAACTACTTTCGCCTGGACGCAGTCACCGGGGACATGCTGGACATCAGCCCCGTGCCCCCCGCCGGAGAGGAGGAGTACCGCTTCGACTGGACCAGCCCCATCATCATCTCCCGGCACGATCCGGCCACCCTGTATGCCGGGGGCAACCGCCTCTTCATCTCCCACGACCGGGGGGAGAGTTGGGAGCGCACCGAGGACCTCTCCAAGCAGGTGGAAAGGGACACCCTGGTCCTCATGGACGACCCCGGCGACGAGATCCGGAACTCCCGTCACGATGGAACGGGGAGCTACGGAGAGGCCGTGACCCTGGGCGAGTCTCCCCTGAACCCCGCCGTCCTCTGGGTGGGGATGGACGACGGGAACCTCCAGGCGAGCCGGGACGGGGGCGCAACATGGACGGAGGTCAGCGGAAACGTCCCGGTGATCCGCCCCGGAACCTACGTGAGCCGCATCACCCCCTCGGCGGCGGGGCAGGGTGCGGCCTACGCCGCCTTCGACGGCCACAGGGACGGGGACTTCGCACCCTACCTCTTCAGGACCACGGACTTCGGAGCCTCCTGGGAGCCCCTCATGGGGAATCTCCCCCCGGAGGCCGGGGTGGTGAACGACGTCATCGAGCACCCGGACAACACGAACGTCCTCATCATCGGGACCGAGCACGCCGTGTTCGCCAGCACCGACGCCGGCGCAACCTGGGCCAGGTGGCCGGGGCTTCCCACCACCCACTACGACGACATCGTCATCCATCCCCGGGAAAAGGACCTGGTCCTGGGAACCCACGGCCGCTCCATCTGGATCGTGGACGACACCCGGCCCCTGGCGGGGTTCACCGCCGGGACGGCCGCTGCTTCGGCCCACATCTTCCAGCCCGGGGAGGCCACCATCTTCACCTACTGGAAGGACACCTCGTACCGGGCCCAGGCCGAGTTCGCCGGGGAGAACCCCGTGGACGGGGCCGTCATCACCTACCGGCTGGGCCCCGGGTCCGGAGACGCGCGGCTCACCGTCAGCCGGGCGAACGGTGCGGTCATCCGGGAATACCGGGTTCCCTCCGGGGAGGGGATGCACCGGGTGAACTGGGACCTCCGGCACCCGGTACGACCGGACATGGGGCCGGAGACCTGGCAGCCCTTCGAGCACGATGAGCTTGCCCGGAGCGTGGGCTCCCGGGGTCCCTTCGTCTCGCCGGGCATCTACACCCTGACCCTGGAGGCCCGGGGAACCACCGTCTCCACCACCCTGGCCGTCCGGGGCGACCCGGAGATGCCCCTCACCCAGGCCCGGTACGAGGAGCGGGAGGCCTTCCTCACCGGCCTCCAGGAGCTTCAGGAGGCCTTCGACGGCGTTCTGGGAGCCCGGCGCTCCCGGCGGGGGGAGGAGCTGCCGGAGAGCCTGCGGATCCTCATGGAGCACCGGGGGATCGTGGCGGACGTCTACCGCTCCCTGAACGCCGGCGGCATCCGTCAGGGATCCCTCTATCCGCCCACGAAGGCCATGCGGGAGCGGGTGGAGGCGGCCAGGAGGGCGCTGGAGGAGCATCGTTGACGGGACTCGAGGGAGCGCGTTGAAGGAGGCGCCGGGGCCGGAGGGCCCGGCCGGAGACACCTTTCACCGGGAACGGCGTATCCCTCTGGCATGATCGGCACAAAGGCAATCGCTCCGGGCCTCCTTCTGGCCCTGGCTCCGCTCCTGGGCCCCGGCGGCGGTCCACACGCCCTCGGCGCCCAGGTCCGGGAGCTGACCTCGGCCGTCCGGGGACGGGTCGTCCAGCACGAAACCGGTGAGCCCCTGGAGGGAGCCGAGGTCACCCTCTCGGAGGGTCCCTCCGTCCTTCCCGACGGGAGGACCCGGGTCACGGGCTCCGACGGCACGTTTTCCTTCGAAACGGTTCCCCCGGGCCGCTACCGGATCCGTGCGAGCCTGGTGGGCTTCATCACCCTCCGGGACACCCTGAGGGTCCTCCCGGTCTCGGAGCTGGAGCTGACCCTCCCCCTCTCGGCCGATCCGGTACCCCTGGAACCTATCGTGGTGGTGGCCCGGCGAGCGCCCATCGGTCCCCTGGCGGGATTCGAGCGACGACGGTCCAACCAGCGGGGGACCTTCATCACCCGGGAGGACATCGAGAGAAGGAACCCCTACCGCTTCACCGATCTCCTCCGCACCCTTCCAGGGGTCCGGCTGGTCCCCACGAACACCTACGGCAACGTGATCGAGTTTCGGGGAGGTTGCACTCCGGACCTCTGGGTGGACGGAACCCGGGCCGGCACGATCCGGGACGTCGATTCCTTCCTGCGGCCCGAGGAGCTGGCAGGCGTCGAGGTCTACCGGGGTCCGGACCTCCCCGGCGAGTTCGGCTCCAACCTCTGCGGCGCCATCGTGGCATGGACCCGGCGGGGATACGCCACCGACCAGGAACGAAGCATCAAGACACAGCTCGTCTACGCCGGGGCCTTCCTGCTCCTGGTCTTCTTCGCCATCCGGTGACCCTCCTCCCTACCGGAAGATCGTGAAGGGAATGCTGAAGAGGAGCAGGGCGTCCGGATCGTCCGGAGGATCCTTGCCTTCGCCTTCCTCCCCACCGGGATCGATGAGGTTGGCCATGCTGAGGGCGCCCGCCATCCCCGCCACGATTCCGCCGGCGAGGAAGGCGGTCCGTCGGCCATTCAATTCCCTGCCTTCCACGAGAGAGTAGTGCCCGGGAAGGAACCGGACGGTATCGGCTGCCAGGGTTGCGGGGAATCCTTCCACCTGAAGATGGATCTCGGTAAGGACCGCCAGGCCGTTCCCGTCCCATCGTACCAGGGGCCCCTCCACCTGGGTGACTCTCGATCCGAAGTACCGCCGAGCCTCTTCCATCCCCGACGAAGTGAGCCGGGCCCGGACCTTCTCACCCGGTGGTACCGTCCCCTGCTCGACGGGGGCGTAGCGGTAGCAGCCTGAGGCAAAGACGACAACCGCGAAGAGGAGGGTGAGGCGAATAACGTTCATGGTAACCGAGGGTTGAAGCCGCGTTCGTTCCCCCCCGCAGGGGTTCATCGGAGGCCCATCGGCCTCCAGGAGGACAACGATCAAGATAAGGAAACGCCCACGATCCCGTACAGTCCCGCCCGGAGAGGGCGGGAGAGGCCCCGGACCCAGCGGGCATGCATAAAAATGCATCATGGCTGCAACTCCATGGGTGGGATTGAGCCCCATTTGCGAATTCCCCACCCGGATCGTATTCTGCGTTCGGGTGATGAACCCCTGTTGACGCTTGGGCTCCGCCTGGATCCGGGTCTTGCCTCGGACCGGGCGAAGCCTCGGCGGCTGTTTTCCATTCCAAAGCAGGAGCAATGCCATGACCACCCGTTCTCACGTTCGAGAAGGGATTGGGGTGCTGGCGAGCGTCCTTCTCCTTTTCCTTTGCACGCTGCCCCTGGCCGCCCAGACGGGTCGGATCTCCGGGCAGGTGACCAACGCCACCACCGGGGGGCCCGTTTCCGGAGCCCAGATCGTCGTCCAGGGAACCCAGATCGGGACGATTTCCAACGCTCAGGGGCGCTATCTGCTCCTGAACACGCCCGTGGGCACCCACACCATCGAGGTCACCCGGCTGGGCTTTTCCCGGGCGTCGGCCTCGGTGACGGTGGGCGTCGACGAGACCGCCATCCTGGACTTCCAGCTCACCACCGAGGCCATCTCACTCGACGAGGTAGTGGTCACGGGGACGGCGGGAAGCGCCCGGCGGAGGGAGATCGGAAACAGCGTCGGCGTCATCACCTCCGATGACCTCGAGGCCATGCCCATCGCCTCCACGTCGGAGTTGCTCCAGGGCCGCACGGCGGGGCTCACCATCCGTCAGGGCGACGGCGCTCCGGGTTCCGGAGCGGAGATCATGCTCAGGGGCGTGAACACCCTGGGCGGTCCCTCCTCCAACCGGCCCCTCATCTACGTGGACGGCGTGCGCCTGGAGACCGGGGGGCACCAGCACCCCGACGAGGCCAACGTCTCCACCACCATGTTCGATGACCTGGACGCGGGTTCCATCGAGCGCATCGAGGTCATCAAGGGCGCCGCGGCCACGACGCTGTACGGCACCGAAGCCGCCGGCGGCGTGATCCAGGTCTTCACCAAGGGCGGTGGCGGTGGCGCGCCCCAGTGGACGGCCACCATCAACCAGGGCTTCACCCGCATCGGCCACGTGGGCCCCGAGGAGGACCCCACGGGCGTGCACGTGAACGACTGCACCCTGGACCCGGGATGTCCGGAGAGCGGGAGCTGGGTGAAGCTGGGCTACATCCAGAACTATGAGCTGTCCGTGCGGGGCGGCACCGACGTGCCCTGGTACGTGGCGGCCACCTTCGGCGACCAGACCGGGAACATGGATCCCCAGGCGGCCCAGAACATGAGCTTCAGGGCGAACTTCCGCTTCGAGCCCCTGGAGAACGTGTCCATCCGGGCCAGCAACATGTTCACCCGCCGGGACATCACCTTCGTCCCCAACGGGAACAACGCCGAGGGGATGCTGCTGAACATCATGCGCTGGGAGCGGGACTACTCACCGGGCCATGACGACTCGGCCATCCTGGACATGGACCTGCGCCAGCAGATCGACCACTTCATCACCGGCCTCAACATCACCTGGACGCCCTCGGCCAACCTCTCCCAGCGGCTTAACCTGGGGCTGGACTACTCCTCCAGCGACTACACCGAGGAGCGGCCATGGGGGTTCTTCTACAGGCCGGAGGGTGAACGGGAGAACGACCTGGCCCTGGACCGGAACATCACCTTCGACTATGCCGGTACCTGGTCGGCGGACATCCCCTGGGGCAACACCCTGACTTCCAACTTCTCCTGGGGAGCCCAGTACTACGACCAGTTCAGTTGGGGCATCAACGGCTTCGGGGAGCAATTCTCCGGCCCCGGCGAAAAGATCCTCCAATCCGGCGTCATCACCGAAGCCTTCGAAGGTTGGCTCAGGACGGCCAGCGGCGGCTTCTTCCTGCAGCAGCAGTTCGGCTGGCAGGACCGGGCCTTCATCACCCTGGGCGCCCGCTGGGACGGCTTCAGCACCTTCGGTGAGAACTTCGGCCTGGCCTTCTATCCGAAGATCTCCGGTGCCTACACCATCAGCGACCACGAATTCTGGCCCTCCTTCTGGGAGGCCATGAAGCTCCGCTTCGCCGTCGGCGAGTCCGGCCGCGCGCCGGGCCCCTTTGCGTCCAAGCGGACCTGGGCCTCCACCTCCGGCGACGACCTGAATCCCGCCGTCATCCTCTCGGAGCTGGGGAACGAAGACGTGGGGCCGGAGCGGACCCGGGAGTACGAGGGAGGGTTCGAGGGCTCCCTCTTCCAGGGTCGCCTTGCTCTCGACTTCACCTACTTCTACCAGGAGACCTTCGACGCCCTCCTGCGTCTGGACCGGCCCACCTCCATCGGGACGGAGCAGGCCATCCTCACCAACCTGGGCAAGGTGGAGAACAAGGGCTTCGAGCTCACCGCCAACGCCACCCTGTATTCCGGCAGGGACATCTCGTGGGACCTGGGCGGCAACTTCTACACCGGTGAGGACGCCATCGTCTCCCTGGGGCCCGTCACCGACGAGCGCCTCAAGGACCGTCCGGTGAGCGCCCAGTTCGGCGACTGCGTGACCAACCCCGACGCCGTGGGTGAGCGGCCCGACTTCGAGGAGTGCTACCTGGGACCGGCGCGGCCGACGACCACCTTCGGCATCAACACCAGCGTCACCCTCTTCCGGAGTCTGACGCTGGATGCCCTGGGCGAGTTCCAGGGCGGCCACGTGCGGCAGAACGGGACGGCCCGGCAGAACGTCCGGAGGAGCTTCTGGGCGCCATGCCAGCAGATCATCGACGACGTGGAAGCGGGCACATGGTCCCAGTACACGGCCGCCGAGCTGGCCAAGTGCAGCCCCAGGGACGCCAACTACGGGCCCTGGACCATGAAGTCCGACTTCTTCAAGATCCGGTCGGTATCGGCGAGCTGGCGGGTGCCCGAACAGTTCCTCATGGGCGGAATCCAGGGCATGACCCTCCGCATGCAGGCCCGGAACATCTTCGAGTGGACCAAGTTCGAGGATGGCCCCGCGGAAGGAAACGAGGACGGCGCCAACGCAGGGTGGTACTGGAGCACACGGTGGTACTACAACCTCCCGGTTCCGTCCACGTACATGTTCAGCGCAAGCGTGAACTTCTAAACCCGCGAACGGAGATAGGATGATGAAAATCGCATGCACGATCCGCCGCGGGGTCTGGGCGCCGCTCTTCGCGCTCTTTTTCCTGACGGCAGGATGTGGAGACCTCTTCGACATCACGAACCCCGGGGAGATCCTGGACGAGGATCTCAACGATCCGAACATGATCCCCATCCTCATCACCGGGCTTTCCTCCGACGTCTCGGATTTCTGGGACAACGGGGCCTTCGACGTGGCCCGAATCACCGACGAGCAGGCCGGGTCGGGAAGCTACGCCGATACCGGCTACTTCCGCGTGGGCTGGGCCCAGCAGGACCAGGTCAACGGCTTCTATGAACAGATCCATGAGGCCATCTGGATGGCCGAGATCCACACGGACCGGATCATCAACGACATTACCGACAAGGAGGGAACGGGCTGGGAGGACCAGGTGGCCCGGGCCTTCGTGTTTCAGGGCATCAGCCACCGCGCCCTGGGCGAGAACTACTGCTTCGCGGTCTATTCCGATGAGGGAGCCTACGGCGACCTTCAGCCCAAGACCGTGGCCTTCGACTCGGCGGTAGCGTCCTTCACCAGGGCCCTCTCCTACGGGAGCGAGCACGCCATGGCGGCCCACGCCGGGCTGGCGTCGGCCTACGCTGCCCTGGGGCAGTGGAGCCAGGCGGCCTCGGAAGCCGCCATGGTGGACGACGACTTCGAGTTCCTGGTCTTCTATGACCAGAACGACAATGTCCATCAGATCTACACGGAAACTCACCAGCGGCACGAGATGTCGACGTACGCGACCCTGGCCGGGACGTACTACGATCCCCAGGACCCCCGTACCCCCTTCACCGACTGCGAGTTGGGGGGCTGCCCCAATGCCCTGGGCGCCGACGGCGTCACCGTCATGTGGCGCCAGGAGAAGTACCCCGACCGCGAGACGGATGTGGTCGCCCTCTCCGGCGCCGAGTCGCGGCTCATTCGGGCCGAGGCCGCCCTGCGGAGCGGCGATCTGGCGGGATTCACGACCCAGATCAACGCCCTCCGGGCCATCTACGGGCTGGATCCCATCGCCCAACCGGCCTCGGCGGGGTCGCTGGAGTACCCCAATGCCTACGACGACGGCTGGTCCATACTGGACGCGGAGCGGCACCTGACGCTGTGGCTGGAAGGCCGCAGGATGTGGGACCTGCACCGGTGGGACCACCCCTTCCTGAACGGTGGCACCGTGGTGTGGGACGGGGAGCCCAGACGTGACTCCTGCATGCCCGTGCCGGCCGGGGAGTGCCGCGTGAACCCCAACTTCACCTGCCCCGAGGCCGCGGCGGGAACCCTGAGCGGCTGACCGACAAAATCTGAACTCGAACCGGCCCGCCCCCGCCGCGCCCCGCGGTGGGGGCGGGTTTTTGTTCAGGGCTTCGAAGGGGCGTTTCCGGAGCCAGGACCGGGAACCGACCCCCTGGCCCGATCCCGAACCTGCCAGTCTCGGTTCCTTTCATTTCCTCTTGCGCTATACAAATTTAAATGTCTATCTTTTGATAGTGTGACCCCCTATCCAAATTTGTGAGGAGTCGATGACGAACCGCGCCGGGCGATTTGTGCGACAGCAGGGAGGGGTCGAGGGCTACTCTGCCTTCATCCCAGCACCGCTTCCCCCGGATCCGGCTGTGGATCTCGGGGGGGACGTGGCCCGCCTCCACGAATCGGCAGCCTATGCGTTGGGACGATTGGGCGGAGCCTCCCTCCGGTTGGATCCGAATCGACTCCTCTACATGTACGTTCGAAAAGAAGCCGTCCTCACGAGCCAGATTGAAGGCACCCAGTCTACGCTGGCCGATCTCCTTCGCTACGAGAACGCCAACGCGCCAGGAACGCCCGTTGATGACGTACGCGAAGTGTCCTGCTACGTGGACGCCCTTTTCTACGCCGCGGACCAGATCAAGGCAGGGCCCCTTCCCCTTTCGCTCCGACTCCTCAAGGAGGCCCACCGCCGTCTCCTGGCGGAGGGTCGAGGGGGGACGAGGGATCCGGGGGAGTTCCGAAGAACCCAGAATTGGATCGGTGGCACGCGGCCGGGGAACGCAGTCTATGTACCTCCTCCGCCTCACGAGGTTCTCCCGGCTCTGAGCAATCTGGAGAAATACATCCATGACGGGTACGGCCCCAATCCAGCGCTCGTGAAGGCCGCTCTTGCCCACGCGCAATTCGAGACCATACACCCGTTCCTCGATGGGAATGGGCGGATCGGACGACTCCTCATCAGCCTCATTCTCGTGGCCGATGGCGCTTTACCTCATCCGTTCTTCTACATCAGCCTCTACTTCAAAAAGCACCGTACCGATTACTACGAGTCCCTCCAGCGAATCCGGACCCACGGCGACTGGGAAGGGTGGGTGCGGTTCTTCCTTGTTGGTGCAGAGGCTGTGGCAGATGAGGCCACCTCGACAGCCGAATCCCTCTCCGAACTCTTCGCGACGGACCGCGCCAAGATCGAAAGCCTCGGTCGCGCCGCACCCTCGGCGCTGAGGATCTTCGACCTTCTTCGGGACCGGATACTGATTTCTTCAACGCGGGCCGCCGAAACACTCGGCCTGACGTGGCCGACGGTCCAAGCTGCCATCGAACGCCTGGAGAGTCTCGGGATCGTCAAGGAGGTGACTGGAAAGAGGCGGGACCGAATCTACGCCTACGAAAAGCAGCTCCGGGTGTTGGACGAGGGAACGGGTGAGGTTCCCCACTGAGCTTCTGACAGCGTCTCGCCCCCGGTAACGAATGGATCGTTGACCGAAGCCGTTTCCGCGGCATCGTTGATGCTCTTTGATGCGGCGCCGGCCAAGGCCCCTTGATGCGGCGCCGGCCAGTGCCTTTGATGCGAGGCTGCCCGGGCCCTACTTTGCATCCGACTCAGCCAACCGAGGAGATACCGTGGATAAGCACGCTTGCCGGGCCATCCCCACTCTGGCCCTTGCTCTTTCCCTCACGCTCCTGGCCTGCGGCACTGCGGGGACCGCCGGACCGAGGCGATCGGCCAGCATCCTCACGGCAGAGGAGATCGTGGACGTCCCGGCCACCACGGTCTACGAGGTGGTGCAGCGGGTGCGTCCCCAGTGGCTCAGGGCCAGGTCGCTCCCTACCTCCGCCGCAGTTCAGCCCACCCCTCCCATGGTTTACCTGGACGGGGTCCGGGTAGGACGGATCGACGAGCTGCGCAGGATGCGGCCCCAGATTGTGGCCAGGATGGAGTTTCTGAGCCCCACCGACGCAACAGGCCGGTTCGGGACCAATCACGACGGGGGAGCCATCCTGGTCACCACACGCTGACCGGGCCGGTTCCGTCGCGTCCACAGGGGTGGTGGCGCGCCGAGGGGGCGGGCCACCACCCACCCGGCCAAGAGCCGCCTACCTCCGTTCCAGCCGGGCCGGAGAGTTGAGCCAGTTCATCTCCCCCGGGTCCACCGCCAGGGCCTCCTCGTACTTCTCCATGGCCCGCTCTCGCTCCCCCAGGACCAGGAAGACATCCCCGTCGATGCTGTGGGCCACGGCCTCCTCCCGTCTCAGGACGGCCTCCCGCACCGCCTCCCGCTCCTCCTCCGTCCCGCCGGTGTTCACCAGCCAGGGCAGGACGCTCTCCCGGGCCTCCCGGAAGTCCAGGAGGTTGCGCAGACGGTACAGATCACCCACGAAGTAGGCCAGGGCCGGGGTGAACTCCAGGTACGGATGGTTGTCGGTGTTGTCCCGCATGGTGCCCACGTAGCCCCGGAGGGCTTCCTCGCCCATGATGAAGGTGGCCAGCAACCCCAGGGGGTCACCCACGTTCACGTACCTCAACTCGGAGCGGATCCCCTCGTCCCGGAAGTCCTCCACCAGGCCCTGGTAGTCGATGGAGAGCTCCCGCATGGTGCCGATGAGGGTGGCGTTCTGGCGCAGGGGGCTGAACCAGAGGGAGGTGTGGGGGAAAACGGACTGGAAGCTGGCGATGGTCATTCTCACCTCCCCGTCGGAAAGGAGGTGGTAGGGGATCCACTGGACGGCGATCCCGTCCTCGGAGAGGCGTTCCCTCATGACCTCGTAGAAATCCCGGGTGTAGAGGCTCCCGTTTCCGGCCATCTTCGGTGACGTGGCATCCACGGAGATGATGTCGTATTCCTGGTCGGTGACCTGGATGTGGTTGCGGCCGTCGTTCAGGATCAGCTCGTAGCCGGAAAGGTCCAGGACGCCGTGGTTGACCTCCGGGAACCAGACCGCGGCCCGTGGAACGGCGGAAACCAGCTCGATGCAGTGAACGAAGGCGACGTCGTGCTGCATGACCCCCCAGGAGGTGCCCCCGGCCCCGAAGCCCACGATGGCCACCCGGGGGGACTCAACGGGGCTGAGGAGGAGGGGGAAGTGGGCCAGGGCCTTCTGGGCGTCCTGATACTCGGGGGGTTCCCCCGCCACGGGGAACCCGTTCACGCTGATGATCCGGTCGCCGTAGACATCCCGGTAGACCTTCACCGTGCCGCCGGTTCCCTCCTCGTAGTGGAGGACCCGGTCCGTCTCCAACTCCTCGTAGTAGGAAGAGAGCATCGCCGTGTCCCCCCCCCTGGGGAGGGCTCCCAGGGCCATGAAGGCCAGCACGGCTGCGGCGCCCGTGGTCCACCGGAACGTCCCCCCCATTCCCGGCTCGCTGACCACCAGAATCACACCCATGAGGAGGTTCACGCCGGCCACCAGGAGGATCCCGTTCTGGACCCCTACGAGGGGGATGAGTAGGAACCCGGCCAGGAGAGACCCCACCACCCCGGCCAGGGTGTTGACGGCGTAGATGGTCCCCAGGGAGGTCCCCATCCGCCCCAGGCTCGTGGTGTAGATCCTGGCAGCCAGCGGAAAGGCCATCCCCATGAGGGTGGTGGGGACCAGGACCACGGGAAGGGTGTTCAGAAACCGGGCCCCCATCCACTTCCAGCGAAGGGCTCCGTCCAGGGGTGCGTCGGCCATGCGCTCGAAAACGGAGGGCAGGGCGTTCAGGACGGGAAGGGCCAGGATGGCCGAGATCCCGATGAGAATCTCCAGCACGCCCAGCCACCCCAGGAGGCGCCGGCCCCGGTCCAGGAAGGGAGCGATGAACAGGCTGCCGATCCCGATGCCCAGGAGGAAGGCCGTAAGGATGGTGGTGAAGGCGTGGGTGGAGTTGTCCAGGAAGAAGACCAGTGCCCGGGTCCAGAAGACCTCCAGGGCCAGGGCACAGAAGCCGCCGACGCCCATGGCCCAGAGGGCCAGACGGACCGTCCGGGGGGACGCTGCGGCTCTGCCGCCGTCCTCTTCGGCCTCCCCTTCCTCCTCCGCCCTGCCGGCTTCCCGCGCAGAACCGCCGGCCCCCTCCGTTTCTTCCGGAGCCGGCGCCGTATCTTCGTCCTTCAGGGCCCGGGCCACCAGAAAGACGGTTCCCGCGATGGCCAGGTTCACCGCCCCGGCGGCGTAGGCCGCCTCCCGGACCCCGAGCATGAGGATCAGGAAGAACCCGGCGGCCATGGTTCCCACCACCGCTCCCAGGGTGTTGAGGGCGTAGAGCTGGCCCACCCTCAGCCCAACCTCCTCCTCCCGGCGAGCGAAGAACTTCACCATGACGGGAAGGGTGCCCCCCATGAGGGTGGCCGGGATCACCAGGACCAGGAAGGAGAGAACGAAGATGACCAGGCTCGTTCCGGAGAACCCGAGGCCCAGTTGGCGGGCAATACCGACGTAGAGCCCCGTGACCCCGGACAAGAGGAGGGGCATGAGGAAGGCGAAGAGACCGATCCCCCCCTCCAGGACGGCATAGACCTTGAGGGGGCTCCGTCCCCGGTCGATGATTCGTCCGAAGATGGCGCCGCCCAGGGCAAGGCCGGTGAAGAAGGCCGCCAGGATGGTGCTGGTGGCGAAAGCGGTGGCACCGAAGATGACGGTGAGCATCCGCATCCACACCACTTCGTAGACCAGTCCGCATGCCCCGGAGAGGAAGAAGAGGACCAGGACGGCCAGGCGGAGCGCCATCCTCCCTCCGGACCGCGAACCGGCAATCCCCCGGGCACCCCCGGGCTCCCTTCCGGCCCCGGTCTCCCGGGCACCACTCCCGTCACTCCGGCGATCGTTCATCGAGCTTCCCGGCCTCATGTGGGCGTTTCCGTCGAACGCCCGATTGTGGGGAGACGGGTGGGCCAAAGTCAATCGCAAGGCCTGTCCCTTTTCTCCCGATCCTTGCATTCTATCCCGGAGTGCGGATCCCACCCCGCCATCCATCCACACTCCAGGAGCCACGACCGTGGTCGAAAGATTCCGACCCATCCGTTTTTCCCGAGCCGGCGTCCGGGGGCTCAAAGTGTCGGCTACCCTCTCGGTGAACGACAGGGTGCGGGAGTTGTGGGCCGAGGGAAGGAACGTCTTCCACCTGGCCTTCGGCGAGTCCCGCTTCCCCGTCCACCCCAGGATTGCCGAAGCCCTCATCCAGAACGTCCAGCAGCGGAGCTACCTTCCGGCTGCCGGCCTCCCGGAGCTTCGAAAGACCATCGCCGAGCACTACGGCCGCGTCTTCGACCTGGATGTGGCTCCGGAGCAGGTGGTGACGGGCCCCGGCAGCAAGGCCCTCATCTTCGCGTGCCTTCAGAGCCTGGGGGAGGAGATCATCATTCCCCGGCCCTCCTGGGTCACCTACGCGCCCCAGGTCCACCTCATCGGGAAGCCCATCACCTGGGTGTCCACCCATCCGGAGGACCACTACCTGGTGGGCACCGACGTCCTCCAGGAGGCCCTCCAGGCCTCCCACCACGACATGGGCAACCCGGAGGTCCTCATCCTGAACAACCCGGGCAACCCCACGGGCACCATGCGCTCGCCGGAGCAGAACCGGAACCTGGCCGAGTTCTGCCGGGAGCAGGAGCTCATGGTGGTCAGCGACGAGATCTACGCCCGCACCGTCTTTTCCGACATACCCTTCGTCTCCTTCGGGGAGTACTACCCTCAGGGCACCATCGTCACCGGGGGACTGAGCAAGGATCTCTCCCTGGGCGGTTGGCGATTCGGATTGGCCATCCTCCCCCCCACCAAGGGCGGGCGGGCGCTGGCGAAGGCGCTCACCACCCTGGCCACCAACGTCTGGTCCTGCGTGGTTGCGCCGGTCCAGTACGCCGCGATAGTGGCCTACAGCGGAGATCCGGAGATCGAGGGCTACGTCCGGACCTGCGCGCGCATGCACGCCATCCGCACACGGTATCTCTACGACCTCATGGTCCGCCTGGGCGTTCAATGCGTGGAGCCGTCGGGAGCCTTCTACATCTTCCCCTGCTTTGACCGGTGGACCGAGGCGCTCGCCGCCCGGGGAATCACCAACGACGAAGAGCTGGCCCTGTACCTACTGGAGAAGTACGAGATCGCCGCCCTTCCGGGATCGGCCTTCAACGCCGTGCGCCGGTACTGTCTGAGGATCTCCTCCTCCTTCATCGACGCAGCCACCGACGAGAAGGCCCAGGGGCTGGTGGCGGGCTACCGGGCCGACCCCGATCCCGGGCGGTTCATCAAGAATTACCATCCCCGGCTCCAGGAGGTGGCGGAGCGGTTCGGGGACTTCGTGGAGGAGTTGAAGGGATGAGAGACGTCCTGATCATCGACGCCGTACGCTCCCCCGTGGGAAGGCATGGCGGGGGCCTTTCCGGCGTTCGACCCGACGACCTCCTGGCCGACGTCCTCGAGGGACTCCAGGCCCGGACGGGCCTCGACCCCGCCCTGGTGGAGGACGTCTACATGGGGTGCGGAAACCAGGCCGGGGAAGACAACCGGGACGTGGCCCGGATGAGCGTCCTCCTGGCCGGGTGGCCCGTGACCGTCTCCGGGGTGACGGTGAACCGGAACTGCTCTTCGGCCCTGGAGGCGGTGAACCAGGCGGCCAAGGCCATCCTGGTGGGGGAGGGGGACGTCTTCGTGGCGGGGGGCGTGGAGAGCATGAGCCGGGCCCCCTGGGCCATGCCCAAGCCCGAGCGGCCCCAACCCGTGGGCCACCCCACCATGTGGGACACCACCGTGGGGTGGCGCTTCAACAACCCGAAGCTCGACGCCCTCTACCCCATCGTCTCTCTGGGTGAGACGGCTGAGAACATCGCCGAGGAGATGGGGATCACCCGGGAGGATCAGGACGCCTTTGCCCTGGAGAGCCACCGGAGGGCCGTGGCGGCCATGGACGCCGGCCGCTTCGCCGGGGAGATCGTCCCCATTTCGGTTCCCCGCCGGAAGGGCAACCCCGTGGTGGTGGACACCGACGAGCACCCTCGTTTTCGCCGGGAGGGAGACCGGTTCATCCTGGACACGGACACGGAGCAGCTCGCCCGCCTGAAGCCCGCCTTCCGGGCCGGGGGCACGGTCACCGCAGGCAACTCCAGCGGGATCAACGACGGGGCCGCCGCTATCCTTCTCATGAGCCGGGAGAAGGCCGAGGAGCTGGGAGTGAAGCCCATGGCCCGTTGGGTGGGGTCGGCGGTGGCGGGAGTGGATCCGGGAGTCATGGGGTACGGCCCCGTGCCGGCCACGGAGAAGCTCCTGACCCGGCTGGGGCTCGAGGTTTCGGACATCGGTCTCATCGAGCTGAACGAGGCCTTCGCCGCCCAGGCGCTTGGCGTCATCCGGAAGCTGGGCCTGGACCCGGCCATCACCAACGTGAACGGGGGTGCGGTGGCGCTGGGGCACCCCACCGGGTGCTCCGGCGCACGCATCCTGGTCACCCTCCTCCACGAGATGAGGCGGAGGGCGGCCCGGGCGGGACCCACGGAGGATCCCCCGGACGGATCGCGCCCCGGCGGCCAGAGCTTCCGGCGTCCCTACTACGGCCTGGCCACCCTGTGCGTCGGGGTGGGGATGGGGGTGTCCACCGTGGTGGAGTGGGAAAGGCCAACATGACTGACAGCGCACCGGCACCCGTGACCCGCCCCCTGGACGGCATCCGCGTCATCGGGCTGGAGCAGTACATGGCCGGCCCCTACTGCACCATGCTCCTGGCCGACGCCGGAGCCGAGGTCATCAAGATCGAGCGTCCGGGGAAGGGTGATCCCCGCCGCAGCATCCCCCCCTTCGCCGAAAGCGGGGAGGCGAGGAAGGCCGGGGGATACATGGCCTACAACCGGAACAAGAAGAGCCTGGCGCTGAACGTCCGTTCCGAGGAAGGCCGGGAGGTTCTCAGGAAGCTGGCCGCCGTCTCCGACGTGGTGGTGGAGAACCTCCGCCCCGGAGCCATGGACAAGATCGGGATCGGCTACGACGGGATGATGGCCATCAACCCCGGCATCGTCTACTGCATGATCTCCGGATTCGGCCGCATGCCGGGCCTGGAAAGCGCCTACGCCCGGCGTCCGGCCTTCGACATCGTGGCCGAAGCCATGAGCGGGGTCATGGACCTCATCGGCTTCGAGGACCGCCCCCCCACCTACACCCTGTACGGCCTGGCCGACGTCTACTCGGGGATGGTAGCCGCCTACGGGATCATGCAGGCCCTCTTCATGCGGGAGCGCACCGGGGAGGGCCAGCTCGTGGACGTCTCCCTCCTGGACAACATGCTGGCGCTGAACGAGCGAATGGTGGCCCTCTACTCCGTGGCAGGGAAGGAGCCGACGCGGGGGAAGCTGGAGCACCTCTGGCCCCGGGGCGCCTTCAAGTGCAAGGACGGCTACGTGGCGCTGAACGTCCCCGACGACGGGATCTGGGCCCGGCTGGCCACCACCGTGGGCCGCCCGGACCTGGTGGAGGATCCCCGGAGCGCCACGGGTACCGCCCGGGCCGAGAACGCCGCCATCCTCCAGCCCATCCTGGAGGGATGGATGGCCGACAAGACCCGGGACGAGGTGGTGGACGCCCTGAACGAGGCCGGGATGCCCACGGGCCCCGTCTACACGGCCAGGGACGTCTTCGCCGACGAGCACTTCAGGGTACGGGGGATGCTGGCCGAGATCGACGATCCGGAGGTGGGCCCCCACACCTTCGCCCGCTCCGTTCCCCACCTTTCGTCATCTCCTGAGATTCCCAAGGAGGCGGCCCCGGCCCTGGGATCCCACACCCGGGAGGTGCTGGAGGGGATGCTGGGCTACGGGTCCGCCGAAGTGGATGCCCTGGCCGAGGGAGGGGTGGTGGGAGTCCCCTAACACCCTCCGGCCCCGCCGAAATCCCTGGGATCCCCCGCCCCCACGAGGCTCCCGGTTTCCGGCTCGGCCATGACCACGTGGACCCGGCCGAAGTAGCCGTCCACGCCCTCGTACCCCCTGAGCCCGTAGCCCATCTCCCGCAGGGCCTCCAGGGTGGCCACCGGCAGTCCCGTCGCCTCCATGCGGAGCTCGTCCCGGTCGCTCTGGCGGATGTACCACCGCCGGGCCCCCAGAGCCTCCTCCAGCCCCATCCCGTGATCGATGACGTTCACCACCGTACGGACGATGGAGCCGGGAATCCGGTTGCTTCCGGCGGAGCCCAGGACGAGGAAGGGTCTGCCACTCTCCAGAATCATGGTGGGCGCTTGGCTCGTCCACTCCCGCTGGCCCGGGACCGGCTCGTCGTTCATGTCGTAGGAGTAGGCGTAGAAGAACCCCAGATCGGGGTTGGCCACCTTCGATCCGAAGCTGTTCCCGATGGACTGGGTGATGGCCACGGCGTTCCCCGCCGAGTCCACCACGGACAGATGGTTGGTCTCCCCGTCCCCCGCCCATTGATGGGCGCCTGGTTGGCCGAGCATCCGGCTCGCTTCCCGCTCTGGCCCCGGTCCTCTCCTCCCCTCCTCGATCTCCCGGGCCAGCCGGGCTGCGTAGTCGGGTGCGACCTGGACGGAGTCGGGACCGTGGCGGACGACGGTGGCCGCCAGGAGCGTCTGGGCCAGGAGGTTGACGTACTCGGGCCCCGCCCTGTCCATCCCGGCCAGGTCGAAGTGCTCCAGAGTCTGGAGCATCTGGATCACCGAGGCGCCGTCGCAGTTCCCCCCCCGGGCCGCGATCTCGTACCCCCTGTAGCTCCCCCGAACCACCGGCCCCTCCATGGGCGAGTACCCGGCCAGGTCGGCGTGGCGGACCAAGCCGCCGTTGGCCTCCATGTCCGCCACGATGGCGTCGGCAAGGGGGCCGTCGTAGAGTGCGTCGGCCCCCTCCCGGGCCAGAGTCTTCAGCGTTCGGGCCAGCGCCGGCTGCCGGAAGAGCTCACCCTCGGCGTAGGGAGTGCCGTCGGCCTTGAAGAAGTGCCGGCGTGTGCCCGGGTAGGGCTCCAGGCTCTCCCTGAATCGCTCCAGGGCCGCCGGGACGTCGGCCTTCAGCACGAAGCCCTCCTCGGCCATGCGGATGGCCGGGGCCAGGATCTCTTCCCAGGAGCGGGTGCCGTACCGGGTGAGGAGTTCCTCGAGGGCCATGGGGGCCCCCGGAACGGGCGCCGTGGGATAGCCGTGGCCCGCCCCCCAGGGCTCCCCGACCCCTGCGGGCGCCTGGGTCGCCCCATCGATGCCCACGACCCGGCCGTCGGCCAGGCGCACCAGGATCTGGGCCCTGCCGCCGACGCTGGCCATGGCCGGATCCGTGACCCAGAGGGCCGTAGCGGCAGCCACGGCGCCGTCGATGGCGTTCCCCCCGGCCTCCATCACACCCAGCCCCGCCTCCACCGCCTCGGGTGTGGGTGCCGCGATCATGTACTGCGTGCCCCGGGCGGAACGGTCCCAGCCGGGAGCTCCGACGGCGCCCCCATCCCTCCGGACCGTACCGGCGTTGGGTTCCACCTCCCGGCTCCCCCCTCCACAAGCCGGAACGAGGAGGACCAGGGAGAGGAAAACGACACCCGCCCGAAGAGATCCGAGTCCGGGGAACGAAGAGGTGCAGCGATGGACTCTCATGGAAACCTTCCTCAGTTCAGAAAGAGGGTCACCCCCGGCCCCGGATCCAGGCCCAGGAGGAGCCAGACGGCAAGATACGCGATCCAGACGACCGAGAGGGTGAGGGAGTAGGGGATCATGAGGGCCATGGCCGAACCGATTCCCACCTCCTGATCCTCCTCCCGGTACTTCTCCAGGAGCCCCAGGAGGAAGGGCAGGTAGGCCGATACCGGCGAGATGATGTTGGTGGTGGAGTCTCCGATGCGGTAGGCCATCTGCGTGGTGGCCGGGCTCACGTCCAACTGGTAGAAGAGGGGAATGAAGATGGGAGCCAGGATGAGCCACTTGGTGAAGCCGCTGGTGATGAAGACGTTCATGGCCGCGCAGAAGAGGGCGAACATGAGGAGGGTGGGCACCACCCCGATCTCAAGCCCCTTGATCAGGTCAGCTCCTTCCACGGCGATGACGGCCGTCAGGTTGCTCTCCTGAAAGAGGTGGATGAAGAGGGATGCCGGGAGGCATACCACCAGGAAGCTGGCCACGCCGGCCAGCCCCCGCTGCATCATCTTCGGCACGTCCTTCTCCGAGGTGAGCTGTCGGGCCGCCAGACCATAGACCACTCCCACCAGGACGAAGTAGACGAAGAGGATGGCGATGATCCCCTGGATGAGGGGGGAGCGGGGGAGGAGGCGCCCTTCGGCGTTCCGGAGCAGCGCATCCTCGGGCACGGTCAGGAAGAGGAGGGCCACCAGGAAGGCCACCGTCGCCACCCCCGCCCACATCAGCCCCCTTTTCTCTCGGGCATCCAGATGGAATTCGGCCAGCACGTCCCCGGCCCCGGCCTCTTCCCTGCCGCCCGATGCCACCGCCACCGACCCGTCTCCGGGCCGATACTCCCCCAGATACGGAACGATGACCTTTTCGGTAACGAAGGTTACCACCACGGAGAGAACCACCGTGGAGCCCATCATGCAGTACCAGTCCATGAGAGGATGGACCTCGGCGTCCACGGCGAAGTGGCTCACCGCCGACCGGGTGATCCCCGCCAGAACCACGTCCGTCCCCGCAGGAAAGATGTTCGCGCTGAAGGCTCCGTAGGCCGCCACGTACCCCGCACACACCCCGGCCACCGGGTGCCGGCCCAGAGCCAGGAAGATGGCGCCTCCCAGGGTGGGTGCGATGATGATCCCGGCGTCGGAGGCCACGTTGGCGCAGATCCCAACCAGGGCGATGACGAAGGTGACGAAGGCCGGAGGGGTGCGCTGAACAAGGGTGCGGATGAGCGCGCTGAAGAAGCCCGTCTGCTCCGCCACGCTCACCCCCAGGATCATGATGATGACGAAGCCCACCGGGGTGAAGGTGGCGTAGATGTTCACGAAGTCCTGCATCGTCTCCTGGATGACGGACCTCCGGGCCAGGCTCAGGACCCTCACCAGGTTCGAAACCTCCTCCCCGGTGTCCGGGTCGATGGTCACGAAGGAGACGAAGACGCCCAGCTTGGCCAGGAGAACCGAGGCCGCCACCACCACTCCGATGAGGAGGACGAAAACGGTGAAGGGGTGGGGCAGAAGATTTCCCAGGCGCTCCGTGCCCCGGATGAAGCGGTCCATGAGGCGGGAGGAACGATCCGGCCCGGCGCCGCTCATGCGCCCTTCCCCCCCGGGAACTCCCCTGCGGCCACCGCACGCCCCAGGGCGGCCAGGACCGCCGTGAGGAGCCCTGTCCGTTCCCCGATGCTGGAGATGTAAACCAGCTCCTCGGGCGTGTGGTAGCCCTTGCAGACGGGTCCCAGGCCGTCCACGGTGGGCACCCCTGCCGAGCCGAAGAAGTTGGAGTCCGAGGTTCCCAGGCGGTGTTGCCCCTCCAGGGCGTACCCCAGCTCGGCGCCCACACGCTTCACCAGATCGCCCAGCTTCCGGGTTCCCGGAGTCAGGGGCCAGGCGGCACGCTCGTTCACGATGGTCAGCCCGGAACGGCAACCCGGGACGTCCTCCTTCCGCACCTCCGCCTTCAGGCGCGCTACCAGCTCGTCCCTCACCCGCTGATCCTGCCAGCGTACGTCCAGGAGGCCCCGGGCCCTCGCCGGGACGGTGGCGGGCCCGAGCCCCCCCTCGACCTGGCCCACGTTCACCCGGACGCCGGGAAGAGCGCCGTTCAGCCCCTCCAGGGCGACGGTCTTGTGGGCCAGCTCCAGCACGGCGCTGGCTTTTTCCAGCTCCACCGTCCCCACATGGTCGTCCCGGCCCACGCACTCCAGCCGGGCACCGATCTTCCCGTTCCTGGACACCACGATCTCCCGGTTGAGCCCTCCACCCTCCACCACCAGGCAGGCCAACGCCTTCTCTCGTTCCTCCTCGAAGACCGCCCGAGAGGTCACGGCCCCCACCTCCTCGTCCCCGGAGAAGATCACGGTGAGGGGAATGTCATCCAGGAGGCCGGCCTCGCCCAAAGCCCTGCAGGCGAAAACGATGGTGGCGACGCCCGCCTTCATGTCCCCGGCGCCCGGCCCGTGAAGCTCATCCCCCTCCACCCGGCACTCCCGGAAGGGATGATCGGGGGGAAAGACGGTGTCCATGTGACCGAGCAGATAGATGGTCCTCCCCTCCCGCCGGTTCGAGAGGATGTGGAGGTTCCCCACTTCGGCCTGGTCCACCACCCTGTGGTGGGGAAAAAGCCCGTCCATCTTCTCCAGCACCATCTCCGCCAGCCGGTCCGTTCCGGCCTTGTTCCAGGAAAAGGAGTTCTGGCGGACCAGGTCGATGACGAACTGGAGCTGCACGTTCACGTCGGTTCTCCGGAGGCCGAACGGGGTGGACGGGTGCCGGCTTCAGACAAGGAGCCATCCCATTCTGGGACTCCGACAAGCACATGGAAACCCCCACGGGGCTGGCCCTCGCCCCGGGGTGCCGGGTAGAATCCCAGGTGCGTCCCACATGCGCCGGAACCTCAGTGATGCAGCCCCAGGAGTCGCTCCATGCTACGCCATCTCCGAACAGCCCTCGTCCTCCTCGTCCTCGCCGTGGCATCGGCGGGCGCCCAGACCATCCCCCCGCCTGCCCTGGCGCCGGCCCCGGGCATCTACGCCGAGGCCGTAGACAGTGCCCGGCTCCTCATCCTGGAGCGCATGAACGAGGTGGGGATTCCCGGCTTTTCTGTGGCCGTAGGGGTAGAGGGCGAGGTGGTATGGTCCGAAGGGTTCGGGTACGCGGACCTGGAGAACCGGGTCCCCGTCTGGCCCCGGACCAAGTTCCGGGTGGCCTCCATCTCCAAGGCCCTCACGGCCGCCGCCGTGGGTCGTCTGGTGGAGGACGGGAGGCTGGACCTGGACGCTCCGGTGCAGCGCTACGTTCCCTCCTTTCCCGAGAAGCGCTGGCCCGTCACCACCCGGCTTCTGGGGGGGCACCTGGCCGGGGTCCGGCACTACCGGGGCCGGGAGATGCTCAGCAGCACCCACTACGACGATGTGGTGGACGCCCTGGTCATCTTCTCCGGGGACTCCCTCCTCCACGAGCCCGGGACGGAGTACCAGTACTCCACCTATGGTTGGAATCTGATCAGCGCCGTGGTCCAGGAGGCCGCCGGGGAGCCCTTCCTGGACTACATGCGCCGGACCGTCTTCGACCCCCTCCGGATGAACGAGACGGTGGCAGAGCACCCCGACTCCCTCATCTACCACCGGGCCCGCTTCTACGTCCGCACCCGGGACGAGCACATCCTGAACGCCCCCTACGTGGACACCAGCAACAAGTGGGCAGGGGGCGGCTTCCTCTCCACCTCGCCGGACCTGGTGCGCTACGGCCAGGCATATCTGACTGAGGGGTTCCTGGCCCGGGAGACCATCGACCTCCTCTGGACCTCCCAGCGGACCGCCGACGGGGAGCCCACCGGATACGGGATCGGATGGAGCGTCCGGGAGAGTGAGGGAGAGCGGCTCATCTACCATACCGGAGGCGCCACCGGAGGGAGCACCATCCTCATGGTCCTCCCCGACTCGGGAGTGGTGGTGGCCATCCTCACCAACCTCCAGAGCGTCCGACACGTGGACACGGCCCGGGCCATCGGCCGGCTCTTCGCCGGGGTGGAGGGCTGACCATGTGGGCCCTCCACTCCTGGCTCCGGTACGCCGTTTTCCTCCTGGGCATCGCCGCCTTCGGCTACGCTCTCCGGGGGATGGTGAAGAAGCGACCCTACCGGAAGCTCATGTGGGACCTGGCCAGCGCCTTCACCGTGAGCCTCTACGTCCAGATCGTCATCGGCTTCGCCCTCATCTTCGCCACCACCAACCGGTTCTTCACGCCCGAGCTCGGGCTGCACATGATCCTCACCGTGGTGGCAGCGGTCCTGGCCCAGATGACCTACTCCGCCAACCGCCGCCGCCCCCGTGAAGACCGGGACTACCTCACCCACGTCTGGGGCGTGGGAGCCGCCATGGTCCTGGTGGTGGCCGGCATCCTGGTCATCCGCAGCTCCCTCTTCGGGTAGCGTTCCGGCGCCCGTCCATCCCCTCCCGTCCCCTCCACCCCGGGCCTTGTCCCGGGAGCCCGGAGCTGTGTACTCGAGACCCTCCCTCGACCGGGACTCTCCTCCATCCCCCGGCGCTGCTTCGTTCTCCTTCCTTCTTCGTTCTCCTTCCTCCGTCGGAAGAACCCTGAACAAATCTCTTGACAAAGGGGGTTGACACCCCCGGAACCTTGATTTAAGTTAGACACAAGTTAGACAAACAGAGGCGGGGCCCTGCCCCGAACACCATCTCAACGACAGGAGGAGATCATGTCCGAGGCTCGCCAGAACCACGTCGGAAACGGAATCGTGAAGACCAGCGCCCGCCCCGTGAAGTTCGTCCGGGACTCCAGGGGTGAGATCTGGATCTGCGACAAGAACGCCGACCTGGTCTCCAACGACTTCCGCGGCGCCGGCTGCACCGCTCACAGCGAGGTCCACCTCGTGAAATAGGTTCGATGCCTCCCCCGCAGGGGGAACTTCAACCGATCTACGAACCGGCGAGCCCGGCGGAGACTCTCCGCCGGGCTTCGTCCATGGGGTCCACTCCTCTCAACCCCCTCGCGCTCCCGGGTGTCACTGGAAAAACACGCGCCCATCCCCCACTTTGGCTGTCCCCACACAGGGCTCGTCACAAGACCGGAGGCACCCATGACCCGTCGCACCGTCCATCACCGCCCCCGCCCGGGGCTCTTCCTGACCCTGGCCGGACTGATCTTCCTGGCTCTTCCACCGGCCCCCCTTGAGGGCCAGAGCTGGGATCCCGATTCGGTCCTGGCCGTCGAGGCATACATCACTCCGCCGGACACCATCGCCCAGGCGGCCCTGGCCCCCCGTTGGCGGAACTTCAGCTTCTCCAATCCAAACGAGGACGGTTCGTGGTTCCTGGAGACCGTGGACAACGGACTTCCCACCATGGCCCGGTACGCCAAGCCTTATCACGAGCTGGGGGGCGAGTTCATCGACTTCGCCGCCAACCGGGACCGGAACCTCACCACCCGGAGCTCCGCGGGCATCCGGCTCCGCTCCATCGATGGAGAGATCCGAAACATCCAGGTGCCTGATGGCGCCAGGGTGTCGGATGCCTCCTTCTCCCCCGACGGAATGAAGGTGGCCTTCTTCGCCCACTTCCCCGACGCCACCCACATCTATGTGGCCGATGTCTCCAACGGCCGCTCCCGGAGCCTCACCCGGAACCGCCCGGTCCTGGCCACCCAGGTCACCGGCTTCGACTGGACCGAGGACAGCCGCTACATCGTCACAGTCCTCGTCCCCGAGGACCGTGCACCCATGCCCCGGGAGCCCGTGGTCCCCACGGGACCGGAGATCAAGGTGAGCGAGGAGGGGAAAAATCTGGTCCGGACCTATCCCTCCCTCATGGGCACGCCCTACGAGAAGGACCTCCTGGCGTGGCACTGGACCGGACAACTCGCCCGCATCGAGGTGGAAAACCGACGGGTAACGGAGATCGGCGAACCGGCCATGATCCGGAGCCTGAACAGCTCACACGACGGCGAATACTTCCGGGTCACCTGGAATGAGCGGCCCTTCGCCTACAACGTCCCGGCCCGCAGCGCCGGCCGGGTGGAGGAGCTCTGGGACGTGGAGGGCAACGTCCTGGACACCCTGGACGTGACGCCGCTGAGCACGGGCATCAGAGACGACGACGACGATGAGGATGAGGAGGAAGACAACCGGAGGAGCATGCGCTGGGCGCCGGACGGCAACGGCCTCATCTACCTGGAGCAGGAGCCGGAGCCGGACAGCACCGAGGCCGACACGGCCTCGGCCATGGCCGAGGAAGAAGAGGAGGACGAGGGCGACGAGGCCCGGCGCATGGACCGGGTCATTCGCTGGACGCCTCCCTTCGGCGAAAACGACACGGAGGTGATCTACGAGCAAGCCGGGCGCATGAACTCCGCACAGTTCTCCGAGGACATGGGCATCCTCTTCGGCACCGAGGGACGGAGCGGCAACACCCACCTCTGGGCCGTCGTCCTGGACGACCCCGAAGGGGAGAAGCACACCATCTACCGCTGGGACTCGGACGACTTCTACGAGAATCCGGGAAGGCTGGTAACCACGGGGCTCCGCATCAGCGCCGCAGGCGGCTCCCGCTACGGAGGAGGGGGCTCCACCGCCGACATCCGGGTTTCAGCGGATGGAGAGCACGTCTTCCTCTCCGGCACCCGGTACGACGAGAACCCCCAGGAGGTCGGCCCCCAGCCCTTCATCGACATGGTGAACATCCGCAGCGGGGAGAAGACCCGGATCTACGAGGCCGACAACGACGGCGTCTATGAGAGCCCGGTCATCGCCCTGGACCTGGAGGGCGGACGCTTCATCGTGAGCCGGGAGAGCCCCACCCGGATCGAGCAGAACTACATCCGGGAGGGGGAGTCCCTCACCCAGATCACAGAGAACGTGGACTACACCCCGGACCTGACCCGGGCCGAGAAGCACCGCCTCTTCGTCACCCGCCCCGACGGATTCCGATTCCCCGTGGAGGTGACCCTCCCCAACAGCTTCACCCCGGGCAATCCCCTCCCGGCCATGTTCTGGTTCTACCCCCGGGAGTACTCGGACCAGGAGAGCTACGACGAGCGCTTCCGGAGCTACAACAAGAACTCCTTCCAGGGGTACGGCACCCGCTCCATGGCCTATCTGACCCGACTCGGGTACGTGGTGGTGCAGCCCGAGTGCCCCATCGTGGGCGAGCAGGGAGCCCGGAACGACAACTACGTCCACGACCTGCGCACGAACCTGGCCACGGTCATCGACACCATCACGGCCCGGGGATGGGTGGACCGGGACCGCATCGGCATCGGGGGGCACAGCTACGGGGCCTTCGGCACCGCCAACGCCATGGTGAACACCCCCTTCTTCAAGGCGGGCATCGCCGGGGACGGGAACTACAACCGGACCCTCACGCCCCTCATGTTCCAGAGCGAGCGCCGCCTCTTCTGGCAGGCGCCCCACATCTACGTCGACATGTCCCCCCTTCTCAACGCCCACAACCTGACCGGGGCCCTCCTCATGTATCACGGTCTCAAGGACCAGAACGTGGGAACCTTCACCATCCACTCGCCCCGGATGTTCGAGGTGCTGAACGCTCTGGACAAAGACGTGGCCATGTACCTCTATCCCGAAGAGGCCCACGGGCCGGCCACCGAGGAGACCATCCTGGACCTCTGGGCCCGCTGGACGGCGTGGTTGCAGAAGTGGGTCATGGACCCGCCTCCGCCGGGAGAGTACGAAGGGTGGGAGCCGGGACAGTAGAGAACCAGGGGGAGGCCGTGATCCGCGGTTGAAGATCCCGCAAGCAGGAACGACGAGGGCCCCGCTCATCAGCGGGGCCCTTCGTCATTTCAGTCGGGAGTCGTGGCCGCGCCCGTTGGATGGACTGGCGCGGCCACGCCCTCGGTGGCTACCGGACTTCTACGGCAGCACACGCGATCCACGCCGCTTCAGCGCACCCGCACCACCCCGATCCCGTCCTCGAAGACGATCTCCGTCCCGTATTCCGCCGAGTACTCCTTCAGATCACTGATGATCTTGCGGGCCAGCTCTCCCGTGGCCAGGAGGGGCCGGCCCCGCTGGGGCCTGGGGAGGCCGAAGCCCAGGGTGATGGGGTGGAGCTCCACCGAAGCCAGCTTCCCCCCCTCGTACCGAACCAGGGGCACGATGCTCTCCCAGACCTGCCGGCGGGCAGGGAAGCCGCCCGACCGCTGCCGTCGGTCGAAGAAGTCCGGGGCCAACTCGTCGGGACCCAGCCCGTAGCGCTCGTAGTTGTCCGCAGGCTGCCGGGGGACGGTCTCGTTCTGGAAGAGAAAGTCTCCCAGGGAGTAGAAGATGATGCCCCCGTTGTAGAGCTCGATTCCTCTCAGGACGTGGGGTCCGTGGGCCAGGTAGATATCGGCCCCGGCATCGATGACGGCGTGGGCAACCTCCCGGATGAAGTCCGCCGGGTCGTTGTTGGTCCGACCCCGCTCGTGGGAGTGTCCCGAGTAGATGACCAGGCTCGCTTGCCGACGGGCCGCATCCACCGAGGCGACGATCTCGGCCAGGTCGTCCTCGTCGGCTATGGTGATGGAGCCGTACTCGGACCCCACCGTAAAGGTCTCCCCGAAGAGGCGGAGGCGCTCGCCGTCGGGCCGGCGCCCGGTGACGGTTTCCCGGAAGTCCCGGAGGGCCTCCATCTGGTCGGGGGTGAGGGTACGGATGCGATCGTAGCGGATGGGTGCCAGCCCCGGGCGGCCCCTCACGTCCTTCCGCTGATGCCCGGCCCGGGAACCGTCGGGGAAGGTGGAGGCCCCGGCCAGGAGCGCCACCCGGCCCCGAGAGGTCTCCAGAAAGCCGGGCTCCCGGGCCTCGGCCAGGTTCTCCCCCGTACCGGCGTGGACGAGCCCTGCGGCCTCCACGGCGGCGGTGGTTCGGCGCAGCCCCCCGTAGCCGTAGTCCCCGGTGTGGTTGTTGGCCATGCTCACCATGTCGAAGCCCATCCAGGCCAGCTCCCGGGCCATGGCAGGATCGGCCTGCATATACGTCCCTCCGCTCTGGGTGGCGGGAATGACGTCGGGCTCGAAGTTGTGGAGGAGGATCTCCAGGTTCACGAAAGCCGCTGTGGCCCCCTGTACGAGCTCCCGGAGCGCCAGGAACTCCGGTTCGTCGTAGACCGAGAGGCGCCGTGTGATGATGGCATCGCCCGCCAGGGCCAACGTCATTCCGTCGGTGTCGTCGGCGTGGGGAAGGGACTCCTGGGAAGAGAGATGGACGGGCACCGCCAGGAAAAGGGCAAAGGCGAGAAGGAAGATTCGCGGTCCGCCGGCGTCGATGATCACGGGTCACCTCCAGGGATGAGGGACGGCTTCGCCGACGACCCGGGTAGAAAGGCCCTCAGAAGGAGAACAACTTCGTGGCTTTGAGGGCCAGGCGTCGCTCCAGGAGGCCGTCCGTCTCTCCCCCCCGCCGCTCGGAGTAGACCAGGAAGAGATCGCTGAGGGGCGAGTGGATGAAGTTGAGGCGGATGTTCGTCACCGTTTCGTCGGAAGAGGCATTGTACTGGAGGAAGGCGCTCAGAAACAACCGGGCGGCTCGCCGTGGATTCGGTCTGCATGTTCAGCAAACCCAGGTCCATCTCACCGACCCGCCCCGTGAGATCGCCGAAGGCCAAGAGGCCGGCGTTCTCCATGAAGAAGTCCCGCTTCTCCGGAAAGAAGAGGCTGAAGCGGGTCAGGTTCACCTGCTCCCGGTCCAGGGGAGCCCAGTAGGCGTCCTCGTTCCTTCACCGCACCCCAGGGATTGACCAGGAACATGAAGGCGTTTCGCCGATCCAGGAAGGTGTCCAGGGTAAGGGCGAAGGTGTCGTCGTTATGAGTCTCGTAATCCTGTTCCAGATACTGGGCCACGATTCCGGAGGGATCCGAGTCCAGGAGGAGGGCACCCCCAGGAGGGCGGCGACCCGACTCCTTTGCGACCGCGGTCCCGGCGACGAGGCCGCCGACCTCGCCCCCCTCGTCACCTCCGGTCCACGAACTCCCTGTAGAGTCGGTCGTGCTTGTTGTCCCGGGGGTCCACCTCCACCCCCCCGACGAACATCCGCTCGATCCAGGTCAGGGCCTGGAGGGGATCTCCGTCCGTGATGAGAATGTCCGCCCGCTTGCCCGGCTCCAGACTGCCAAGGAGGTGATCCAGACCCAGCACCTCGGCGGTATTCAGCGTCACCGCCTTCAGACCCTCCTCCACCGGCAGCCCGAAGGCCACCGAGTGGGCGGCGTGCCACGGTAGCTTCCTCACGTCGGCCGTGCTTCCCGTCCCGAAGGAGATCTTTACGCCCGCTTCGGCCAGGAAGGCAGCATTCCGGTAGGAGGCCAGGATGGACTCGTCCCGATTGGGCGTGGGGGCATACGCCGAGGTGATGATTACGGGCACCTCGTGCTCCGCCAGGAGATCCGCCACCTTGAAGGCCTCGGTCCCTCCCACCACCACGCCCCGGAGGGTGGGAAATTTCTCCAGGAAGACCAGGAGGGTCCGGATCTGCCACTCCGAGTCCGCCTCGAAAAAGACGGGCATCTCACCCCGGAGGGCCGGAAGGAGGGCCTCCAGGAGCACCCGGTCGCCCCCCCGGACGTTGGCCTCGAAAGGCTCGGTGGGATCCTGGGCCACGGTCCGTGTCCCGGCGTACGTCCGGGCCCGCTCGAAGAGGGTCACCAGGGACTCCATCCGCTCCCCGTCCAGCGTCGGCTCCGGCTCCTCGTCCTTCTCCTGAAGGAGGTGGCTCCGGGCAGACACGGGCGCCGGGAAGGCCACCATGAGGGCTGCATCGGCCTCGATGGCCATGCGCTCATAGGTGTCGCCCCTGAGCTGGACCACCCCCGCCGTGCCGGGAATGACGCCCCCGGTCTGGGTCACCAGGGCCGCGGTAATCCCGTTGGCCCGGGCCACGTTGATGGCGGCGCTGTAGGGAACGATGGCGGTGACGGCCTTCACGTGGGGGTTGAAGGTCCCCGTCTCGAACCGGTCCGAGGCCTGGCCCACCTGCCCGAATTCGTGGATCCCCAGGTTGGTGAGGGGATCGATCATCCCCGGATAGACGTGCCGGCCCGAGGCGTCCACCACTTCCACGTCGTCGGGCACCGAGACCCGGCCCGCCGGCCCTACGGCGGTGATCCGGCCCGACCGGACGATGACCACCCCGTCCTTGATGGCCGGAGAGGCCACGGGATGAACCGTGCCCCCGACGATGGCGAAGGCCGTCCCCGGCTCCAGGAGGTCGGTGGCCAGGGAGGCGTCGTAGCCCACCGGCTCGTCCACGTCGTCCACAACCCCCGGCCCCCAGTCCAACGGCTCCAGGGGCGGAAGAGCGTTGAAGGGCTCGTCCCGTGTGCCGGCCTCGTCCCTGACGTCGTAGTAGACGATGCCGTCCACGATGGTCTTCTCCACCCGGACATAGGTGTTGAAGGGGTCCCCGTTCAACAGGACCACGTCGCCGTCCTTGCCCACCTCCAGGCTCCCCACCCGGTCCTCCAGGTGGAGCATCTCTGCGGGATGAAGGGTGAGCATCTTCAGGGCGTCCTCCCGGGCCACCCCGCCCCACTTCACCGCCTTGGGGTACTCGTAGATCATGAAGGCCTGGAGCCACGAGATGTCGGAGTTGATGGCCGTGAGCACCCCCTGCTTGTGCATGATGGCGGCATTGTGGGGAATGGCGTCGTAGGCCTCCAGCTTGTACTGCCACCAGTCCGAGAAGGTGGAGCCACCGGCCCCGTGCTCGGCCATCTCCCTGGCCACCCTGAACCCCTCCAGGACGTGGGTCATGACGTTGATGGTCACGTCGAACTCCTCCGCCACCCGCATGAGCGCCAGGATCTCGTCGGCCCGGTAGGAATGGGCATGGATTTCGATCTGACGGTTCAGGACCTTGGCGAGGGTCTCGAGTCGCAGATCCCGCCGGGGAGGCACCCGGAAGGCGGAGGGGTTTTCCCGGTAGGCGTCCCACTCGGCCCGGTACTCCCGGGCCGCGGTGAAGACCTCCCGGTAGAGGGCCTCCACTCCCTGACGAGAAGCCGGGAAGCGGGTGGCTCCGCCACGGCCCGAGGAGCCCTTGCGAGTCACGTTTTCGCCCAGGGCGAACTTGATGAACATGGGCACCCCGTCCACCAGGAGCTGGTCGCCGGACTCCACTCCCCAGCGCATCTTGATGGTGGCGCTGGTCCCGCCGATGGGGTTGGCGCTCCCGTGCATGACCCGGGCTGTGGTCACGCCTCCGGAGAGAGAGCGGTAGATGGTGAGACCTTCAGGGTCCAGGACGTCCAGGACCCTCACCTCGGCGCTCACGGGCACCGTGCCTTCGTTGGTTCCCACCATGGCCGTGTGGGTGTGCTCGTCCACCAGCCCCGGGATGGCCGTCATCCCGGTGCCGTCCACGACCTCGACCCCGGCCGGGGCGGCGATGTCGGGGCCGATCTCGGCGATAACGCCGTCCCGGATGAGGATGGAGGCGTTCCGGAGCACCGGACCCGAGACGGTCCAGACGGCGTCCAGGTTCCGGATGAAGAGATCGCCGGTGGGGTAGGTGCCCTGGCCCTCCTCGAGCTGGTACTCCAGCCCCTGGGCGCTGAGGGTACCGGGAAGAAGCCCGACGATGAGTGCCAAGACCAGTGTCCGAATCGTCGCGAGTCTCATCAGATTCCTCCCTCCGTCCCGGGCTCCCGTACCTCCTCCATTTTCCCTTCCACGAAGGTGTAGCGGATTCCGGTCTCATCAGCGAACAGGGGTCCATCGGTGACGATGAAATTGGCCGCCATCCCCTGGCCCATGACCACCACCGAGGGAATCCCCAGGATGGACGCCGGCGTGGCCGTGACGGCGGCCAGGGCCTCGACCTCGGAAAGGCCGTACTCCATGGCCTTGACCACGCCCTCCCTCAGGTCCCCGGCCCCGCCCCCCGAGGTCAGGGCCACCGCCACACCGGCCTCCAGGAGGCGATGGGGATTGGCGTAGGCATTCTCCAGGCGTTCCTTCTCCCGGGCGGCCGCAGGCTCCAGCACCTGCTCGTCGAACTGGGGCGGGGCCTCGCCGGCGATCTCGGGAGACACGAGTTGCGGCCGCGTCGGGGCATCGGTTCCCTCCTCCCCCGGGATCTTCTCACCCGGCTCCGGCGGCGCCCATTCCACGGGGTCTGGAAAGGCCACGGACACCAGGACGGGGATGCTCCGGGCAGCCAGCACGTCGGCCACCTCCCAGGCCTCCTCACCCCCCACGATGACGGGCCGGAAGCCGATCTCGTCGGCCAGGGCCAGAACCCGGCGGATCTCCTCGTCGTCGTCGGCCTGGAAGAAGACGGGAAGCTCTCCGCCGGTGGCCCGGTTCAGGGCATCGAAGTCGGGATCCCAGAGGGGCATGGCGAGACCCATGGGGCTCGCCGCGTACTCGGAAAGGAGGAGGGCGTGGCGACCGGCGTCTTCGAACATCTGACGAAAGAGAGCCATGACGCCGAAGAGGCTGGAGGGGTAGCCGCTCCGGGAGCCCTGGAAGGTGAAGGCGAGACCGACGCTGGGGCGGGCCACCAGGTCCCGGGAGGTGGCGGTGGTCTTCCGGAAGAGGACCGCCGCGGTCTGCCCCGGGGCCATCCCCCCCTCGGGGTGAATTCCCGCCGCGATGACCCCTGCGCCTCGGTGGCCCCGGCCGTCGGCCCCTGTGCCCGTCAGGTGGTCCGCTACCCTGCGGTGAGGCGTGAATCCCTGGGCGTCCCGGGGCGGGTCCCAGGCCAGGACGTTCGCCCGATCCGCCTCGGGGATCTCCATCTCGGCGGAGCCGAAGGCGTCCACCATCCCCGGATACACCCGGAGGGAGTCGCCCTCCAGAACCCGGGCGTCGGCGGGAATGGAAACGCCGGGCCCCATGGCCTCGATGAGGCCCCCCCGCACAACGATGGTCACGCCTGCCTCCCGGCGGCCGTCGCTGTGAACGACGGTGACGTTCTCGAGAGCGTAGGCAGCCGGCGGCGGCGGCTCCTCGTGCTGGGCCAGGACCGGCGCTGGAAGAGCCAGGAGGGCCAGGAGGGCCGTGAGCGAGCCCCGGACCCGGGTGGGGATCCTCGCCATCATGGTGTCGGAATCCTTTGACGGAGGTGACGGAATGAGCTGCAAGGCAATCAAACTAGCGCCGGAACGGGGGCCGAACCACCGCACTTCTCGAGCCGGATCTCCATGAGCCGCCTGTTCACGGCCGCACTCCCCCGTCCAACGCTCTCCTCAAAACCACTTCTTTCGCCAAAAATATATCAGCATACTCGCAGCCACCAGGAGCATGGCACCCCAGAGGGCCGGATAGGCCCATGGGACACCGAGCTCGGGCATATGCTGGAAGTTCATCCCGTAGATCCCGGCCATGAAGGTCAGGGGGATGAAGATGGAGGCCATGATGGTGAGGACCTTCATGACCTCGTTGGTCTTCTGCCCCACGGAAGAGAGATAGAGATCCGTCATCCCCGAGACCAGGTCCCGGAGGGTCTCCACCGTATCGATGATCTGGACGGCGTGATCGTAGAGGTTTCGGCCAAAGACCTGGGTACTCTCGACCACCAGATCCGACTCGGTTCTGACGAAGGAGTTCAGGGCCTCCCGGAGGGGCCAGACGGACCTCCTGAGGAGGAGGAGCTCCCGCTTGAGGTGGTTGATCCGGTGAAGCACGTCGGGGGTGGGATCGCTCATCACCTCCGCATCCAGGACCTCCGCCACGTCGCCGAGCTGTTCCAGGACCAGATAGTACCGGTCCACCACCGCGTCCATGAGGGCAAAGGCCAGGTAATCGGCCCCCCGGGTCCGGATCCGTCCGTAGGCCGTCCGGAGGCGCTCCCTGACCGGCTCGAAGACGTCCCCCTCCCGCTCCTGGAAGGTGAGGACCCAGCTCTTGCCCAGGACCAGGCTCAGCTGCTCGTTCCGGACCGTGAGGCTCTCCTCGTCGAAGGAAAGCATGGGAAGGACGAGGTAGATGGATCCGTCGTACTCCTCCATCTTCGGCCGCTGCCCCACCGTCACCACGTCCTCCATCACCAGGACGTGCAGACCAAAGTGGTCCCGTAGCTCAGCCAGGGCCACGGTCTCGTGGAGCCCGTCCACGTTCAGCCATCCCACCGACGGTCCGTCCCGCGTGGGAAAGGCCCGGGAGACATGCTCCAACTCCCGTTCCTCCAGGGTGTCGGCGTCGTACTCGATGAGCCGGAGCCGAACCTCCTCGACGGTCCTGGGTCCGGTATGCACCAGGAGTCCCGGAGGAGCGCCGGGCTTCTGGACCGCACGCCGGAGGAGGCGCCCCACCACCCTGGCCGTCCTGACCGGATGGATGGCTCGATCCACGGTCTCCCGGGCCGTGCCGGAAAGGGTGGACTTCACGGATGAGGTGGCCGACATGGCAAGCCTCCGGGTGGATGTGAAAATACCTGAAGAGCAACTACATCTCGGCTCCCCGGGTCGAAGCAAGGGCATCGTCGAACTGGCGCTGGTAGAGCCGCCGGTAGGTATGGGACCGCTCCAGGAGATCGGCGTGAACCCCCCGATCCTCGATGGTCCCTCCGTCCAGGACCAGGATCTCGTCGGCCCGGATCACCGTGGAGAGGCGGTGGGCAATGACTACCGTGGTCCGCCCGGCCATGAGGTGGTCCAGGGCGTCCTGGACCAGGGCTTCGCTCTCGGCGTCCAGGCTGGCCGAGGCCTCGTCCAGGATCAGCACCGCCGGTTTCCTGAGGAGGACCCGGGCGATGGCGATGCGCTGCCGCTGTCCGGCGCTCAAGGTCACCCCCCGCTCTCCCACCACCTGGCCGTACCCGTCGGGAAAGCCCGAGATGAACTCGTGGGCGTGGGCCGCCACCGCAGCCTCCCGGATCTCCTTTTCCGTGGCCCCCGGTCGGCCGTAGGCGATGTTCTCCTCCACGGTCCCGGCAAAGAGCATGGGCTCCTGGGGCACGATGCCGACGTGGCTCCTGAGCTCCCGCAGCCCCACCTCCCGCACGTCCACTCCATCCAGGGTCACCCGACCGTCCTCCACGTCGTAGAAGCGCGGGATGAGGGAAGCCATGGTGCTCTTCCCGGCCCCGGAGCTCCCCACCAGCGCCACCCGTCTCCCCTCAGCCACCTCCACTTCGATGTTGGAAAGGACCAGGGGAAGCTCAGGGCGGTAGCGGAAGCTCACCCCCTCGTAGCGCACCCTCCCCCGGGTGGGAGAGGGGAGGACCGTCGGCGATGCAGGCTCGGGAAGCTCCCGGGGCTGAGCCAGGAGTTCCAGGATGCGCTGCGTTGCGCCGGCAGCCTCCTGGACGTTGTTCCAGAAGCCTGCCAGGGAAGTGATGGCCCCGGCGATGGTCACGGCGTAGAGGAGGAAGGCCACCAGCGTTCCGGGGGTGAGGGCGCCGGAGAGGACCAGCCGCCCCCCTTCCCAGAGGACCAGGACGATGGCCCCGAAGGCCGTGAAGGTCACGGCTCCGGTGAGGCCGGCCCGGGCCACGGCCCTCCGGAGCCCCTCGTTCCGGACCTCCATGACCTCCTCCCTGAACCGCTCTTCCTCCCAGGCCTCCCGGGTGAAGGCCTGCACCGTCTGGATCTGGCTGAACACCTGCTCGGCCCGGGACACCGCCGAGGCCAGCCGGTCCTGGATGGAAGTGCTGAGCTTCCGGACCCGCTTCCCCAGGAGCCACCCCACCAGGGCCGTCACAGGAATGGCCACCATGGTCACCAGGGTCAGGCGGGGATGGGTCACGGTGACCAGGATCAGGGCCCCCACCAGGAAGATCCCCTGCCTGAGGAGCTCGGGGATGCCGAATCGGAGAACGGCCTGGATGAGACCGGTGTCGGAGGAGATCCGGGAGGTCAGCTCCCCCACCCGCCGTGTGTCGAAGAAACCGGGAGACTGAAAGACCAGGGCCCGAAAGAGGTCCCGCCTCAGGTCCGCGATGACCCGCTCCGAGGTGGAGGCCGTGAGGTAGCTCTGGCCGAAGTTCATGCCGGCCTGGACGGCGAAGAGGGCCAGGAGCCCCAGGGCGATGGTGTTCAGCAGCCCGGGGTCGCCGGACAGGAAGGCCGCATCCAGGAGCTCCCGCACCACCAGGGGAAAGGCCAGCCCCACACCGGTGCTCAGGACCAGGAGCACCCCGGCTCCCGCCAGGGCCTTTCGGTAGGGGGAGATCCGGGGGAGGAGAGCCCCGAGAAAGCTAAGGGTTTCCCTGGGTTTGAGTCGCGTCTTGCTCATGAGGGGAAGCTACCGGAAATTCAGGATCCATTCTACGGGGCAGGGGGTACCGGGGAGACCACGATGAAGACCTCGTCTCAGCACCACCGCGCCTTTCTCATCACCGTGGCCTGGACCCTGGGGCTCCTCTTTCTGGGGAGCGTGGTCCACGCCACCGAATCCAGCCTCGCCTGTCCCGACTGGCCCACCTGCTTCGGGACCATGGTTCCGGAGATGACGGGGGGCGTCTTCTGGGAGCACCTCCACAGATTGGTGGCCGGGGGCCTCATGCTTTTCTTTGCCGGAGCCACCTACCTGGCCTGGAGAGAAAAGCCCCGCTTTTCCTGGGTGCGGGGTGCCGCCCTGGCAGGCCTCGCCCTCCTTCTCGTACAAGCGGTCCTGGGAGGGCTGACCGTCATCCTCCTCCTGCCCGACGCCGTCTCTACCTCACACCTGGGGCTGGCGTTCCTTTTCCTGGGGCTGGCCACCGTCCTGGCAACGGCGTCCTCCCCGGCGTGGGAGAAGGGGATCGGCCCGAAAGAGAACGCTCGGATCGACTCGAGGCGATGGGGCGTGGCGGCCCTCATCCTCACCTTTCTTCAGTCCCTGGTGGGCGGGGCGGTTCGCCACACCGATGCCGGCGTGGCATGCCCCGACGTTCCCCTCTGCCTGGGGGAGTGGATTCCGCCCCTGGACAACGGGTTGGTGGCCCTCCACTTCGGCCACAGGGCCCTGGGGGTGATCCTTCTCGTGGCCGTCCTGGCCCTGGGCCACGTCGCTTTCCGGCGGAGCGGGTCGGAGAGGTTGAGGACCCTTGCGGTCCTGGCGGCCGGTACGGTGGTCTTCCAGGTCCTCCTGGGGTTCCTTTCGGTCTACTACCGGCTGGCGGTGAGTCCCGTCTCCCTGCACACACTTCTGGCCGCCACTCTCCTGACCCTGGTAACGGCCATGGTCACCCTCACCTGGGCTCCCTCCCGTGACGGCTGAGGCGCTGGGCAATCTCCTGGCCCCGGTAAACGCCGGGCTGAACCTCACCAGTACCCTCTGTCTCCTGGCCGGCTACGTCTTCATCAAGCGGAGGGAGATTCATCACCACAAGAAAGCCATGCTGGGAGCCGTGGCGGCGTCGAGCCTTTTTCTGGTCTTCTACCTTCTGCGCTACTACCTCACCGGTACCCACCGCTTCGCCGGGGAGGGCATCGCGAAGGCGGCCTATCTGGGAATCCTCTTTTCACACATGACGCTGGCCATCGTGGTCGTCCCCCTGGTCCTTCGCCTCCTCTACCTGGCCTGGAAGGAGCGCTTCACCGACCATGCCCGGCTGGCCCGCTGGACCTTCCCGGTCTGGCTCTACGTGTCGGTGACGGGGCTGGTGGTCTACGTGCTCCTGTACCACATCTACGGCTACGTGGCCTGAACGGGAAGGACGATCTCCACCTCTCCCCCTCCACCCTCGGGGGTCCTCAGGAGGATCTCGCCGCCCTGGGCGCGGACGAGCTTGAGGGCGTGGGGCAGCCCCAATCCCAGTCCCTCGGGAGAGGTGCTGTAAAAGGGGTCCAGAGCATCCATGAGAGCCTCGGACGAGAATCCCGGTCCCTGATCCAGGACCCGGATGACAGCCCGGTTGCCCTCCCTCCTCAACGTGACCTCCACCGGACGCCCCTCGCCGAACTCCTCTGCGTTGTGGAGGATGAGAAACACGCCGTCCTTCAGCCGCTCGGCATCGGCAAGCACCGGGAGAGGATCCGCAGCCGGCGAGACATCGAGGGAAACGGAAGACTGGGCCCGGAACTCCTCCAGCACGTCGTCCACCACCTCGCCGAGCTCCAGGAGCACGAGATCGGGGTCCGCCTCGGAACCCTCCAGGAAGAACTCCAGGTCCTCCACGGCGCCAAGGGCCCGATCGGCTCCCTCCGCCAGCGCCGCTCCCCCTTCCTCCAACCCCTCCAGGAGGGGGGATTCCACGCGGTTCCTCAGGTAGATGGCCAGGCGGCTCAGGGCCCGGTTCACGACCCTGTCCACTCGGGCCGTCTCCTCGGCCGTCTCCTCGGCCGTCTCCTCGGCCGTCTCCTCCCGGGGCGCCCAGCCGGCGAGAAGGAGCTCACGAAGATCACGAATCAGTGGCTCGGAGGGAGGGGACATCCTCTCCAGCGCGGCAGGATCACCCTCCCGAAGGGCACCCAGCAACTCGGACAACCCTTCCGGCGGTCCCGAGGGAGCGGGTATCCTCTCAGGGGGCTCCTCCCCCGGGGATGACGTCCTCTTTCGAGTCCTGATGATCCACCCCACCACGATACCCACCACAAGACCGAGCCCCGCACTTACTACATATTCCATGACCTGGACCGGATTGAGGGTTTCAGACTGACGATTCGCCGGAAGAAGTCCTTGGACCGGCCCTTCCGACCGTTAGGATCTTGGCCAGAGGCGCCTTCGCGGGCAATAGCTGCCGGGTTTCGGCGCTTGCCCGGGGCCCCGCCTGCGACCTACTCTCGGTCTCAAGCGGGAGAGGGCCCCGGTGCCGCAATCCCGACTCGAACGCTGACCCCGACAGGAAGAAGGACACCACCATGGACGTGCTGAAGAAGCTCCAGGACATCCTCGACGACAGCCGGGACCCGAACAACCCCGACCCCCGGGCCCTGGTAGAGCTCATGGAGAAGACCCGGACCATCGCCGTGGTGGGCATTTCCAGGAACCCGGAAAAGGCGGCCCGACGTGTGCCTTCGTACCTGGCGGCGAAGGGATACGACGTCATCCCGGTGAACCCCTTCGTGGATCAGATCCTCGGCAAAGAGGCCGCAGACTCCCTGGCGGACGTCACCGATCCGGTGGACATGGTCCTCGTCTTCAGGCCCTCCGAAGAAGCGGCGGAAATCGCCGCCGACGCCATGGAGCGCGAGGAGGGTCCGGCCATCTGGCTCCAGGAGGGAATCCAGGCCGACGAGGTGGCGGAAAGGGCCAGGGAGAGAGGTCTCACGGTGGTGCAGGACCTGTGCTCCTACAAGGTGCACAAGGCCATGGCCGAGGATTAGGGTCCCGGCCTACGCCTGACCGCGAAGCACCTCCAGCACCCGGTCGGCGTGGCCCTTGGGGCGGACCTTTCGCCACGCTTTCAGGATCGTTCCCTCTTCATCGATGATGAAGGTGCTGCGGACAATTCCCCAGAATTTTTTCCCGTACATGGATTTCTCCTGCCAGACCCCGTAAGCCTCCGCCACCCGGTGGTCCTCATCGGAAAGAAGGGGGAAGTTCAGGTCGAACTTGTTCCTGAACTTCTGGTGGGAATCCAGGGGATCGGGAGACAAGCCCAACACCACCGCACCTGCGTGGTCGATGGGTTCCTCCGCGTCCCGGAGGTCGCAGGCCTGGGTCGTGCATCCCGGGGTATCGTCCTTGGGATAGAAGTAGAGGATCACCTTCCTGCCCTTCAGGTCGCTCAGCCTGATCTCGGTGCCGTCGTCGGCGGGAAGCTCAAAATCCGGCGCCGGGTCTCCCTGTTTGACCATCTCGCTCTCCCTGTTCCGGGGGGTGGATGAAACGCAAAAGCCGAAGCCGGGGTTACCCCGATTTCGGAGCAGGGTTCACCCCTGAAGAGGTGTCGCGAAAGGGGGTGCAGCCCCGTGCGGATTCAATCTTCGGGAACCGCCATGGTCCAGCGACAGAGATCATCCTTCCGGGCCTCGCAAAGGGAGTGAGAGACCTTCACCCCGTCCCCGAGGTATCTGGCCAGAATGGTCTGCAGGAAGCCCGTGAGGAGGGCGCACGCATCTCCGCCGGGATCCATGTCCAGAAAAAAGTGTCCCCGGGCCTCCAGGGTGAAGCCACCCCGTCGGAAGGCCCCCACTTCCCTGCCCAGAAGGGCCTTCAGCCGCCGGCGCACCCGCCTCCTGGCCAGCGTGAGGAGGACCTTCCTGGGATAGGCCCCATGTAGCCCCTTCTTCCGGGAGTCCTTGCCGACCAGGAGCTCTCCGGCCTGAAAGCACACCTCCTCGGAATCGCCTCGCCGCAGAACGAGGTGGAAGAGGTCCCTGGCTTCCTCATCGGTGAGTCGGTCCTTACGGCGGGTCATGTCCCGGAATCTCCGGATCTGGAGGTCCACCGCCTCGCTGAGACCCAGGCGACGGGGCATGGTCCGTGAGGGATCCTCCGAAGAGAGGATCTCGGTGGGAAGATCCCGGACCCGAATCACCTCCAGGAGGACCAGCCCCACCACTGCCGCCACCCTGCGCTTCTTTCCCGATGGGGCCTCGTCGCCCGGCTCCTCGGGGGATTTCGGGGGCTTTGACTCCGCAGCTTCGGACTCGGACACGAACCAGCGCCTCTCCTGCAACGGCCCCACGGGCCTCGTGAACACGACGCTTCCTCCAGGCGGACGTCCTAATCTCGACCTTCCCCCTCGGCGAGGCAACGTGCTCCCACCCCTCGATCCCCGGAGAAAGAGAACCCGGAAAAGAGAAAATGCGAAAACGTGCCGAATTGACAGTGACGAGCCTCGAAGAGTGCCTATCTTTCAGAGTGCGCGGGGGGACCGTCCCTCGCCGAGGTGAGGGGAGGGGAGCAGTTCGGAAGGGTCTCGTGTGGCCATGGGGGGCTGGTTCCGGCCCCGAGATCCTTCCCTGTTCCCCGCCTCTTTTTTTTGGGGCCGGAAACCTCCACCCGACCCTACTCCCGATCTTTTCCTTCCCGCCCCGGAAAATCCGAATTACCCCCTTGCCCTGCACCATCGAAGCTGACATATTTCAAACTCAAAATTAACGGAACCACCGAAACTCACCCCCCAGGACTCCGAAGGAAAGGCACGATGGCCCACCCGACGCTGATGGACCACGACGCGACGCTGACGGAGCAAGAGAGACTCAGGGACCTCCCCCCCCTTGCCGATCTCACCGACGAGGAGTTGGTGACGTCCCATCTGGAGGGGCGTCCGGGGGCTTTTCAGCAACTCTTCGACCGGTATCGGGACCGGTTGGTCCACTTCATCATTCGCAAGACCGGCGACCAGGACCGTGCCCAGGATCTGGTTCAGGAAGCCTTCATCCGGGTGACGCGACACCTTCACCGGTTCGACACCACGAAGAAGTTCTCGACCTGGATCTACACCATCGCCAGCAATCTCTCGAAGAACGAGCTTCGAAACCGCTCCCGCAGTCCTCTGGTGCTGTTCCAGAAGCTGGAGAACAACTGGGATGAGGATCACCGGCCCCTCCAGTTCGAGGACTCCCGGATGCTCCCCGACGACATGTACAGGAAGCGCTACCTGCGGCGAATCGTGGAAGAGACCGTCGCCGAGCTCCCCGAGCACCATCAGCTCGTCTTTCGCCTGAGGGAGCTCGAGGGCAAGAGCTACGAGGAGATCGCCGAGATCACTGGCGTGAACCTGGGGACGGTCAAGAGCCGGCTGCACCGGGCGCGGAACTCCTTCGCCCAGAGAATAGAGCCCCTCCTCAACTGAACCCCGTTCCGCCGAGGCCGACAGACGCGCCTCGATCCGGAAGCCTGAAGGGAAATGCACAGAGAGGGTCCGGATGCCCAGCGGCGTTCGGGCCCTTTCCCTTCGGTCGTAGGAGAGACAGCTTTCCAGGGTTCGGGCGAGCGTCAAACCCCTTTCGGGATGCAGGATCCATGTTCGATAACCTTCGTCATGCCTTTCGTGAAGCGGTGGACAACTTCAAAGAAGAGTTGAATCGGGACGAGGTGCCCGAGGTGGTGGACGGTCTCCTCCGTCAGATGCAGGAGGAGGTCACCGACGCCAAGGCCCAGCTCCATACCCTGGAGGAGCAGATCAAGAAGGCTCTACAGCTTGCCGAGATGGAGGCCAAGGAGGTAGCCACCTGCCGTCGCCGGGAGGAGATGGCCCGAAAGATCGGGGACGAGGACACGGCGCGAGTGGCGGAGGAGTTCGCCGAAAAACACGAAAGACGGCAGACGATCCAGGAGCAAAAGGCTCTGGCCCTGAAGGAGGAGCTGGAGATGAAGCGGGGGGAGGTGGAGGAGATGTTGGCCACCCTCAAGGAGGCCCGGGCCAGCCGAAGCTCTCTGGCCGCCACCTCGGGGCGGGCCTCGGCCCGAAGCTCGCTGAGCGGAGCCGACGAGCTCTTCGAAAAGCTGGATCAGATGGCCGAAAAGATCGAAGGCGCCGACCACCAGCGGGCGGCCGAAGAGGAGCTGAGGGCCGAGTTGGGTGAAGAGAGCTCCCCTCCTCCCTCCAGCCCGGGCCGTTCCCTCGACGAGGAAGCCGAAGCCCGACTCCGGGAATTGAAGCGGATGATGGGAAAGGAGTAAGCCCGAGGCGGCTGCACCCGGCGCACGGCCCTCATCACCCTTCCATCACCGGGCTTCCCTTGCCAGCTCCCTGAAAAAGAGGAGCCCGGCACATTCACCGGCCAGAAAGAGGAGCTCCTCCCGCACCCGGTCCTTCAGGCGGCGGTCGGGCTCCCCCCCGTCAATGGCCACGTACCACCGTTTTCCCTCCGCCTCCCCCAGGAAGACGCCTCGCCCCCCCTCCCTGAGGGCCGACACGACGGGAGCCCGCTCCTTCTCCAATCCCTGGAAGAGGGCGGGCGGGAAGGAGGTCCTGGCCGGCTCTTCAGCCAGATCGAGGACGAAGAAAGTGCACAAGTCCGAAGCATGCACCGAGGGCTCCCAGACGATGCCCCCCCGGTCTCCGGACAGGAGGTAGATCGCCCTCCAGATGGGAAGGGCCAGGCGGGACCGGTCTCCTTCCCCTCCCCATAGGGCAAAAGCCCGCCCCGGCTCGGGGCTGGACCCGCCCAGATAACCGCCGATGTCAATGATGCGGTCGTCGCTCAATTCCGCCTCCACCGCAGGCTGTCGTTCACCCCCGTTTTACGCAAAACCCTCCTGACGGATTCTGTCCCCAGGCGCCCTGTGCGTCAACGCGGAAGATGGTCCCGGGTAGCGGAACGGTCGGGAATCCGGCTTCGGGCCCGGGCTGGTACGAGGGGACGGAAGAAACTAGATTTCCGTCCATTCGGCGACAACCCGACACCAACCCCTGGATCCCATGGAGAACTGGATCGGAATCGGCCTCTGGATCGTCCTGGGCAGTCTCATCGGGCTGGCCATGAAAGCTCTGGTGAAGCGCCCCGACGCAACGCCGGGCCATACCTGGGTCCTCATGGTCCTGGGAGCCTTCGCTGCGGTGGTGGGAGGCATGCTGGGCGTTGGCATCTTCTCCTTCAGGGAGCCCCTGGCCATCAGCCCGGGGGGCATGGCAGGCGCCCTGGCGCTCTCGGCCCTCTTTACCTGGCTATACCGCTGGGGCGTTCGGGGACTGATCTAGAAGGGTGTTGCGAGGGGGGGGGTGCAACTCCGCGGAGGTCGCTGAAAAAG
>CAYXGM010000015.1:0-65810 GCA_964464555.1 uncultured Gemmatimonadaceae bacterium | reverse complement strand
TTGTTCTGCGCAACGCGCCCACCAGGACTCGAACCTGGGACCCCCGGCTTAGAAGGCCGGTGCTCTATCCAGCTGAGCTATGGGCGCCCCTCGTCCCCTGAGGCGCCACCGCGACCGGGGCGCTCCGGGAGACTGCGTAGAAGCTAGTCCATGGCGGGGATCGGGGTCAACGAGGCTTGCCCCTCTCTCGCAACATCCCTTTCAGCTCCCTGAAAGCGAAAGGTTCCCTGCCCTTCGCCCGTGCAGTCCGAAGCCCGGATGATGCCCGTGTAGCTTCGGGCTTCAGGATCCCAGGAGCCCTCCAGGATCATGGTTCCGGGACAGTCGCCGCCGTAGGAGAGCCTCAGGTGAACCTTGTTGCCGTGGACCTCGCCCTGCCCTCGTGCCCTGAAGTCCACGGGTCCTTCGAGGATGGCCTGGAGTTCGTCGTCCCCCTCCGGTTGCAGAATGAGGTGGGCCTGCAGGGCCTCCCCCTCCACCAGGATCTCACCCCTGAACTCCCCCTGGGGCAGGGGGACCGTTGCTTCCTCCGTCTCAGGGGGCGGCGGCGCCGGGGAAGCCGGCGGGGGCTCGGGGGCTCGGGCAGAGGCGGTCCCGCCGACAAGTTGGCAGCCCCCGGGGAGCCAAACGCCGGCCAGCAACGCCAGGAGTCCCCCGGCGTCCCTGAGGGCCCGGAGATGGAGCCTGCCATGGTGCTCAGCTCTCACGCCGATCCACCTCCATCTTCGGTTTCATTCCCCTCCCCTCCCTCGTCTGCGGCCTTCCGCACCGCTCGCACAGCCGACTCCAGGAGCTCTCGGGTCTCCTCGTCGGTGTCGTCCCGCGTCTCGCCGTCGCTCATCCCTCGCCACTCGCGGACGAACTCCCCCAGTTGGGCCTGGACCAGGTGATGCACGGTGCCCTCGGGGAAGCTCTCGTCCTCGATCATCTCTCCGGCTTCCATACCGGTGAGAATGGGCCACCCTTCTTCGATCCGATCGATGGCCCAGAGGTTGAACAGCCCTTCTTCCACGGCGTCCCGGACCCGGCGGCGGAGCGTGAGGTTCTCGACGTTTCGGCGAGGGAGGATGACTCCCTGCTCTCCGGTGAAGCCCACCTGCTCGAAGGCGGCGAAGACACCCTCGATCTTCTCTGTCACCCCTCCCACGGGAAGAATGATCCCGTCCTGGTTGATGGCTCCGGTGATGCAGATGTCCTGGCGGATGGGCACACTCGAGATGGCCGAGAGGAGTGCGTAGAGCTCGGCGGCCGATGCGCTATCCCCTTCCACCTCCTCGTACATCTGATCGAAGGAGAGGCTCGCTGAAAGGAGGAGTGGCTTGGACCGGGCAAAGGTCCGGCCCAGATAACCCGAGAGCACGAGGAAGCCCTTGTTATGGATTCGCCCGCTCATCTGAGCTTCCCGTTCGATGTTGATGACCCCTTCTGTGCCCAGATAGGCGCTGCACATGACCCGTATGGGGCGGCCGAAGGCTTCATCGCTGATCTGGATGAGCCCGATGCCGTGGATCTGGCCCACCTCCCTGCCCCGGGGCTCGAAGGAGAGGACGCCTCGCTTGATGAGATCCAGGAGCTCGCGGTGCGGACGATTGTTCCTCTGGTGGCGCTCGTCCAGGGCACCCTCGACATGAGCCCGGGAGACCACGGCGGCCTCGGAGCCGGACGCGAAGTGGGCCGCCTCCCTGACCAGGTCGCGGATTGCCCGAAATCGCGTAGAGAGCTTGGTCTGGTTCCCGGCCAGGCGAGCTCCCTCCTCCACCACCGCAGCCACGGCCGAGGCGTTGAAGGGCGGAAGCTCCTCCTTTCTGCAGCGTGAGGAGATGAAGGCGGCGTAGCCCCGCTCGGCCTCGGGGCACCTCTCCATGTGGGGAGTGAAATCCACCTTGACCTTGAAGAGCTCGTCGAACTCGGGGTCTGCGTTTCGCAGCAGGTAGTAGGTCTGGGGCTCCCCGATGAGGATGACCTTGACGTCGAGGGGAATGGGCTCCGGTTCCAGCGTCTCGGTGACGGGAAGGCCCAGGTCCCCTGCAGGGTCGGTGGGCTTCAGCTCCCGGGTCCGGAGGGTGCGCTTCAGCGCCTTCCAGGCATTGGGCCTCGAAAGGAGCTCCTCGGCATGGAGGACCAGATATCCCCCATTCGCCCGATGCACGGCTCCGGGAGCGATACGGGTGAAATCCGTGACCATGACGCCGAAACGGACCTGTCCCTCGATGCGGCCCAGAAGGCTCCAGAGGGTGGGATTGGACTCGATGACGACGGGGGCCCCGGAGTTTCGCTCCCGCAGTACCACGGGATTCACCTGGTAGCGGATGAAGAAGTCCTCCGAGGATTGGCCGAGGAGGGCCGCGGCGGCCTCGGCCTCCTCATCCTCTTGCCTCGCAAACTGCTCCCAGTTCTCGACGATGTCTTCGGCGATGGCGTCCAGGTGCTCGAGGACACCGGGGCTTTCGGAATAGAAATCCTTCAGGATGGAAAACCGGTGGTTGACGACACTCCGGGTCACCTGTTCGTGGATCTCGTCGGCCAGGGTCTCCGCTTCCCGCTGCAGCTCGTGCATCTTGCGCTGGGCGTTGAAGAGCCCCTTGGAAGCTTCCCTCACCGCTTCGTCGATGGCCTGCCGGGATTCTGTCGAGAGGGCCGTGTAGGCTTCCTTCGACAGTGGTTCCCCCTCCTGGGCGGGCACCACCACGACCCCGTCTTGTTGACCGATCAGGGCCACGTGGGGATCGTCCTCCACGTCCTTGCGGAACGCCTCCATCAGGGCGTTGGCTTCCCGGCCCCGGTCCTCGTAGATGGTGCCACGTCGTGCCGATACATCATCGGCCTCGAGAGCCTGGGGGATGACTCGTTTCAGGTCAGGGATGAGCGCATCCATGCGTGCTTTCAGGAGCTTGGCCTTCCCCGCCGGCAACTCCATGACCGTGGGGTGCCTGGGGTTCTTGAAGTTGAAGCCGTAGCACCATGAGGAGGGGGTCGGTTCGTCCTTCGCCCGAGCACCCAACTCCTGCATAATGAAGGTCCTTCGTCCGGACCCGGCCCGCCCCAGGGCGAAGATGTTGTATCCCTTCGAGGCGACACTGACCCCGAAGGCCAGGGCCTCCATGGCTTCCTCCTGGCCCAGCGCCCCGGCGAGAGGATCGATCTCATCCGTGGTCTCAAAGCCCAGCGAGGTGGGGTCGCAGACGCTGTGGATCTCGTGCGGGTGCAGCTTGAAAGACTTCGTCATGAGGTCCTTTCCGGTTCCTTGATGCCCACGGTTTCATCCGGGACTTGGTGCAACGCTCGTGCCCGAACGGGTCCGGCCGGCCTTCCGGCCTGGCTCGACGCTGAAAGTAGGGATCGGAAGGAGGTTCCGCCTCCCCCGGTTATCGAACCGTTGAAGGGGGGGCGAGCTGGGAATGGGGCTGGGGCGCACCCGGGCGATGCGGTCCGGCGATCCGGGCGCAGAACCACCTGGGCCGCATCGCGGAATTCCAATCGGGGCGCCCGGATGGAGCTGCGGCGGACCTTGTCCGCCTCGCTCGTCTCGGGGGGGATGAGAAAGGGACGAACCCGGACCTGCGGACCCCTCGGCTTGAACCTCCGGTTCAACTCAGGGCGCAGAACCACCTGGGCCGCATCGCGGAATTCCAATCGGGGCGCCCGGATTTGAACCGGGGACCTTCGGCTCCCAAAGCCGACGCGCTACCGGACTGCGCCACACCCCGTGTCGCCGTCGGGTCCGGGGCTGGTATGAGGCGCCCGTAACCCGACAAAGCTAACCATACAAGACCCTCCAGAGACCGGGAAGGCCCTTCGAACGGCCGACGGCCTACCCCTCTTCGATGGCATTGGCTCGGGGAACCGCCTGCCGGTACCGCTCTTTCTGTGCCTCCCGACTCGGGTCCCGGTACCAGATGAGTCCTGCCTTCGCCGCATTTCGAGGAACCAATCGACCAGGGCGATGGTGACGAGGATCCCGAACACTTCGGTGGCAAGGTTGCCCAGGATCTCTCCCGTGGGCGTGTCGAGGCCGGCCAGGTATGCTGCTGCGAAAAGCCCGCCGGATCCCAGGGAGAACACGACGGCGAAGATGAGTCTGAACATGGCTGTGGGACGGGTGAGGGTGACTGTGCGTCAGCGAGGGATCCGCCGATCCGCCTCCCGGAGCAGACGGTCCGGATGTCTCATCTCTCGTCCCGGGAGGCCCTGCACTCCTCGCATTGGCACAGCCCACGGAGCGTCTCGAAGGAGAACATGCCTGTATCGTGGCCGTCGCTCCACACGAACTGCAGGGCATAGCGGCCCACGTAGTTGATGGCCGTGGGGTAAAGGTCCTCCGGGACGGTTTCGGGAGCCAGGGTTCGGCGCCCGGTCATCTCGTCCACGCATCCGGCGCACGGACAGTTCATGCGAAGGAAGCGGGGCTCGTGGACCGTCCGGTGCCCGTCTTTCCAGCGGATTTCAAGGGCTTTTTCGTCCTCCGTCGGTCCGATGTGCTCCGGAGTGATGGCATCAGGTGTCATTGAAGCGATTCTCCCAGGGCGCCAAAGGCCTTGCCCCTGTGGCTTCTGTCGTTCTTCTCCTCGGCCGAAAGCTCGGCGAAGCTCTTTCCGGACCGTTGGTCTTCGATGACCGGGTCGTAGCCGAATCCGGCTCTGCCCCTGGGGCTCTGGAGGACCCGTCCCGGGGCCTCGCCCCGGAAAACCTCCACCCGGTCCCCGCTGTGCGCCAGGGCGGCCACGCACACGTACCGGGCGCCACGGTCCTCGACGGGAATGCCTTCCAGGAACTCGAGGAGATAGGCGTTGTTGGCCTGGTCCCGGGCTTCTCCCTCCAGATCGTCCCCAGGAGCGAATCGTTTCGTGCGGACGCCGGGCTTTCCGTCGAGGGCGTCCACCTCCAGGCCGGAATCATCGGCCGCCGTGGGCAGCCCCGTCTTGGCCCGGAAGTAGACCGCCTTGGATACGGCGTTTTCCTCGAAGGTGTCGAAGGGTTCCAGCTCCTCCTCGGCAGGGTCGTACTCCACGCCTGCATCATCCAGACTGAGAAGCTCCAGATCCGGTATGTGGGCCAGGATCTCCCTGATCTCCCTCATCTTGTGAGGGCTCCTCGTGGCGATGACCAGGCGCATGCTCAACTCTCCAGTGCCCGCTTCTGGGCCCCGATGAGGGATCGAATTCCTTCCAGGCCCAGGTCGAGAAGCTCTGTGAGCTCGGAGCGGCTGAAGGGGTCCCCTTCGGCCGTGCCCTGGACCTCCACCAGCCGTCCGCCCTCCGTGCCCACGAGGTTCATGTCCACCTGCGCCCCGGAATCTTCGGCGTAGTCCAGATCCAGGAGCGGAACCCCTTCCACCAGGCCCACGCTGACTGCAGCCACCAGTTCTTTCATGGGGTGGGCGGCGATCTCTCCCTTTTCCAGGAGAGTGCGGCAGGCCAGGCTCAGGGCAACGGCGGCGCCGGTGATGGATGCCGTCCGCGTTCCCCCGTCGGCCTGCAGGACGTCGCAGTCCAGGATGACGGTGCGTGCACCCAGAGCGGCCATGTCCGTCACCGACCGGAGGGAGCGGCCGATGAGCCGCTGGATCTCCTGGGTTCGCCCCTTCAACCCCCGTCGCTCCCTGGAGGTCCGGGTATGGGTCGAGCGGGGGAGCATTCCGTACTCCCCGGTGACCCACCCCTTCCCCGAGGCCCTCCTCCAGACCGGTACCTCCTCCTGCACGGAGGCGGCGCAGAGGACCCGGGTGTTGCCGGTGGAGACGAGGCAGGATCCTTCGGCATATGCCGCCTGGTGGAGGTCGATCACGATGGGCCGCAGGCCCCCGGCTCCCCGGCCGTCTGCTCGATTCATGATTCCCTCTCCCTGATCTGCTGGATGAGTGCGGAGGTGGATCGCCCGGTGAGAAAGGGGATGATGTGCACCTCACCTCCGGCGGCCTCCACCGCCTGCCGGCCCACGACCCGGTCGGGCTCGTAGTCGCCGCCCTTCACCAGCACATCGGGGAGGAGAGCTTGGATGAGAGACAGCGGCGTATCCTCGTGAAAGAGGGTTACGGCGTCTACGGACTCCAGCCCCGCCAGGACCAGAGCCCGGTCCGCCTGCGGCACGACGGGGCGTCCGGGACCCTTCAGCCGCTCCACCGAGGCGTCCGTGTTTACGGCCACGACGAGGATGTCCCCCAATTGACGGGCCTGGTGGAGGTACTCCACGTGCCCACGGTGAAGGACGTCGAAGCATCCGTTCGTGAAGGCGAGGCGAAGGGTCCGTGGACGCCGGAATTCGGCCAGGAGGTCGTCTCTGGCGAAGATCTTCTCGGAGGGAGATCGTGCAGTGCCCATATCAGAACAGGTAGATGACGAGGTAGGCCGCCAGGAGGATCGCCACCCAGATGACCATGCTGCCCGTAGGCCAACTCCGCACCAGGATCCCGCGTCGGCCGGGATAGCTGCTCAACGCCCAGATGAGAACAGGGCTCCAGCGCCTGAACCTTCCCATGAAAGCCGAGCCTACGGAGCCCCAGCTCCGGGACAGCCGCAACCACACTCCCGGCCCCAACTGGCGGTAGAGCCAGTCCCAGTCCAGGGAGATGGTCCGTGTTCGCTTCATGAGAGGGAGCATGATGAAGAAGGCCAGCCCGGCAAAGAGGAGGAGTTGGAACTGACTCACCAGGTGACTCGGAGTGTAGGGTTCATACGCCACCGGGAACGGAAGAATGGCGTAGAGGGGACCGGGGAAGACGCCCAGCGCTATGCAGAAGAAACCGAAGAGCCACATGGCCCAACGCATGAGCCGGGGCGGATCCGAGGGTCTCAGTCCCGAGTCCTTCTGAAAGAAGACGAACCAGGGGAATTTGATTCCCGCATGGAGGAAGACTCCCGCCGAGGCCGCCGTGAGGAGGAGCCAGGCGATGGCCAGGTGCTCATCCGCTGCGGCCTGGTTGATCATGGACTTGCTGATGAACCCCGACGTGTAGGGGAAGGAGGAGATGGCCAGGGCCCCGATGCCGCCGGCGATGGTAGTCACGGGCATGGTCCGGAACAGCCCCCCCAGTTCCGTGCAGGCCCGCTTCCCCGTCATGTACAAAACGCTCCCGGCGGACATGAGGAGGAGGGCCTTGTAGATGATGTGGGTGAAGGCATGGGCGGCGGCGCCGTTCAGGGCCATCTCGGTTCCGATCCCGATCCCCGTCACCATGAACCCCACCTGGTTCACGATGGAGTAGGCCAGGATGCGGCGCATGTCGTTTTCCAGGAGGGCGTAGATGATCCCGTAAAGGGCCATGTAGAGGCCGACGAACACGAGGATCCCGGCTCCGGGAAAACCCACCAGGAGGGTGAAAACGGCGGTCTTCGTGGTGAAGGCAGAGAGGAAGACCATGCCACTCGGGCTGGCTTCCGGATAGGCGTCGGCGATCCAGGCGCTCAGGGGAGGAGCGCCGGCGTTCACGAGGAATCCGGCGAGGATGAGCTGCTCGGCCAGGGTGTCCGGGCTCATGGCGGTGAAGGCCACCGATCCGGTCTGGGCGATGTACGAGACCACCCCGAACATGAGGATCAGGCCACCGAAGAGGTGAACCAGCAGATAGCGCATGCTGGCTCGGTACGCTCCCGGCTGATCTGATGCCCAGAGGACCAGCGTGGAGGCGACGGCCATGACTTCCCAGAACACGAAGAGCGTGATCAGGTCTCCGGCGAACGTGACACCGATGGCACTTCCGGCATAGACGAAGGCCGAGGCCAGCTCCAGGGGGCTGGCGATGCGCAGAGCGTACACTCCCCCGGCGAACGCCATGAGGCTGAAGACCGTGGCGAAAAGACGCCCCGCAGTGCTCCAGCGGAGGGGCTCCAGGGGGTAGCCCAGGAATTCCAGACCCACCACGTGGCCCTCCGGGACCATCCACACGGCGCCGAGGGTCAGAAGGGGCAGGGCCAGGATCAGCCCTTCCCGCACGCGGCCACGGGTCAGGGGAAGCAGGAGGCCTCCCAGGAGGAGGATCAGCCCGGGAGGAAAGGAGGCGATCATGCTTTCCTCCTGTCAGGTCCATCTTCCCCGGTGTCTTCGGCGGATCCCTCTTCGTCTGCGGCCTCCCCCTTCTTGCCGTAGTAGGTGTCGGCTCTCTTGAGGAAGACCCCCAGGAGCTTCGCACCGACGACCATCAACACGCAGGTGCCGAAGCCGTACCAGGCATAGAAGCCAAAAGAGCCGTCGATCCCGAAGTGCTCGTGGTGGTGCACGAAGAAGTCTCCGGCCACGAGTCCGGCGAGAACGATGCCGAAGCCAATCCAGATCGCCCGGATGGTGCCCGGTTTCACCAGCCAGTGGGTCGGCTCATCCGGCGGCGCCTCGGGGGGACGGCCGGGCGGCGTCAAGCTCTTCATCAGCCCCCCCTCCCCAGGGTCTCGAGCAGGGACAGGGGAATACCGGAGAAGAAGAAGAGAAGCACCGTCCCGGCCGCCGTGGCGCTGAGGGCCAGGACGATGGGCCAGGGAGCCTCGCCGTGGTCCCGGATCACCCCGGAAGAAGGCACGGTGCCCCGAGTGGCTGCCGGTGATTCGGCATCCTCGGGTTGGAAGAAGGCCATGTGGATGATGGGCACGAAGTACGCCGCATTGAGGAGGGTGGAGAGCACCAGGACTCCGAAGACCAGGAGGTGTTCGGCCTGGTAAACTCCCATCATCAGGTACCACTTGCTGAAGAATGCCCCCGTGGGCGGGAGGCCGATCATGCTCAATGATGCCACCGCGAAAGCGCCCATCGTCCAGGGCATGCGCCGCCCCACCCCCTTCAGTTGCCAGATCTCCGTCTTGTGGGCGGCGACGTACACGGAACCCGCTGCGAAGAAGAGGGTGATCTTTCCGAATCCGTGCATGGCGATGTGCATCCCGCCACCGATGATGCCCAGATCGGTGGCAATGAGTGCCCCGAGGACGATGTAGGAGAGCTGGCTGATGGTGGAATAGGCCAGCAGGCGCTTCAGGTTGCCCTGACGCCATGCGATCTGCAGAGCCACCACCGAGGCTGCGACGACGGTGAAGGCCGCCGGGTAGATGACCCACTCGTTCGCACCGGACGCCGCCATGAGATCGATCCCGAAGATGTAGACCGAGATCTTGAGGATGCTGAACACACCGGCCTTCACCACGGCCACGGCGTGGAGGAGAGCCGATACCGGGGTGGGAGCGACCATGGCGGCAGGGAGCCATCGGTGGAAGGGCATCACCGCCGCTTTACCGATTCCGAACACGTAGAGGGCCAGAAGGACGGTGACGGCGGCCGCCGTCATACCTCTGTCAGCCAGAATCCCTCCGGGTCTGAAGTCCAGTGTCCCTGCCAGGAAGTAGGTCCAGACGATGGCCAGGAACTGAAAACCGATGGAGGTTCCCAGGAGGATCCCCAGATACATGCGGCCGGCCCGTCGGGCCGCCTCCGTCTGGTGGTGGGTCACCAGCGGGAAGGTGCAGAGGGTAAGAGCCTCGTAGAAGAGGAAGAGGGTGAATAGGTTCCCGGCGAAGGCCACGCCCATGGCCGAAGCGATGGCCACGGCAAAGAAGATGTAGAACCGGGTCTGGCTGCTCTCGCGGTGTCCCCTCATGTACCCGATGGAGTAGACGGAGGTGACGATCCAGAGCGACGAGGCCACCAGGGCGAAGAGGAGTCCCAGGGGCTCCACCTCGAGTCTCAGGGGGAGGCCTGGGAGGGGCTCGGCCAATGTGATCCCGGGTCGCCCGCCGGCCATGACCTCCGGCCAGAGGGAGAGGACCAGGAGAAAGAGAACGGCGCCGGTGGCCAGTGTGACCCCTTCGCGCAGGTTCGGCCGGGAGCGAAATGGCCGCAGCAGGCCCGCCCCGGCCAGGGGCACCAGCACCGCCAGGAGGGCCACCCACTCCCCCGGGGTTCCCGAGAGGAAAGAGAGCCCGGGCATCAGGACGTCACCCCCAGGAGGAGCTCGGCGGCCTGCCGGGCCGCGCCGGCGGTCAGGCTTGCGTCCAGTCCGAACCAGACGTTGGCGACCACGAGTATCCACATGGGGACGAGGAGGCTCAGGGGGGCCTCCCTGACCGCCAGATCACCCATGTAGTCCTTGAAGTAGGCGACCTCCACCACCTTCCAGATGTAGATCACCGCCAGGAGAGACCCCCCCAGAATCAGGGCCGCAACGAGCCACATCCCCTGCTCCACCGCCCCCAGGACCAGGAACCACTTGCTGATGAAGCCCACGGTCCCCGGAACGCCGATGAGGGAGAGCCCCCCGATCACGAAGGCTGCCATGGTCCAGGGCATGCGCCGTCCCAGACCGGCCAGGACCTCCAACCTCACCGATCCCATCTGATACATGACGGCGCCCATGGCCATGAAGAGGATGGCCTTCATGAGGGCGTGATTGAAGAGGTGCAGGAGGCCGGCGGTGAGGCCCGTCACCGAGATGAGGGAGATCCCCAACACCATGTAGCCGATCTGGGCCACGCTGGAGTAGGCGAGGAGCCGTTTGACGTTCATCTGGTAGATGGCCGCCATGGAGCCGGCGAAAACCGCCAGGATTGCCAGGGGCAGGAGGACCCTGTGAAAGGTCATCACCTCCAGGGAGAAGGTCGGCCCGAACACCGTGAAGAAGAACCGGACCAACATGTAAACCGCCACCTTTGTGGCCGTCGAGGCCAGAAAGACGGATATGGCCGAAGGGGCGTAGGTGTAGGCGTCGGGAAGCCAGAGATGGAGGGGGAAGAGGGCCAGCTTCAGGCTGATCCCCACCGTCAGGAAGGCGAAGGCCACGGGCATGGTCCGGGCACTCACCAGGGGGAGGCGCTCTGCCAGATCCACCATGTTCAGCGTTCCGGTCATGGCGTAGAGCATCCCGATGCCGATGACGATGAACGTGGCTCCGATGCTCCCCATGATGAGGTACTTGTAGGAGGCATGGAGGGCTCGCCGGTCCGGCCCCAGGGCGATGAGCCCGTAGGCCGAGATGGAGGAGATCTCCAGGAACACGAAGAGGTTGAAGACGTCTCCGGTGACGGTGATTCCCAACAGCCCCGTCAGGCAGAGGAGGAGGGCGCTGTAGAGAAGGGGGGCCCGCCTGGGAGAGATCTCACGGGCCACGGAGTTCCGGGAATAGGGGGTGACCAGGGCGCCGATCCCCGACACCACCAGGAGCACATAGGCGCTGACCACATCCACCCGGTACTCGATTCCCCAGGGGGCTGCCCAGCCTCCCATGAAGTAGCGGATGGTGCCCTCCTCCATGACGCGAAAGAAAAGGGCCAAGGAGATCCCGAAGGCTATCCAGGTGGCGATGAGGGCAACCGCCCAGGCAGACTTCCGCCAGCGGCAGAGCGCGGCTATCGGGGCCGCCAGCAGGGGGACGACGACCTGAAGGGCCGGGAGATGATCGACCATCAGAAGGGAATCTCGTTATCCATGGCATTCACCTCATCCCCTTCGATGGTGCCGTAGGTCTCCTTGATGCGGACCGCCAGTGCCAGGCCCACCGCCGTCGTGGACACGCCCACCACGATCGCGGTGAGGATGACGACGTGGGGGAGGGGGTTGGAATACAGGACTCCGTCTGCGTCCTCCAGGAGAATGGGCGCGGTGCCGCCGGTCACCTTCCCGAGGCTGATGTAGAAGATGAAGACCGAGGTCTGGAAGATGTTCAACCCCAGGATCTTCTTCACCAGGTTCCGCCGGGAGATGAGGATGTAGAACCCTACCATCATCAGGAAGATGAAGACCCAGTAGTTGTACAGCCCCAGGACTCTCACAGGTCTTCCCTCCCCCGGGCGGCAAAGAAGTAGAAAATGGTGACCATGGCGCCGAAGACGGTGATCAACACGCCCAGCTCCACCAGGATGATCCCGTAGTGCTGGCCGTGGTGTGGATCGTGGGCGAGGACGGAATAGTTCAGGAAATCTCCCCCCCTTAGGAGGGCCACGACACCGACGAGGGCATACAGAAGCACGCCCAGGCTCGCGCAACTCCGGGCCACCCAGGTCGGGAGAACCAGATGGGTTCTCCGGAGGCCGAAGACCAGGGCATAGAGGATGAAACCCGCCGAGAGGATCACGCCGGCCTGAAATCCTCCCCCGGGCCCGAAATCCCCGTGGAACTGAACGTAGAGGCCATAGAGGAGGATGGAGGGCACGATGAGCTTGGTGGCTACCCTGAGGATGACCTGATCGCTCATGCCTCACCTCCCGGATCCTTCATGACGCCTTGCTTGGGATTGCCGTCCTTGTCCAGCCAGTACATGTGGACGAACCCCACCTCCAGATCCGGGATCTGTTCCTCGCCCCACGCCTCCTCTCCGAATTCGTCCTTCTTACGCAGAGCGGAGAGGAGGATAAGGACGCTCACCGCCGCCGTGAAGACCACCGTGGTCTCCCCCAGGGTGTCGTAGCCCCGGTAGGAGGCCAGGACCGATGTCACCACGTTCGGGATACCGATCTCGTGGCGGGACTCGGCCAGGTAACGGTTCGCCACGTGATGGTGGACCGGACTGTCGGGATCTCCGAAGGCCGGGAGGTCGAAAGTTCCATAGACGAGAATCCCCCCTGTGACCAGCACCACCAGAAGGGGGAAGATGTGGCGCCTGGCGGGGATCTTCGCTTCGATCTCGGTGATGCGGATCTGGGGGGTCTTCACCTTCGGGCCCACCAGGGCCAGGGTGGCCAGCATGAGCACCGTGGCGATCCCGGCGCCCACGGCGGCTTCCGTGAAAGCCACGTCCACCGCGTCCATCACGGTGAAGAGGCCTGCCGAAAGGAGGCTGTAGATGCCGGACAACATGACGGCGGCAAAGAGGTTCGTGGTACGGACCACGGCCAGGGCCGTCACGGCCAGAAGGGCAAGGAGCGCCATATCGATGAGAAAGGCCATCTCAGTCCCCTTCCCCCTTTTCCCCTTCCCCGGAATCCCTCCCGGGGATCCGGGCCGTCTCGGGGATCTCCATGTCTTCGGCCCAGAAGGGCTCCTGCCCGCGCGTGAGGGTGGCCCTGGCCAGCGCGTACGTCGATACCGGGCTCGAGATCCAGAGAAACCCGAGAATCAGGATCAGCTTGACGGTGACGGTGGTGAACCCCCCCTGGAACATGAGGCCGGTGAGGATGAGCCCCGCTCCCATGGTGTCCGTGATCCCCGCGGCATGGAGCCGGGTGAAGAGATCGGGCATGCGAAGGACGCCGATGCCCCCCACCACGGCGAAGAAGGACCCCCCGAGGAGGAAGATCCAGCTCAGGACGTCGGGGAGAACGGACATCAGCCCTCCTCCCCGAGGTCCACGCGTCGTGTGAGATCTCCGTATTCGAAGAACTTCAGCACGGCCAGCGTTCCGATGAAGTTGATGAGGGCGTAGAGGAGGGCCAGGTCCATGAAATCGGGCCGCCCCGTAAGGAATCCCAGGACGGCGATGATGAGCACGGTCTTGGTGCCGAACATGTTGACGGCCAGGACCCGATCGTAGACCGTCGGCCCCAGGAGGGCCCGGACCAGAGCCAGGGTCATGGTGACCAGAATGGCCAGGGAGGTCACGATGAACATCAGGCCTCCCCCTTTTCCTCGGTCCGGGCCTCGAGGGCGCAGATGAGCCGGTCCATCTCGTCCTCTTCCCTGCCGTCCACGTCGTGCCATGTCAGGGCGTGAATCCGTAGGAGATCGCCGTCGGTCCCCGTAGTGATGGTCCCCGGTGTGAAGGTGATGGAGTTGGCGTAGATGACCCTGCACAGGTCGGACATCATCCGGGCCCGGAAGGGGACCATGATGGGGCTGATGGGGAGGCGGGGATGGAGGATGATCCTGGCCACCTTCACGTTGGCCACGGAGACCTCCTTGACGAGCCAGACCAGGTAGAAAAATACCCGCCAGTTGAGAGCGATGGGAAAGGTGTAGCGATCCACCCGGTCCATACGCCAGGCGATGAGGGTCACCAGGGCGACGGAAAAGAACCCGAAAAAGAGCACCAGGGGTTCGAAGTACTCGGAGCCGGGGAGGGAGTATTGACCCGACAGGAGAAGCCAGAACCCGAAGAGAGTCATACCCAATGTGAGATATCGGGTGAAGCGCATGCTCTGTGAAATCGGTCTTGTTGTTGGGCCCGGGGTCGATGCACGATCGACCCTCAGGGGAGCCTAGACTGAAACGGCCCGGAAGTTACCAGTTTGACTGCGCCCCGTCCACGATCCGCTGGATCAGAAGCTCGATGGCGGCGGCCCGTCCGTCGTCCTCGGTCTGGGAGTCTTCCAGGTATTCTCCCCGCACCGAGATATTCTGGCCCTCCCAGAGGATGACCCACGAGGACTCATCCGTCTGGCCACGATGGGTGATCTCCACGTCCACCACGAGGGTGACCTGGCGCTGAAGGACCGTGGGAACCTCGCCGGGAGCCCCGGGGCGGTAGCTCGGCGTGGAGAGGGAATACCGCTGAATGGTCCCCGTGACCACGGCGTCGGCCACGTCTTCTCCGGCGGGCTGAAGTCCCTGAGACCGGGGGAACTCACGAAGGAGAGCCTGGAAGATCTCGTCGGTGAGCTCGGGGCGGGTGACGTTGGGCCCCAGCTCGAAGGGTAGGACGGCCACCGTTTGCACGTGGCCCGGGAAGCCGGCTCCGGCCCTGAAGCTGTACATGCACCCCTGGGGGGGGAGCACCAGGGTAGTCAGAAGACCGAGGGTCAGGATTCTCATTCTCATCGTCTTCGGGACCATGTCAACGTCCGGGGTACCAGATGTGAGGCGGGAAGGCCTCCACGTTCTCGATGGACTCGAGGGAGAAGGTCATTTCCAGGAACTCCCCGCGGTTGCGGTAGACGGTTTCCACTACCCCCTCGAGCTCTTCTCCCGGGGTGAGGTCCACCTCTTCGGAGAGATGCCCCTCCCGGTAGAGCTCGGCCCGGCGGAGCCGGCCCTCCCGGATCCGAAACCGCAATTCCACGGCTGCCGGATCTCCGTACCGGAGAACGACACCCTCTTTCCCGGCTCCCGTTCCCCCCAGGAAGTCGAGTCCGGCGTCGGGACGGAACACACCCAGGGCCGCCCACAGGAGAGCCGGTGGGGGAGCCAGCTCTCTCGGCGCCCAGGGTGGAACCCGAAGCTCGCTTCCGTCGAGGGCTGCCTGGAAGAGGGTTTCCCCCTGGCTGCTGAAGAGGTCCAGCCGAACCCGATAAGCAGGATCGATCCGGGCCGCTCCCTCCCCCTGGAATCTGAAATCCGCCTCCCGCACACGGAATCTGAATCGAATGATTCTGGGACTCGGAGGCCTGGTGAGGGCCTCCATCCGGTGGGCCACTTCCGCGGCACGTACGCCGGGCGGGAGGGGGCGCTCCGGTGCCGGGGCGCCCCCGCACCCCGCCGCCAGGAACAGGAACAGGAGGGCGGCCGAGGGGAAGTAGGTTCCGGCCCAGGCAGTTGCGAGACACCGTCCGGACCGTAGGACGGACTCCGTTCCCACCAGACTTCCGGGCGCCCTCATGCCCCGTTTCCCTCCATCGATCATGAGTTCGATACACCTTCCATCTTAAGCTCGTCCCGCCCACCCCTTCCGACAATCCCCGGCGCCTCCGGCCTGCCTTGTGAGCTTCCGGCGCGGCGGTCTACCTTGAGGAATGGAAAGCTCTCCCGTCTACCTCACCGGCGACGTCCACCTGGGCGCCGTTCCCGCCGAGACCGAGAAGGCTTTCGTTGCCTGGCTCGAGCACTGTGGTCGGGAAGCCTCCCGGGTCGTGATCAACGGGGATCTCTTCGACTTCTGGTTCGAGTATGGGACCGTGGTCCCCAGGGGGCATACCCGGGTCCTGGGAGCGCTGGCGTCCCTGGTGGACTCGGGCATGGATGTGCTTCTCATGGGGGGCAACCACGACTGGTGGGGGGGGAGCTTCCTGACGCAGGAAATCGGGCTGGACTTTCGGCAAGAGGCCATCAACCTGGAGCTGGCGGGCCACACGACTTTCCTGGCTCATGGGGACGGGGTGGGGTCCGGAGATCCGGGTTACAGGGCCCTCAAGTTTCTGCTCCGGGGGTGGCCGACCCGGTTCGCCTTCCGATGGCTTCATCCGGACCTGGGCGCAGCCATCGCCCGGCGGGTGTCCCAGACCGAGGGACGGGCCGGAGAACCCATCGAGAAGCAGGAGGCCCGGGCCCGGGCCCTGGAAGCATGGGCTCTGGAGAAGCTCCGGGCCCGGCCGGAACTGGATCTCGTGGTCCTGGGGCACACCCACATTCCCGTCCTTCGGGAGGCTTCACCGGGGCGTCACTACCTGAACGCCGGGGACTGGGTGGCCAACCAGAGCTACGCCGTCATTCCCCGGGAAGGCCCGCCGTGCCTCCTCGATTGGCGAGCGGCCAGGAAACCCTGAGCCCCGGGCCGGCTGCGCCGCAGTCCGGGTCGGGAGCGTGGAGGGCCGGCGGAGGAGAGTTCAGAAGAGAGTCAGGGGAATGGAGATGCTCAACTCCATCCCCTCCGAGGGAGTGCCTTCCACGTTCAGCGCTGCCGGGATCTCGGCCAGGTGGGCCGATACGTAGGCGTCGGCTCCCCCCAGGAAGAGGAAGAAGATGCCCAGGGCCAACCAGTCCTCCCTCTGTTCGGACCGTGACGATTCCAGCGCCCTGAGGTCCTCGATCTCCGTGTCGTTTTCCAGAGCGTTCTCGATGGTGGCGGGGTCGGTGATCCCCTCGGCCTCCAGCCGGGCCCGAGCCACCCGCTCCATGAGATCCAATCGGTCCCTCACCCGGGAAAGACGGGTTTGGGTCTTGAAGATCATGAAGGCCGCCGCGGACTCGACGGCCACGTAGAATCCGCCGCGGACGTACGATCCAACCTCGGCGTGGCCCCACCCCGGGAGGAGGGCCGAGCGAAGGAAAGCGCCCCCGGGGCTGATTCCTTCATCCACCTGGCTCGTGTCCGGCGGGACCGTGTCGGGAACGACGGCCAGGGAGTCCGGATCCTGCGCCCGGAGAGGGCTGTGCAGGATCAGGATCAGGAGGGCCGGAACCCAGGTCCGGCCCCGGAAGACGCCGGCGTGCCTCACTGCCTTCCTCCGGCTACCGCCACGGGAAGGGCCCCGGGCAGGACATCGATCTCGAGACGGGAGGTCGCGTCGGGCATTCTCTCTCCATCCAGCTCGAAATGGAACGGCTCCCCATCGGAACGTTCGATGGTGCCACGGGCAAACGTGCGGAGCTCGATCTCCCGGATCCCGCCGTGCGTTCCCCGGATGACACGGGGCACGAACCGAACGATCTTTCCCAGTCCCACGGCCTCCACGGAAAAGAGATCCAGCAATCCGTCGAAGGGAGAGGCCGTGGGGTTCACCATGAAGCCTCCTCCGATGGACGGTCCTACCGTCACAGTGGTGAGAATGGTCCGGCGATCGAAGGTCTCGGGCCGCTTGCCGTGTCCCGCCACCACGACCCTGTAAGCCTCCGGTCTGAAGGACGCCAGGGCCGACGCGAAGGCGGCCAGGTACTGGGGGAGGCCCCGAAAGTGGGTGAATCCCTCCCTTTTCTCGAGGACCGTAACGTCCACGCCCACCCCCAGGAGGTTCACGAAACAGGTTGCGTTATCCCCCCAGCGGACCCGCCCCACGTCAAACCGACGGACCTCCCCCTCCAGAAAGGTCCTCACCGTTTCCCGGATACCCCGGGCGGATCCCACCATCCGGAAGAAATCGTTCCCCGTGCCCACCGGGACCACCCCGAGGACCGGCGGATCGTGGGTCTCTTCCTCCAGAACACCGTTGGCGACCTCGTGGACGGTTCCATCCCCCCCCACCACGAGGATCCGGTCCATCCCCTCCCGGCTCATCCTGCGGCCCAGATGCAGAGCATGGCCCGGGGCCTCCGTTTCGGTGATGGAAAACCCGACGCCCCTCTCGCTCAGGGCTTCCTCGATCCCGGCCCTGAGGCCTGCCCCCCGTCCACCGCTGGCGGCCGGGTTCAGGATCACCTGGATTCGTACGGATCCGCTCACTGCCGAAACATCGTCCTCGTGGCTCGGGCAGGCTCCTGGGCCCGCTTCAGAAGGAAGGGAGGAGGTCGGCACGCCGTCCAACGACACGGACAGCCGGCAGGCCCCTGACGAGGGTCCTCCCCTCCCAGGGGCCTGCCATCCGATCTGGCGGGAGCGTGTGGGAATCGAACCCACCCACCCGGGGATTAGCCGGGCAAGCTGGTTTTGAAGACCAGTGGGGCCACCAGACCCCATCCGCCCCCTCGTACCTCCAGACGCTACCGATCCCGTGCAGCCCGGTCAATTCCCGGGAGACCGGCTCGAACAAAAAGAAAGGGCCTTCCGGTAGACCGGAAGACCCCTTCGGCGGGTTATGCCCTCAGATTACTCGGCGACCTTGCTGACGTTCTCCGCCGCTGGGCCCTTCTGGCCCTGCACGAGGTCGAATTCCACCTTCTCACCCTCGGCGAGAGTCCGGAAACCCGTTCCCTCGATGGACGAGTAGTGGACGAAGCAATCCCTGTCACTTCCCTCGGGGGTGATGAAGCCAAAGCCCTTTGAATCGTTGAACCATTTCACGGTTCCGGTGGTACGCATCCCGCGCTCCTTCGTTAGACGATCCGACATCGATCCATCGGGGCCTTCCCGGACGAATCCGACGGTCGGATACCCTCGCTCAGCCCTCCGGGGCGGAGCCGCTGAAACGGCCATTCGAGGCCTCCCTCAGCCCGCCTCCGGAGCTCGACAGCAGATATCGGATAACACTCTTCACCTGGTTTGGAAAGGGGGAAAACGACTCTTCACCATTCCGGGTATCGCTTCCGATTCCGGGAACCTAGCTTCTCACCGATCCCGAGCCGCCTCCCCGGCACTCCCGGTGGGGGCACCGGACCCCAACCCCACAGGGAATCCCGCAACGGCCATGACCCTCGAGACGAGACCAGACGGCAGAAAAGAACCCACCACCCGGGCTCCCAACGAGGCCATTCCCCTGGACCTGAAATGGCTTCAGCGATTTTCCGTCCCCGAAGAGGACGTCAGGCGCAAGGAGCGGTCCCTCCGGCGCCGAAGGGGGCCACGAGGGGAGGCCCTGACCGAGGCCATGATGCGGCTCCTGCGGGTCATCGATCTCACCACCCTCTCCGGGGACGATACGGCCAGTCGAGTCAAGGCCCTCTGCCAGCGGGCCCGCTCTCCCCTGCCCCAGGAGGTCCGGACGGGCCTGGAGCTGGGACGAGACCACGCAAGAGTGGCTGCTGTGTGCACTTATCCCGTGTTCCTTGATGATGTGCTCGAGAGTCTTCAGGGCACGGAGGTCCGAGCGGCCACCGTGGCTGCGGGCTTCCCTCACGGGCTCTCCCCCCTTGCCCAGAGGACCGCGGAAGTGGCCCGGGCGGTGGAGGCGGGAGCCCAGGAAGTGGACGTGGTGATCCGGCGGGAGTGGCCCCTGACAGGCAAATGGGACCTCATGTACCAGGAGGTGAAATCCTTCCGGGAAGTGGCAGGGAAAGCCCTGCTGAAGGTCATCCTCGGCACCGGAGAGCTCCCCACCTTGAACCAGGTGGCACGGGCCGCTCTCACGGCCATGATGGCCGGGGCCGACTTCGTGAAGACCTCCACGGGAAAAGAGAAGGTAAATGCCACCCTGCCGGCGGGTCTCGCCATGGCCGTCGCAATCCGGGATTTCCATTCGGAAACGGGGACGCCGGTAGGCTTGAAGCCCGCCGGCGGGATCCGCACTCCCGCCGAGGGGGTTCGCTGGCAGAAGCTGGCCGCCGAGGAGCTCGGGGAGAGCTGGACCAGGCCGGGCCTTTTCCGCATCGGAGCCAGCGGGCTCCTGGACACGGTGGTCACACGCCTGGGGAACAGCCTCAGTAGCGGATGAAGCTGTTCCGGAGCTCCCGGGCCACGGTCAGCTCCGCACGCCCCCCCCGGGTCACCGGAACGGGGGGGAGCCGGTGACGCTCGCCCACGGAGAGCTCGATCTCCACATCCAGGGGGATTCCGGTATCCCACTGGAACTCGAAGAATTCCACGGCCCGGGCCGACACGGTCCCGAGATGCTGCCTCCGCCCCCCCGGCCTGAGGTAGATTCTGGCATCGTGAACGTTCTGGTTCTCCACCCGCAACCTCATCATCTCCTCCCGGACCGACTCATGGAAGGGACTCTCCCTTCCCCCCTGAAGACAGCCGGAGGCCAGGGAGAGGAGGCACAGGACTCCCACCAGCCCCGTCCGGGGAATCGCAGCACGAGCCCTCTGCCGCGGGCCCGAAGCCTCCCGGACTCCGGCTCTCGGCGCTTGACTCACGGCTGTCCTCCTCCCGGCGCTCCGTGGCCCTCCACCGGGATGGGCTGAAGGCCTGCACCCGAGAGGGCATCGTTGAAGGCGGCCAGGTCCCCGGTGAGAAGTTGGTGGAGCTCCGTCAGCTCTTCCTCGAGTAGCCCGGAGAGATAGTCGAAGACCTCCACCGCCTGATCCGTGGGTCGGGCTTCGGAGCTCTCCACCACCCCCAGGAGGGCGGCGAGCTTGTTGTTGAGCTTGATGGGGTAGTTGAGGGGGTCCTGGTTGCTCCGGTTCCGGACCTGGTAGATCTCACCCTCCACAGCGCTGAGGGCGTTCTCGAGCTCCTCCCCCGCCCTTTCCAGGGTCGGGTCGTCGGTTGCGTCCAGACGGTCATCGATTCCGGCCTTCAGCGTCCGGATCAGGATGATGGCCTCGTTGGCGTCGCTGACCCGGTCCCGGATGCGCACGGCCAGATCGAAGCGGGCCTCCAGGTCCGCCCCCGTGACCCCTTCGATGCGGGGGTCCAGAACCACCTGGAAGTCCCGGGTGGCCACATCCTCCCCGTTCACGGCCAGGCTCACGGAGTAGGAGCCGGTGGGGACGGCGGGACCCCTGTTGCCAGCGGCCCAGAAGATCCGTCCCTCGAAGTCCGTCCACCCTTCCAGCCGCAGATTCCAGCGGAACCGGTTGGCTCCGGCCATCCGGCTGGGCTCGGGAGAAGACGGCTCGACCCTGAATTCGGCTTCGACCTCCTCCTCGGCTTCCTCTTCTTCCTCCTCCCCGTCGGCCGAGAAGGTCCGGATCACGTTTCCTGCAGCGTCGGTGAAGGTCAGTTCCAGGGTTTCGGCCTCCTCGGCCAGGTAGTAGTCCACCTGGATGCCGGAATCCACACCCCGGACGGGATCCCGGGGCTGGAAGAGATGGATGTCGGATGAGAGGACGCCCATGTCCACCTGGCGAAGGGGCCCGATGTCGTTGAGCGTCCAGAAGGAGCGTCCGTGGGTCCCGATGACCAGATCATGCTCCTCCACCACCAGGTCGGCCACCTGTACCGTGGGCAGATTCAGGGTGAGGGGCTGCCATCTCTCTCCGTCATCCCACGAGATGTAGACCGTTCTCTCCGATGCCGCGTAGAGGAGGCCCGGTCGAACGGGGTCTTCCCGGACGGCACGGATGAAGTCGTCCCCGGGGATGCCCCGGACGATCTTCGTCCAGCTCCGGCCCAGGTCCTCCGTTTTCCACACATGGGGGCTTCGGTCATCCTCCACCAGGTACCGGATCCCCGCAACGTAGGCCTTCCCGGGGGTGTTGGGAGAGGCCTCGATGGTGTTGATGCGAACGAAGTCCGGAGCGTCCGGGGGCGTCACGTCCTCCCAGCTCTGGCCGCCGTTTCGGGTCACGTGGACCATACCGTCGTCGGAGCCGGCCCAGATGACCTGGGGATCGTGGTAGGAGGGGGCGATGGCGAAAACCGTGGCGTAGGTCTCCACACCGGTCTGGTCCTTCGTGATGGGGCCTCCGGAGGGACCCATGGTGGCAGGGTCGGCCCGGGTGAGGTCCTCGCTGATGGCCTGCCAGCTCTGCCCCTCGTCGGTCGTTCTCCAGACCTTCTGCGTGCCCGTGTAGAGCACGTCGGAATCGTGATGCGAGAAGACAATGGGAAAGGTCCACTGGACCCGCTCCACGAGATCCTCCGACGACTGACCCATGGGATTCTCGGGCCAGACGTTCACTGCCCGGGTCTGGCCGTTGGAGTGGTCGTACCGGCTGAGGCTCCCGCCGTAGCACCCGGCATAGTAGATGTCGGTGTTCTCGGGGTGGGGGGCGATGTAGCCGCTTTCACAGCCGCCCACGCTGAAGAAGGGCTGCCCACGAGCCGAGAGGTGCCTCCACCCTACGGGGGCCACGCACGCCGTGCTGTTGTCCTGCTGGGCGCCGCAGATCATGTAGGGCTCGTGGGCCGTGGTGATGACCCGATAGAACTGTGCCGTGGGGTAGTCCTGGTCCGTCCAGCTCCGGCCTCCGTTGAAGGAGACGTTGGCGCCGCCGTCGTTTCCGTTGATCATTCGCTCCGAATCGCCCGGCGCGATCCAGAGGTCATGATTGTCCCCATGGGGAACGGCGATGGTACGGTCGAAGGATTCGCCTCCGTCGTCGGACCGGTAGAAGGCCGTGTTCAGGACGTAGACCCGGTCCTTTTCCAGGGGGTCGGCGTAGATCCGTGTGTAGTAGAAGGCCCGCTGCCGGAGCTTCCGTTCCTCGTTGGTCCGCGTCCAGCTCTCCCCGCCGTCGTCGGAGACGAACACTCCCCCTCCGTCATGCTCGACAATGGCGTAGACCCGCTGATGATCCACGGGGGATACGGCCACGCCGATCTTCCCCACGAGTCCCTCCTGGGGAAGCCCGGGGTTCCGGGTGATCTCGGTCCAGCTCTCTCCCCCGTCGGTGCTCTTGAAGAGACCGCTCCCCGGCCCTCCGGAGGACATCCCCCAGGACTTTCGCCAGGCCTCCCAGAGGGCGGCGTAAACGATGTCGGGATTGGAGGGATGCACCGAGATATCCACGGCGCCGGACCTGTCGTCCCGGTAGAGCACCTTTTCCCAGCTTTCCCCGCCGTCCGTGGTCTTGTAGACGCCCCGCTCCTGGTTGGGCATGGAATGGACGCCGAAGGCCCCCACCCACACCGTATTGCAGTCGGTGGGATGGACGCGAATGCGCGAGATGTTCTGGGTCTCGGCCAGCCCCAGGTGGGACCAGGAAGTGCCACCGTTGGTGCTCTTGTAGACGCCGTCGCCCTGCTGAACGTTCCCCCGGAGCTGGGTCTCCCCGGTCCCGATGTAGACCACGTCGGGATCGGCCTCGCACACGGCCACGGCTCCCACCGAGGCGGAGTTGATCTTTCCGTCGGTGACGGCCCTCCAGCTGTTTCCACCATCGGTGGTCTTCCACAGCCCGCCTCCCGTAGCGCCGAAAAAGTACTCGTAGGGTCGGGCATCGCTTCCGGCCACACCGATGGAACGTCCCCCTCGGTCCGGGCCCACGTTTTGCCATCGCAGGGACTCGAGGAATTCCTCGGGAACCGTCTCCTGACCCTGCGCGGGAGGAGAGAAGGGGTTGAAGAGCGCCGCACCCAGGATCAGAAGGGTGGCCGGGATGACGGGAGAGGGGATGCGCGGGCCGGACATGTCCGTTTTCCTTCCTCGAGAATGGATACACGAGCAGAAGGGGGGCTTTTCGCCTCCCTGTCGCTCATCTCTGTTTTCTGCTCTATCGACGACTCAGGAGACCTTGGCCACGGCCTCGATCTCCACGCTCACGTTTTTCGGGAGGGTCCTCACCGCCACGGCGGCCCGGGCAGGCCGATGGTCTCCGAAGTGCCGGGCATAGACCTCGTTCATCCCGCCGAAATCCCCCATGTCCTGCAGAAAGACGGTGGTCTTCACGACCCGTGACAGGGAGCCCCCGGCGGCTTCCAGGACGGCGGCCAGATTCTGGAGAACCTGGTGGGTCTGTTGGCCTATGTCGCCTTCCACGATTTCCCCGGTGGCAGGATCGATGGGGATCTGCCCCGAGCAGAAGACCCATCCATCCACCATCATCGCCTGGGAATAGGGGCCGATGGCCCCGGGGGCATGATCCGTGTGGATTGCCGTGAAATCGCTCATGGAATCTCTCATTCGTTCAAGTTGAGGAGGATCTCCTCGGGCGTGACGGTGGCCACGCCCGCCTTTCCAACTTCCACTGCCGCTGCGTGATTCGCCAGGATTGCCGCCTCCACCGGGGACGCCCCCAGGGCAAGCATCACCGCCATGACCGCGGTGACCGTGTCACCGGCCCCCGACACGTCGTAGACGTCCCTGGCCACCGTCGGCACCCGGAGGTAGCCGTGATCTCTCGTGGCCAGGGCCATCCCCCGCTCTCCCAGGGTCAGGAGGATGGACTCGGCGCCGACCCGCTGACGAGCTCGTTCCATCCACTCCGGGTCCTCGGGCTCCAGGCGCTCTCCCAGGGCATCTTCCAATTCCCTGGCATTGGGTTTGAAGACGTCGGCGCCGTAATACTCGAAGAACCGGAGTCGTTTAGGGTCTACAACCACGGGAAGTCCGGCGTCCCCGGCACCTTCGATCCCCGCTCGGATGACCGGGGGGACGAGGACACCCTTGTTGTAGTCCTCCAGAGCCATCCCGTGGGCCGATCCCACCGCCTCCTTGATGCGTCCCGCAATCGCCTTCGCCTCTTCCGGGGACAGATCCGACGCATCCTCCCGGTCCACCCTGGTCACGTGCTGATGCCGGGCCATGATCCGCGTCTTGACCGTCGTGGGCCGATCGTCGGTTTCCACGATTCCCCCGATCCCCACCCCGAGATCCTCCAGGTCCTCCTGAAGGGCCATCCCCTCCGGATCCCGTCCTACGCAGCCCACCAGGTCGCAGGAAGCGCCGAGGGCCAGGACGTTCGCGGCCACGTTTCCCGCGCCGCCCAGGGCCCGTCGCTCTCTCTCTACCAGCACCACCGGGACGGGGGCTTCTGGAGAGATTCTGTCCACGTTCCCGGCCAGGTATCGGTCCAGCATGAGGTCCCCCACCACCAGGATGCGCACCGTGTGGGCGTTAGCCAGCAGCGCTTCGGCTCGGTTTTTTGTCAGTCGGTCCACGACATCGAAGGACAGTGCGGAGGGTGGAGGCTCAGCGGCTCCCCGAGTCCGTGCGGACAGGGAAAGGGGGAACCGGCCGACGTGGCACCGTACCGGAGCCACGGAGCGGCAACGTAGAGGAGCGGCCTCCCACTGTAAAGAAGGGGGGCGGCCGCAGTTCAGGATGCCATCGATCCGCTAATCCCGTCGGACGTGAAGGGTCACCGTCCCGGCAACCAGCCGAACGTGGAGTTTTCTGGCCCGTCCATCTTCGTCGCGATCGATACGGATCTCCTGGGGAGCCGGAAGAGAATGGGTGAGGTGTCCCTCCACCGAGCCGACGGGACCCAACATGATCTCGATGCGGTCCTTTCGGGGATCGTAGTCGACGCCACGCAGGAGGAAATCCTTGCCGCACTCCTTGATCCCGATCTCCGGATCGTCAACCTCCAGTGTGGTGCGGCGTCCGGCGTTGTTCTCGGTGAAGACCTTCAGCACCTCGATCCAGGGCTTCCTGGCATCGTCGGCTTCCGTGTCGGCAAGGGCCTCCTCGGTAGGCTCGTCGGGAGGCACCACCAGAACAGGGGCCTTCCCCCCTCGGATGAGACGAGTTGACACGCTCCCCATGAGCAGACGCCCGACGAAGGAATGTCCGTGGCTTCCGGCGGCCAGGAGTTCGGCCTCCCGTGCCTCGGCGAAGGCCAGGAGCTCGTGGGAGGGTTCTCCCTCCAGGGTGTGGAAGGAAACCAGGTCCTTGGAGCCCGGATTCAGCTCCGACGCGAAATCCGACAGCTTCCCCTCCAGCTCCTCTTCGTATTCCTGCCGCCACTCGTCGGACATGGTCGGGAGGAACTCCATCCCCGACATGACGTGGACCAGGTGAGCTTCCCAGGGGGAGTCCATGAGCGCCAGCGCCGACTGGGCGGCTCGCTGACTGAAGAGGCTGAAGTCCACGGCGAAGACCGCCGACCGGGGCAGGCGCTCCGCGTCCCGGGGAACGGCCAGAACCGGGAGATGGGACACCCGAATCACCTGCAGGACGGTCTCCGTTCCGAACATCCTGTCCACGGGCCGGTGTCTTCCCAGGCCCATGAGGACGGCCCTGGCCCCGGACTCCTCAGCCTTCCGGACGATCCGGGTCCCCGGGACGCCGGCCTCGACGGATATGGGCCAACCGTCCCGGCGCCCCGTGACCTCCTCGACCTGCTTTTCGATTTCGTGGCGGAGAGCCTCCTGGCGGGACTCGTAGAGCTCCACCTCCGGGAGGGCCACCATGAAGCCGGCGTCGAAGACAGGCACGGGTTCCACCACGCCCAGGACTTCAATCCCGGTTCCCTTCTTCTCGGCGAGTGCAGCCGCCATGCGGAGCGCACCCATACTTGCGGGAGATCCATCCGTGGCGACCAGGACGAAACGGTTCATGGAGTCCTCCTTACCTGTACCTGTGTCTTTCGGCGGCGGGCCAGCCTCCCGCCCCGTCTCGCCAATATGTTGAAGCCGAGGGTTCGTGGGCCAGGGTCAGCGGAAATCCTCACGGGTTATTCGACGTATACGATCCACGGAACGACTTCCCCCTTCCGAGAGTGGTGTTTGGACGGGCGCCGGTGCATGGAACCCCTGGGCCCGGTCGGGAATTCGGTTCGTGTCCGGCTCCCGGGAGGTCCATGGGTCCCGTCAGCTCTGGTTGAAGGGACCCAACCGCGAAGGGTCCGGGTATGGGAGATCATGGCTCCGGGGGTTGAAGCCCGACCCTGCGGCGGAGGAACCGACACAACGTGAGAAGAGGTGTTTTCATGCGGGCGGCGCTCTGGCAGAGGCTCGGCGACATGCCGAGCATACGGTTGGGAACCTTCGGGGCTCTGGTGGCTTCGGGTCTGCTCCTCGGCACGGTGGCTCCCCTGGAGGCCCAGTACTTCGGCAGAAACAAGGTTCAGTACGACGAATTCGACTTCCGGGTGCTGGAGACTCCCCACTTCGATATCCACTACTACCCCGAGGCCGGAACCGTCATCGAGGACGTTTCCCGGATGGCGGAGCGATGGTACGAGAGATACGCCCGCCTCTTCCAGCACGATTTCGAGCGTTCCAAACCGCTGGTCCTGTACGCGGACCACCCGGACTTTCAGCAGACCAACACCCTCCAGAGCTTTCTTGGCGAGGGCACCGGCGGGGTTACCGAGTCGCTGAAGAACCGTGTCATCATGCCCATGACCGGTTCCTACTGGGACACGGACCACGTTCTGGGGCACGAGTTGGTGCACGCTTTCCAGTACAACATGGCCCAGTCCCGGCAAGGTGTCGGGATCATGGGCCTCAGCCGCCTCCCCCTCTGGCTGGTGGAGGGGATGGCCGAATATCTGTCCGTGGGCCGGAACGACCCACTCACGGCCATGTGGCTCAGGGATGCCGTTCGTCGGGACGACATTCCCACCATCAAGCAGATGACCCGGGAAATGCGCTATTTCCCCTATCGTTTCGGCCAGGCGCTCTGGGCCTACATCGGCGGGACCTACGGCGATGATGCCGTCGTCAACCTCTTCCGCCGCTCCATGCGGCAGGGATGGGAGCCGGCCCTGACCGTGGTGCTGGGCGTGGATTCGGACACCCTTTCCGCCCACTGGGCCGAGGCCATCAGGGACCAGTACCTCCCCCTCATGGAGGACAAGACGACTCCCAGCGCCGTAGGGACCCTGCTTCTGGCCCCCGACAAGGGATCCGGGAGCCAGAATCTGGCCCCCTCCATCAGCCCCGACGGCCGAGAGGTGGTCTACATGTCGGAGAAGAATCTCTTCTCCTTCGATCTCTTCCTGGCCAATGCCAGGACAGGCGAGATCAAGAAGACCCTCTCCAGCGCCAGCGCCGACCCCCACTTCGACGCCCTCCGATTCATGGATTCCTCGGGAGCCTGGTCCCCGGACGGCACGAGGTTGGCCTTCGCGGTCTTTGCGGACGGAGACAATGCCCTCGTGATCATGGACCCGGAGCGGGAAAAGGTCCTCGAGACCATCGCCGTCGAGGGCATCGGGGCCATGCAGGGACCCTCCTGGTCGCCGGATGGCCGCTCCCTCGTCTTTTCCGGGTCCAAGGGAGGAGTCTCGGACCTCTACCTGCACGATGTCGCGTCGGGCGTCACCACCCAGCTCACCGACGACAAATATGCCGATTTCCAGCCTGTCTTCTCCCCGGACGGCCGGACCATCGCCTTCGCCACGGATCGTGGCTACACGACGGATTTCGAGCTTCTGAGCTACGCCAAGTTCCAGGTGGGGCTCCTGGACATGGAGACGGGTGAGGTGGAGACCATCTCCCTCTTCGGGGAGGACGTGAAGCACATCAATCCCCAGTATTCGCCCCAGGGGGACCAGCTCTACTTCATCTCCGATCCCGACGGGTTCAGCAACATCTACCGCCTCGAGCTGGCCACCGGGCAGGTTGAGCGGGTGACCAACGTGGCCACCGCAGTCTCGGGGATCAGTTGGTCGGCTCCGGCCATGAGCGTTTCGGCCATGACCGGGAAGCTGGTGTTCTCGGTCTTCGACGAGTTCGAATTCCATGTCTACACCCTCACCGCCGACGAAGCCGACGAGCGGGCGGAGGTCGTGGCTGTGGGGGACGTGAACCGCATGGGACGAAACCTGCCCCCCGTGGACCCCAGGGTTCCCAGCCGCGTGGCCGTGTACCTGAACGATTATGAGACGGGTCTGGAGCCGCCGGGCACTTTCGTGGTGGAGGAGGCCTCGGATTTCGAGTCGGAGCTTCAGCTCGACTTCGTGGGCCAGCCCACCATCGGCGTGGGCGCCGACGCCTTCGGCAGCTACATCGGCGGGGGAGCTTCGGCATACTTTTCGGACATGCTCGGAGACCGTTTCCTGGGGGTTGCGCTGGCGGCCCAGGGGACGGTGAAGGACATCGGCGGGCAGGTCTTCTACATGAATCAGCGGAGGCGCTGGAACTGGGGATACGGCGTGGGGCGGATCCCGTACCAGTTTTTCTCCTTTTCCAGGGGCCAGATTCAGGACGACTCGGGCAACACCTTCCAGGTTTTCAACCAGAACCGTTTCCGGATCTACTACGACTATGCCACGGGCATCCTAGCCTACCCCTTCTCCATGACCCGAAGGGTGGAAGCCAACGTCGGGTTCCTGCGCTATTCCTACGACATCGAGCAGGACCAGTTCATCCTGGACGACTTCGGGAACACCATCGATCGGCGTCGGGTGCAGCTGGACGATGAGGAGCCGGATCCCCAGAACCTCTTCCAGGCCTCCATCGCCCTGGTGGGCGACAACTCCTTCCTGGCCTTCACTTCACCGGTGCGGGGAAGACGTTATCGCGTCGAGCTGGAGACCACCCACGGGACGGCTGATTTTCAGACCCTGACCCTGGACTACCGGCGGTACTTCAGCCCCAGCCTGGACGTGACGTTGGCCTTCAGGGGCATGCATTACGGCCGGTACAACTACTCGCGGGAGGCGGTGAACAACAACTTCATCCGTCCCATCTTCCTGGGGTACGAGACGCTCATCCGGGGTTATGCCTGGGAGAGCTTCACGAACCAGGAGTGTGAGGGAAGTGGCGAGGGGTTCAGCAGTTGCCCCGTCTTCGACCGCCTCTTCGGCCAGAAGGTGGCGTTGGCCAACTTCGAGGTCCGGGTGCCCTTCATCGGCACGGAGCAGTTCGGCCTGGTGGACCTTCCCTACATTCCCATGGAGCTCGTGGCCTTTGCCGACGTGGGCGTGGCCTTCGACGACTGGAGCCCCGCGGCCGACGACCCCGGAGCCGTGAAATGGGAGTTCGCCCGTCGCTCGGGGAGCCGCATTCCGGTGGTGAGCACCGGGCTGTCGAGCCGGTTCAACATCCTGGGAGTCATGATCCTGGAAGCCTACTACGCCTATCCCTTCCAGCGACCCGACAAGGGTTGGCACTGGGGGTTCAACCTGGCGCCGGGCTGGTAGTCAGCCGCCGGGGGGCGGAAAGCAACACGCTCCTAGAAGATCTCCACCTTCACGTAGCGCCCGGGATTCTCCTTCACGTCCTGGGCCAGAAGGAGGATGCTCTCGGCGGCCGCATCCAGGGTCTCGTAGAGGGAGGCGTCGGTGGAGAGGCGCCCCAGCGTACCCTCCCCCCCCTCCATCCGCCGAAGGATGGTCTCCAGGGAGGACGAGGCCCTCAGGAGGGCGTCGCTGGTCCGGTTCACGGTGATGAGGGCCGAGTCGGCCCGTGCCACGGCCCGGGCCACGTCCTCCCCGGCGCCGGCCGCGCTCTCCAGCCCCCGGGCGGACCGGTTCAGGCTGGCGGTGAGTTGGGAGATCTCCTCACCCTGGGCGTCGGCGAGGTCGGAGAGGCGCTGAAGAAGGCCCCGCAGCTCCCGTGCGCTGGCTTCCACGGACTCGATGGTGGGATCGGAGAGAACCTCCTGGATGCGCCGGAGGACCTCGTGGGCGTCCTCACCCATCTCGGGGGGGAAGTCCAGGAGGCCGGCCATGTTCTCACCGGGAATCCGCCCCCCGGAGGCCAGCATCTCGGAGCTCTCTCCCTCCACCACCTCCACCGTGCGTCCTCCCAGTAGGCCGGAGGAGACCAGGCGGGTACGGGAGTCCTCGGGAATCCTCCACTCACCGTCCAGCTCAAGCCCGACGACGACTCCCTCCGGGGCCATGGTGAAGCTGATGACCCTTCCGATGTTCACCCCCCGCATCTGCACCGGGTCGCCTCTGCGTATGCCTCCGGCGTCCTCCACCAGCGTGGTGACCCTGTAGCGGCCGCGGAAGGTGCTGGGGTCTGTGAGGAGGAAGAGGGCCACCAGCACCGACAGGAACCCCAACAGGACGAAAATGCCGACCTGGAGTTCCCGTCCGCCCTGGGACCGGGGGATGGCTGTTTTGAGTTCTTCCTCGGTAGGGCCATTCGGGGCCCGCCGGGAATCAGGAGCATTCTGGCTCATATCACCTTTAATTGTTGGTCCAGGGCGGATTCGGCCCCTGCACGGTCCACAAAGGCCCTGACCACCGGATCCTGGCTTTCGCGAAAGTCACCGGGTGTGCCGCAGAAGCGGAGGGTCCCGCCCGTGAGCATGGCGACCCGGTCGCACATGAGGAGGCCACCCTCGATATCGTGGGTGACGATCATGGATGTGACCTCCAGCTCCTTGGAGAGTCGATCGATCTGCCGCTCCACCGCAGCCGTGTTGACGGGGTCCAGCCCCGTCGTCGGTTCGTCCCATAGAAGGATGTCGGGCCGGCCCACGATGGCCCGGGCAATCCCCACCCGCTTCTTCATGCCTCCCGAAAGCTCAGCGGGGAGCTTGGAGAGGGTCTGGTGGGGATCCAGGTTGACGATTTCCAGCGCCTCCCAGGCACACCGGGCCCTCTCCTGTCGCCGCATCTTTTTCAGCTCGTCGTCGGGAATGCCCATGCAGACGTTCTCGAGGACGTTCAGGGAGTCGAAGAGGGCCGAATGTTGAAAGACGTACCCCACCTTTCGACGGACCCGCCGGAGGGCGTCGGGATGCCCGTGGAAGACCGACTCGCCGTTCAGGAGAACATCGCCTCGATCCGGGCGGATGAGGCCGATGGTGGTTTTCAGGAGGACGCTCTTCCCCGTTCCCGACGGCCCGAACAGCCCGAACATTTCGCCCTCATGGACCACGAGGTCAACCCCGGAAAGGACGGGCTCGTCGAAGGCCTTGTGGATCTGGCGATATCGGATCATCGGCTGCTCGGTTCCATGCCTCCCCTCCTACTGCAGGAAGAGGGGCGGGAAGAGGGCATCCAGGATCAGGACCGTGAGGGTCATGAACATCACCGAGGCCGTGGTGGTCTTCCCCACACCGGCGGCTCCCCCCTTGGTCCTGAGTCCCATGTGCACCGAGATGAGGGGGATGGCGATGCCGAAGGCCGTAGCCTTGCCCAGGGAGTACACCATGTCCCAGTTGTGCCAGAAGAGGCGGGCGCCGTACCAGAATCCCTCGGCGCTCAGACCCAGCGTCATCTTGGCCGATACCAGGCCGGAATAGATGCCCACGATGATGGCGATGGCCGTGAGAAGGGGAACCACGAGGACCCCGGCCACGACCCGGGGCGCAGCCAGCGTGGGAATCGGGTCCCGGTTCAGGGAGTAGTAGGCATCGATCTGTTCCGAAACCACCATGGTGCCCAGCTCCGCCGTGATGCGGGCTCCCACCCTTCCAACCAGCACCACGGCCGTGAGCACCGGCCCCAGCTCCAGGACCACGCTCTCCACCACGATGCTGCCCATGACGTAGAGTGGAATGGTGCCTGTGAACTGGTAGCCCCCCTGCTGACTCGTCACGATTCCCGCCAGCACGGCCGTAACGATCACGATGGGGATGCTCTGGACCCCCATGACGTGGATCTGATTGAGGACCTCCCTGGCAGACACTCTGAGGCGAACCAGGTTCATGAGAACGTTCCAGATGAGGATGCCCAGGTGACCGGCATGCTCGGCAACGTTCTTGCTGGTCCGGCCCAGCGCTGCGAAGAAACGCAGGGGAAGGCCTAGCGGACCATTCCTCCTCCGGTGCGACAATCCAGCCTCCACGTCCTCCTCCGTTCAGGAGTCTATCCGGGCCCCTCCCGCCGACTGTGACGTGCTCGATCTGGCGGCGAGGCAACTTTCAAGCATCGCGCCTCCTTTTACATGACGCAAGGCGAGGAGTTTCATGCTTTTTTGGCGGCGGGAGGGTTGGTCTTCCGGCTGCCGAAAACCGGGCATTGTCTTTTTGTTCCCGACGCCGTAGGCTGCTGACTCCATCATCCCCGATTCCATCCCGGCCATGCCTATGAGTACGTTCCGTGCCTGCCTCCTCTCCCCGTCGTCCAGGGGTCTCCTCGGGCTCGTTTCGAGTCTGCTCTTCCTCCTCCCCGCCGTCCTCCCCCTTTCGGGCCAGGAAGGGCGGTACGACCGGGAGGTCGAGGCTCTCCTGTCCGACGCCGGCGTCATGAGAGCCATGGAAGTGGTGATGGAGCTGGAGGCCACCATGGAAGAGGAGCTCATCGCCCTCACCGAGGTGCCCGCTCCTCCCTTCATGGAAGAGCGACGAGCCAGAGCCTTCGCCGACCTCCTCCGGGAGGCCGGCGCCGACTCGGTGGTCATGGATGCGGTGGGGAACATTCTGGCCTTCCGGAGCGGCCGGCCGGGGGGGCGCACCGTGGCCATGGGAGCCCACATGGATACGGTCTTTCCCCAGGGAACCGATGTCACGGTCCGCATCAGGGGCGATACCCTCTTCGCCCCGGGGGTGGGCGACGACACCAGGGGGATGATGGTGATCCTGAACGTGCTCCGGGCCCTGGAACGGGCCGGGGTTCGCACCCGGGCCGACCTCGTCTTTCTGGGCAGCGTGGGCGAGGAGGGGTTGGGGGACCTGAGAGGGGTCAAGCATTTCTTCGGGGCCGACGGGGTCGGGGCCGACGCCCTCATCGAGGTGGATGGAGGAGGGCTCTCCTCCATCGTGACCATGGGGCTGGGATCCTATCGGTACCGGGTCACCTTCCGGGGGCCGGGAGGGCATTCCTGGGGGGCCTTCGGGACGGTGAACCCGGCCCACGCCCTGGGCCGGGCCATGGAGATCTTCGCTGAAGCCGGAGACTCCCTGACCTCATCGGGGCCGAGAACCAGCTTCAATGTGGGCCGCATCGGAGGGGGTACCTCCATCAATTCCATCCCCTTCCAGGCGTGGATGGAGGTGGACATGCGCTCGGAGAGCCCGCGAATGCTGGATGAGATCGACAGGGTTTTGCTGGCCTCGGTGGAACGGGCCCGGAACGAGGAGAATGCCTTCCGGCGGGCGGGCCCGCCCCTGGAGGTGGAGGTGGATCGCATCGGGAACCGTCCCTCCGGAGAGTTGGACCCCGACACCCCCCTGGTGCAGAGGGCAGTGGCCGTTACCCGGCACATGGGCGAGGAGCCCCGGCTCATCCGGTCCTCCACCAACGCCAACACGCCCATCGCACTGGGCATCCCCGCCGTGACGATTGGTCGGGGAGGGGTGGGAGGGGACAACCACTCGCCCTCCGAATGGTGGATGAACCGGGAGGGCCACAAGGCCATCCATCGGGCCCTGCTGATCCTCCTGGCCGAGGCCGGGCTGGCCGGAGGCTGAGCTCCGGGTAAGGGGCCGGCTCCCCAACTTCAGCCCAACCTCGGCGGCTCGGTTGGTGCCCTTTTCCCCTCGTGACCCCGGCTGGCGACAGGGTCAGTGGAACCTAAACCCACCCCCTCCGGTGGAAGTCCCGGAGGGTCTCCGCAAAAGCTCCCATGTCCTCGGTCAGGCCCATGGAGAGGCGGTTGAACTCCAGCATGGGGGGAAAGGGCCGCCCCACCCGGAAGCCGGCATCGGCCATGCGCCGGATGTAGGCCCTCAGCTCCCCTCGAATCCGGTGCATGACGAAGTTGGTGTGGGAAGGGATGTACTCCAGGGAGAGCTCGTCCAGGACGCCGTAGACGATCTCCCGGCCCCGGCGGTTCACCTCCAGGCTCCGCTCCACCCAGCTCTCGTCGCCCAGGGCCGCCAGTCCCGCCCGGAGGGCCATCTGGTTGGTGTTGGTGCCCGAGGCGAAGGACCGGAGGATCCGGGCCGTCTCGGGGTGGGAGACGGCGTACCCCAGGCGAAGGCCGGCCATCCCGTAGATTTTGGAGAAGGTGCGGGCGACGACGACCCTGGGGTGCTCCAGGGCCAACCGGTCCAGGGAACGGTAGGCGGGGTCGTGCGCGAACTCGACGTAGGCTTCGTCCACCAGGAAGTGGACGTTGTCCGGAGCCCGTCGAATCCAGGCCTCCACATCATCCACGGGGGTGAGGGACCCGGTAGGGTTGTTCGGGTTGCAGACGTAGGCCAGAACCGGTGAATCGACTTCCTCGGTGGCCTCCTCCATGGCCGTGAGGTCGTGACTCATGTCCGGGAGGAGGGGGATGGCCCGGATGTCGATCCAGGAATGGGGCTCACAGTACTCGAAGACATCCTCGTAGGTGGGCGACGCAGCCACCAGACGCATCCTGGGGTGAACGTGGGCCTGGACGGCCATCTGAAGGATCTCGGCGGAGCCGTTTCCCAGGGTGATGGCCTCCCGGGGCACGCCGTGCTTGGCGGCCACGGCTTCCCCCAGCGCTCTCCTGGCGGGTCCCGGATATCGGTTGGCCATCCCCATCCCCGCCACCATGGCCTCTTCCGAGGCCGCCGGAATGCCGAGAGGGTTCTCGTTGGAGCTGAGGCGAATCGGCGCCCCCTCCTGCCTCCGTTGGCGCGGTGTCGAGAAGAAGTGTCCATGCCCGGCCAGGGGCAGAACGGCCGGGGCTCCGGCGGCCAGAGCTCCACTTCTCAAGAATTCACGTCTCTTCATGGTTCCGTCTCCCGAGCCTTCGTCGCTGAGAGAGCGCCCCGCCCAGGGGCACCCGGCTACCGTCCAGCGCTGAGCAGAATGCCGTTGAACAGGAGGGGGTAGGTCTCGTGGGTCTGGGCCCGGTAGGTCACCTGGGGTCCGAACAGATACAGCGTGCCGTTTCCCACCTTCGCCTCCAGCATGGCGACCCCTCCCTGGAGGTACTCCTGCCCCCACGCCCATCCGCTCTTCAGGGGTTCCTCGCTGGCGTAGACGGCCAGAGGTCGGACGTCCTCGGCACCCTCTTCCACCCCGAAGACGGGGCTGCGTGCGAAATTGACCATGACCCGGGAGTCCAACCCATGCGTCACGGGACTGGAGCCTTCCATCCGGACCTCCAGGAGGGATCCCGGAATGAAGAACTCTTCCGGGCGCAGGGGGGTGCCGTCCTCGCCTACCAGGAAGTTCCGGATGGGAAGCTCCAGGTGATAGCCCAGGCTGGTGGAGCGTTCGAGGGTGATGATGGTCCCGCCTGCTTCCAGGAACTCCCTCAGGCGGGGTACGGTCTCCTCGGCCGTCACCGAGCCCAGTCGGTCCCGGTACTCCTGGGGGATGGTCTCGGGATCGGGCCCTCCGCTGCGACCGCCGTACCTGGACGGCCGTCCCGAGCTCATTCCGGGAATGGCGCCGTCGGGGAAGATGAGCACGTCGTAGGAGTCCCCGAGGTCTCCCGCGTCCAGCTCAGGGGGAAAGACCAGCTCGAAGTCGAAGTCGAACTCCTCCAGGATGAAGCGAACCCAGCCCGAGGGCATGGAACCCCCGTAGCGGTCCCAGAGCCCGATACGAGGAAGACCCAGCTCCCGGGCATCCACGCCGGGCGCCCGGGAGGCGCCGACGAACGTGAGCCCCAGCTCCTCCGCCAGAGGTTCCAGCTCCGAGGAAAGCTCCTCTCCCCCGGAGATCCAGAAGGTCCCCGCGGGGAACTCCGTCCCGCTGGCCCTCACGGCCTCATCGAGCCAGCGTACCGAAAGGCCCCGGGCAAGAAGGCGATGGACGGCGGTGAAGGCATTGTTGGCCTCGTGGCCCAGGTAGAAGCCCTGGGGAGCGGCCCCGTCCCCTCGAACGGTGCCGGCGGGCACGTCCATGAGGTCCTCCACGACCTCGAAGGGCCCGTCGAACGCATCGAGGACCCGGTCCACCTCCACACCCATCTGGTAGGCCAGTGTCCACCCCGTGGCGTCGTAGGGCGGAATGGGAGGGCCACCTGGGTAGGCGAAGTCGTTGGGATGATCCTGGGGCTCGAACATATCCAGGACGTGGGGTCGGTAGGCCTGGGCGGCCATGACCACCAGAGAACCGCCGGGGTAGGTCTTCGTACCCACGGTGAAGCCCTCGGAAGCCCGGTGGACCCGGACCCCGTTCTTGATGAGGGCGTTGGCGAAGTGGACCGCCGTGGGGAAGTCGGCCTGGTCCGAGGGGATGACGAAGCCCCGGGGATCTCGTTCTCCGGGGTCCCGAAGGAACCTCTCGTATTCCTCCACGGTGCCGCTGGCGTTCATCCCGCCCAGGGCATCGGCGGCCTCGTAGATGTCGGTGGCCCGGACGGTCCATGTGTCGGTGCTCCCCTTCTCGATGGAGTTCTTGCCCATGCGCCAGATGTTGAAGAGGAGGTGGTCCTTGTTCCGGGACGCGTAGTCCATGACGGCCCAGTTCGCGGTCTCCGAGTATTCGATGGCCGTGCGAAAGTGGAGGATTCCCGGGTCCACGGGCAGGGGGATGTCGGTGGTGGCGAGCTGGCGTTCGGGGACGAAGGCGATCTCCTGGGGATTGGGCCCTCCCCGGATCTCGGTGAGAAGGCCGATTGCGTTGTGGAAGTACGGCGTCGTCCGCAGGCCGCCGTTCCACCAGATGGAGTACCCGGCTCCGGAGCGCATGGTGGTGCCCCCCTTCCCTTCCCCGACGAAGCGGTGATGCATGGCCGAACCCACCTGGTCCAGGGAGGTCAGGATCAGGGGATCCAGGAAGTGGTTGGGAGGATTCCGGAAGGGCGGGGCGAACATGATGGTCCCCCGGGGCCCCGTTTGGTGGTGATTATAGATGATCTGGGGGAACCACTCCCTGTACTGGACCCTCAGCAGATTTTCGGTCTCGATGAGGTTCCCGATGTAGAAGTCCCGGTTGTTGTCGTGCCCCGCGTACTTGTGGTAGAGGACCGGCGTGCCTCCGAAGTCCCGGTCCTCCGGCGTCCCCCCCAGGGCATCGGTGCGGTAATACCAGTCCGACACCAGCTCATGCCCGTCGGGGTTGCAATGCACGGCCAGGACGATGACATCATTCAGGATTCGAAGGGTTTCGGCGTCCGAGGCGCTGTTGAGGCGGTACACCAGCTCGATGAGCTGCTGGGCTCCCACAACTTCCGTGGCGTGCAGGCCCCCATCGATCCACACCACGGCCTTCCCTTCCTGGGCCAGGCCCCGGGCCTCGGATTCGGAGACATCGCCGGCCTGGGCCATGCGCCGGGCAATGGTCTGGTAGCGGTCCAGATTCCGGTGGTTTTCCGGGGAAGTGAGGATGGCCATGAGCTGGGGCCTCCCTTCCTCCGTGAACCCGATGGTGTCCAGGACCATGCGATCGGACTCGCCGGCAAGCTTCTCCCAGTAGGCCTGAAGCTGGGTGTAGGTCACCAGCTCGTAGTCGGTCCCGATGGGAAAGCCAAACTCCTCTTCCGGCGTGGTCACCTGACCTGGCAGCCCGGTGGGAGACAGGGTGGTGGCCAGGAGGAGGAGGAGGGCTGGGAATGGGTTCGGGAACGATGGGAATCTGGACATGAATTTGGTTCCTCACGAAGGAATCGAGGTCATGTGGGAGGGGGTGGACCCCGGGGCAGGACGGTCGGGGGCCCCTTTTTTCTTCTCTGGGATAGTCTGGCACAGAAGCTCCCGCGTCAACAAAAGGGAGGGATCGGACCCCTTACCGGGATGCTTGTTCAGAGGGAGACCGCTCGTCCGGCGGCCAGGAACAGGAGGGTAACCTGGACATCCGAAGGAGGAAGGTCGAAGAGCCTGGCGGCCGCCCGCTGGTAGGTCTCCATCTGGTTGCGGTAGCCCGCCGCGGTTTCCTCCAGGGCACCCTCCTCGTCGGACGGGAAAATGTCGGTCTTGTAGTCCAGGACCTGAACGCCGGAGAGCGCTTCTCCCTCTTTCATCAGGACCACCCGGTCCATCCTCCCCTGAACCAGACTTCCGTCGAGGATGAGGGCGAAGGGCAGCTCGTTTCTCACTTCCGAGCCCTGTGAGACGCGGTCCCGGCAGAGCTCCTGCCGGATTTCAGGTGCCTGAAGCCATTCGAGGAATTCCTTTGCCAGAGCCCGGATCTCTTCGTCGGACAGTCCCGGATCCGTCTCCCGGCCCAGTCGGAGGAACTCCTCCTGCGAGGGCTTCCATTGGTCCAACCACTCCATCCTTTCCAGCCATCGGTGGACCACCGAGCCCCTCCTCCTACCCTCACGACCCGAGAGCGTCAGGAGACGTCGAAGGTCAATGCGTCCCCCCGCATCATGGGAGGAGGGCGAACGGTGGGGGAGGGAGCGGGTCCTTCTTTGGCTGGCCGTCAGGCGCAGAAGGGGGGTTTCGGGCCCGGCCCCGGCGTCCTCAGCCCCCTCCGTCCGGGCCCGGGCCGGAGCCGCTGGTTCAAGGGGTTTTCCTCCATCCGCGGCTTCCGTTCGTCTCCAGTCCCTGTTCCCCTCCTCCACCAGGAGATCGCCTTCCCTCGCCGGCGTCCCTCCCACGCCCAGGGCGTACCGGAGGAGCCCGGCATAGGTGAAGGGCGGCTGCTTCGGGGGCTCGGGGGGATCTTCCGCGCAGAAGAGATGGAGGGCGTGACGGGCCCGGGTGAGGGCCACGTAGAGAATTCCGAGTGCGTCCTGGAGCTCACCTTCGAGGTCCTGTCGTGTCGCAGACTCCACCTCCGGGAAGAGGGCCCGAACGGGCTTGGGCAACCTGGGGTAGATGCGGAGGACCTGTCCGGTCTCCGGATCTCGCAACGGGACAACCGAACGGAATCGTCCCTGTCCCCTGGTCATGCGAAGGTCCAGTTCCGGCAGGACGACAAGGTCGAACTCCAGGCCCTTGGCCTGGTGAACGGTCATGACTCGCAGGAGGCTCCCGGAGGGTGCGTCCATGGACTCGGCCCGTACGAACCGGACGAAGTCCTCGGGACGCAGGGTCGCCCGTTCTTCCCACCGATGGGCCAACTCCACGAGCTGCAGGAGCCTGCTCATGTCCCGTGAATCCAGGACCCCGAGGGGTGCCAGGGCTCGAACCCAGGCGTTGAGGGTGGCCCCGTATCCCCGGTTCAGGAGGGTTCGCCTGACCGAAAGGGACACGGTCAGACGGGTCCCGCCGTCCTCGTGGTCGGTCAGCCCCACCACGTTCCCGAGAGGAGAGCTGGCCACCTGATACGCCGCCAGGGTGTCCCCGGGATGGTCGGCCAGCCTGAGGAGGGCCAGAACGGTGGAGACGGCCGGGGAGTCGGCAATGGACGAGGAGCCCTCCTCGGAGGCCGGGACATCCAGGAGGTTCAGGTCCCGGACCAGACGCGCCACCGTAGCGTTTCGCCGCACCAGGACGCCGATGGTGTGGCGTGGATGGCGGTGATGGAGCTCCCTGATCCTCTCAGCGGCCCAGGCCATCATTCCGGGGCGGTCCGAGCGATCCATTCGTTCGTCCCTGGGACCCACCCGAAGGACCACGTACCCGGCAAGTTCCCTGGCGGCCCTGTGCTCCCTGAACCCCTTTGCCCAGCGGCGGGCAGCCTCCCTCAACCCGGGTTCCCGATCCCAGACGGGATTTGCCGGCAGCTCCGTGAAGACCCGGTTCACCAGTTCCAGGACCTGCTGGGATGACCGATAGGAATGGTCGAGGTGTCCACGCTGCAGGGCGTACCCCTCGGCCACCCGGTGGACCAGGTCCGGCTCGGCTCCCCGCCAGCCGTAGATGGACTGCTTGGGATCGGCCACGATGACCACCGACCGCTCGTCCCGGTGTCCCGCCAGGAGCTCCGAGGCCAGAGGTTCCAGCGCCTCCCACTGGGCCCGGGAAGTGTCCTGGAATTCGTCCAGGAGGAGGTGGTGGGTCCGCTGGTCCAGGCGATACCAGAGGTCCCCCCGGGTGGCCACCGGGTTCATGCCCCCCAGGAGGAAGGTGATATCCTGGAATCGGTAGGCTCCCTCCCTTCGCTGGAGGAAGGAGAGGGCACCGTCATAAGCCGTGACCAGGCTCCTGAGAGCCCGGGCCTGTCCCTGAAGCTCCGGAGCCCTGGCCGCCGCCACCCCCGCCAGGGCCAGGTGTACGGCCCGGTGGAGCTCTCCAGGGATCTCCTTTCCCGAAAAGGTAGATTCCCCGGCCAACACGACCTTGCCGAGCCCCCTCCCGCAGAAGGCGTCCCAATCCTCCTCTTCCAGGGCCTGGGCGCCCGCCTCCACGGCGTTTGCGAACCGGCGGTCCGGATCTCCCTTCTTCGTCTGCGGGAGGGGTGCGGTGCGGAGCGTCGCCCCGATGTCCCTCCAGGAGGGAAGCTCCCGGTCTCCGGGGGGACTCAGGGGCGCCGGGGGATCCCAGAGGGTTGCCGGATCCTGAATGCCCCGTTGGTGCAGGAGCTCCCTGAGCTCGGTGAGCTGGGCAAGGACCCGCCGGTGCACTCCCCTTCCCGATTCTCCCCTCATGGTCATCCGGACCAACTCCACCATCTCGCCCGCCCCTGCTCCCGCCAGGATGGTCTGGAGAGCCTCGGACTCCACCGCCCGTGCCATGGGCTCATGGGAGACCGACCACCGCGTGGGCATCCCCATTTCCCCGGGGAAGCTCCCCGCGATGCGCAGGAAGAAGGCATCGAGCGTCCCCACGTTGAAGCGGTGAAGGTCGCGCACCACCCGCTCCAGAACGCCTGAGAAGAGGTCTATGAGGAGGGGCTCCTCCGGCGCCGAACACGGATCCAGAAGGACATCCCGGGCCAGCTCCATCTCTGCGGAATCGCCCAGGACGATCCCCGCCAGCCGAAGGAGGACGCGATTCAGGATTTCTCCTGCAGCCTTCCGGGTGAAGGTGGTGGCGAGGATCCGCTCCGGTGGAATGCCCCGGGCCAGGAGACCCATGATCCTGGAGGACAGGGTGAAGGTCTTTCCCGTGCCTGCCGAGGCCAGGACCACTTCCCGGGGAAGGGCCGTCGCAGACGGTTCCAGGGGGATTCGGCCCGTCACTCGTCTTCCCCCTCACTCTGGAGCAGGCCCTCTCCCAGGAGAGAAGCCAGTGAGCTTCCGAAACGACTCACCGGTCTACCGGCCTCGAAGGGGACCTCCCGCGTGGTTCTCATCCAGCGAACGACTTCCCGGGCCCTTTCGTCGGCGCCCTCCAGGAGAGCCTCGGCCCAGTCCGCCTCCGCCTCCTCGAGCTCATGGGCGTCCTTGGAAAGGGGAAGGTAGGCAAGCCGAAGGGGAACGCCCTCGCCGGGAGGTGTGATCTCCCCACCCTCGATGCTCCGGAGCCCCCCCCGGATCAGGTGGCGGTAGAGGGGAAGCTGAAGGTCCGTCCATTCGCCGTTCTTCGTGCACCCCGAAGGGTCTCCTCCGGCGTCTCCCGTCTTGTAGTCGAAGACCATCCAGGCCCCCGATTCCCGGTGGCGGTCGATGCGGTCGATGCGCCCCGAAAGGAAGAAGGGCTTTCCGTCCACATCGAAGGGAATGCCCTCCTCCGGGGTTCGGGCCTCCACCGCATGGATGGTCCAACCCTCCTCCCTCCACTTCGCCTGCCAGCGAGCAAAGGCCTTCAGCCGGTAGCGGAGCTGCTCCACCTGCAGAGGAACGGTGGGAAGGGGGGTGGGACCGAACCTGGCTTCGGCCAGCTCGTCCAAAAGGCGGCTCAAGCCGGGGAAGATCTCGTCTTCATCCGAGGAATCCCGCAGCCCGGATCGACCGAAACGCTCCAACACGTCGTGAGCCAGAACGCCAAACGTCCCGGGATCCAGCTCCTGGGCATCGTCCGCCTGATCCTCCAACCCCATCAACGACTCCAGGATCCAGGCGTAGGGATTGGCGAGAAGGCCCGAAAAGGCGGTGACCGGGAAGGGCTGAGGTGGGGGGAGAAGGGGAAGCCGGGACTGGGGGGGAAGGTGAAAGCCACTGGTTTCGGCGAGTCGGAGGCCGGGAACCGTGTCCCTCCCGGGCCCGACTCCTTCCGCCTCCGGCCGGGTCAGGAGGAGGATGCGGCGGGCCTTCACCTTCGTGGACCCCGTGAGGAGCAGGCGGCTGGGACGAAGAGGATCCCCCACCGTGGTCCTCCGGCCGGCGATGACCCTCACGTTCTCCCTGGAGTGAATCATGGCCGTCATCCAATAGGCATCCCGGGCGTACCGGCTCCGGTTGTCCTGGAGACCCAGCCGTGCCCTGAGAGCATTCGGCAGGAAGGGGTGGGCGGTCACGGCTTCGGGGAGGAAAGGATCCGCCGCCCCCGTGAGGACCAGGGTGGGTGCATCGTCCAGGTGGAGCTCGAGCCAGCCCACCAGCTCCAGAGCCTCCTCCTCCGCCGCAGGGGGAATCCGCAGGTCCCGGACCTCTCCCAGGAGAGTCCTCAAGGCCCGCCCCGCCCCGCATTCCAGGTCGAGCTTGGAGGGGAGCTCGGCGAGCTCGGAGGCAGCGTCCCGGATCCGGGAGGCCGCCTCCACCAGGATCCGGTCCGGGCCCCGGCTCGGATCCGGGTATCGAGAGCCGTAGACCCCGGCCAGGAAATCCAGAATGACGGGCATCCACGCCGAGAGGGGGCGGATCCCTGAAAACGCCCCCAAAAGAGCGGGAGAATGAAGACCCTCCAGCAGGGAGCTGAACCGGTCGTCGGTTCCTCCTCCGGTGAGGTTCCGGGATTCGGGATCCAGGCGGCTCGGAACGTGATCCCGAAAATGGCGGTCCGACAGGTCCGGGGAGGATTCCGGCCCGAGTCCGTCGGGAAGATCCGGGTGCCGCATCAGTGCGGCGAAGGCCGGGAACCGTCCATCCTCCAGGTAGGGGGCCAGGGCCTCCAGAAGCCGGTAGGGAGGAGAAGAAGCCAGGGGGGTGCCGTCTGCATAACGGGCGGGCTGGCCGTGGGCCTCCAGGCGCTGCGCCAGATAAGGTGCCAGGGTGGCATCCGGAACTCCCACGGTGACGCTGGCAAGAGTGGGCTCCCCCGGGAGGGCGGCAAGGTAGCGAACCACCTCCCGGGCCTGATCCACGGGCCGGTCGCAGACGGCCAGATGGTGGTCGGCCACAGGTACTTCCCGGTCCTTCCACCTTTCGTTCTCGAGAAATCCCAGGCGGTGGAAGGCATCGGCCTCGGTTTCGGGAGCATGGACGAGGGCCAGGATCCTGTCTTCCACACTCTCCAGCATCCTGCGAAGGACGAGAGGCGTTTCCACGACCCCTACCAGGACGACCCGCTTGGTGGTCTGGATCTCACCGTCCCTGAGAGCCAGACGTCGAGCTTCCTCCCGATCCATTCGACCGGCGGACTTCATGATTCCGAGAGCCGCGTCCTGGATGAGGGAAAGAGCTTTCCACCGATCCTCATCGGAGAAGAGGAAGCCCCTTCGACACTCTGCTGCCACGTCCCGGAAGGTGAGGCCCGCCGCGCCCACGGTTCGATTCAGGGAATCCAGGACCCGGGCTCGGGCCAGAGACCCCGCGGCGCCTTCCGCCTCCTCCGGGCTTCCGAAGACGACCTCCCGGACCTGCTCTTCCATCCGACCCAGGCCTTCCGCCCAGGCGCGACGGGCCAGGGCCCCACCGGCCAGGGGCCGGGGTGGCTCGTACAGCTCCTCGGGAAGAGCTCCCGCGGTCAGGATACGGTCCGGCGGCAGGAGGATTCGGCCCTCCTCTTCGGCTTTCACCGCGAGGAGCTCCAGCAGCCTCCGTCCCGCCCGTCCGCCGGGCAGGACCAGAAGGCTCCCCCGGAGGTCAACGTCTCCCTCCTTCTGGAACTCCCGGAGGAGGAGGTCCGCTGCCTGGGGAAGAAGAGGTCGGCTCCAGGGGAGGAATCGGCAGTCAGCCAAGCTCACCCCCTGGAAGAACCCGGCACCCTTTCCTATCTTGCAGCCCCCGCGTTCGGCCGGAGGATCGCGCGTTCGCCCTGTCGGACGACCCGGGACGAAATTCCTCACAATCCGAAAGTCGTCGGTTCTTCCGATGAAACCCGAGGAGGTCCATGATGGCCGTTCGTGTCGCGAATGCAGAGTGGAAGGGGAACCTTCCAAAAGGTAGTGGGACCCTGGAGACGGAAACGGGCTCCGTCAAGGGTCAGTACTCTTTCTCGTCCCGCTTCGAGGAGGGCGCCGGAACCAACCCCGAGGAGCTCATTGCCGCCGCCCATGCCGGGTGCTTCTCCATGGCCTTCGCCAACGGGCTGGCCAAGGCCGGTTTCGAGCCCGAGAGCATCCGGACCGAGGCTCGGGTCCACCTGGAGAAGGGTGAAGGGGGCTTCGGAATCAGCCGCATCGAGCTCGAGTGCGTGGGCAGAGTCCCCGGACTGGAAGATTCGGCCTTCCAGACCCACGCCCAGGAGGCCAAGGTGGGGTGCCCGGTATCCCAGGCCCTCTCCGCGGTGTCCATCGAGCTGGAGGCGACGCTGGAAGGCTAGCCGCCCTCAGGATTCGGTGGGCTCCCTGTCGGCCCCGGTGGAGATGTCTCCGCCGGGGCCGACAGCTTTGGAGAAGAAGACGGAAAAAGTGAACCCCTCCCCGGGCTCGTTCTCCGGGATCTGGTCGAACCCCATCAGCCGGCAGAGAGCCGAGGAGATGGCCAGCCCCGGACCGGTGCGGGGATGGGGCTGGCGGGTGGCGGCGTCCTCGAGGACCAGATAGGCGCCCAGGGAGGCCAGGAGCATGCCCAGGACCCTCTTACGACCGATGAACAACTGGTCCGCCACCCGGAAAACGTACAGGGGGCCACAGAAGGCTCTCCGATCCCGCCCCTGAGGAGGTGAGTGTGGAGGAGGGGCGAGCCTCCGCCTTTCCGGGCGACCGTCTTGTCCGTCGACCCCCCGACCTCGATACTTCCCCATGCTCCTGGAACTCGGCATCATCCTCGGTCTCTCGCTGGGAATCTCCTTCCTCTGTTCCATCCTGGAGGGGGTCCTCCTCTCCGTCACCCACGGATATGTGCACGTTCTCAGGGACCGGGGCACCCGGGCCGGAGAGTATCTCCAACGCATGCATGAGCAGGTGGACGAGCCCATTGCGGCCATCCTCGCCCTGAACACCATCGCTCATACCTTCGGTGCCACCCTCGGGGGTGCGTTGGCTCTTCAGCTCTTCGGAGAAGCATGGATGGCCGCCTTTTCCGCCGCCCTCACCCTGGCCATCCTCCTCTTCTCCGAGATCCTGCCCAAGACCCTGGGCGCCACCCTCTGGCCCCAGCTCGCCCCTGCTTCGGCGTACATTCTCAGGGGGCTCATCTTCCTCTTCAAGCCCATCATCGTCCCCCTGACCCTCTACGCCCGCCTCATCACTCCGGGCCAGGAACGCCCCACCACCGTCAGCCGAACCGAGCTTCGGGCCCTGGCTCGCATCGGTCGGCGGGAGGGCGCCCTGGACGAGGACGAATGGCGTGTGGTGAGCAGCGTGATGAGCCTGGACGAGGTGCCGGTGGGCGAGGTCATGACCCCGAGGACGGACATGGTGGCGGTTCCCATCGAGGCCACGGTGACCGAAGCCCAGGAGGTGATGCTCGAGGAGGGACACCTCCGCCTGCCGGTGTACGAAGTGACCCTCGACCGGATCGTGGGAATCCTCCTGGCCCGGGATCTCTGGAGGGCCGCCCGGGACGGAGTGACGGAGATCAAAGAAGTCATTCGCCCCATCCAGTTTTCCCCCTCCACCAAGCCCGTGGATGACCTGATTCGGGAGATGAGGACGGAAAGGGTGAAGATGGTCATCGTCGTCGACGAGTTCGGCGGCACGGCGGGTCTGGTGACCCTGGAAGACCTCCTGGAGGAGATCGTGGGAGAGATCCAGGACGAGCACGAGGAGGACGAGCCTGTAGCCTTTACACCCCTCGACTCGGGGCAGACCCGGGTGTGGGGTGGGGTTCCCCTGAGGGAAGCGTCGGAGTTCTTGGGGGTGTCCTTTCCCGACGGCGATTACGATACCGTCGCGGGATTCGTGTTCGCGAGCCTGAACCGGATACCGAAAGCGGGCGACCGGGTTCCGGTGGAGGGTGGGTCGTTCCGGGTACTGAGGATGAGGGGGCGGAGGATCGACTTCCTCCTCTTCTCGCCCAATCTATAGCGCCTCCGGCTCGCTGCCCGGAGGCTCTGGAACCGGGACGCTCCCGGACTTGACGAAAAAAGGACGTCCTTCTATCATCGCGCGTGCTCCACCCAACCCAGTCACCCGGAGGGTCTTCTTGAAAGGCCCGTGTTCGCCGTTGGGCCCCACCGGCCAGGCCGTGGAAGGCGTGCCTCTTCCAGCCTGGCCTTTCCCGTTCCGGCGTCCGACGGTGCAGCACGCCCTATCCCACCCCCACGATGACGGAGGATCGTAGCTCATGGACCTGGATGGATTCCTGTACGAAGTCGAGGCGTTCCGAGCCGACATGGAAGACTACACCGCCGAGATGGACGCAAAAAAAGGCCTCTCCCTCTCCACATCGGACGATGTCCTGAAGTACGTGGAGGAGTATGAGGTCTCCTCCATCCGCATGTGGTTCACGGACATGCTCGGATTCCTCAAGTCCTTCTCCATCACCCCCAAGGAGCTGCGGGGCGCCTTCGAGGAGGGGATGGGATTCGATGGGTCCTCCATCGAGGGCTATCAGAGGATTCAGGAAAGCGACATGGTAGCCGCCCCCATCGCCTCGACGGCGCAGGTCCTTCCCTTCCGGGCCGGCGGATCCCGGTCCCTACGGATGTTCGCCGAAATCCGAAATCCGGATGGCACCCCCTACGCCTCCGACCCCAGGAGGGTTCTCAAGCGCCAGATCGACCGGTTGGCCGATCACGGGTTCTCCCACATGAACATCGGGCCAGAGCCGGAGTTCTTCTACTTCAGGGACTCATCGGGCCCGCACATCCTGGACCATGCCGGGTATTTCGACATCAATCCCGTGGACATCGGAGACGACATCCGGGAGGCAACGGTGTTTGCCCTGGAGGCCATGGGCATCCCGGTAGAATACCACCACGCCGAGGTCGCGCCGTCCCAGCACGAGATCGACATCCGGTACCAGGAAGCCTTGCGGATGGCCGATGCCCTCCAGACGCACAAATACCTGGTCAAGGAGATCGCACGGAGGAGCGGGGTGTTCGCCACCTTCATGCCCAAGCCCCTGGAGGGGGAGAACGGGAGCGGGATGCACACCCATCTGTCCATCTTCAGGGACGAGAAGACCAACGCCTTCTACGACGAAGATGATCCCCAGCACCTGAGTCGGGTGGCCAAGCAGTTCATAGCCGGCGTACTGGACCACGCCCAGGAGCTGGCCTTCGTCACGAACCAGTTCTTCAACTCCTACAAGCGACTGGTGCCCGGCTATGAGGCTCCGGTTTACATCGCATGGGCGGAGAGAAACCGGTCGGCGGCCGTCCGGATTCCCGTGTACAAACCCGGGAAGGAAGTGGCCACGCGCATGGAGCTCCGCTTTCCCGATGCCACAGCCAATCCCTATTTCGCCTTCGCCACCATGCTTTCCGCGGGCTTGGACGGGATCGAGCGGGAGCTCCAGGTCCCGGACCCCATGAGCATCGATCTGTACGGCCTCACGCCCATGGAGCGTGACGAGATGGGGATCAATTCCCTTCCCCACGATCTCTTCGAGGCGGTGAAGGTGGCGGAAAAAAGCTCGTTTCTCTCAGAAGTGCTGGGCCGGGTGGTCTTCCAGAAGCTCATCGAAACGAAGCTCGTGGAAGTCGACAGGTTCCGGCTTCACGTCTCGCCCTTCGAGCTCGAGGAGCACATGGTGCTCTGAGGAGGCCTCCCACGGGGGGGCGGCCCCGTCGGTGGACGGTCGGCCGGACTCGGTGGGGAGGACTGCTCCCCTGTCGTCAGGGGCTCCGTGTACCTCCCTCGCCCTCGGAGGCCAACTCCCCGGGTCCAGCCTCCTGCATCCTTCGCTCTTCGGTCCAGAAAGAGATGGCCAGCGCCACTGCGCCGCATGAGATGGCCATGTCGGCGACGTTGAAGATGGGCCAGTCCATGAACCCCAGGTCGATGGGCCCGATGAAGTCCACGACCCCACGGGTCCAGCGGATGCGGTCGATAAGATTCCCCAGGGCCCCCGAGAAGACCAGAGAGAGGGCGAAAAGCCTGAAGCGATCGGCCGGAGGCGTCTTCACCAGGAGAAAGGCCAGCAGGATCATGGCCAGAACGGTCACGGGAATGAAGAACCATCGGGGGTCGTTGCCGATGCTCAGCCCGAAAGCGGCGCCCCGGTTGAAGGCGAGGGTCAGGGGAATCCACCCGCCCAGGAGCTCCATGGACCGGGTTTGAAGAGCCTCCAGGGCCCACCGCTTGGTGAGAATGTCGGTCACGAGCACGGCAAGGAGTACCGTGGCCAGAATGGTGGTCTTCGCTTTCACGTTGTCCCGTTCGTCTCGGTATCGGAGGCGCTGGACTGATCTGCCGGCCCTGCAGGATCGAATGAAGATGGGGAGAAAAGGCCTTGGGCTCAATCGGGGACAAGGGTGCGCAGGCCAGCCTCTTCGGCCTCTCCCGCATGTACGAAGGCTTTCGCACGCCGCCCGACGACGCGGTTCGGGTGTTCCGCAGTGCCGATGAGGCCCTGGCCTGGCTGGAAGAATAGCCGGTCTCCGAAACCGGATCAGTGCCCCCGTTCCCGGTGGATCGTGCAGATTCCCGGGCCTGCTTCCCGAAGACCGTAGCGTTTCCGCAGAAGGGCGATTCCCGAAGGGGTGCCGATGATGGTCAGGCGATCCCCGTGGACGAGCTTGGTGGCTCCTTTCGGGATGATGAGCTCGTCCCCACGCCGGATCATGGCCACGAGCGTGTCCGGAGGGAAGTCGGCTTCGTTCACCTTCCGGCCCACCAGGTCGGAGCCCATTTCCCCTTCCTCCAGGAGAAATGCAAAGCACCGCTCGTCCAGAAGGAGAGTCTCCTTCAGCTCTTCCTCGCTCCCTGCGGCCAGCCACCTCTCCATGAAGTCTTCGTGGTCCACGCTCCTGGCGATCTGCGCCAGGATGCGGAGGTGCTGACCGGGGTTTTCCTCCGGACTCACGAGAAAGAACACCGCCTGCAGGCGCTCTTCGGGCCGGCGGGAGCGGTCGTTCTCGGGCAGCTCGAGTTTGACTCCGGCCCGTGCCCTGGCCAACAAAAGCCTCGGGTGATCCACGTCCTGCATCCTCACGTGGGGCAGTGCGGCGCCGTGGGACACGGGGGTCACGCCGAGGCGGGTACCTTCCAGAAAACCCTCGACCAGACGGCCGGGGGCGACGTCCAGGTCCTCGGCCAGCTTGCGGGAAGCCCGATCCACCAGGAGCTCGAACTCCACGGGCTCCTCCACATCCAGCACCAGAGCCCCCGTGAGAACTTCTTCGAAGGGATCGGCTGCCCTGGGCTCCCGTTCCTTCAGGATCTCCCGGAACTCCCGGTCCAGGCCCCCGTATCGTTGCCGCCCCATTCGTTCAAAGACGTGCAGGATCGCCCCCTCGCGGCTCACCCTCTCCCGTGCGTAGTAGGCGTACCACATGGCCCCGAAGGTCAGAAGACCCCCGGTAAAGAGCGTCGGAAGAAGGCCCATGTTGATCACGAGCCAGAAGGGCGCGAGGATGCCGAGGATCTGGATCGTGGGATAGAAGGGAGCCCGGAACCCGGGATCGTAGGATTCGATGCCGCTCTCCCGCATCACGGTGACCGCCAGACAGGCCAGTGCGAACATGACGAGCTGAAAGGCCCCCGCAAGCTTGGCCACACCTGCAGGATCGAAGAGGAGGACCGAGAGGAGGATGAGTCCCACCGTCACTCCGATTCCCGCCGAAGGGGTCCCCCAACGGCCCACCCGGCTGAAGTATCCCGGTAGAAGCCGGTCCCTGCCCATGGCCAGGGGATATCGGGATGCGCTCAGAATGCCGGCGTTGGCCACGGAGGAAAAGGCCAGGACCGCGGCCACGGTCATGAGGATGGCACCCCAGTGGCCCAGGAGACTTTCCGCCACTGTGGCCACAGGCGTCAGATCGCCCCCGTCCCGCGCCAGGACCTCCACCCCCACCACACCCACCATCACTCCCGTGCCCAGGGTGTAGATGGCCACGATGGTTCCGAAGGCCAAGAACATCCCGAGAGGCAGGTTCCTCTCCGGATCCCTGACCTCCTCGGCCACGCTGGCGACCTTTGTCAGGCCCATGTAGCTGACCACGACCAGGCCCGTGGCAGAGATGATTCCGGTGCTCCCGGCACCGAAAAAGGGAGAGAATCGGCCGACATCGACCTGCAGTAGTCCGAATCCGCAGAACCAGAGGAGGAGAAGAAGGAGACCGACCAGGAGAAAGACCTGGAAGGTTCCTGTCCGCTTGGCTCCCAGGAGATTCACGACTCCAAAGGCCAGAGCGAATCCCGCGGCGACGGGTCCCATGTCCAGGCCGGGAAAAAAAAGCCGAAGGTACGCATCTACACCGACGAGCGCGAAGGTCGACTTGAGGATGAGAGAGATCCAGGTCCCGAACCCCCCGATGGTGCCCACCAGCGGCCCCATGCTCCGGTCCAGGAAGTAGTAGAGCCCACCGGCCCTGGGCATGGCCGTGGCCAGTTCGACGAGGCTCAGGAGTCCGGGAACCAGGACCAGGGCGGCCAGGACGTAGGTGAGAGGCATGGCGGCTCCTGCCCCCGCCGCAGCAAGCCCCGGCAACAAAAAGAAGCCGGAGCTGAGGGTGGCTCCCGTGGCGATGGCGTACACGTCCCAGAGCTCGAGCTGTTTCTCGAGACGCACGGGCTGGGGCCGTGGAGGGGGCGGTTTCGGTTCCGTCGTGGTCATAAAACTCCCTGCCCCAGACCCAAGATGTCTCTGCCGAGGAGACCGGAGGGCATCGGTCTCACTCCTTTCAGCCTTTCAGCGTAGGATGGGCGCTCTGTCCCGTCTTCGCCAGCCGCTTTCCGGAGAGACCCTCCCAGGAACGGTGCCAACCGGGTTAGGAGACTCTAACTCAGCGCATGCACCGGTTTCGTCGATACTGGTGGGGACAAACAACCTGTCCGAACGCAGCGAGGGGACACTATCAACGGGGGAAGCATCATGAGTTGGCTTCGCAACTTGAAGCTCGGAAACCGGATCATGCTCGGCTTCGGAGCGCTGACGGCGGTGACCGTGATCGTCGTGCTCCTGGCCTGGGGTCAGTTTTCAGGGCTGGGAGACCAGGTGGACCTGGTCGTTCACGACCGCATGGTCACGACCCGGCGGGCCAACGCGGTCATCGACGGCCTGAACGAGAACGAGAAGCGGCTCAGGGATCTGGTCCTGGCCGACGATCCAGCCGAGGTGCGGCGGCTGTCGGACGAGATGTCGGGGATCAGCAGTGATCTGAACGCGGTCCAGGACACCCTCCAGCAAACCATCACTACCGAGGAGGGCCAGCGGCTCTTCGACGCGTTCGTGTCCGCCCGCCAGACCTACCTCTCCCCTATGAGCCGGGCCAAGGAGGCGGCCATGGCCGGGGAGGAGGAGTTGGCCCGGCGGATCATGCACGATGAGGTCCAACCGGAGGCCGAGAGATACCTGGAGGCCGTCAATGCCCTCATCGACCATGAGACCGATCTGGCGATGGCCGACGGGAAAGCCGCCGAAGCCTCTGTCGAATCCTCCAAGATCCTCCTGGGGATCCTCCTTCTGGCCGGAGTGGTCCTCGCAATCGTTGTCTCCATGGGGATCACGAAGAGCATCACCCGGCCCCTCGCGGAATGCATGGAGGTCGCCGACAAACTCGCTCGAGGCAACACGGACCTGAACGTGGAAGCCCAGGCCGGAGATGAAGTGGGCCTACTCATGGATTCCATGGCCAATCTCACCGGCAACCTCAACAACCTCATCGCCGACATGAACGAGATGAGCCGGCAGCACGATCTGGGCGACATCGACGTCATCGTCCCGGCCGAAAAACACGAGGGTGCCTTCCGGAGGGTGGCCGAGGGTGTCAACGACATGGTGAACGGCCACATCACGGTCAAGAAGAAGGCCATGGCCTGCGTGGACGAGTTCGGGAAGGGGAACTTCGAAGCCGAACTGGAAAAATTCCCCGGCAAGAAAGCCTTCATCAACGACATCATCGAGGAGTTGAGGCGTAATCTCATCAACTTCACCGAGGGCATTCAGGGTCTCATCAAGGCCGCTTCCGACGGGAAGCTCGACCAGCGTGCCGATGCCGCGGCCTTCCACGGCGACTGGCACAGCATGGCCGTGGGAGTGAACGACATCCTCGATGCCATCCTGGAACCGATCAACGAGGCTGCCGGTGTACTGGAGAGAGTGGCGGACAGGGATCTCACGGCCCGGGTCATCGGGGACTACAAGGGAGACCACGCCAAGATCAAACGGGCCCTGAACCGGGCGGTGGACAATCTGGACAAGGGCCTCGGTCAGGTGGATCTGGCCGCCGACCAGGTGGCCAGCGCCGCCGAGCAGATCAGCTCCGGATCCCAGTCTCTGGCCCAGGGCACCAGTGAGCAGGCATCGACCCTGGAAGAGGTCTCCAGCAACCTCCAGGAAGTTGCCAGCATGGCCGGCCAGTCCTCCGGGAACGCCCGGGAGGCGAAGGGACTGTCGGACGGGGCCAAGGACGGGTCTGACCGAGGCGTCGAATCCATGCAGCGGATGTCCGGCGCCATGGACAAGATCAAGACCAGCTCCGACGAGACCGCCAAGATCGTCAAGACCATCGACGAGATCGCTTTCCAGACCAACCTCCTGGCTCTGAACGCCGCCGTGGAGGCGGCCCGTGCAGGAGACGCCGGGAAGGGCTTCGCGGTGGTGGCCGAGGAGGTGAGGAACCTGGCCATGCGCTCGGCTGAGGCGGCGAAGACGACGGCCCAGCTCATCGAGGAGAGCGTTGAGAACGCCGACGAAGGGGTGGGCGTGAACGAGGAGGTCAGTGAGAACCTGGAAGAGATCCTCAAACAGGTCACGCAGGTGAGCGAGGTGATGGACGAGATCGCCGCCGGGGCCGAGCAACAGAACGTCGGTGTGGAGCAGATCAACACGGCTGTGGAGCAAATGAACCAGGTCACGCAGCAGACCGCGGCCAACGCCGAGGAGAGCTCCAGCGCATCGGAGGAGCTCACCAGCCAGGCTGAAGAGCTCAGGACGCTGGTGGCCGAGTACACCCTCAGTTCTGCCGGACGTGCCGGGAGAAGTGTGGGGAAGAGCGCGGAGAGCCGGGAGGTCCCGCAGGTCTCGGGCAGTGCCTACGACCACCCACCCTCTCGGGGAGTTTCGGCGGGAGACAAGCCCAACGGCAAAGGCACCGTTTCCAGCCACGTCATGATCCCCTTCGACGACGACGAGGACGCGGACAACGTATTGGGTGAATTCTAGGAGGGTGTTGCCCGAAGGCACGACTGAGGCGCTCCCGGCGGGGTCCTGCTCCGCCGGGAGCGCTTTCCTTTCCCCGGGTTTCCCCCTGCAGCCCGGTTGGCGCGACATGCCGGCCCGTGGGCCTCCGGTCCGAAAAGACACGACCTCTTGCCTCTGTCCAGTCCCGAGATCTAGTCTTGCCCCGGGAGGGTTTCATGATCGACAGAGAGCTCGAACGATACGCCGAAGCCGGACGGTCCGTGGACGCTTCGGTGCCCATTTCGTGGCAAAAGCGAGCCTTCGATGTGGGACTGTCCCTGCTCTTGCTTCTCCTGCTGTCTCCCCTGATCCTGGCCATCCTCCTGCTGCTGGCCCTGGGGTCTGCCCTTCGTCCCCGGGACCGGGGTCCTTTCTTCCTGGGAGAGCCCCGGGGCTCGGAGGGCCGGATCTTCCGGCTCCCCAAGTTCCGCATCGTGAGGATGGACGCCTACCGACGGATCTCCAGAGAGCAGACCCACCTCCACATCAAGCCCATGGAGCAGGATCCTCGGAATCTCACGACCGTGGGCCGCTTCCTGAAGAAGTTCTACATCGACGAGCTTCCCCAGCTCTTCTCCATTCTCAAGGGCGACATGAGCTTCGTGGGCCCCCGGCCCTGGCCTCTGGATCCCTACTACGCGGAGCTCGAGAAGGGGATCTACCGAAAGAAGCTCATCCGTCCCGGCCTTACCGGCCTGGTCCAGGCCAACAAGGGGGTGGAGGGCGCGCCCGATGAGTGGACCCTGGACTACGCCTACATTGGCTTCATGGCCACCACGGAGAGTGGGTTGAAGAGGTTGCTGCTGGATCTGCGCATTGTGGTGCGCTCCCTCCGGACGCTCACGGAGGGGAAGGGACTCTGACGTTTGGAGCCTCCGGCGTCGTGATGCCGGAGAAGGGGGTGCACTTCCTGCCGAAGCCCTTCTCCCTCCGGCCCCTGGGAAGGAAGGTGAGAGAGACCCTGGACGCATGAGGGAGAGGGATCAACCGCCCCGCAGGATCTCCTCCACGCCGGACGTTACCCGAATCCCGGCCGGTGGGCGCTCGAGGGCCCGGATGTCGTCATAATCGGCAAAGGCCTCAGCGTCCATGGAGTTCGCGTCGGAGAGGATCCCGATGCCCAGAGGGCGGGAGGGCGGATCGCCGCCGAAGGTGTCCCGGTAGGCCTGTCTCAGGTCGAACACGTACGTGCGCCACTCGCCCAGGTCGTCAGTGCCGGAACCGAACACCACCTGCCACGGGCGACCGATCCCGTCCCGGATGGCGGCGCCGCCCACGGGGAGGGTAGAGCTCCAGACGTATTTCACCGACTCGGGGATCAACCCGAACATCTTCCTATTCACGGTGAAATAGATGCCGGCGGCGCTGTCCACCCGGTCATCGTATCGCTCGTCCGCCCCCTCGGGGATCCGGTTCACCCTCACCCGGAAGGACACCAGGGGATACCGATCGAGATTCCAGCTTACCTTCCGCCCCAAAATGACCGACTCTCCCCGGTCCGTGGCCTCCAGATATTTGTTTGCGTCTTCCCGTCGGACCCGATAAGGCTTGTGGCTGTCGTCGTCCTTGTCCTTCCAACCCCAACCCACCGGGATCTGTCCCACCGGCGTTCTCTCGAAATCCTCCAGAACCACGTATCCGTAGTCGCCGATTTCGGCGATCATGTAGGGAAAGGAATACTCGTCCAGGAGGTCATCCACCTCTTGGGACAAAGTCCCCACCAGGCTTCCCCCGGCTCCCACCACGTCGGCGATTCCACAGGTGCCGTCGGATCTTCGGGCCATCCGGAACGTCAGGGGCTCCGTGCTATGGTCATGAATGAGCCAGAAGTCCACGACCACGGCCCCGTTGTCCTCCGCTCCCGGCTCCCTGCTGGCCTGGAGGTCACGGACCGAGCCCCCGTTCCGGGCCAGAAAAGCGAACAGGGCGTTGCGCAGATACCGGGTCATGGCCCGGGCGAACTCCTCCCTTCGATGGGGACCCAGCTCGTCCCAATCACGGGGTCCGAAGATGCGTTCCCCTGCTACATGAAGGGCCATCGCCTCGGAGACCAGGGAATCTCCCCGGGCACGGATGTCCTCCGTAACCCGAGCTTCACGGAGCCCATGAAGGTCCTTGAGGCGGTGAAAGGCATCCTCGATGAGGTCGGCGGAGGCGGCCTCGCAGGCTTCCTGTGGCGGCGCCGATCCCCATCCCCAAGCCCGAGGCTCGCCGCCGGCCGGCAGAGGGAGTAGAAAACCGAGTCCCATGACCACGAAACTTCCCAGGAGGACCGGAGATGTCCTGGGGCGCATCCTGTCGAAAGCGATGCCGGGTCGGCGCTTGGTCATGACTCCCTCTTCGCCCGCAGCTTGCAGGGACTCGCCGGTAGATACCGGGCCGGAAAGGAAGGCCTTTCGGCCCCTTGTACCTATCCATACTACACGAATGGAAGCCGGGCGTGCCCGGTTCCTCGTCGTACCCTGCAAACCGGAGGTCCGGGAAGATCAATCCGCGTCTGCCGACGGTTCCGGGGGCCGGGTCCGATTACGCCAGGGCCAGTGGCGAGATGCCAGAGGGTGCCCCGCCGCGCCGAAAAAGGAGACGAGCTTGTCGATGGGGTCCCGTTCGATGTGGAAAACGAGGAGGTCTCCGGGGCGCCCCTGGAAGTACTCACGGACATCCCGGGTATGGGCTTCCCAGTGATCCCTCCAGCAGTCCGTCAGCTCTTCCTCGCTTCGGTGGGCCCGATGCCCGTGGCGGCAGAAGCGGTACGGTTTTCCATCGGCTCCCTGAAAGCGAAGGCGGCTGCGGATCCACAGATCCACATCCCGGACGTTGAGGATGAACTTGCTGCCCGGGTACTGCCGGTCCAGGGTCCTGAAATACCGGAAGGCGTGAATGGGGCGCTTGAGCTCCGCCACCCCCTCCAGGCGAAGAAGCCTCCTCAGGACCCGCCCCCGGAAGATCCGGCGATGGGATACCCTTTCCATGTCGGTGTATACATCCCACCGCCCCACGTAGTGAAGCAAAGGCTCACCCTCGAGGCGTGCCAGCTCCATCCCCTCGGCCAGCTTCCCCTTGGCCCAATGAACGGCCCGGTAGCCGTTTCGTTTGAAGAAGGTGCACAGGGAGTCGGTGCCGCACCGGTTGAACCCGATCTGAAAGATGCGGGGCCGGAGCGGGTCGCGAAGCTGAAAGGGGAGGAGTGTCATGCCGCAAGAGTCAGGAGGAGGGTGGACGAAGGCGTTTCCACACCTTCTGGAGCTGCTCTCGATCATCGGGTTCGAGGCCCACGAGCACCAGCCCCCCTGCATAAATCAGGAGTAGAGCGGGAAGCCCGATGAGGACCGTCAGGGGCGAGGAGGGGGAAAGCCCCTCTCCCAGTGCCCAGACCGCTGCCGCGGCCGGGAGAGCCGCAGCCACCGGCTTCAGAAGGCTCATCTCCACCATGTCCACTCCGAGTTGTGTCCGGTTCACCCCTACCCGGGCCAGGTTCACGCCGGCCAGAGCCAGGACCACCGCCATCGCCATGCCTTCGGCCCCGAAGATCCGGATCAGGGGAATGCCAAGACCCACGTTCGCCGAAAGCCAGAGGGCACCAATGAAGATGTTTGCCCGGGGGCGAAGGTAGACGATGGGGATCTCGTTTACTCCCAGGGCTCCCTCGATGAGATCTCCCGTCATCAGGAGAACCAGAATCAGCGCACCTCCGGCGAAGCCGCTGCCCAGAAGGCCGAGAAGGTCGTCACCGAAGAAGATGAAGATGAGGACCACCGGAACCTGAGATGTGAGGATCCACCGGGCTACCATGGCGAGCTGCGCCCGTGCCCGCTCCCTGGCTCCCTGCGCAACGCTGTCGGAAAGGACCGGCCTGAGAATGGGGTCGAATCCCTGGCGGATCTTCCTGGTCACCGTGGAGAACTCCCGGGCCATGCCGTACACGCCCACACCCGAGGCCGGGGCGAAGTACGAGACCAGGAATACATCGGCCCGGTTGGCCAGGAGCATCATGATCTCGTAGGCGGCCGTGGGTCCGGTGAACGCCAGGAGCCCCACGATGTCCGCGGCTCGAAGTCGAATCCCCAGGAGGTCCCGTACCCGGTACAGCCGACGGAAGAAAAAGGCCGTGGTGAAGGCGGCGGCGGTCAGGGCCGCCACGTAGCCCGACACCAGCCCCAGGGCTCCCATCCCCAGAAGGTGGGCAATGATCACGCTCACCGTGAGCGTCACTGGCTCGACGATGCTCCTGGCATAGACCTCGAACCGCATCTGGCGGGTGAAGCGGATGGCCACCAGAAGGATGTCCGAGAGGACGATCATGGGCAGGGCCAGAGAGAGGACCAGGAGAGAGGTCACCGCCTGGGGAAGCCCGAACGCCAGGGCGATGGGGCCGGCGGCCCCCGCCACGAGCAGGGTGATGGGGATGCAGAGTCCCAGAGCGAGGACGATTCCCGTTGCAATGGCCCGGTTCAGCTCTCCCTCCCGGCCCCCGGCATCGCTGAGTCGCTTGCTCAGGGAACGCTTCATACCGAAGAGCGCCAGGGCCGCCCCGGTTTCCACCACTGCCGTTGCGAAGGTGTACAACCCGAAAGCGGCTTCGCCGTACAGGATGCCGGCCAGGAATAGGAATGGGGCCCGGGCGCCCAGCCGGGCCACGAACCCCAGGTAATTCACCCCCGCACCTCTGGCCAGATCCCTCCGGTCATCGGCCTCCGCCATGGCCCCGGCGTCCCCTTCGCGGGGGGATGAAGGGCGAGAGCTCATGGCTGGTGAGGGGATGGGCCCGTGGTTATCATCAGCCCTTGTGGAAACGGCCGGCGTTCCACCGGCCTGGAGCCTTCAGGAGAGCGCGGCGCTGCGGCCGTGCAGGGGATGGACGAGCATCGTATCCATATCTACACCCGTGTGCCGGTGCAAGACAGGCTGGGGACGGAACGGGAGGACCGGGTGACCCCCCTCAAGATCGTGTACGCCTTCGACAATCGGGTGCCCTCCCCCCAGGCCGACACCGAGCAGCTTCTCTCCACCGTGGCGGCCCTCTCCCGACGAAACCTGGAGATCTCCCTCCTCGTGCCCCGTCTCGGACCGGAGGCCACGGGAACGGAGATGGCCGGCTACTACGGGGTCCGGGGCTCCTTTCCGGTCCACCGTTTTCGAATGCCCCGCCATCCGAGGGTGGCCCAGAAGCTGTGGGCGGCCCTGCGGGTTCCTGTCGCCGATGTCCTCGCCGGAGCGGACCTCCTGTACACGAGGAATCTCCCCATTGCCATGGGAGCAGCGGCCCGGGGGCGCAGGGTGGTCCTGGATACCTACCGGCCCTGGCCCCGTCAGGTTCCTCTCCTGCGTCCGGCCGTCCGGTGGCTCATGCGATCCCGGGGCTTCGTGGGGGCCGTCCTCCACTCCAAGCTGGCCCGGAATGCCTACCTGAACGCCGGCGTCCCGGAGGAGCGCCTCCTGGTGGCCCACAACGGCTATGAGCCGGCCCGGATGGAGCCGGTCCTGGACCGGGACGAGGCCCGGGAGGCCCTGGGGCTGGATCCTGCCCGGCCCACGGTGGTCTATACCGGCAGAATCGGGGGAGACAAGGGGCTTGACGTGGTCCTGGGCACGGCCCGACGATGCCCTGAGGCTCTGTTCCTCATGGTCGGATCCACTCGGGAAGATCCCTTCGAACGGGCAGCCCGGAGCCTCCCCAACGTGGAGTTGGTTCCCTGGCAGTCCTTCGACGACCTCTCGACCTGGCTCTATGCCGCCGATGTCCTCCTGGTGCCCCCCAGCGAGGACCCTCTGGAGCGGAGAGGGCACACGGTTCTCCCCATGAAGCTCTTCGTCTATCTGGCAGCGGGGCGGGCCATTCTTGCCGGATCCACGCCGGATATCCGGGAGCTTCTCGTGGACGGGAAAAATGCCAGCCTGGTGCCCGTAGATGAGCCCGATGCCGCCGCCAGGGCTGTGAGGAGGCTCCTGGACGATGATGCCTTCCGGGCGCGGCTGGCACGGGGCGCTACGGAAACGGCCAGGGACCTGACCTGGGACGCCCGGGCCCGGAAGATCCATGAGTTCCTTCTCCGGCGAGCTGTCAGCCTTTCCATCTCACCACCACCGAGCCGACCCCCTCAGCCTTCAGCGCCTCGTTGAAGGCTGCCACGTCCTCCCGGATCAGGCGTTCCAGACGGTCCAGGAGAGGTCGGGTTTCCTCCACCAGGTCATCGAACCGCTCGTAGGCTCCCTCCGTCGGCCTCCCGTAGGAGTTGGTGACGTGGGAGTAGAGGTAGGCGAGCTGGTCGTCGAGCATGGGCGGGAAGTTGATGGGATCCTGCCCTGACTCGTTCCTGGTCTGGATGAGGGCCTCCTCCATCTCCGTGAGCACCTCGTCCAGGGCTTCGGCACGCTCCTCCAGGGCTTCGATGGTGGGCTCGGGGTACTCTCCCTCACGGGTCCGTTCCACGTAATCGAAGGTCTGCTCCCGGATGGAACGGATCTCCCGGATGGCGTCGTGGACCCGGGTGAGGCGGTCCCGCACCTGCATGGTGAGCTGGAACTGGGCAGCCAGGTCGTCCACGGTCACCGAGGAAATCCGCGGGTCCGGGTTCAGGGCCACGGACACCTCCCGCACCTCCTCCTCCGTTTCCACCCGCAGGGTATACTCCCCGGGTGGCGCCCAGGCCCCGCCGGTATAGGCCAGGGAGAACTGGGCCGACTCGATGACGTCGGGCCCGGGATAGCGGAGGTCCCAGACGAACCGGTTCATCCCTCGATCGAGATCGTCCAGCTCCTCTTCCACCAGATTCGGATCTTCCACATCATCGTCCTCTTTCTCCTCCGCCTCCTCGGACTCACCCGCCGGCTCCTCCGAACCGACTCCCGCTTCCTCGATTTCGGAGGTGGCCAACTCCCCTTCGAACTCACGGATGACCCGGCCTTCCCCGTCCAGGACTTCGATCTCCACCTCGCCCGACAGCTCGTTGCCCAGCCAGTAGTCCAGAACGACACCATTGGCCGGGCTTTCCGGGGCCCGGTCCCCGCCGGTGGCTCTGAAGCGGGCCAGGGTGGCGTCCCCGGGCTGGAAGAGATGAAGGGCTCCGGCCCGGATCTCCTCGTGCCGGTCCGCCAGCTCGTGGAGAGGCCTAAGATCGTCCAGGATCCAAAAAGAGCGGCCCTGGGTGGCCACCACCAGATCCTCCTGGTGGACCTTCAGGTCGGTGATGGGTGTCACGGGCAGGTTCTGCTGAAAGGCCTGCCAGTGGGCTCCCTCGTCGAAGGAGACGAACATTCCGAACTCGGTTCCGGCGTAGATGAGTCCCTGCTGTTCGGGGTCCTCCCTGGCTACCCGTACGGGGTAGTCGGAGGGAATCCCGTTGTCTCCGTCGGTGAGAAGCCTCCATCTCTCCCCCCGGTCCTCGGTGAGGAAGACGTAGGGCCGGAAGTCCCCTTCCCTGTAGCGATAGACGGCCATGACGGCCCGCCCGGGCACCACCGGCGAGAGATCGATGGCGTTCACGGTCCCCCCCTCGGGCATCTCGTCGGGGGTGATCTCGGTCCAGGTCTCTCCCCCGTCCCGTGTGATGTGTACCCGACCGTCATCCGTTCCCGCCCAGAGCTCGGCGGCATCGTGGGGGGACTCGGAAAAGGCGAAAACGGTGGTATAGACCTCGACGCCGGTGTGGTCGTGCTGGAGGGGGCCTCCGGGAAGCCCCTGCTTGCTGGAGTCGTCGGTGGTGAGGTCCGGAGAGATGGTCTCCCAGGACATCCCCCCGTCGGTGGTCCGATGCACGTACTGGGAGGTGTGATAGACGACCTGGGGATCGTGCCGGGAAATGAGAATCGGCGCGTTCCACTGAAACCGGTACAGGGCGTCCCGGGGCGCCACACCGTCTCCCATCTGGGGATAGAGGATCATGTTCCGGCGGTGGCCCGTCTTCAGATTGGAGCGGTCGATCTGGCCGATGTAGTTCCCGGCCCAGACGATGTGGGCCGAGTCGGGATGGGGATGAACCGAGATGTGCCCGCTTTCGGCCCCCCCCACGCCGAACCAGTCCTGCTCCGGGGACAGGCCCCCAGACACCCTGGATGAAACGGAAATGGTGGAGTTGTCCTGCTGGGCTCCGTACAGACGGTAGGGGAACTGGTTGTCCACCTCGACCCTGTAGAACTCCGCGGTGGGCTGGTTGTGCATGGTGGACCAGCTCGAGCCCCCGTTGAGGCTCACCTGGGCCCCTCCGTCGTTGGCCACGATCATGGCGCGGGGATCGGAGGGATGGACCCATAGATCATGGACGTCCCCGTGGGGCACCGAGATGCGCTCCCAGTCCTCCCCACCATCCACGGACCGGTACATTCCCGTGTTCAGCACATACACCGTGTTGGGATCCTGCGAATCCGTCTCCAGGTGGGAGTAGTACCAGTGTCGCTGCCGGAACCGCCGGTCCCGATTCACCTTCCGCCAGGAGTCCCCTCCGTCGTCGGTCCGCCAGATTCCCCCGTGGGGATCGGGAGCGTTGATGAGGGCCCACACCCGTTCCGGATCCTCCGGAGAGATGGCCAGCCCGATGCGCCCGAAGAGGGTGCCTGAAGGAAGGCCGTTGTCCACCGCCGCATCCGTAAGGCGAGTCCAGGAATCGCCCCCGTCGGTGGTCTTCCATACGCCCCCGTCCCGGGAAGCGTCGATGAGGGTCCAGGGCTTCCGCTCGGCCCTCCACATCCCCGCGTACAGCTCCCGGGGGTTCTTCGGGTTCATGACCAGGTCCACGGCCCCCACCGAATCGGCTACGAAGAGGACCCGGTCCCAGGTGGCGCCTCCGTCCCGGGTGCGGTATACGCCCCGCTCCGTGCTTTTTGCGAAGGGGCGTCCCAGGGCCGCCACGAAGGCCACGTCCGGGTCCCGGGGGTCCACCTGGATCTTCCCGATGAGGCCGGCGTGTTCCAGCCCCAGAAAGGTCCACGTCTCCCCCCGGTCCGTGGAGCGCCAGACGCCCCTCCCCGTGCTTACGTTCCCGCGGATGCCCGCCGAGCCCGTTCCCACGTAGATGACGTTGGGGTCCCCCGAAGCCACCTCCACGGCGCCGATCGAGCCCACGTCCAGGAACCCATCGGTAACGTTGGTCCAGCTCTCCCCGGCATCCTCCGTGATCCAGACTCCGCCCCCGGTGGTGCCCATGATGTAGGCGTGGATGTCGTCGGGGAATCCGCCCACGGCCGTGGAACGTCCGCCCCGGAAGGGACCCACGGAACGGTACTTGAAGCCGGCCAGAAGATCCGGATGAACGACCATATTGGCGTCGTCCGGGGATCCTGCATCGGCCCGCTGGGCCGAAAGCCCCGGGTGGTGGGAGCTTGCGGGAAGGAGAAAGAGGACGGGCAGAACGACGAGGGCAGGGAAGATCCTGAGACATGCGTTAGCCATGGGAATCTGCGAGTTGGGGAATGGGTTCAGGTCAACGAGCTTCTCCCCAGCAGAATACGGGCCCGGGACCGGGGTTGGCCAGACGCTCCCTTGATCTCACGCCCCGGGAACCCCGTTCTTCGATCTCCCGCAGCGTCCGGTTCTACCGGGATCGAGGAAGCCGGGCAGGCGGGATGCGTCGGGACGCCGTACCTTCTCGGGATCCCGGCAAGGACCCTTTTCGAGGCGGTGGCCCATGAGCTGCGAGCGATTCCATGGCATGAAGCGTGGCGCAGGGATGCAGAGGACCGCACTCTGCGTCCTGTTTTTTTCCCTCTCCTCCCTTGCGTGCACTCCGGATCGGGAGGGGCCGGTGGGGCAACCGACGACCTCGGCCACGGACCCCCTGCCCTCCTGGAACGACGGCGCCGCCAAGGAGGCCATCGTGGCCTTCGTGACTGCCGTCGCCACCCCTGGCAGCCCCTCCTTCGTTTCCGGTTCCGAACGGATCGCCACCTTTGACAACGACGGTACCCTCTGGGTGGAGAAGCCCATCTACACCGGTGTCGTCTTCGCCCTGGACAAGATCCGGGACCTTCTGCCCGAGCATCCCGAGTGGCGGACCACGGAGCCCTTCCAGTCCCTCCTGGAGGGCGACATGGAGGGCATCGCCGCCGCCGGGAAGGATGGGCTGGTCCAACTCTACCTGGCCGGTCACACGGGCATGACCACCCAGGACTTTGCCCTCCTGGCCAGGGAGTGGGCCGATACCGCCCGACACGCCCGCTTTCAACGCCTCTATACGGATCTGACCTATCAACCCATGGTGGAGCTGGTGGGGTATCTCCAGGAAAACGGGTTCAAGACCTATATCGTCTCCGGAGGCGGTATCGAGTTCATGCGCACCTGGACCGAGGAAGCCTACGGGATTCCCCCCGAGCAGGTCATCGGAACCAGCGTCAAGACCCGATTCGAGCTCCGAAGCGGCGTTCCCGTCCTGGTCCGGGAACCGGACTTCTTCTTCGTGGACGACAAGGAGGGGAAGGCCGTGGCCATTCAGAAGTTCATCGGCCGCAGGCCCATCGCCGCCTTCGGGAACTCCGACGCGGACATCCCCATGCTTCAGTGGGCGCTGGCGGGAGAGGGAAAGCGGCTGGCCATGCTCGTGCATCACACCGACGCCGCGCGGGAATACGCCTACGATCGGGATAGCCACATCGGAAGGCTGGACCGGGGGCTGGACGAGGCCGGATCGGGAGGGTGGCTCATCATCGACACCAAAGCCGACTGGAGGGTTTTCTTCCCGCCCCGTTGAGGGGCTGAGGCCTCACCCCAGCCAGAGCTTCACGGCAAAGACCAGCACCGCCGCCAGAACGATCCGTTTGATCCAGGCGTGACCCTTCCGCACGGTGATTCGAACTCCCAGGAGACCCCCCAGGAAGTTTCCGGCCGCCAGCGCCCCGCCCATGCCCCAGTCCACGTTCCCCGTGGCGGCGAAGATGGCCAGGGAGAGGGGCGTGAAGACGAGGATGAGGAGAACCTTCAGGGCATTTCCCCTCACCAGGTTCAGCCCTCCCAGGGTAGTCAGCGTGAGGATGAGGAAGCCGATGCCCGCCTGAACGAATCCCCCGTAGACGCCCACCAGAAAGAAGCCGGCTATCAGGCCGGCCTTACCCACGGCACCGAAAGATCCGCCCAGGGTGTCGGTCTGGCGGGTCCTCCCCACCGGATCCCAGATGGTCCAGAGGGTCACCACCACCATGAGTGTGGCCAGGACCTTCTCGAAGGCCCGGTCCCCCATGACCACGGCGAGCCCCGTTCCCAGACCGGCTCCCAGGAGGGCGGGCAGGGCGGCTTTGAGGAGCCAGCTTCGTTCCACCAACCGATGCCGACTGAACCCCGCCACCGCGCCGACGTTCTGAACCAGGATGGCGACCCGATTGGTGCCGTTGGCCACGGTGGCCGGGAGGCCGAGGAAGATCATGACGGGGAGAGTGAGGAAGGATCCGCCTCCTGCGATGACGTTCACCGTCCCCGCCACCAGGCCCACGGCGAAGAGAAGGAGGTATCCTGTTAGTCCTGTTGCCACCGCCAATGCTCCGTGGAAGAGAAGAGGGCCGGACTTCGATGGCGCGGAAGGTGGAGGAAGTGGACTCCCCCGGCTAGCCGCACCCTCCCGTGGGGGCCGGAAGGGCCAGCCAGAGGAGTCCCGTGGTCCTCAGCTCCCTGGACCAGAGCTCCACCGCCTCTCCCAGGTTCCCCGCCAGCTTCTCCGGGTCCCGGGCCACCAGGTGCATCCGGAGGCCCTCCAGCTCTTCGTCCGTGATCCCGAGGACTCCGGCGACCCGAAGCTCCTCCTCCGTCCACCCCTGGCTTTCCAGGCGTTCCTGCACCTCCGCCATTTCCTCGGCCGATGCCCCGGAGTATCCGAACGTGCCCTCTTCCCTGGCCATGTCCGCCAGGGCATTGAGGCGGTCGGCGGCCTCGATCATCCCCAAGGCCGCCTCGCGGAGGTGCCGCCCGGCAAGTCCGGCTTGCCTCTCCGCCCACTCGGATTCACCGGCTTCGCACGCCGCCTCGTGGCGTAGCCGGGAGTCCGTGAGGCCCTGGGTGTGATGGAGGGTCACCAGAAGGGCCTCCGTGAACTCGGTCGCCGCGGCGCTGCTCCCGGGCGAGCCACCGCCTCCTCCCGGTGGGGGCGGGGTG
>CAYXGM010000014.1:0-68993 GCA_964464555.1 uncultured Gemmatimonadaceae bacterium | reverse complement strand
TGTCGGGGCGCACGACCTTCGTGGAGACGGCCCTGGCCGTGATGGTAGGGATGAGGCGCTGGTTGGCGATGTCCACCTGCACCCGGTACATCCCGCCGCCCAGGCTCTCCACCCGGCTCTCTCCCATGGTCATGAGGGGGAGCTGGTCGGCGTGGTAGAGAGTGAAGGCCATGTTCCGGTGGAAGACCTCCATGCTCATGAAACGGGGGTTCACCCGCCGGGCGAACTTGGTCCAACCACCCATCTCCACCTCGCCGTACTCAGGGTGATCGAAGGGCGCCCAGTCCACGTGGTTCTCCCCGAACTCGAGAAAGTCGTTGAAGAAGAAGCGGGCCTTGTCTCCGAAGATGGGTGAGCGGAGGTTCTCCTCCTGCTGCTCCTCCAGGAGGGGGCTCTGGTAGAACTGGCTGTCGTTCCAGAGCTCGTTGAGGAAGGCCACCATCCCGTGTCCGTCGTTGGCCCAGTCCGTGGCGCCCCCGTGGATGGTGTAGAGGCCCTGCCAGGTGATGTGATAGTTGAACCAGGGCAGCATCCGCTCCCCGTTTTCCCCGATCTCGTCGTAGACCTGCTGATCCGACGAGGGGATATCTCCCTCCCAGGCGGAGCCCGGTGGCCGGAGGATCATGCCAGCCGAGTTGTGGTAGGTCTGGAGCCCGCCGATGTTGGGGTGAGCCTCGAACCACTCCTGGGTGGCCCGGGACTCGGGCAACTGGAAGGGGTAGTCCATGGCTCCACGCTGGATGTAGTTGGGGTGCCAATCCGCCCCGTAATTCCGGTTGCCGTCATAGCCTCCGGGGCCGTCCTCGTTCACCCGGCCGTCCCCGTCGTTGTCCAGCCCCTCCGAGCCCAGCAGAACCCAGTCCCCCTTTTCCCAGGGAGCCACCGCCACCATGAGGCGGGGCTCTTCGGGATCGATGCGATGGGTCCCCTCTCCCGGGGTGTACTTCCGGATCTGTTCGATGACCCCGTTCCCGTTCATGTCGTCGGGACCGTCCTCGTCGAAAAGGCCGTCTCCGTCCTCGTCCACCGGGACGTGCCCGGTGCGGGCTCCCGAGCCCTCCCGATCCAGGAAGAAGTCCCGGCCGTCGGGGTTGACGGTGGGCACGATGTAGAAGACCCGCTCATCCACCAGCCGCTTGATCTCGGGGTTTCGCTGGTAGTTCTCCATGAGGTACCAGATGGTGTAGAGGGTGACCTCGCTCCCCTGCACCTCGTTCCCGTGCACGTCGGCCTCGATGTACATGGCCCCCTTGCTCAGCTCGGGGCCCGTCTCGGGATTGTTGATGGTCATGACCCAGAGCTCCCTACCCCCGTAGCTCTCCCCCATGGAGGAAAGGGTGAGGAACTCGGGCCAGGTGCGCTCGAAGAGACGGAGCATCTCTCCCATCTCGTCGTGATCGTGCCAGCGGTCCCAGGAGATGTCCAGGGTATGAGGCGGATCCGAGCCCCTGAGCTCCTGGGCACTGAGATCGTGGGTGGCGGTAGCGGAATGAAGAACCATTGCCAGGGCGGCGAGTGAGGCGGCCGCCAGGAGTCGTGAGAATCTCATGATGGCCTCTCCGTTACCTGAGGTTGATGGTGGCGGTGTCGTGGCCGGCCTTCATGGAGTGGAGCCGGATATCCACCTGGCTCCCCTCCCTGCCCCGGATGACCCAGGTGACCTCCTCCCTTCCCCCGGAGCCGCTGAGGACCCCCACGTCGGTGGTCTTCTCGGCCCCGCTGAGGATGGCATCCTCGTCTACCTGGATCTGAACGAAGGTGGGACCCACGCTCCGGGAACGGGCCCCATGCTCGAGGGAGGTGGGTAGGAATCCGGAGTTCTCCACCTTCACCGTGACCCTGAAGACGCCCCCGCCCAACCCTTCCACCTGGGTTTCGGCGATGCTGACACGGGGGAGCATCCCGGCCAGCTTCACCAGGAACTCGCCGTGCTTCACCCCCAGCGCGGCCACCTCGTCCGCTTCCGGGTTCACCAGGGCATACGGCCGAAACCCTCCGATCTCCACCTCGCCCAACTCAGGGTGCTGGAAGGGCACCCATTCCAAACGAGCCTCCTCCCAGGGATCCCCCTTTGCCTCCTCCTCGTCCTCCCCGGAATCGGCTTCCCATCCTCCCCACCCCAGGGTGCTGAAGGAGGGGACCCCGTACTGGAAGTACCCGTACTGGAAGAAGGCACCCTCGGGAGTCCGATGATAGGGAACGCTCTCGATCCCCGTGACCTCCTTGTAGGCCTCGGAGATGGTCTCGAAGTAGACCCGGTCCTGGGCCGCCACCGTGGTGGCGGGGCGAGCCCCGGAGCTGGGGTCGTTGTCCCGGCCGGGCTGGGCACCCCGGAGCCAGCCTCCACCTCCGCGCCTGGACCCTCGCCATCCCCGGCCACCGTCCCCTCCCACCTCCACCATCCCCACTTCGAACACCTCCTCGTTGGAGGCTTCGGCGAAGCCGGGAAGCTCGGGGACCCTGGCCTCGGCCAACTCGCCCTTTGCGTTCGGGGGGACCACCAGATTGTCACTCACCCCGAAGGTGAGGATGGCCCCGATGTTCCGGTGGGCGACGACGAAGTCCATGAGGGCCCGGGTCTCGGGCTCGCTCACCATGTGGGGCCCCGAGCCCGCCTGCCAGTAGGGGTAGGCGTGCTGGAAATTGCGGTTCAGGTCCACGCCTCCCGGGCCGTCCTCGTTGATGAAGCCGTCCCCGTCCTCGTCCGTCCCCTCCCAGTAGACCTTGTATCGGCCCGTTTCCCCCTTCGCGGCATCGGCCCTCTTCATGAGGGCTTCGTTCTCGGGATGGATCATGAAGGCCCCGCCGGGATCGGCTACCCGCATCACCGTGGCGAAGCCGTCCCCGTTCAGGTCCTCCGGCCCGTCCTCGTCGGTGCGCCCGTCGTTGTCGTCGTCCCAGGGAAGGGTATTCTCCCTCCGGTTCCACTGCACCGTGGCGAAGACGGCCTCGGCGCCATCGGGATTGAGGCGGGGAAAGACGTAGAAAACATTGGCCCTGAGGGCCTCCCCGGTCTCCTCGTTTCCGGCGTTGGCCATGAGGTAGCGGACGGCCTCCAGCGCCAGATGACTCCCCACCAGGTGGTCCCCCTCCAGGTTCCCCACCACGAGGACGGCCGGGCGCTCCTCGAAGGGGGCGCCGTCGGGATCGCCCACCCGCACCAGCCACACCTCACGGCCCTCCCGGGTCGTAGCCAGGGACTCCATGCTGGCCAGGGCCGATCCTCCGGTCATCTCTCGCAGTTCCCGCGTGAGTCCCTGGTGGTCCAGGAAGGACGTGGATTGACCCTGGACCCATGCCGGGATCAGGAGGGCGGGGAGGAGGAAGAGGGCCTGCGGGGATGCGGAGTTTCGTCTGAATCGTCTCATGGTCTGGAATTCCCTTCCAACGTCTGATTTCAGGGTCGGAACGCGGCCCGGGCCACGGTCGCAGAACCCTCCAACGCCTTGGGCAAGCGAACGAACATCGGTCACAATACGGAGGGGGCCTCCCGGGGTCAGCAGCCGGAAGGCCCCCCGGAACCGGGAGGACCTTCGCCCCATGACGTCCCGGGCCGGGGCTCCTGCCACCTCGAGGGTGACGGCGTCACGCCCTCCTCAGTTCACCAGTGCGTTGAACACCAGCTTGTACGTCCCGTGGGTCTGGTGCCTGTGCTGGGGCCGGAAGCCGATCATGTAGACGGTCCCCTCCCCGTGCTCCACCGAAACCACGGCGGCCTTCTCGGCGATGACCTCTTCGTGGAGGAGCCAGCCGCTCTGAAGGATGTCCCGGTCCACGTACGTAACGATACGTTCCACTCCGGCACTGGCCGGCCCGGGAACGGTCTCGTAGACCTGTCCCCCCTGACGGAAGAGGGCCAGGGCGTTGTCAGGCATCCCGTAGGTGAAGGGGTTCGCCGTGTCCACCTCCACCCTCAACGTGGAGCCCGGGGCCCAGAAGTCGTCCCCCCCCGGGCCCTCCAGGATGTTCTCCACGGGCAGGTGGAATTCCTGAATGGGGAGGGCACCCGCCTCGGAAAAGGTCATGAGGGTGCCGCCCTCCGTGACGAACTCCTCCAGGGCCCGAACCCCCTCTTCCCCGAACCCGGAGCGGTACTCCGGGGGGATGGACTCGATGTCCAGGTAGCGGGCGTAGGGCCCCAGGCCGGCGGCGCTCGATATGCCCTTCATGAACATGGGGCTGTCTTCGGGAAGGATGATGACGTCATAACGCTGGTGGAGGTTGCCCTCCAGGATCGCCGCATCCATAAGGGTGTCGTAGGGAAAGGCGAAGTTCTCCAGCATGAGGCGGGTCCACCCCTCGTCCATGTTCCCTCCCCAGTAGCGCTGGTACATCCCGATGCGCTGCTGCCGGATGGGATGGCTGATGGAGGCCACGTCGGCGTCCAGGGGCATGAAGTCCACCCCGGTTTCCTCGGCGATGCGGGCAGCCTCGGCTTCGGGCACACCTCCCGTGACCACGAAATCTCCGGTCTTCACTCCCATCCCGTCCTCGTCCACCCGGCGCATCTCGGCCCCGGCCTCGTAGAGGAGGTTCATGGCGTGGAAGGCGTCGTTGAGGCGTCCGTCCAGGACGTAGCCACTGCTCCCGGCCTCCACCGTCCCCTGGGGATCCAGCCAGTCTGTGACCGCCCGGAGCTCAACCTCCACCGGCGTCTCCACCGGATCGGCCCTGACCCCCATGAACTCGGCGAAGTTGTCCGTGGAGAGATCATATGGCCGCATGGGCGATCCGTCCCGATTCCTCGTGAAGGTGTTGTCGGGGTAGTAGGTCTGCCCCAGGACCCATCGGATGAGGCCCCGCTTGGGCTGGGCCATGCTCACCACGAAGCTCCCGGCTTCGTAGACCACGTCTTCGTGGACGAAGCGCTCCGGGGCCCGCTGGACCGTCACCCCCTGCCCCAGGAGCTTGTTGATGAGCTTCTTCATGGTCAGCGGATCATGCTGCTGGGCGGGAATGACGAAAGCCTTGACCTCGCCCTCCATCCCGCGCTCCGTCTGGCGCGTGGCCTTGTGATACGCATTCCGGAGCACCGTCTCCCGGTTCCTGGCCGCCATCTCCAGGGGAGCGTACGTGGCCACCTTCTGCATCTCCACGATGTCCCTTACGTGCCACCAGCCGCCGGGCCAGGGATTCGGGAAGGTCGTCTGCTCCTCGTACTCCGGGAACCCACGTGAGCCCCGGAGTTGGTCCGGGTGGACGTAGATGGGGCTGGCCAGGCGGGCGCTCGCCCCCTCGGTGAGCATGCCGGCGATGTTGTGAAAGGGGGTGATCCAGTGAAAGCCGAAGTGGCCCCAGCCGGAGTAGATGGCCCCGCCAAGGGCCCCGGACAGCTCCTTCTCGTCCATCTTGTATCCCATGTACCCGCCGTACCAATCCATCTCCCACCACACCAGGGGATCGGCCTCGGGGCGGATGGGCTCGGCGTAGGGGGGGATGGCCATCCGGGCGGTGTAGGAGCCCATCTGGTGGTGATCGATGTAGCCCTGGGGGATCCACTCCCTGAAGAGGATCTCGGCCCCGTACTCCGACTCCACCGTGTTGGTCATGAAAGCGTCACGGTTGTTGTCGTGACCGATGTAGGGATGATAGAGGTAGGGAAGCCCCGTGCCCTCGTACTCCGTTCCCACCCACCTGTCATACCACTCGGTGATCATGATCTCCCCGTCGGGATTGAAGCAGGGAATCATGATGGAGATGGTGTTGTCCAGGATCTCCTGCATGACCTCGTCGTTCCGGGTGGCCATTTCCCAGGTGATCTCGGCGATGGCCTGGCTTCCCGCCACCTCCGATGAGTGGAGGCCGTAGCTCTGGACGAAGATCACTTTCCCGTTCTCCACGGCGCTGTCGATTTCCGCTCGGGTATGCCCGCGCGGATCCTGGAGGATGGCGTTCAGGCGCTTGAGCTCGTCCAGGTTGGCCAGGTTCTCGGGCGACGAGACGAAGATGCTGAGGAACCGGTTCCCCCAGGTGCTGGGGCCCATGTCCCGGACCAGAACCCGGTCGCTGGCCTCGTTGATGAGATCGTAGTACTCCAGGAGGTCGTCCCAGTGGGCCAGCTTCCGGTCGGCCCCCATCTGGAAGCCGAAGAACTCTTCGGGGGAAGGGAGATCCTGGCTCGCCACGGGCAGGGGAAGAGCCAGCATGAGGGCCAGAAGGAGGGCTGCCCGGACGAGAAGGCCGGGGCGACGGGAAGCTCGGTTCTGAACCTGAAGACGCACGTTCATGAGTTCCTCCAAGGACGTTCGTACGAAGCGTTGGGACAGCGTAGGGGGAGGGGGCGGCCCGGGGCAAGAGAGAGCCTGGAGAGAGCTGGAGAGTTGTGGCTCTCGTCCTTACCCTTCACTTTCGGATTGATCCTGTCGACAGGTCTGGCAGTGCCGACGGGCACGGGAGACGTCCCGATCCGGTCCCGCGAGAGAGAGTATGAGCGACGACCTGAAATTCCAGACCCTCTTCAACGCGCTGAACCTTGCCGTGTTCGTGCACCCTATCGGCGAGGAGGGTCCAGGAAGATTTATCGAGGTCAACGAAGCAGCCTGCCGCCGTTACGGGTACTCCCGGGACGAGTTCCTCCGGCTCTCCCCCTCCGACATCACCCATGGAGCGGACAACCGGGCTCACGCCGACGCAGAGCTCAGGAGACTCCTGAGGGAAGACAAGCGCCTGGTGTTCGACTCGACTCACGTGAACCGCCAGGGCGAAGGCTTCCCTGTCCGCATCGACGCCAAGGTTGTGGATCTCGGAGACCAGGAGGTCGTTCTGGCGGTGGTCCAGGACCTCACGGATCAGAGGAACATCACGGAGCGGGAGGCAGCGGAACAGGCGCTTCGAGAAAGCGAGGAACGTCTGAGGAGCATCTTCCGGGCGGCGCCGGTGGGCATCGGAGCGGTCCGGGATCGGGTCCTCGTGGAAGTGAACGAGCTGGTCTGCGAGATGGTCGGGCGGAGCCGGGAGGAGCTCCTCGGGAAGTCGGCCAGAATCCTCTATCCCACCGACGAGGACTTCGAGTTCGTGGGGCGGGAAAAGTACAGGCAGATCGGCGGCCAGGGGACGGGAACGGTCGAGACCCATTGGCAACACGTGGACGGCTCCATCATCGACGTTCTCCTCAGCTCCACGGCCATCGACCGGGCCGACCTGTCCCGGGGCGTCACCTTTACGGCCCTGGACATCACCCACCGGAAGAAATCCGAGGAAGCAATCAGGGCATCGGAACGCAGGTTCCGGAGCGTCATCGAACAGTCCAACGATGCCATCTACATCCTCTATGATGGACGCTTCGACCTGGTGAACGAGCGGTTCTGCGAGTTGACGGGCATCAGCCGGGAAGAGGCGGGAGAGCCGGGATTCAGCTTCTGGAACCTGGTGGCTCCGGAGAGCATGGGCCTCATCGAGGAACGGCAGCGACGCAGGGAGGCGGGAGACGAGGTCCCGGGACTCTACGATTTCGCCATTCTCCGGCCCGACGGCACCCGGGTCCAGGTGGAAGCCTCGGTGAGGGAGATCGACTACCGGCGAGGCAGAGCCGTGCTGGGGCTGCTCCGGGACGTCTCGGAGCAGCACGAGCTCGAAGATCGGCTCCGCCAGGCTCAGAAGATGGAATCCCTGGGACGCCTGTCCGGAGGTGTCGCCCACGACCTGAACAATCTCCTGACCCCCATCCTCGGCTACGGAGACATGCTGCTCGAGGAGTTCGGGCCTGACGACCGGCGGCGGGAGTTCGCCGAGCAGGTCGTGGAGGCCGGGAATCGTTCCCGGGACCTGGTTCGCCAGCTCCTCGCCTTCAGCCGGCGCCAGACCCTGGAGTTCTGGCACGCAGACGTGAACGATCTGGTTCGGAACTTCCAGAAGCTCCTTCGCAGGGCCGTCCGCGAAGACATCGAAGTCGAAATGAAGCTCGCCCCGGATCTTCCCTCCATCCGCGCCGACATCGTGCAGATCGAGCAGGTGATCATGAACCTGGCGGTGAACGCCCAGGACGCCATGCCCGACGGAGGGAAGCTCACCATCACGACGGGGCTGAACGATGCCGCGCAGCGGGGCGGGGGTGAGGAGTCCGCTGCCGATGCCGGGGGTGTCGTTTCCATCACCATCGCCGACACCGGAGAGGGAATGGACGAGGCCACCACCAAGCAGGTCTTCGAGCCCTTCTTCACCACCAAGGAGAAAGGCACCGGACTTGGGCTGGCCACCGTCTACGGAATCGTGAAGCAACACGGCGGCAACATCCAGGTGAGGAGCAAACCCGGGCAGGGCACCGTGTTCCGGTGCGACTTCCCCGTCTCCGGGGAGGTCGTGCAGAAGGAGGTGACCTCCCCCAGGTCCTCGACGGAGGAAGACAGCGGCGGCGACGCCATCATTCTCGTCGTGGAGGACGAAAGCGGCGTTCGAAACCTCGCTGTGGATCTCCTGAAGCAGCGGGGTCATGAAGTGCTTTCGGCGGAAAGCGGGAGCGAGTGTCTGGAACTCCTCCAGGACTACACCGGCCCCATCGACCTCCTCCTCACCGATGTGGTGCTGCCGGGGATGGACGGCCGGACGCTCTCCGTCCGGCTGACGGCTCGGTACCCCTCCCTCAGGACCCTGTACATGTCCGGGTACACCGACGACGTCATCACCCACCACGGCGTTCTGGAAGAGGGCATCCATTTCATCCAGAAACCCTTCTCGGTCCGGCAGCTTCTGCAGAAGGTGAACGAGGTTCTGGCCGACTGAGGTCCATGGGGACTCTTTTCCACGAAACCCGCTTGGCCATTCGAAAGCTCCTCAGAGACCCCTTCCTCTCGGGGGTCTCGGTTATTGCCCTGATGCTCGGGATCGGCCTTTCGGCCAGCATGTATTCCATCGCCTACTCGGTCCTGGTCCGGGGGATGCCTTTCCAGGACCCCGACGAGCTGGTGGGGGCGACCCAGACCTTTGTGGAGTCGGGAGGCACCTCCGATCTCGTGAGTTTCCAGGACTACCGGGACATGGAGGAGGAACAGACCACCTTCTCAGAGCTCGGCGCATGGATCTCCAGCTCCCGGGAGCTGGTGGACGGGGGCGGGCGGGCCGACCGGGCCCGGGTCACCCTCCTTTCCCCCTCCATGCTCCCCCTCCTGGGAGAGAGCCCGGCCCTGGGCCGAGGGTTTTCCGCAGAGGACATCGGGCCCGACGTCCGCGTCGCCCTCATGAGCGACGGCCTGTGGCGAGACCGGTACGGGTCCGACCCCGAGGTCCTGGGCCGGACCCTTCGCCTGGACGGGGAGGGCTTCACCGTCATCGGCGTCATGCCCCCCGGGTTCGCCTTCCCCGACGACGAGGACTTCTGGCTCCCCCTTCCCTTCGACGCCGAAAACGCCCCCCGGGGCCGTGTGTTCGTGCGAGTGGTGGGTCGCCTGCCGGGAGACACGCCCGAGGCGCTGGCCGAGACGGAGCTGGCGGCCATCACCGGGCGCCTGGCAAGGACGTATCCCGAAACCAATCAGCCGGCGCGCATCAACCTGGTCCCCTTGGTCCACACCTTCATCGGCCGGGAGGAGATGGAGCTCCTCTGGACCCTGGTCATCGCCAGCTTCTTCGTCCTCCTCATCGCCTGTGCCAACGTGGCCAATCTTCTGGCCGCCCGGGCCCTGGACCGGAGCGGGGACGTGGCGGTAGGAGCGGCGCTGGGAGCCGGAAAAGGCCGGATCGTGGGCGGTCTCGTCCTGGAGGCTCTGGTGCTGGCTCTGGCGGGAGGGGCGCTGGGGGTCGTGCTGGCCAACTTCGGCGTGGACTGGTTCGACGGGGCCATGGGGCCCAGGAAGCCCGTCTGGATGACCTTTGCGGTGGACGGTCCCATCCTCCTCTTCATCCTCGTCGTCTCGGTGCTATCGGCCCTCCTTGCCGGGCTCGCGCCTGCGCTTCGGTCCGCATCGGTCTCGGTACGGGAGGTCCTCCAGGATGAGAGCCGGGGCGCATCGAGCAGACAACTCGGACGGTTGAGCCAGGGGATGGTGGTTCTCACCATCGCCCTGGCCTATCCCCTGCTGGTGGGTGCCGGGCTCCTCATCGCCACCTTCCAGGAGACCAGCCGGGAGGTGGTGTCCGAGAGGGAGCAGCTCCTGGCCGTCCAGCTCTCCCTTTCCTCCAGGCGATACCCGGGGCCCGAGGAGCAGCGGGTCTTCTGGGACGACCTGCTGAGCTGGGCCCGGGGCCGGCCCGGTGTGGACGCCGCGACCTGGGCCGACTGGGTTCCGCCGGGTTATGCCGGGCGTGACCCCATTCAGCTGGAAGGGGTCCAGTACCTCCGACGGGAGGACCACCCCAGGGTGCGCGTGGCCCGGGTCCGACCCGGGTTCTTCTCGGTCCTGGAGGTGGCCCCTACCCGGGGCCGGCCCTTCGACGACGGGGACCGGAGCGGTCCCCCGGTGGTGATCGTGAACGAGCCCCTGGCCCAGCGGTTCTTCGCCGGGCAGGATCCCCTGGGCCGGCGTCTGCGGATCGGCTACGGGGAGGACGGGCCGTGGCGGACGGTGGTGGGCGTAGTCCCGGACCTGCGCATGAACGGTTCCTCCCAGTCGTCCCCCGAAGGTCTCTTCCTTCCGGCCCCGCCGGTGGATCCCGGATCGGGCCACCTGCTCCTGAGGAGCACCGGCGATCCTTCCCTCCTCCTTCCCGACATCCGGGACCGGATCGCCACCATGGATCCCGAGCTCCCCGTCCGGCGTGTTGAGACCTTGAACGAGCGGGCCGAACGCACCTTCTGGTTCGTCACCCTCATCGGATCCATCTTCTCCACCTTCGGGATCGCCGCCCTCTTCCTGGCCTCGGTGGGCCTCTACGGGGTGGTGGCCCACTCGGTCTCCCGGAGGACCCGGGAGACGGGGATCCGCATGGCCCTGGGAGCCACGAACGGGTCCATCATCCGCCTCTTCCTCTGGAGTGGCCTGAAGCAGGTGGGCGTGGGGATGGCCATCGGTGCCCTCCTGGCCTTCTGGGGTTCCCGTCTCCTGGCCACCGTGCTCTTCGGGGTCCGGGCCGGGGATCCGGCCACCATGGTCGTAGTGGCCGGGGTGCTGGTGACCTCGGCGGCGGTGGCCATCCTCTTGCCTTCTCTCCGGGCCACCCGGTCCTCCTCGGTGGACGCCCTCCGGGGAGAGTAGAAACCCCGCCGGGGCATCGCGGCGGCAACCGGCGTCGCGCCGAACCGCCGAAAGGGCGTGGCGCTCATCACGCGGCTCGCCCCCCTTTCGCAACACCCTTTTCTAAAGTCCGGGCGCCCTCCCGCCGATACTCACAGGTAGCTGATTGAGACGTTGCGGTCGAAGCGGATCAAAACAAACAAATACAAACCGTTAAAAGAGAGTCCGGCTCTCGACCCAACGTCCCACTGTGAAGCCCCCGTCCCGAAAATGACCGGGACGGGGGCTTCTTATTGAAGGGTGAAAGCGGCGCGGCGGAGCCTGGACAACCCCCGACGCCGGAAACCTCAATCGCCGGGCAATACCTCCACCTCGTAGATGAGGATGGAACCGGGCCGGATCACGAAACGGGGCTCACCGGGTTGCTCCACGCCGTAGAATCCCACGGGATCATACCCGAGCTCCGCCGGAACGATGACCAGCCGGCGCTCCCCGGGCTTCATGGCCGACACGGCCGCATCGAAGCCCGGGTTGACCACATCCTCACCCACCACGAAGGGGAAGATCTCTCCCTCCTCCTCCCCGGGCATGAAGAGGTGCGGTACGCCGGACCCGGCCGTGCTGGCAAATCCCATCCCGCGGACGGTTCGACCCCTGTACCGGACCCGGAGGGTATCTCCCTCCTGAGGATCGGGGCCCTCCCCCTCCCGGATGACCACGTATCGCCACCCGTCCTCCGTGATCACGGCGTGAGGCCAACTGGCCTCCATGAAGGTCAATTTCTCTTGGAGCCGGGCCTCCTCCTCGGCCAGGACCCGCTCCCGCACCTCCCGGCGCAGGGCACGAAAGGACTCCGTGTCGGGACGAAAGGCCCCCGCTTCCCCCCCCACCCTCACGATGTTGACCCTCTCGATGGGGTCTCCTGGGGTGATGGAGCGTACCACGTCCATCCCCTCGTAGACCTCTCCGAAGACGGCGTAGTCACCGTCCAGGTAGGAGCGATCACCCAGGGTGATGTAGAACTGGGCCTTCCCCGTGTGGGGGCCCCGGTTGGCCATCCCCACCATCCCCTCCTTGTCATGGCGCAGGGTGGGATGGATCTCGTTGGGGATGCTATAGCCCGGCGTGGAAGCCATGTCGGAGGCCGGACGCCCGGCCTGGATGACGTGGCCCGGCGCCACCCTGTGGAATTCCGTCCCGTCGTAGTAGGGCCGCCCCAGCGGGAAGGCCTGGTTCTCGATGGTCCCTTCCGCCAGTCCCACGAAGTTGGCCACGGTCATGGGTGCCCGTCCCAGGGCCAGGGAGATGACGATGACCCCCTCGGGCGTGTGAAGCTCGGCGTAGAGGCCCGGCGGATAGGGGTGCTGGGCATCCAGGAGCGCCGGCCGAAAAACGGCCAAAGCCATGAGACATAAGCCGACCCTCCGCCACGTGCTCCTGCGGGTCGGTGTGCCAGGAAAGGTCCTCACCGTGCCATCTCCTTTCTCTGTTGCGTAGGAGCCACCGCCCAGCCGAACGGCGCCTCGTCGAATCATCCATACCCCTACCCTGCCCGGGAGGCCACGGCTCCTATCTTCGGGCTACCCGCCTCCTCCCACTCCATCCATGGGTCCAATGCGGTCTTTTTTCAAGTAGGGAACACCCTCGGTCATCCAGGTCGGCGCCGGAGCATCCTTCAGATGGTGGTCGAAGAACTGCTTCATACGGATCTGAAAATCCTTCTGGTTCGCCTCCTTGCTCAGGTGGTGGGGCTCGTCCGGATAGGAGAGAAGGATGACCTCTTTGCCCATGCGCCGGGCGGCGACGTAGTACTCCAGCCCCTGGTTCCAGTCCACGGCTCCGTCCGCCGTGCCATGCAGGATGAGGAAAGGGGTGCTGATCTTCTGCACATGATGGACGGGCGATTCGGCCACGTAACGGTCAAGTCCTTCGAAGGGGTTCGTGTCCATGCGTCCCTGACCCCACTCGATGAGGGGGGCATTGGGGCTCCCGGAGCTCTTGTAGAGGATGTTGTGCATGGAGACCAGGTTGGTGAGAGGGGCACCCGTCACCACGCAAGCGAACATGTCGGTCTGCGTGAGGATGAAGGAGGTCTCGTACCCACCCCAGCTGTGTCCCTGCAGGCAGATGCGCTCCGGGTCGGCGTAGCCTTCTTCGATGACGGCACGGGCCGCCGAGGTCACGTCGTCCAGGGCCGAGCTCCCGGGGTAGCCCATGTCGTAGACGATGTCCGGCATGAGGACCATGTAGCCGTTGCTGGCATACGTGGACATGTGGGGCCGGTCGTCGTAGGTGGGTTGGGAGTACTGGTGGTGCCGCTGGCTCATCTTCTCGTAGAAGTAGATGATCATGGGGTACTTCTCCCCCTCGGTGTAGCCGGCCGGCAGGGTGAGGGTCGCCTGGAGCTCGTTGCCCCGCTCGTCGGTGTAGTCCACCAGGACCCGACTCCCCCAGAGGAAACCGGACTGCTGGGGATTGGCATCGGTGACTCTCCGCAGCTCGCCGAATTCCGTGTCGCCGATCCAGTAGTCGGGGAAATCCTCGAAGGTCTGCCGGGTGAAGAGGACCCGGTCGGCGCCTGTGGCCCTACGGATGCCCGAGCCCCTGAATCCCGACGTCCCGAACATGGCGTCGTCGTAGAGAAGCTCCCGGGGGTCCCGGCCGGGGCGGGCCTGGAAGTACCCTGAACGCTTCGTCCACTCCCCATAGGCCGAGAGGAAGACCGGCTTGGAGGTTTCGATGCCGTCGTCCTCGGTGTCCAGGTCCAGGATGCGGAAGCGGATCTTCTCCCGGTCCCCCATGCCTCCGGTGAGGTTCACGGACTCCCCTCCTTCCAGGGAAACCTGCCAGACGTCATATCTGAGGTTCAGGAAGACCACGTCCCCATCGTTCGACCATCCCCCGACGCCGTAGGTCGGCTTTTCAACAGGCCGGTCGAATTCCTCGTTCTCGAAGTCCACGCCCCCCGCGACCTCGGTGAGGTTCACCCTCCGGCCCGTGGGAAGCTCGAAGGCCTGGACCTGCCGGTCCTGCCAGTAGAGGAACCAGCGGGAATCGGGGGAAGTCCCCATGGGGTAGGTCAGGGCTTGGGTGATGAGGGTCCGCTCACCGCTCGTGGGATCGACTCTGTACACGTCACTCCGGCTCTCCCCCCGGTCCCGGTCCATGGCGTAGGGCGAGTCGTCGTAGCCCACCGCCCAGCGCCCGTCGTAGGTGGGGGTCACCCGCTCCAGGGACTCGTCGCCCAGGCGGACGAAGCGGGATCCCTCCAGGTTCAGGACCGCCAGATCCGTGGACCGCCGGTCCCTCCCGGCCTGGGCCTCCTGCCGCGACTGGACCCGCTCGTCCTTCCAGTGCCAGACGTCCACATTCGCCTGATCCTCTTCCTCCTCCGCCGCCTCCTCCTGCTCCTTGATGCCCAGGAAGACCCTCTCCCCATCCTCGCTCCAGGAGGGTGTGCGAAGCTCGCTGAGGACGTAGCCCTCGGGAAAAGACTCGTCTTCCCGAGGATCGTACCGATGACCTTCGGGTCGGGGGCCGGCAAGCATCTCCGCATCGGCCGAAAGGAGCTCGGGGAAGGCCAGGAGGGTGTTGGCCCGATGGACCATCCCATCGGGCTTGTTCCCTTTCAGAACGGCCAGGGCCGTTCCCTCCTCGTTCCAGGCCATCCCCTCGAAGAGGGCATCCCCGGTGGCCAGGGGAAGCACCCTCATGTCGGCGAGCCCCATGAGGTAGAGTCCGTTTCCCGTCCGACCCTCGGCGTCCACCACATAGGCCAGGTGGGTGCCCTGGTCATTGAAGGCGTGCTCGGCCACGTTGCCCAGGTTGTGCAGGATGCCCGTACCGAGCTCCACGAGGATGAGATCGGCTCCCCGGACCGGGTCGCCTGACCCGTCTCCACCGGAACCCCGGCCGCCGGTCTCCCTGCTCCGGGCCGCACCCGACCCGCTCCCGCCGGAGGACCTCTGCTTCTGCACCGCCAGCCACCGGGAATCCTCGCTGAAGGTAAAGGAAGCCACCTTCTCCACTTCCGTCTCCTCCCGGCTCGTCAGATCCAGGAGACGGAGCGTCCGTGACCGGTCGCCGCCATCCCGGCCCTCATCACTGCCCTCGGAGACACCGTCCTCGGGAGGAGCAGAGATGAAGGCCAGCCAGTGGGAGTCCTCGCTGAACCGCGGACGAGAGCCGTTCAACGAGAGCTCCTCCGGCTCCTCGTTTGGCTCCTCCAGATCCCGGAGGAAGAAGCGGGAATCCCCCTCGTTCGGCTCATAGCTGAAGGTCATCCATCGACCATCGCCCGAGAGGGCCACGGAACCGATCGTGGACCACCCGGCATAGTCCTCCAGGGCGAGGGGGCGGGGCTCCCCGGATCCTTCCGCTCCTTCCTGAGCCGAGGCCTGCGGCCGGCCGAGGAGAGAAAAGAGGAGGAAGAAGGTGAGCCCTGCGAGGGGAATCCTGGACCGGGGGGCACGACGCCCCCGGGCAATCCCGGGAATGGGGCTGCGGAGTGCGGGAATCATGCAAGAGCCTCCGGAATGTGGCGCTCCCTTGCCGGAACCGCCGGATTGTGGATCACGCACGCTCGAGGAAAGTGGAACGGATCGGGCGCCGAAGCCATAGATTAGGATAAGGAGGCCAGATCATGACCACCATCGCCGAGCTCGACCGCATCGCCATCACCGTCAAGTCCCACCGACTCCTCCAGAAGCTCCTGAAGGAGAACCCTCCTCTGGAAGAGATCATGCGGAAGGCCATGAACGAGACCGAAGCCCTGGTGGGGGTGCGGAACTGGGTCCTGGACGAAACCCGGGACCGGCCCGCCGCCCTGGCCTTCTACGCCAGCGAGCACCCCACCCGGGAGGACTTTCAGGCCCTGGATTGGAGGGACTTTGCGGCCATCCGCATCCTGGACTACATCGACAACGCCGGACGGGAGTTCCAGGATCTGAACCTCCGCGGGGAGCTGGCCGTGAGCAATCCTTTCCGCCTCCTCTGGCTCGCCGTTCACCACGGCACCGGCGGTGCGAAGCCCGGCTTCTTCGAAGACATGCTTCACCTCTTTCGGCAGTTTCGGGGCGAGAGCGTGCGAACGCTTCCCTCCCGGGGCCAGGTGGAAGAGTGGATGGAACGGTACCCCTCGGGGCTGGACCCCCGCATCGTGAAGCTCCGGGAGGAGAACAGGGAGAGGATCCTGGAGCTCATCATCGACAGGATGGACCGGGGGGAGATCTCCAGCCGCCGGTTCCAGTTCGAAGAGGGAATGACCCGGGACCAGAAGATGGAGCTGGCCCGGGAGTGGTGGCACGACCTGCACTTCCACTTCACCTTCGCCGTCCGCTCCCCTGAGCTCCTGAACGAGATGCTCGGTGAGTCCCTGGATCCGGACACCATGAAGATCCTCTACCGGGCCCGGGACGCCGGCATCCCCTTTTTCGTGAACCCCTACTACCTCTCCCTCCTCCACGTCCGGGTCCCCTATTTCGCCATCGGCGCCGACCTGGCCATCCGCTACTACGTCACCTACTCGAGCCAGTTGGTGGAGGAGTTCGGCCACATCGTGGCCTGGGAGAAGGAGGACCAGGTGGAGCCGGGCAAACCCAACGCCGCCGGCTGGCTCCTGCCTCCCTACGACAACGTGCATCGGCGATACCCCGATGTGGCCATCCTCATTCCCGACACCGTGGGTCGAGCCTGTGGGGGACTTTGCTCGGTGTGCCAGCGCATGTACGACTTCCAACGGGGCCGCCTCAACTTCGATCTGGAGAAGCTGGAGCCCACGGCGACCTGGTCCGAGAAGCTCCCGGAGCTCATGGAGTATTTCCGGGAGGATTCCCAGCTCCGGGACATCCTCATCACCGGGGGCGACGCTCTCATGAGCTCCGACGCCTCTCTCCGGAAGATCCTGGACGCAGTCCTGGAGATGGCCGGGAAGAAACGGGAGGCCAACGAGGATCGCCCCGACGGAGAAAAGCACGCCGAAATGGTACGGGTCCGGCTGGGCACCCGCCTCCCCGTCTACCTGCCTCAGCGCTTCACACCGGAGCTCACCGACATCCTCGCTGACTTCAAGGAGAAGGCCCGGGAGGTGGGGATTCGGCAGTTCGTCATCCAGACCCACTTCGAGGCCCCCATGGAGGTGACCCCGGAAGCCCGGGAGGCCGTGCGACGCCTCATCTCCGCGGGATGGACGGTGACGAACCAGCTCGTCTTCACCACCGCGGCCTCCCGCCGGGGCCACTCGGCCCGGCTCCGGCAGGCCCTGAACGAGGTGGGCGTCCTTCCCTACTACACCTTCGTGGTGAAGGGCTACATGGAGAACAACTTCAACTACGCCCCCATCGCCCGGGTGGTGCAGGAGGAGGAAGAGGAGAAGGTCGTCGGCCGCATCCCGGACGAATTTCACGACCGTATCCGCGGCTTTCCGGAAGACGCCGAGCTCATGGTGGAAAACATCGAGGCCCTGAGGAAGGACGCCGATCTACCCTTCCTGGCCACAGACCGGAGCGTCCTGAACCTGCCCGCCGTGGGCAAGAGCCTCACCTTCCGGACCATCGGGATCACCCGCTACGGGCGCCGCATCCTGGAGTTCGATCACGACCAGACCCGGGCCCACAGCCCCATCATCGACGAGATGGGAAAGGTGGTCATCATCGAGTCCAAGTCGGTGAGCGAGTACCTGGAGCAACTGGACGGGATCGGAGAGGACCGGTCCGAGTACCTGGATGCCTACGGATACTCCCTGGGAGAAACGGAGCCCCGCATGCCCATCTACGAGTATCCGGGCTACGACTTCGAGGTGACGGAGGAGTACACCAACCTGGAGCTGGACGGACTGGACCCGGAAGAGGACGGGCGAATCGCCGGGGGGACCCACGTTCCCCAGGAGCCCGTCGGCGCCTGAGGAGCTGCGCTCCCTACTCCTTCATCGTGGCGTACTCCAGGATCTTCACCACCTGCTCCGGGGTTTGCACCACGGCCTGGGCCGCCCCGTCGATCTCCTTGAGGGCGTGAGTGAACTCGGGCGGATGCATGACCACGAGCATCTTCCCCAGGGCCGCAGCATAGCCGGCATCGAAGGCGGCGTTCCACTGCCGGTATTTCTCCCCGAACTTCACCACCACCACGTCGGCCCGCTCCAGGGCGGACCGGGTCCGGATGGCATTGATCCTGGCCCCCTTCTGGTCCTTCCAGAAGTCCTTTTCCTCGGCGCCGAGGATGTTCACGCCCACGTCGTCGGAGGCGGGATGGTCGGTGACGGGGGCCAGGAACTCCACGGGAAGGCCGCCGTTCTCGGAAGCGCTCACGATCTCGCTCCGCCAATCGCTGTGGATCTCACCTGCCAGATAGACGACCATCTCCATGTTTCTTCCTCTTCCGGGGCCTGCCGAAGTCTTGGGCTGAGCCGCGGTCCTCCCGGCTCGCCCCCTTTCGCCAGACCCCTCTCGGGTTCAAAAAACCTTTGCGTCCAGAATGCCTTTCACGATCTGGTAGACTTGGGACCATCCCGAGTTCCACGTGTCATAGTCCACTTTGTGGGTGATGACCACCTCCAGCTCGGGCACCACGAAGATGGCCTGACCGCTCCCGCCCCTGGCTGCATAGAGCTCCAGGCCGTCCCACGCCGAGGGCTTTCCCACCCACCACATGTATCCGTAGTCCCAGGTGCTTCCGGCGCCGGAGTGGGGCTGAAGACTCCGCTCCATCCAACTCTCCGGAATGATCTGATTTTCCCGCCAACGGCCCTCCCGCAGATAGAGGAGCCCGAAGCGGGCCATGTCCCGGGCCGACATGCTGAAATGATAGGCCGGGTGCATGGACATGTCCTGGTAGTAGTACCACCCGTTGGAGGGGAGGAACTCCTGCATCTGCAGGGGCTCGGCCAGCTCTTCGTAGAGGGCCAGGAAGATGTCCCGGCCCGTAAGCTGGATGAAGATGGTGCCCAGAGCGTTGAAGTCCCAGTTGTTGTAGTACCAGAAGGTGCCGGGAGGGTGGCTTCCCCGCTGGGGCCGGGCGTCCTTCATGGACTGTCTCTCGGCCGCGGCTTCGTGATAGACGCCGGAGCGGGCCATGAGAAGGTGCTCGATGGTGGCCTGCTTCTCTTCCGATGTCAGCGAGGGGGGAAGATCGTCGATCCCCAGATCCTCCAGGGTGAGGGAGAGATCGATGAGGCCCCGGTGGTGGTAGATGCCGTAGAGGGCGCTGAGGAAGCTCTTGCGGCAGGACTGGACAATGTAGTTCCTGGAGGTGCGTCCGTGCTCCCAGACCATTACGCCCCGATCCACCACCATGAAGGCATCGGAGCCGTGGGCCTCGGCATAGGCGGTGATGCTCCCGAGGCGTCGACTGGACCATCCCAGAGCCTCGGGACTGGGGGCCGTCGCCCACGAGGCGCCGGGGTATCCACTCCCGTCGCCCAGTGTGTAGGGATCGACGAGCCCCGAGGGATCCACCCCGTCGATGCAGGAGGGGCAACCCGAATCGTCGGAGCATCCTCCCGACAGGAGGGCCAGCAGGAGGGCAGCGTGGGTCCATCGAAGAAGCTTTTTCATGCTCAAAGGTACGACCGAAACCCGATCCTCCTCCACCCATCGGGACCACCCGGAGAGATTCGTCTGCAAATGACGCCTGTTTGACGCCGGCCGAACGTCTTGTCCGCTCAACGGCAACCGCGGGAGGACCGCGTTGGGTTAAGACATGACCGGACGGAGGAGAGACTTGGACGATCTGGCCCCGACTCCACCTGACTACACACCTCAGCCGAACGCCTCCCTTCCAGAGGGGAATCCGCTGGCGTCCCTGAGCCGCTTCCTTCTTCATCTCACGGAGGAGGCCTGGGTACATCTTCGGCCCCGGCATCTCTCCCCTTCCTCGGCACCCGAGTATTCCGGCATCTTTCCCTTCCCCGACCCGGGCCTTCTCCCGTTTCTGGACCGAGCCGGCGTCTACATCCTCCTCGGTCCCCTCCCGAAGCTTCCCGTGCTCAGGGTGGGGGGAACCGAGGGCCCCCTGGGACCGGCCATCTTCCCGCACCTGACCTCCTCGGGTTCCTCTCACGGTGCGGGAGTAGGAAGGGCCGGCGACAGCGCCAGCCCCCTCTTCATCGCCTGTCTGGCCATGGATGAGAGCCCGGAGGTGGTACCCTACATGCGAGACTACCTCATCACCCACCTCAACCCCAAGGCGGGCATCGTCCTCGGGGATCACCCCGTGCCATCTGGAATCTGAGGCCCGGCTCAGAGAAGACGGCCGGACCGCCCAAGGCCACGGGATCCCCGGGGCTCGCCGGCAACGCCGGCGGAAAATATCATGAGGGAGCATCGGGGGCCCACCGACCGGCCCCGACCCGGACCCACCATGCCAGCCCGAGGAGCCCTCCATGTCCGTTCCCCGTCGCGATTTCCTGAAGAACGCCGGCCTCGTGACCCTCGCCGGCTCCACCCTGGGTGCAGCCGGTTCCAACCCGGGCTCCAGCAGAGACGGCGACGCCGATTCTGCCAGGGGCGCCGGCGCCGAGAACGAGCCCGGGACCCCTCAGGAGACGACCCACGGCAAGTCCGTCCACACGGTCCTGGGGACCGATCCGCCCTTCATCTACGTGGACCCCTGTATGCAGATGTGGCCCGACGGTGAGTTCCACCTGGCCCACCGCCACGGGGTCACGGCCTACGCCGTGACGGCCTGGGATCCCCACGCCGGCATGGCCGCAGCCACAGACGGCATCATGTTCTGGCACGGGCTCACCCGGGAATACCCGAACCTCGTGGTGGTGCGAACCGTGGACGACATCCGGAAAGCCAAGAGGGAGGGGAAGGCCGGCCTCCTCCTGGCGGCCCAGGACGGGGACTGGGTGGGGTACGACCTGGGGCGGATCCAGGCCATGGCCGAGCTGGGCCTGAGGATGATGCTTCCGGCCTACAACGCCTCGAATCAACTCGCCGACGGGTGCCTGGACCGAACCGACCGGGGATTGACCCGCCTGGGACGCAGGATGGTGGAAGAGTGCAACCGCGCAGGGGTCCTGCTGGATTGCACACACCTGGGAAAGCGCTCCACCCTCGAGATCATGGAGATGAGCGAGAAGCCCTGCGTCTTCAGCCACTCCAACCCCGGCGCAATCGTCCCCAATCCCAGGAACATCGACGACGAGCAGATCCAAGCATGCATCGCTCGAGGCGGCGTCATCGCCCTGGTCGCATGGGGCCCTCTCTGCATGCGCCCGGGCACCACCCACCGACCCACCCTGGAGGAATTCTTCCAGCTCATCCATCACGTGACGGAGATGGCCGGCACCGCCGACAACGTTGCCATCAGCACCGACATGTCCATCGGAACCTACCCGGCCCACGCCCACGATCCGTTCGGTCCGCCGGACTACCCCGACATCGCGGCTCAGTACAACGAGCACGTCACCGCCGACTTCCGATCTCCTGAACGGCAGGTGGAGGGATTCGGGGACTATGCCCAGATTGTCCAGGTAGCCGAAAAACTCTCGGCCCAGGGATTCACCGATAGGGAAGTCGCCGGGATTCTGGGAGAGAACTTCCTGCGAGTATGTGGGGAGACCTGGGGGGGCTGACCGTCCTTTCTCACTTGCGCAGTTGAGGAGCAACCCTTCTTCTTTCCTCCTGGATACCGGGGCAAACCGATCCCCCCTCGGTACAGCCTCTGGGGACTGTGCTCGACCTCGACCCTTGCCCTCCGAAGGAGGTTTGCTTGGCGATCAGGCTGAACATCCTCGGGCCGCCCGAAGTCCACAATCACGACGGCTCCCCGGTTTCCCTATCCCTGGGAAAGCCTCTCGCCCTCCTCGTCTACGTGGCCTGCCACCCGGAGGGAATCCTCCGGGATGACCTGGCATCCCTCCTCTGGCCCGATGCCCCCCGGGAAAAGGGGCGCCACTCTGTGCGCCAGGCGATCTGGGTCCTGAAGAACGCTTGCGGGGAAGATCTCTTCGAGGGGGACGACCCTCTCGGCCTACGCAACGGCATACTGGAGTCGGACATCGAGGAGTTCAAGGAAGCCCTGGCCGACCGGGACCTCCCACGGGCCAGGGGGCTCTGGAAGGGTCCAGTTCTGGACAACTTTTACCTGGCCGGCAGCAGACAATGGGACCGCTGGATGGAGGACCTGCGTGCCGACCTGGAGCGGAGGTTTCAGCAGACCCTCCTTCTCTCTGCCCGAGATCTGCGGGAAGAAGGCCGGCTTCAGGAATGTCTGGCCGAGCTCGAGTTCATCCTGGAGGTGAATCCCCAGGTCGAGGAAGCACACACCAGCAGGATCCAGGCGCTCCTGGAGCTCCTTCGCCTGGACGAGGCCCGGGAGGCCCTGGCCGACGCCTTTGGCACCGTGGGCGACCGACCCGAATCCCGGGAAACCCTCCAGGGGCTTGAAGAGAGGATCGACGAGGCCGCCCGGGAACAACGGGCTCGGGTTCGCGAGGCGGAGGGGTTCACATTGGAGTTCGTAGGCCGCAGCCGGGAGCTGGGAAAGCTCAGGAATCTGTGGAAGGATGCCGAGGTGGGGCGGACCCGCGCCTGCGTCATCACGGGGCCCTCAGGCATCGGGAAAACCCGCCTGGGCAGGGAGTTCAGAGCCAGCCTGAAGGGGCGGGAGATGGCGGCTGTGGAGGTGCGGGGGAGTCGGTCCGAAATGAAGCTCCGTTGGGGTAGTGCGGCAGACCTGATCCGGCAGCTTCTCCTCCTACCCGGGTCGGCGGGCGTCTCCCCGGCTTCCGACGGACTCCTCCGGGCCATGATCCCCAGCCTCGGCCGGGGGGACGTGAGCCTGCAGACGGTAAACGGTGTCAGCGCCGCCGCCCTTCTGGATGCCCTGGCCGACCTCCTGGAAGCCGTCGCCTTCGAGGCCCCACTCCTTGTCGCTCTCGATGACTTCCAGTGGTATGACGGAGAGAGCCGAACCCTCCTCCTGGGAGCCATGCGCCGCGTGAGGGAGGACCGGATCTTCTTCCTGGTCCAGGGACGCTCGGATCTCTCGAGCCGAAGCTGGGACGAACAGGAAAGGAGCCTGGTGGAGGAGGCCGGCGCGTACAGGATCTTGCTGGAAGCCCTGGCCGTCGAGGAGCTCCAGGAGCTCCTGGGCCTCGTCGCCCGGTTCTCCGACCCCGAGGAGCTGAACCGGGTCGCCCGGCAGATCCACGGGGCGACAGGCGGGAACCCGCTCTTCATTCGTGCGATCCTGCAGGAGCTGGCCGATGAAGGGGTCCTGGCTCGGAGAGACGGCGAGTGGATCTTCCACTCGGAAGATCTCCCCCTCCGGGTGGATTATCCCGACAGCGTGATGACCCTGCTGGGGGAACGCCTGGATCGCCTCTCCGAGGAGGCCGGCTCTCTCGCCGGTGCCCTCGCAGGAGCAGGCAGGGGATGCTCCTTCGGAGAGATCCGTAAGGCCACGGGAATGGAGGACGCCACGATCTCCGGAGCCCTCACCGAACTCCTGGAACACGACATCGTGGCATGGAGCAACGACGCAGCCCTGGACTTCTCCCACGATCTCATGCGGCAGGCGGCAGCCGATTTCTTCCCCGCAGATCCTGCAAGGGCCCGTTCCGGTCGGCCCTGGCCTCTGCGGCACCGGGGCGTGGCCGCCGTCATCACGCTCATCGGAATCTCCCTGCTCGCCGGCGCCCTGTGGGCAGCGAAAGTGGGGTCCGGCCCTCCCACGCCGGCGCCTTATGGGGGCGGTGCCCTCATGTTGGAGTTGAAGGACGGGCGGGTATTCCTGCAACCGACTCCCGGAGATCCGGTGACATGGGAGGTCCTCCAGGGGCCCCCGCCTCCGGACTCGGGATTGGGAAGGCCTTTTTTGGGCCCCGGGGGACAGCCCATCTGGCTCGGGGTGGAAAATCGCCCTGATGGTCCCGACCTCGTCCAGTTTCTTCCCGGCGGCGTGAAGAAGGTCCTGCTTTCTGCGCCAGGAGACCAGACGGCTGGGGACGTGTCTCCCGACGGTAAGCATCTCCTCTTCGTCTCCGAGAACGTCGGCCGGGAGAAGTTCTCTCGGAGCCTCTGGCTTCTTCCCCTCCTCGGCGGCCCCGCCCGACTCCTCTATGACAGCGACATCCCCCTCGAGAACAGCTTTTGGTCGTGGCACACGGACCTCATCGCCGTGACCCTCCCCTCGGATGCAGACACGGTGGTCTTCCTGTCCCTGGCCGGGCAACGAGTGGGATCCCTCGTCTTTCCAAAAATCGAGAGAACCGAATGGTGCGGAGGATTCCTCCTGGCGACCGTGGAGGGGGAGGCGGGATCGCACCTGGTTCGGATCCGGCCGCCGGGATCCGCAGTGGACACGCTGGCTCATCTGGACCTTGGGCGAGTCCTCACCTGCTCTCCCGACGGATCGGGACTGGTGCATCTGGGCGTTGTGGACCGGAAGGTGCAGGCACTTCTGCGTGACCTGGAAACGGGAACCGTCCAGCCCATCCCGACCGGAGGTGAAATCGTATTCGATGCCGTGTGGGTGCCGGATGGGTTGACGGCCGTGCCGCGTGCTCTTCGGGTCGCTTCCGACACCCTGCGGCTCCGCTGGGGAGAACGAACCACCATCCCGGCCTTCGTGCAACTTTCCGATGGGTCTACGACCCGGGATGGAGTCCGTTGGGAGTCCATGGATCCATCGGTGGCCACGGTGAACCGGGAGCTCGAGCTCGTGGGAAATGGTGTCGGCAGGACACGTCTCGTGGCCCGCTGGGGCTACTCTTTCGCCGACACGGTCCTCGTGGAGGTCATGGAACAGGGTTCGGCCGGCGCCTTCCTCCGAGAAGACTTCGCGAGGATCGACACGACTGTCTGGCTCCCCATTGGCAATCCCCAACCCGCAGTCATTGAATTCGAGGGAGACTCGGTCCTCCTCCTCCGCGGCGACGACAAGTACGCCGACGGGCTCATCTCCCTCGACCCCATACCCCTTGATCAGGGGGTCACGGTGGAGTTGGAGTTCCGGCTGCATCTCACAAGAACCGTGCATCAGAGCGTCTACCTGTGTTTGAAGGATATCGACCCGGACCTCTACCGGGTCGAGGAGCACGCAGGCAGCTTGAGCCGGGAGGACGTCTGCTTTCGATATCCGCGGGATGAGTTCCAGAAGTTGGATCCGCGGGAGGGTTCGTTCCTGATCCGTTCGGGGCTGGAGCGTCCGGTCCGGGTTCCGGACGTCTTCCCCCCCGAAGAGTGGACCCACGTGGCCATCCAGGTGAGGGCCGATGGAGAGGTTTCCCTCGTCGTGGACCGGGAGGTAGTGGCACGGAGCGCCGTTCGAATCGATACCGATCCGGACAACCAATGGGCCCTGATGATCACAGGCAACGCCGTCGAGGCCCGGCCCATGATCCGCAACCTCACCATCTGGCGGGAGCTGCGGTCCGCCGCCCCCCCCCCCGCCTCCCCCGGCCGGTGACATCGTCCCGTCTCCACGCCCGCCGACGGGCGAGCAACGCTCTCGCGCTCCTCCTCCCCGCCCTCACACCCCTGGGCGCCGAGTTGGAGGAGCCCCATCTCTGGGCCACGCTGCGGGAGCGGGGCGGGTGTCGGAGAAGGACTGTAGGACTCGGCGTCTGACGCCGCCCCCTGCCAGGGAACTGCGGCGCCGACCCGGCCCGGCCGTGGGTCGCGGAATGCCTCCGGTCATCACTGGTGAAACCGTTGGGCCCGCTTCCGCGTTTGTAAGACAGAAGCGTTCTCGTCGTAATAGTTTCCGAAAAACGCAATTCTCCCCTGGGCCGCAACCCTCAATCCTCGGGAGGCATCCTTGCTCGTCAATCCCGCTCTTACCAGGGGCAGTGTGGAACTCCTCATTCTCTCCCTCCTGGAGGACGAGGAGTTGTACGGGTACCAGATCACCAAGCGCATCGAGGGTCGGTCCAACAAGCTTCTGAAGTTCAGGCGTTCCTCCATCTACCCCGTTCTCTCCCGTATGGAGGAGCGAGGGTGGATTCAGGGTCGGTGGGGCTCCGGCAATCGCCCCCGGTGCTACTACTCCCTCACCGAGGCCGGGACGGAAGCCCTGGAGCGGCAGAGGGTGGAGTGGAGGGTGTTCACCGCCGCCGTGAATCTGATTCTGGAAGACCCCTCCGGCGGAACGGATGCCCGGTCGCCCGGAAGCCGGGGTCGGGGGGAGGGAGGCAACGGCTCTGAAGGGAACGGTTCCGGGAGGGACTGAGCCCACCGGCCAGGGCCTGGAAGAGACGGGTTTCCACGGGAGAGCCGGACTTCACGGCCGCCCCCCTTTCGAATCGGGCTCCTAAACGCTGTCCTCCCGGTAGTGACACCCACGACTCCGGGGATTCGTTCGGGCGGCCCGGGCCACGACGAGAGCCGCCTGGGCCGCATTCCTGAGGCCGATGAGCCCATCGGTGAGACGGGATTTTCGGTAGAAGGCATCGATCTCCGACCACAGGTGGCCCAGCTCCCGCAGGGCCCGGTTCAGGCGGTGCTCGCTCCTCACCAGCCCCACGTAGTGCCACATGAGGTTCCGAATGGTCTGCATGTCCCCCCGGATGAGGGTGGGATCGGGCTCGTACACCAGGTAGGAGGTATCCCAGCCCGGCACATCCTCCTCATTCAGGACATCAGCCCCACCCCCTTCCCGGATGTCCCGACCGGCCCGGTCTCCCCAGACCAGACCTTCCAGGAGGGACGTGCTCGCCAGCCGGTTGGCCCCGTGCACGCCGGTGCAGGACACCTCACCCACAGCGTAGAGGCCCGGAATGGAGCTCCGGCCCCGGAGGTCCACCAGGACTCCGCCGCAGAAGTAGTGGGCCGCGGGAACCACGGGGATGGGTCGTTCCGTGATGTCGATTCCAAGCTCCAGGCAACGGGCGTGAATTCCGGGAAAACGGCTGCGGATGGCATCGGCGTCCATCCTGCCCGAGATATCCAGCAGGACGTGGTTGTAGCCGTTCTCCAGCATCTCCCAGTAGATGGCCCGGGACACCACGTCCCGGGGAGCCAGATCCTTCCACTCCGGATCGTAGCGTTCCATGAACGGACGCCCCTCCGGGGTCAGGAGTACGCCCCCCTCCCCCCGCACGGCCTCGCTGATGAGGAACTTGGTGACCCCGGACATGTGCACGGCCGTGGGGTGGAACTGGACGTACTCCGCATTCTCGACCCGGGCCCCGGCCCGGCGGGCCATGGCCAGGCCGTCGCCGCGGGCCCCGGCGGGGTTGCTGGTGTTGAGGAAGATCTGCCCCAGGCCGCCCGTGGACAGAATGGTCTTCCCGGCCAGGATGGGAACGACTTCGTCGCTGCCCTGGTCGTAGACGTAGGCCCCGTGGCACCCCATGGGCTCGTAGGCCGCCATGGGATCCAGGGAGTGATGGGGGAAGGTGATGAGATCCACCGCCGTGTGGTCGGTGATGAGGCGGATGTTCGGCAGGCCCTGGAGCTGCTGGATGAGGGCGTCCATGATGGCCCGGCCCGCCATGTCCCCCACGTGGAGAATCCGACGCTTGGAGTGGGCCCCCTCCAGGCCGAACTCCAGCTCCCCCGAGGCATCCCGGTCGAAGGGAACCTCGGCCTTGTCCATGAGAACGTCCCGGACGATACCAGGGCCCTCGTCGGCCAGGACCTCCACCGCCGGCGGGTAGGAGAGGCCGTCCCCGGCCCGGAGCACGTCCTCCATGAGTAGCTCGGCCGAGTCATCCTGGCCCCTTCCGACAATGCCCCCCTGGGCGTAGTGGGATTTGGACTCCTGGGGCTCCGGGGCTCGGGTGATGATGGTAATCTCCCGCTCCCGGTCCTCGGCAAGGCGGAGGGCCGCCGAGGCACCGGCGATCCCGCTTCCGATGATGAGCACGTCGGTTTGCATGGCTGATTCCTACCCTTCGAGTCCCGGCTCGCCCGCCCGGCCTCAGGGAGTCCCGCTGGCGACGGCCATGGCGCTGATGACCTCCTCCAGCTTCAGCGCCGTCCGCTGGCACATGCGGACGAACTCCTCGGAGGTCTCATGGGTGGTTCCGGGTCCCATGCAGTGGAGGTCTCCCCGGGAGGTCCACCAATCCCAGTAGGCATTGGATGCCTGGCGCCCCGCCTGGCGCATGGCCCGCCGGTCCGGGTGGAGCTCGGCCGCCACGAACCCGATGGCCATGAGCCCTCCGGTGAGGAGTCCGCACAGGTCCCGCTTGCCCACACCACCACCGAAAACCGCTGCCGCCGGAAGGTGGTCTTCCGGGAGGTCGAACCTCCGGAGGGCGGCCAGGAGCATCATCTCGGAGCACGGATACCCCTGGCCCGAGAACGTGGCGATATCGCGGGCCATCGGGGAAGCGGCCACGGCGGCGGCCTCCTCGCCCGAAAAGGGGCCGATGAAGCCCGGGGGTAGCTCCTGCCGGTCTGAAGTCCCGTGTCCGGCGCCGCACTCCCGGCCGGTGGCCTCACACCCCGGCCCCCGTTCCACCGCGGCCAGTACCGAGGGCGCCCCCAGAACGGTCAGGGGCAAAGCGCCGACGAACCTCCGGCGGGACAGACTCTCCTTCGACATCCTCTCACCTCTTTCGGCTGATCATCTCGGTTCCAGTCCCCACCTTTCCCCCCGCCTCCCCTCATGCCAGGTTGTCGAGAGTCCAACTTAGTTAAGGAGGCTTGCTGTGAGAAAGCGCGTTCGTTTCCCCGGGCTCCCGACCTTTGCCGTCGGTATGACCCTGGCCATCGCCACCGCACTGGTGGCCTGCGGAGATCAAGCCGGCATGTCCGACGACACCACCCCGAGCCAAATCAGCGGACACGAGAACCCGCTCCTGGCCGACTGGGAGACGGACTTCGGTGTGCCCCCCTTCGACCTCACCCAGAACGAACACTACGAGCCGGCGTTCCTGGAGGCCATGGAGCTCCACAAAGCCGAGATCCAGGCCATCGTGGACAACCCCGAGGCACCGACCTTCGAGAACACCATCGTGGCCCTGGAGGAATCCGGTGAGCTCTACAGTCGAGTAGGCCGGGTCTTCGGCGCGGTGAACGGAGCCCATACCAACGAAACCCTCCAGGGCGTGGCCCGGACCATGGCCCCCCTTCGCTCCGCCCACGGCGACGAGATCCTCCTGAACCCGGAGCTCTGGGAGCGGGTGCAGGCCGTCTGGGAGGAGCGGGACGAGTTGGAGCTGACCCAGGAGCAGGCCAAGCTCCTGGAGGAGACCCACAAGCAGTTCGTGAGGAGCGGAGCGGCTCTGGACGACGAGGCCAAGACCCGGGTCATGGAGATCAACTCGGCCATGGCCTCCCTCTCGAACCAGTTCGGCGAAAACCTCCTGGCCGAGACCAACGCCTACGAGCTCCACGTCACCGACACCGTGGACCTGGGCAACCTCCCGGCGAACCTGGTGACCCTGGCTGCGGAGAAGGCGGAAGACCGGGGATACGAAAGCGGGTGGGTCTTCACCCTGGATCGGCCGAGCATCAATCCTTTCCTGGAGTCTTCCACCAACCGTGAGCTTCGCCGGGACATCTTCACCGGCTACCTCATGCGGGGAGACAACGACAACGAGCATGACAACAAGGACATCCTCTCGGAGATGGCGGCGCTGAGGGTCGAGCGGGCCCGGATCATGGGATACCCGACCCACGCCCACTTCATCATCTCCGACAACATGGCCGAGACCCCGCAACGGGTCATCAGCTTTCTGGAAGAGGTCTGGCGTCCCGCCCTGGACGTGGCCAAGCAGGAACGGGACGACATGCAGGCCATGATGAACGAGGAGGGCGTGGAGGGGGACTTCGAGGGCTGGGACTGGCGGCACTACACGGAAAAGATCCGCAAGACCCGCTTCGACCTGGACCCCCAGGAGCTTCTCCCCTACTTCGAGGTCAACGCCGTTCGGGACGGTGTGTTCATGGTGGCCAACAACCTCTACGGCCTCACCTTCCACGAGCACACCGATCTTCCCACCTGGCACCCCGACCAGCAGGTGTTCGAGGTCCGTGAAGCCGACGGAAGCCATCTGGGCGTACTCTACATGGACTTCTTCGCCCGTCCCACCAAGCGTGGCGGGGCCTGGATGAACTCCCTCAGGAGCCAGGAGAACGTGGACGACTACGTGACCCCCATCGTCACGACGAACTTCAACTTCCCGGCTCCGGCCGGGGACGGCCCCTCCCTCATCACCTTCGATCATGCCATCACCCTGGCGCACGAGATGGGACACGCCCTCCACGGCCTCCTCTCCGACGTGACCTACTCCTCCCTCGGCGGCACCTCGGTGCCCCGGGACTTCGTGGAGCTACCCTCCCAGATCATGGAGAACTGGATGGGCGAGCCCGAAGTGCTCAGGATGTACGCAAAGCACTACGAGACCGGGGAGGTCCTTCCCGACGAGCTCGTGGACAAGCTCGAGGCCTCCGCCACCTTCAACCAGGGCTTCATCACGGTGGAGTTCATCGCCGCGGCTCTCCTGGACATGGCCTGGCACTCGCTCGAGGAGCCCGTTCAACACGACGTGCGGGCCTTCGAGAACGCGGAGATGGCAGAGTGGGGCCTCATCGAAGAGATTCCGCCCCGTTACAGGAGCACCTACTTCGCCCACATCTTCAGCGGAGGTTACTCCGCCGGCTACTATGCATATCTCTGGGCGGAGGTGTTGGACAAAGATGCCTTCCAGGCCTTCGTGGAAACGGGTGATCTCTTCCATGCGGAAACGGCCCAGCGCCTGCGGGACGAGATCCTCTCCCGGGGGGGAACCTTGCCCGGAATGGAGATGTACGTGAACTTCCGCGGACGGGAACCGTCCATCCAGGCCCTCCTCGAAGCACGGGGTCTGGCGGGAGGCTGATCGGCGGATTTTCCGGGGCACCGGAGATGCCCATTGTACAATTGGCCCTCGGTGCCCCATTTTATCTGCATTCACGGATCGCTCAGACAGACGAACCGGATTTTTCAGACGGATACAATTGCCTCTCGGCGCCAAGGGACCGCAGATCCCCCGGTGCCCTGAGGGTTGCTCACCAAGAACGAGAGGATCGCCATGATCACCCGTACGCTTTGGTCCCTGGTCGTAGCCCTCGTCATCCTCCTCCCCCCCGCCATGGCCGCCGGGCAGGATTCCAATGGGCCTCTGCGGGGCGCCTGGGAGATCTCGGCTTTTGCCGGAGGGTTCGATGACGACTACGAGTTCGACCCCGACGGCAGCACCCTCTTCATCGACCCCGACAACAACGTCATCTTCGGCGGCTTCCTGGGGTTCCACCTGCCCTACGGCTTCTTCCTGGGAGCTGAAGGACGGTACGTGCCCCTGGACGTGCGACCCGCGGGAGGCGGGGTCACGGACCTGGACGCCTACTTCTTCAACGGGCTGCTGGGCTTCACGATCCCCCTCCACAGGTATCTGGACATCTACGCCGTGGGTGGGCTCGGACAGGCCTACTGGAGCCCGGAGACGGGAGACTCCGAGACCCAGTTGAGCTACACCTACGGGGCGGGCACCCACCTCTTCCTGACGCCGAACTTCGCCTTGAAGGGTGAGGTCCGGATGCATCAGGTGGATGAGGCGCTGGTGGAAACCACCCGGTCCATCACCGGGATGACCCCCGACGAGACCTTCTGGGGCTGGGCTTATACGGTGGGTCTCTCCTGGTTCCCCGGCGGCGAGAAGGACTCCGACAGGGACGGTGTGTATGACGCCGCCGACGCCTGTCCGAACACACCCCGCGGCGTAGCCGTGGATGCCCGGGGCTGCCCCCTGGACTCCGACGGCGACGGCGTGCCGGACTACATGGACAACTGCCCGAACACCCCCGCCGGGGCCACAGTGGACTCTGAGGGTTGTCCCATGGACTCGGACGGTGACGGGGTCTTCGACGGTCTGGACCGCTGTCCCAACACCCCCGAGGGCGCTCCGGTGGACTCGGAGGGTTGCCCGCTGGATTCCGACGGTGACGGCGTGTACGACTACATGGACCGTTGCCCGAATACGCCCAGAGGGACCGAGGTGGACCGGAACGGTTGCCCCATTCCCGAACCCGAGCCCGAGGTCCGGAGCTTCACCTTCCAGGACGTCTACTTCGAGTTCGACTCCTCGGAGATCACCGACGAGGGCCGGGAGAAGCTCATGGCCATCGGCGACTCCCTGACCATGGTGGATGATGCGGTCATCGAGGTCCACGGCCACACCGACTCCACGGGCCCCGAGGAGTACAACATGGGTCTGAGTCAACGACGGGCCGAGTCGGTGCAGAGCTTCCTGGTGGAGAACTTCAGCCAGCTCAGCGCCGGTCAGTTCACCATCCGGAGCTTCGGTGAGACCCAGCCCATCGCCACCAACGACACCCGTGAGGGCCGGGCTCAGAACCGGCGGGTGGAGATCAAGCTCATCGGACCGGGCGGGGACCGATAACCCGGAGCCGAATGGAAGTTGAGGCGCTCCGCGGCGCCCGGCTTCGATCCCCGGTGACGGACGCCTTCGTCCTCATCGGGAGAGGATTCGAACGGGGAGGGCCGTCGTTCAGACGGCCCTCCCCGGATTTTCATGGGGTATTCACCGTGCTCGGCGACGAGTCGCGGTCCGGCACCCGGCGCCCCTTGGCCCCGCCCGAGACCTCAATCCTTCCGATCACGTAATCATGAGCATTCTTCTGGGGGTCGTCGCTCCCATTTTCGGGGTCATGGCGCTGGGCTTCCTCGCCGTGAAGCTGAAGGTCTTCGACGAGGGGGCGGTGCGAGGGCTGGTCCTCTACGTCTTCAACTTCGCCGTCCCCATCCTCCTCTTCCGGAGCCTTGCCCGGATGGAGCTCCCCCCGGACGTGGAGTGGAGCTTCCTCTTTTCTTTTTTCGGAGGAGCGCTGGCCGTCTACGCGCTGGCCATGGCCGCGGGGCGCTTCGTCTTTCGCCGGCCGCTGGCCGACCAGGCCATCTTCGGAATGTCGGGAGGGTTCTCCAACACCGTCCTCATGGGGCTCCCCATCCTCCTTACGGCGTACGGCCCGGAAGCCAGCCTCCCCGTCTTCCTCATCATCGGCTTCCACGGCCCCGTCCTCATGCCTATCACGACGGGGCTCATCCAGGTGGATCGTGGCGGAACGGACGCCCTGGCCACCCAGGCCCGGGCCATCTTCCTGGAGATCGGGAAGAACCCCATCATCCTGGGACTCTTGGCGGGTTTTCTCGCAAACGTGGGAGGGGTGGAGCTCGCCGGCCCCCTGGACCGGATCACCGAGATGGTGGGAGGCACGGCGGTGCCCTGCGCCCTCTTCGCCCTGGGTGCGGCCCTGGCGAGCTATCCCCTGACCGGAGACGTTCCGCCGGCCGTGGTCCTCCTCACCCTGAAGCTCCTGGTGCACCCGGCGCTGGTGTGGGTGCTGGCCGTGCCGGTATTCGGCCTGGACGGCATCTGGGTGAAGGTGGCCGTGACCATGGCCGCCATGCCCACCGGAGTGAACGCCTACCTGTTCGGGGCTCGCTACGAGGCGGCCGCCGGCGTGGCGGCCCGGACCATGCTTCTGAGCACCATCGCGTCGGTGTTCACCATCTCGGTGGCGCTGTATCTCTTCTCGGCGGGATGATCCTCCGTGCCGTGCCCACCGGGCTGTGCCTTGCCAGAGCTTCGCTGGTGGCCCTCCGGCCTCCCGGAGGGCCGCCTGCCCCCTCTACCGCCTCACCACCGGAATCCTGATCTGCGACGGATACATGGACGAGTGGTGGATCACGTTGTGGGCCACCACCCCTTCCGTCTCATCGTAGTTCCGTCCACCCGTGTTCAGGTTCCGGGTAAAGCGGGGGAAGTTGGAGCTGGACACCTCGATGCGGAGCCGGTGGCCCGGGGCGAAGAAGTTCGAGGTTGACATGGGGCTCACCTCCACCTCATAGACCTCTCCCTCCTGCATGAAGACCTGGCGGTCGTAGCCCTCCCGGTAGCGGACCCGCTGAATGGTCTCGTCCAGGTTGTAGGCCCGTCCGTCGGGGTACACGTCGATGAGCTTTACCGTCAGGTCGGTGTCCTTCACGTCCGTCGAAAGATACAGGGTGATTTCCACCGCACCCGTGACCTCGAGGCCCTCCTCGAGGGGCTCCGTGGTATAGACCAGGATGTCTTCCCGGCTGGCCTCGATCTCCTGCTGGTCGAAGGCGCCGGCATCGATGGCCCCGCCGATGCAGCAGACGTTCCCGCCGTAGGAGACCACCGGATCCATGGGGTCGTAGGTGAAGGAATCCGAGTCGTCGGCGGAGCCGGGGCCGCCGGGCACCAGGCGGCCGTCACCCGCCAGGGTGTTGGCTCCCCGGTCGCTCTGGAGGTAGTAGGTCACCATCTCGGCCGCCGGGGGCGGCCAGGCCGGCGCCGGCTGCCATTCGTCGGAGCCCATGGTGTAATAGCGGACCCTGGGGAGGGTATCGGTGAGGCCGTTCTGATCCCCCTTGAGCCAGTGGTCGAACCACTCGTAGATGAGCTCATCGTAGTCCCAGCGGGCGTCGCCGACGCTCCGCTCCCCCACCACGGTGTTCTCGCTGGCCCGGGTGTAGGCGCAGTGGGTCACCGGGGCCACCATGGCGAACTGGTTGTCCCGGGTCTCGGCGTCCACGCCGTTCTCCAGCACGTGGTTGAAGATGGCCAGATTCGGTCCGATGGAGACGTCGTACCACGACATGAACCAGAAGGAGGGGACGCCGAAGGGCTCGTGGTCGTGGTAGAGGCCCCCCTTGTACCACGCCGGGTCATCGGGAGTCCTCTGAATCATGCGACCTCCGGTGGCCACGGGCGCCGGATCGGCGAAGATCCCCTCGGGACCCTCCACGTTCCGCATGATGTCCTCCACCGGGAGGTGCCGGAGGGCCTCCGTCCAGTTCACCCGGGGCATCTCCGGGGCCAGGTCGAAGTAGCGGGACAGGCGAATCAGGTCGTCCCGCTGGGTGTCCCGGTGAAAGCGGGGACGCTGCGTGTTCTGGACCCCGTAGAGCCAGGTGAAGAAGAGCATCTGCTCGGCCCCTCCCCGGTACCAGTTCCCCTGCTCGTACCAATCGCCGATGCGCCCCACCCCCGCGCCGAATCCCTGGGGCACCATGGCGGCGTGAGCCGGGTGATCCAGGGAGGCGAGACCCATCTGCCACTCGGCGGTGGAGGAGCAGCCCAGGGTCCCCACCTTCCCGTTGGACCAGGGCTGATCGGCGATCCAGGTGAGAGCGTCGTACCCATCGGTCTTGGGCGGGCCCAGGATGTCCCATTCCCCCTCGGAGTAATAGCGTCCCCGTTCGTTCTGGTTCACGTAGGCGTAGCCCCGCTCCACTGCGGCCAGGGCCCTCCGGAGGGTCCGGGTATTCATCTCCCCATCGCCCCAGAGGTTCATGTTGTAGGGGGTCTTCACGAAGATGGTGGGCACGGGCCGCTCGTCGGAGTTTTTGGGCCGGTAGATGTGGGTGGCCAGCCGGATACCGTCCCGCATGGGCATCATCACCATCTGCTCCACGATGGCGACCTCCTGGAGCGTCTCCCAGGGGTCCGGGACCTCCATGATTCCCTGGGCCGAGAGGGGAGGCAGGAGCGGCCCGGCTAATGCGGCGACGAGAAGGCCGACGAGGAGAAGAGATCGGGCGAAGGTCTTCATGGCGGTACCCCGGCTAGGAAGTGCTCGTAGGGACATCCGGGATAGAGTAGCGTGTCGGGACCGCCCCGGGCCAGCGGCCGGGCGCCCCCGTTTCTAAGCCTCCCGATCCCCGGCCCGCTCCTCCAGCTCCTCCAGGGCGTACTCCGCCGCCTCCGCCACTTCTTCATTGGCGTCGGAGGCGAGGCTCTCCAGGATGGGCCGGGCGTCGGGGTGGCCGATCTGGCCCAGCAGGTCCGCGGTGTCTCCCCGGCGGGCTTCGTCCTGTGCAATGAGGCCGTCCCCCTCCAGGCCGGCGATGAGGTGGGGCACCAGGGCATCGAGACCTTCCGGATTCAGAAGGAGGGCCTCCTCCACCACCAGAAAGAGCCCCATCCGCTTCTCCAGCGTGCTCCGGCCCCAGAGATCCAGGAAGGCCTCGGTGGCCCTTCCGTCGGCCAGACGCTCGGCAGCATCGGCGTGGCGACCGGACTCCACCAGGGTGGCGAAGACCATCTTTTCCGCATCGGGCCCCTGACGCTCCAGGATCCGCCAGGCCAGATCCGAGGCCGGCTTCACCCCCACCACGATCAACTCGTCGTCCACCACGGTGGTGGGCACGGACTGGACCTGGTACCGGGCAGCCAGCTCGGGCTCCTGGGTGACGTCCACGATCTCCACGGCCACCCGGGGGCTGGCCAGGGTCAGGGTCGCCACGGTTCGGACCTGGTGGGGACAGGAGGGGCACCCCGGCGCGGTAAAGAGAAGGATGTCCACGTCCTTCTCCAGCCGCTTCAGAGGTTCTTCCAGGGCCTCGACCTCCGCGGGATCGGTGAGAGCTTCCAACGCTTCGAAGTCCAGAATCGGTTCGTCCATGGCCACCATGGTAGGGAATCGGAAAGCCCGGGTCGAGGGGGGGACCGAATCGACCCGTCAGGAGAAGGGACCTGCCCGGGCCCAACGGGGTTCTCAATGACCGAACGGAAGCTCAGGCCCGGAGACGCTGAACGGCGGTTCCGGAGCCTCACATCAATCGAAGGGAAGATCAGCGTGGACAACGACAGGGAAGCCCTGGCGAGAGAGATACAGGAAGCGTCGGATCGGATTCGCTCAGGTGAATCGGAGTTGGAGGAGATTCAGCTCCCCAACGAGGGGCGCCTGAGAATTCGTCGGGACCCGAACGTGTCGGGCAACGTGGTGGTGGAGGCGGACCGGGACGGGATCACTCTCCGGTCCATCCCCTTCCCGGCCATGGAGGAGCGTCCTGCGGACTATCCCGAAGACGTTCCCTTCCTCCCCGGCACGGCCGGGACGCTTTCACAGGCCGGAGTGGAGCACGCCCGCACCATGGTATGGCCGAGCCCCGCGGATCCTGACGCGGGCTTCGAAACGCTCCTCGCCCGGATCTCCGAGGCCGGATGGGAGGAGACGACTCGCTCCGAGGAGGCCACCGAGGACGGTGACATCCAGTCCGTGGACTTCGCCAGGAACGAGGCGACTCGTTCCCTCTTTCTCCAGCGCATCGGGGAGCAGGCCCAGCTCCTGGTCGTGGACCATCCGCCCAAGCACCTGGGAACACCGGAGTAGCTCCCGGTCCACGGAGGATCGGTCCGGAGAGGAAAGTGGCGGTATGAGGGAGGTCGCATGAAGGTCCTGGTCACGGGAGCCACGGGGTACATCGGGGGCAGGCTGGTTCCCCGCCTCCTGGAGGAGGGCCACGAGGTTCGGGTCCTGGTCCGGGACCCCCGCCGCCTGGAGGGACGAAGCTGGGCGAGGGGGGTGGAGGTGGTTCAGGGAGACGCTCACAGACCCTCGGACCTCCCTCCCGCCCTGGAGGGGATGGACGCGGCCTACTACCTCATCCACTCCATGTGCACCGGCCCCGATTTCGCCGAACGGGACCGGCGGGCGGCCCGGGCCTTTACCGAAGCCGCCCGGGGAATCGAACAGGTCATCTATCTGGGCGGCATCCTCCCCGAGCCCGGGGGAGGACGAAGCTCCGAGCACCTTCGCTCCCGGGCGGAGGTCGGTGAGATCCTCAGGGAGTTCCTTCCCACCACCGAGATCCGGGCCGGGCCCATCATCGGCTCCGGCTCGGCGTCCTTCGAGATGGTCCGGTACCTGACGGAGCGACTTCCCGTCATGGTGGCCCCCAAGTGGATCCGCAATCAGGTCCAGCCCATCGCCGTCCGGGACGTCCTGGCCTACCTGGTGGGCGTGCTGGGGCGGGAGGATGCCCTGGGCGTCATCGACGTGGGCACCGAGCCCCTCACCTTCAAGGAGATGATGCTGGGGTACGCCGAAGCCCGGGATCTTCCCCGGGTCATCATCCCCCTCCCCGTCCTGGCTCCCGGACTCGCCGCCCTCTGGGTGGGTCTCGTGACCCCCATCTCCAACTGTCTCGCCGTGCCCCTGGTCAGGGGGATGGTCCGGCCCGTGGTGGGCGACATGTCCAGGGCCGGGGAGCTCTTTCCCGACATCCGGCCCCTCCCCTACCGGAAGGCCCTGGAGCTGGCGCTGGACCGCACCTTTCAGCAACACGTCCAGACCCGCTGGACGGACGCACTGGGTCGGGAAAAAACCGTTCGGCTGGACAACGAGGCCGGCCTGTTCCGAGAGGTTCGGTCCCGGCTGGTGGACGCTCCCCAGGAGCGGGTGTTCGACACCTTCTCCTCCATCGGGGGGGAGACCGGCTGGCTCGTCTGGGAATGGGCGTGGCGCCTGAGGGGCATGATGGACAAGCTGGTGGGCGGTCCCGGGCTGAGGCGGGGCCGGCGTCACCCCACCGAGCTGGTTGCCGGAGAGGTCGTGGACTTCTGGCGCGTGGAAGAGATAGAGCGCCCCACCCTCCTCCGCCTGCAAGCCGAAATGAAGGTCCCCGGGAGGGCCTGGCTCCAGTGGGAAACGAGCCGGGAAGACGGAAAGACCCGGCTCATCCAGTCGGCTCTCTTCGAGCCCAGGGGCTTCTGGGGCTGGGCCTACTGGTACGCCATCTACCCCCTCCACGCCTTCATCTTCGACGCCCTGGTGGATGCCCTGGCCGGGGTGGCTGTGGAAGGCGAATCCACGGCGCCTGCCGTCGGAGCTGCGGATTCCGAGGTCTGACCCCGGATCCGAAGTCCGACCTGGGCGTCGCGGTCCGACCCCGGCCGGCTCGAGTCTCTAGCGGGACGTCCCCAGCTCCTCGGCCAGGAGGTCCAGGGCCAGGTTGCTCAGCCGCACCAGGTGGGGGTGGGCCCGGTTTCCGTTGGTGAGGAAGGCCACGCCGAAACCCCGGGCCCGGTTCCCCATCACGAAGGCCGTGTACCCGCCCACGCTCCCCGAGTGGGCGAAGAAGTCCTCCCCTTCCCTGCTCGTCACCCACCAGGTGAGCCCGTAGCCCGGGGCTTCGTATCCCCAGCCCCCGGCCATGGGCCCGCCGGCGAACTCGGGAAACTGGAGGGTCTGCATCAGCTCCACGGTCTCCTCCTCCAGGAGGCGTTCGTCACCGAAGGTCCCTTCGCCCAGGTTGAAGCGCACCCAATTGGCCTGGTCGTGGACGGTGCCGTAGACGATCCCCGCCGGCCAGACGTTGGCCTTGGTCCGGACAGTGGCCACCGGTCGTCCAGGTCGAACTTCCCCGCTTCCCACTGCTGGAGGAGGGCCACCGTGGACTGGGCCTTGAAGGTGGAGCCGATGAGATAGACCGTGCGGGTGGTGGCTGGCGTGTTCGCCCAGAGATTGCTCTCTCCGAAGACCCCGGCCCATAGCTCGCCCTCCCGGTCGGTGAGGGCGACGGCCGGGGCAGGAGCCAGCCCTCCGGCGGCCGAGTTCAGAGCGGCCAGCGCAAGGAGACCGACCGCTGCACGGGCCCGCGTCCTCTTCGTCGTCTCGGAACATGCCATGATGACCCGTCTCCGTTCGGGTGGGTGGATGCTCGTTTCGCCCATGGGGGGCTGGGCCCACCGCTTCGCCAAACCAACTCCCCGCGCCCTATCTTCAGAGGCGATGCGTTGAAGGGGTGCGGCGGCCGGGAGACACGGCCGCCCGCACGGACTCGCAGATGACCGGACAAGGAAGGACGACCCACAGTGATTGCCAACAAGCTCCGCCCCTTCGGCACCACGGTCTTCGCCGAGATGACGGCCCTGGCCCAGGAGCACGGGGCCATCAACCTGGCCCAGGGATTTCCCGACTTCGAAGGTCCACCGGAGATCGTGGAGGCCGCCGTCCAGGCGCTCCGCTCCGGAGACAACCAGTACGCCCGCTCCCGGGGCCACCCCGACCTGGTGGAAGCCGTCGCCGAGGTACAGGAGAGCTACTACGGGATGAGCTATGATCCCGGTGAGGAAGTGGTGGTCTTTTCCGGGGCCACCGAGGGTATCGCCGCCTCCCTGCTGGGCCTTCTGAATCCCGGGGACGAAGTCATCCTCCTGGAGCCCTTCTACGACAGTTACCCGCCCTGCATCGCCATGGCCGGTGCCGTCCCCCGATTCCTCACCCTTCACTTCCCCGATTTCGCCCTGGACGGGGACGCCCTCCGGGCCCTGGTGACGGACAGGACCCGGATGATCGTCCTCAACACGCCCATGAACCCCACGGGCCGGGTGTTCAACCGGGAGGAGTTGGGCCTCATCGCCGAGGTCTGCCTTGAGCACGACCTCCTGGCCCTCACCGACGAGGTCTACGAGCACCTCACCTTCGACGGTGCCGAGCACGTGCCCCTGGCCAGCCTGCCGGGCATGCGGGAGCGGACCCTCACCCTGTCCAGCGCCGGAAAAACCTACTCCTTCACCGGGTGGAAAATCGGTTGGGGAACGGGACCCAAGGCAATGGTCGACGGGGCCCAGGCGGCCCACCAGTTCCTCACCTACGCCATCGCCACCCCCCTCCAGGCCGCCGTGGCCTATGCCCTTCGGAACCACACACAGGACTTCCTCTCGGGCTTTCGTGCCGAGTATGCCCGGCGTCGGGATTTCCTGGTCCGGATCCTCGGAGACGCGGGCTTCAAGCTGACGGCGCCGGAGGGCACCTACTTCGTTCTGGCCGACTTCACCGACATCTTCCAGGGAGACGACTGGGCCTTCGCCCGCTGGCTCACCACCGAGCACGGCGTGGCCGCCATACCGCCCACGGCGTTCTACGAGGCCGATGTCGCAGCGGGCCGCAAACTCGCACGTTTCGCCTTCTGCAAGCGGATGCAGACGCTGGAAGCAGCGGCGGAGCGATTGGAGGGGCTCAGGGCCTGAAAGGGTGTTGCGAAAGGGGGGCGCAGGGAAGCGGCCGAGGAGGAGCCTCGATTCAACGGATTGAAGAGCCTGAACGGAGGAGAAAGCCGTGATCGTTGCCGGACTTCAAACCGACATCGCGTGGGAGAGCCCCCGGGAAAACTTCCGCCGGGTGGAGGCCATGACGACGTGGGCCCTGGATGAACACGCCCAGAGGCCCGACCTCCTGGTCCTGCCCGAGATGTTCGCCACCGGGTTCTCCATGGACTCGGCGAAGGTCGCCGGGCACGCCGACGAGACCCGGGACTTCCTGGCCGGGCTGGCACGGGCGAACGAGCTCCATGTCCTGGGAGGATACGCCGAGCCCGCCGATCCCCTACCGGCCAATGCCTGCTCCATCTTCGACGCCACCGGCAAGGAGATCCTGCACTTCAGGAAGCTCCATCCCTTCACCCTGGCCGGGGAGGACCGGAACTTCGTGGCCGGTGAGTCGTTGGAGACGGTGGAGGTGTTCGGGGTGAGGGTGACGCCCCTCATCTGCTACGATCTCCGCTTTCCCGAGCCCTTTCGGGCCGCCGCGGAAAAGACCGACCTCTACTGCGTCGTTGCCAACTGGCCTCACAAGCGCATTCACGCCTGGTCCACTCTCCTCCGTGCCCGGGCCATCGAGAACCAGGCTTTCGTGCTGGGGGTGAACCGGGCCGGAAAAGGGGATGGTCTCCTCTACCCAGGGGCGTCGGCCCTGCTGGATCCACTGGGGGAAGTGGCGGGGAGATGGAGGCGCTTCAAGGGGGGTGAGACCGACGAGGACACCGCCCCCCCGGGTTGCGTCCGAGGCGAGGTGGACCCTGCCCGGGTCAGGGAGGTGCGGACCGGTCTCGGGTTTCTCCGGGACCGAAAGCCGGAGCTGTACCGGAAGCTGGAGGAGGAGGGACGGTAGATCGTCCCTCCTCCTCCCCGTCGGCTCCCGCACGACGGATCAGAGGCTCGAATCTGCGGCGACAAGAGGCTCGGGGCTCCGAGCCGGGCGTATCGCTACCTCCAGCGGTAGAACCCGCCGGCCCGACCGGGTCCCCGACGACCGTAGAAGCCCGCCCGGCCCCGGCCCAGTCCAGGGCCCATGCCTCGCCCGTACCCGGGTCCTCGCCCCAGGCCCGCGCCGTAGTAGGCCCGGCCCGCTCCGAGCCCAGGTGCCAACCTCGTGCCGAGTCCCCTTCCAGGGAGGACCCCGGCGGCTCCCGGCATGCCCGGGGCTGCGAGGGGTCTCGTGTCCAGCATGATGGTCTGAAGGGTCCGGTGCTGGTCCACGGAGAGGACATCCGCCACCCGGGTCCGGTAGGGTGCCGCCGCCGTTTCGTACTGGGCACGAAGCTCCTGGAGCCGAAGGACTCCTGTGCTCCAACCCACCTCCCCCGCGAGGATCCGATCCCTGAGGGCGTTCATCTCATCTTCGAGGGGAGCCACTTCTTCGGCTATCCCCGCCTGCAACTCGGTAAGAGAAGATACCTGCTCTTCGGTGAGGCCCAGCTCGTCCTGATGCAGGAGAGCCAGTTGGATGTTCTCCCCGAGGCGGGGGCCGAAGCCGTACATACCCAGGCCACCGCGAGCACCCACCTGGGCCGAAAGGAGATTCCCGGCCCCGGAGAGGGCCAGGGCAAGTGCAACGATCAAAGAATGCTTCAACAAAGACATGGGTTCGCCCTCCATGGGGCCGACGTCACGATGTCCCGACCCATCCTCCCCCTGTAGTTTTCAGCTGCCAAGGCCCTTGACTTCGTTAAATGAGCCTGAAAATCACTTTCAGGCAATCCTTTTGGCGGTTTCCCCCGTTGGCGAGTCGGCCGAGTGCCCGGCGAGACGAAAAAGCCATGAGTGGACGAGGCCCCCTCCCCCTCAGAACGTGTTGTTGTACCTCACCCAGAGCTCGTCACCCAGCTCCCAGTAGCGCTCCACGGCCCGGTTCGCCCACCCGTGGGAGTACTCGGTAAGGAAGTCCAGGGCCCTGGCCGGATCCTCCTCGAAGAGGGCCAGAGCCTCGGCCTCCACGGCCGCCTGCCGTGCGAAGAGCTCCTCCTCCATGGGCTGCCAGACCGCCTCCAGGTCCCCCACCATCTCCTGGAACCGGAAGTAGGAGAGCTTCGACGCTCGCCGGAAGGCCCACCAGGCACAGTCCCGGCTGAACTCCCTCCGGCCGTCCACCAGGTAGGACCCGGGCATCTGGTGGATCCCGATGTAGAAGGGGAGGTGGGGGGTGGTGACGGGGTTGTCGTACCCGAGCCAGACCACCCCGCCGATGGGATCCGGCAGCCAGGAGCGGGACTGGGTCACGGTGAGGTAGGTGGCCGCCGGCGAGGCGATGGTCCGTTCCCGGTCGATTTCCAGAAGCTGCCGGGTCGCCGCGTTCATGAAGGGGTTGGCCACGGGGCTCTTCACCGTCTCCCCCTCACGGTTCACCACGGTGAGGCGCCGGGTCATGTCGTAGGGAGTGCCTGCATACCAGTCCCGGAAGATGGCCAGGAGATCGGCCACCGTGACCTTCTCGTCGGGTTTCACCGAGAGGGGATAGTTCTCGGAGTTGGGATCCAGCCCCAGGGAGGGCGCCAGAAGGCTCAGGGCCCGCCACTCCCGCCGCCGTGAGTAGAGGCTGTTCCGGTCGGCGTAGGCGTACGCGAAGCGGAAGGCCTCCCCGCTCTCCGGGTCCCACCATCCCATCTCCTCGGCCAGGAAGTGGACGTTGTCCGAGGCCATGTAGTTGTCGGGATCGTCCAGATCCAGCTCCAGGATCCGGTGGGAGTTGGCGCTCACGGCGATCTCGTCGTCGGGGATCCGCACCGCGGCCCACACCGCCCCCACCTTCCCTGCCCCGGGACCCAGGATCTCGAAGAACCAGGTCTCTTCCGGGTCGGCGAAGGTGAAGCACTCGCCCCAGTCGTTGTAGCCGTATTCCTTCGTGAGCTCGTCGGCGACGCGGATGGCCTCCCGGGCCGTCCGTGCCCGCTCAAGCACCAGCCGGTAGAGCTCGGGGGCGTCGATGAGGCCCTCCGTGCTCCTCAGCTCCCGCTTGCCCCCGGTGGTGGTCTCCCCGATGGCGAGCTGGTGCTCGTTCATGGCCGGGTAGGCCGTGTTCATGAACTTGTAGGTCTCGGCGACCTGGGGAATCACCGTCACATGGATCCGGTCCGGGTCGTCGGGGCCCGTGGTCCGCTTGGGCATGTACCAGATCGTGTCCATGGCATCGGGCCCATGCGTCCGGTGGGGCTCCAGGCTGATCCAGGTCCGGTCCGTTCCCGAGTCGCAGGAATGGCTGGTCATGGTGGACCCGTCCACCGTGGCCGCCTTCCCGGCCAGGAGGCTCGTGCAGCACTCGGTGCACGGGCCATCGGCTTCATCCGCCGCGTGGACGGCGGGAGCCCCCGGACCGGCCTCGGGAAAGCCCAGGAGGAGAAGGGGAAGGAACAGAAGGGGAGAGAGGAGAACGAGGATGCGGCCACCACCCGGAACCCGATGCATGACGGGCACTCCTTTCCGTCGAAGAGGCCGGCCGCCCGAACCCTTCCGGAATCCCGCACGGTCCGGAAACGGGCGACCGGAGCCACAAAAGAAGTCGAAACAGCGGGAACAGTATAGCCCCCGGAGGATGCTTCCGGCGAGATCGAGAAGTACGAAGGGTGGCGGTTGGTGGCCGACACCTGGAACGACATCAACTCCCGGACCTACGGGGGCGCAGCCTTCGAGACTTTTCCCGCCTTCCAGCCCACCCGGGCCAATGTCCGGGAAGCCCTCCTAAAGAATCGCGTCCAGGTACAGCTCCACCCGGAAGCGCTTCCCGGGGCCACGGATGCCGTGGGAGAGGTCCATCCGGATCAGCCCGTCCAGGATGCTCCCTCCGATCCCCACGGCGGTCCTGAGGTCGTCGGTCTCGAAGTCGCCCCACGAGCCAGCCCATCCCACGTCACCGAAGAGGCTGATGGCAGTGGCCTCGGGGAACACCCGGGCCAGCTCCATCCGTCCCCGGGTGAACCCGGAGCCGACCATGGTGGAGGCGTCGAATCCCCTGAGGGTGGTGGGACCGCCCATGAACCAGCTCCGCTGCAGGGGAGCGCTGCCCCAGGTCTCGCCGGCCCCGGCCTCCACGGCCACCCGGTAGGAGGGACCGAAGAGGGGGAGTGCCAGCCGCAGCACGGCGCTGGCCCGCACGTAGTCCTCCGTGGCCGTGGAGTCGGGATGCCTCCAGGCCCCTCCCTGGCCGTAGATCTCCAGGCCGAGCTGAGCCCCATCGGGGTCCGAGCCCCACCAGGGCGAGAGGGTCAGCTCGCCACCGACTTCCTCCGCCCGATCAGCCGTGAAGTTCTCCCGGAACGTCCCCTCCCCGTCGAAGGCCCGGAAGAGGGCGAAGTCGACATGATTCTCTACCGGGTCCTGGCGCTCCGCGTAGAGCCTGACCTTGTAGGACTGCCGGGAGGCCTTCGGCGGCCGGATGAGGAGATCGACGCCCGTAGCCATGTAGTACTCGCCGTCGTCCCGGCCGAAGAGAAGAGCGTTCAGGGAGTTGCCCAGCTCCAGGTACCGCCCGGCGGGATTCGTGGGACGGAGCTCCCGGTATCCGCCCGGGGCCACGCGCCGCAGCACCGACGCCCGCTCCAGGGAAAGTCGGGCCTTGGGCTCCAGATCGGCGAACCCGAAAAACCCCGTGGCGGTGAAGTCCAGGGGGCCCAGGAAGCTCCCCACCCGGGCTTCGAAACGACCACCCACGGCCGGCCCCTCTACCCGGTTGTAGCGAAGGAGGTCGTGGCGGGCCCACCCCCAGTTCGCGTCCCAGGGAATCCCCTGGACGGGTACGGGGGGCAGATCGGCCAGCTCCTCCACCATCTCCCGGAGCTCCCCCTCGGAGGCAAACCCCGGCGCTTCGTCCCAGATCGGGGGCGGGAGCTCGGGGCTGTCCTCGAGCCGTTCCAGCTCCACGGGTGCCAGGTACCGGGAGTGCTCGGTCTGGGTTGTCTCCACGGTTCCGTCCTCCAGGATCCTCGTCTCCACTCCCAGGGCCCGATACCGGGCTCCGTCGGGATCGGTGAGGAGGGTGGCCAGGAAGGCCATGGCCTCGGCCCGGGTCTCGAAGTGGCGCTCGATGAGCTCCGGATCGGGGCCCTCCTCCGCCTCGACGTCCAGGTCGGCCTCGGTGGTCACCGACTCCAGATCGTACGCCATGTCCATGGTCACGGGAAACTTCATGATCCCCGCCGCCACCTCACCCTCAATACGCATGGACCGGGGAAGCCAGACCTCGAAATTCCAGAGGCTGTACTCCACCGCCACCATGCTCAGCTCGAAGGTCCACGGCTTGAAGATCCCCGGAACCATGTCGAACTCCCCGGCCTCCTCCTCCTCCCGCACGTCGGGAACGTCCCGCATGACGTCGAACTCCCGGCTCAGCCGGTAGACGGCCCGGACCAGGGCCCCCTCCTCGGGCTCGATCCAGAGGGTCCCGGAGATGCGGTGGACGTCGGCCACCCGGGGGAGCACGTCGAGCTGCACGGTGAGAAGCCGACGGCCGTCGGGGAGGGAGAGAGTGAGGGTATCGCCGCTCCGGTACCGGTAGAGGGTGTCGCCCCCCCGGGCCAGGGGATGGGCGAACCAGAAGTCCTCGTTGTCCGGGGAGTAGCTGTCCTTGTCCTCGTCCTCCCCCCCCATCCCGAAGAAGAGGCGGTCGCCCCCGGGCTCGAAGGGGTCGCCGAAAGGCAGATCGCTGAGCCAGGCGAAGGGATCATCCCCCCGCTCCTCCTCCACCTGCTCCTTCCCAGGATGGTCGGTCCGCGCCGCCATCACCTGGACGATGGCGTCGTGCTCCCGGTCCCAGAAGGCCCGAACGGCCATCTCGCTACGGTAGAGGGTACGGTCTTTGAGGGGCGTCCGGAGGGCAGCGGCGATGCGCTGCCGGATGACGGCGGTGTAGCGCACCACCGACTCATCGATGGAGAACCAGTTGGCCTGTGCCGTGCGGAAGAGGGTCTCGGCCGTGGGGTCCTCGAAGGCATCGGGCGCCAGAGGCCGGAGCTCCTGCCCGGCCAGCCCCGGCCCTCCGGCGGTGAGGAGACCGAAAAGGACGATGAGCGGGGCCCGCGGAGTCATGGCCCTCATCCCTCACCTCCCCCGTCGAAGCGGACTCTCTCGAAGTCGTCCCAGCGAACCCGGATCCACTTCGGGCCCTCCTCGTCCTCCACCGCCTCGAGTTCGGCGGTCCTCACCAGGATACCCTTGTTGTCCTCGTCCACATCGTTGGATCCGCCCACCTCCAGCACCCGGCCGTCGGCAAGGGTCACGAGGACGTCGTTTCCCGATCCGCGTTCGATGGACACCACCTGTCCCAGCTCGATGTCGTAGGTAATCCCCCGCTCGTAGGCATCCAGCAGCTCCCAGGAGAACTCCTCATCGGCGTCCCAGCGGATGCGTCCGGTGAGCTCCTCCCCCGTATACGTGACGACCGTACCGGTCAGGGGCCGTCCCCCGTCGAAGGCCTCGTAGCTCATCGCATTCTCCTGGGCGGGGTCCGGGGGGTGGAACCGGACGGCCTCGAGCCGGTCCCAGTCCACATCCACCTGCCCCAGCCCCGGGTCCGAGACCTGGATTCCCCGGTTGTCGTCATCCACGTCGTTGGACCCGGAGAGGAAGAGGTTCTCCCCGCTCACCAACGTCACCTCGGCCCCGTTCCCTCTGGGTCGGACGGCCGCGATGCGGGAAAAGGGGATCTCCCGGTCCCTGCCGCGCTCATCCTCCCCGTCCAGGAGGTCCTCTCCCAGAGCCTCGTCGTTGTCCCAGGAGATGGCACCCGTGAAGCGAAGCCCCCTCCTGGTTTCCACGGTCCCGTACAGTCGCCGGTCCCGGGGCTGGGCTCCCTGGGGAGCAGGGCCGAACTCCACCCGGCTCAGATCCGCCCACTCCAGCTCCTCCACGTCCCCACCGGGGACGTCCACCTCCAGGCCCCGCAGGTCGTAGCCCAGGTCCGTGGATCCACCCTCCAGGACCACGGTCACGCCCGGGGAGGGGTGCGCCACGATGGGGTTCTCGTTCATGATCACCGAGGACCGGCCCGTGGCGGACTTGAGCTCAACCTCCACCTCCTGGTCCCCGGCAATCTCGATGCGCCGCAGATGGCCGAAGTGGATCCCCGATTCGGCGGTGGATGGAAACCCCGCCTCATCGTCGTCCCAGGTGATCCGATACCCACCGTACTCGATGATCCGGTCCCGGCTGGTGACCTCCACCGTGGTATCCGCCACCCACTCCCTTACCTCCTCCCACTCCAGGGATTTGGTCCCGTTCAGGAGGTCCACCCAGCTCGCCTCGTTCCTGTCCCAGCGGAGGAAGCCTTCATGCACGTCCCCGTCCACGGTGACGACCCGTCCCCAGATGCGGGTGGATGCCTGGGCGTGGGCGGATCGAGGGGGAAGGATGGCCGTCCCGGCCACGGCCACGAGGCAGAGGGCCAGACCCCACGGGGAAGTGCGGAGGCAGGGGATGGTCATATCCGGAGCTCCGGAACGCGCGGCTGCGGGAGTGTGAACAAACTACCGTACGCAGGCCGTGGGACGGCGGTTTCGCGGACCACGCCCCCGCTGGCCAGCCAGCGAGCCATGTGTGCCCTCCATGGGAGTATCCGCGAGGCGCTTTGACGCTCGTATGACGGTGGGGATGTATCCTCGGGGTGCGGTTTATCGAGCGGCACTTGGGCCGTTCGACACTGATTCGTTAGTGCCGCTGTTCAGCGAGAATGGGCCGGGTGGGGTTCGACTGTCCGAAGTGCCACGCTCTGGATCGGGGGCCGGTGCTTCAGAAACGGGGCAGTCGGGCTCTGCCTGGTCCATTCTGTTACTTTGAGTCCGGCCAGATCCGGCCAAGTCCCCCCTCACCCCTCCTCCACGGCCCGCACCAGCTCCTCCATGAGCCGGTCGAGCTTGTCCTGCCGGCCCTTCACGACCCGGCTGTAGATGGTGCGGGCGAGGCCGTAGAAGCCCCCGATGACGGCAACCGGGAAGACCGTTGCGAAGAGGACCGACCCCATGGCCCCGAGGCCGAAGCCGAGTCCCACACCCAGGCCGACGCCCCCTCCCCCCCCACCCATCATCCCCCCGAAGAGGCCTCCGGCCAACTCCCCGTACCGCTCTTCGATGGCAAGCCGGGTTTCCCCGCGGCCCACGCTCACCGTCACCTGGAGGGTGCGGTTCTTGGAGGAGTTGGTACCCTGCCAGGTGAAGGTCCGGCCCAAGAGCGAGGGATGGCCCACCCCGTCAGCGGCCTGTTGAATCAGGGGCACCAGGCCCTCCAGGAGCTCGGTATCGGCCTCCACCGGGACCGTCCGCGTGAGCTCGTTGACCACGGGAGCGCCCAGGAAAGTCACCATGGGACCCGACGTGGAAGCGGGACTCCGGCCCAGAGGGGAATTCAGCTCCCGCGCTGCCTGGCGGATGAGGGAGGCATCGATGCCGGCCTCGGAGGCGATGGCCTCCAGCTCCCCGAGGGTCGGTCCCTGCACGGGAGCAGGCAGAGAGGCTCCCTGGCTCTCGAGCTGGGCGGCCCGATCCAGGAGCTCCCGAACCTCTTCGTCGGTGTACCGCTTTTCGGATCCGGAGTCGGTTGTCATGGCAGGAAAAAGCTACGCTCCCCGCCGCCGGATGACCACCTGTTTCGAAGAGGCCGCCGGAGGCCGACGGCTCCGGGCACCTCGGCGTCCGCGACGGATATTCACTCCGCGTCCAGCACCTCCCGGACCTTGGCCGCCAGAGCGCTCACGGAGAAGGGCTTGGGAATGAAGGCGATCCCCTCCTCCAGCACACCCTCGTGGGACACCACGTCTTCGGTGTACCCCGACATGAACAGGACCCTCGGATTCTCGAACCGAGCCGCCACCTTCTCGTAGAGCTCCCGGCCGTTCATGCCCGGCATCACCACATCGGTGAGGAGCAGGTCCAGGGAACCGGAATGATCCTTCAGCCGGTCGAGGCACTCCCGGGCATCGCCGGCCTCCAGCACCGCATACCCTGCCCGCCGGAGGACCGTCACGGCCAGGTTCCGCACCAGCTCCTCGTCCTCCACGATCATGATGGTCTCGGATCCTCCGGTCGCCGGCACACCGGCGTCGGGCTCTTCTTCTTCCAGGGCCATGGCCTCGGCCACGGGAAAGTAGCATCGGAAGGTGGAACCGAGCCCGGGCTCGCTCTCAGCGCGGATCGTGCCCCCATGCTGCTTGATGATCCCGTAGACCATGGCCAGACCGAGTCCCGTGCCGTTCCCCACTTCCCTGGTCGTGAAGAAGGGCTCGAAGACCCTTTCACGAACGTCTTCCTCCATGCCGACACCGGTGTCGCTGAGGATCAGCGAAACGAATCGGCCGGGCTTCAGGTCGGTCAGAGAGGCCACGTCCTCCTCCTCCAACGTCTCCTGCTTCGTCTCCAGCAGGAGCCGTCCACCGCCCTCCATGGCATCCCGGGCATTGATGGCCAGGTTCATGACCACCTGCTCGAGCTGGCCCCGATCCCCCAGGATGACAGGAAGAGATGGCTCGAGGCTCAGTTCGATGGCGATATCTTCCCGGATGGTCCTCCTGAGAAGGGGCTCGAAGTCGCCGATCATCCGGTTCAGGTCGATGGGCTCGAAATCCAGGGTCTGTCGCCGTCCGAAGGCCAGGAGCTGGCGGACCAGGTCCTTGGCCCGGAAGGCCGCACGGACGATCTCCACCGCCGCGTCCCGCTGGGAGGCATCCAGGAGCTGGTCCTCGGCCAGCATTTCCCCGAACCCGATGACGGGGGTGAGGAGATTGTTCAGGTCGTGGGCGACGCCCCCGGACAGCCGTCCCACCGACTCCATCTTCTGGGCCTGTTGGAGCTGGACCTCCAGGGCCTTCTGCTCCGAGGTGTCCCGGACGAAGCCCAGGATCGCCCTCCCGCCCCGGTAGTCGATCTCGGTAACGGATGCCTCGAGGCTGAGGATTTCCCCGGACGGCTTCTGAATAGAGAAGGAATACACGGGCGGCAACGGCTCCCCCCGGGCCCGTTTTGCCTCCCGTTCCTCGATGATGGGTCTGCTGGACGGGGTGAGGAAGGAGAAGAGGTCGAAGTCGGGGGAGAGGGCCTCTTCCCGGGTGATGCCATGGAGGTCCAGGAATTTCTGGTTCACCAGATCCAGATGTCCCTCATGGAGGATGTAGATGGCGTCGTTGGACTGCTCGATGACGTTTCGGAACCGCTCCTCGGATTCCCGCAGGCCCGCTTCCGCCTCCTCCCGGAGGGTGATGTCGTTGAAGACGGCCGCCACCTCGCCGGGAGCCGTCTGGAACGCCACCACCTCGAAGATCCCCACCATGCTTCCGTCGTCATGAACGACCCGGGGGTTTCTCCAGGGTCCCGCACCCGCAGCGATGGCCCGATACCGGTCGGGGATCTCGGTGTCCGCCAGATCGGGAAAGGCCTCCTCGATGGTCCGGCCCATGAGGGCCCCGCCGTCCACCCCGGTGAGGCGCTCCGCCGCCGGGTTGCACCCCCGGAAGATCAGCTCCCCGTCGGAGCCCAACTCATAGAGGTGAACACCCATGGGCGAGGAATCCATGAGCGTGGCCATGCGGTGGGTGGTGGCGATGAGCTCCTCCTCGGCCTCCCGGCGCTTCCTCCCCGAACGGCTTTCCACATCCCGGGCCCAAAGTGCGTGCCCCAGATCCACGCCCACCTCCTCCAGGAGCGCCCGTTCCTCGGAATCGTCGGCATGGCCCCGGGGCACCGAGACCACGAGACAGCCGAAGACCGATCCCTGGTAGGCGAGAGGGACGGCCATGCCGGCCCGATTCAAATGGGCCGGAACGAGGCTGCAATCGGGACACTCCCGGATCGGATCACGAACCACGAACATCCCGTCGGCCTCCAGGGCCCGCGCTCCGCAGGCGGGCAGCTCCATTCCCTTGAGGTCGGCATCCATCCTCCCCCGGTTCGCCTCGAATCCGCTCATGAAAGAGGGCCTGGAGGTGGGATCCCCATCCGGCACCAAAGCGATCCAGGCGCCTGGATAGCCCCGGGCCTCCACGAGGATGCGGCAGGCCTCCGCCAGAAGACGGTTCCTGTCCCGCTCCCGGACGATGAGCTGGTTCACGTCCCGGATGCCCCGGAGGACCCGATTCAGGTGGGACTGCCGTTTCTCGGATTCTCGAACCCTGGCCACCATCCTGGCGGTGTAGAGTCCGAACGCCAGGAAAACGAATCCCATGAGAAGCCGCATGTAGATCTCATGGCCCGACGCCGAAAAGAGCTGTTCCGTCACGGTGCCGTGGCCGAACACCACCACATCCACCACCGCGTCGCCGACGTAAAAGGCGGCGGCCAGGAAGCAGGCCAGAACCAGGATTTTTCGGTCGAAGGTCATCGTCTCGGCCCTCGGGCCCCGGGCATGGGGGAACTCCAGAGTAGAGGAGCGTTGATGATTCTCTCACGGAGCGGGTTCCGCAAGTCTCCGCGGGTTGCGAAGTCCCTGAGCAGAGAAGGCTGACGCGAAATGGGGCCGGGCGGCTGACGACCTCAGGGGTGATTCGGGGAGTCCGGCTCCGGTTTCGATGGAAGGGGAATGGCCAGGAAAATCTCCGTCCCCCTCCCCTCCTCGGACCGGATCTCCAATGTCCCACCGGCGGACCGGGCCCTTTCCTTCATCTCGAGAAGGCCCACCGAGTCCCGGGTGCTCACGAGAGTCCGGGAGATGCCCTTCCCGTTGTCGGCGATGCGAACGACGGCCTGTCCGTCCTCCTCCCTCAGGGAAACCCTGAGCTCGGTAGCTTCGGCGTGGGCCCGGACATTCTCGAGGGCTTCCTGGACGACCCGGAAGGCGCTCAGCTTCGCTGATCCCGCCAGGTGCACCTCCTCGGCATCCAGAACGATCTTCAGGGAAGTGGACCGTTCCAACTCCTGAATCTCGCCTTCCAGAGCCGCCTTCAGCCCCAGGAGCTCCAGGAGGGGGGACCTGAGCTTCGCTGACAGATCTCTGGTCTCCTCGGCCATGGACCGTGACGACCGGATCGCCGCCTTCAAAAGAGGAAGCGGATCCCCCTCTTCAGAATCCAGGACCTCCTCGATCCGATGCAGATCCTGGAGATGAGCGATGAGGTCGTGACCGAGGTCGTCGTGGAGCTCACGGGAAAGAGCCAGCCGCTCCTCCTCCCACTCCGCAGCCAAGCGCCCCGTCAGGGCCCGGAGTCCCAGGGCGGAGTCCTCCATGGCCTCCTGGGCCAACGTCCGGGCCGTGATGTCCCGGTGGACGCCCAGCACCGAGCGAGAGTGGCCCGATGTCTCTTCCAGGGCCACGGTCCGAACCCAGATTCGCAGCAAGGCTCCGTCCTTCCTCCTCTGGACCACCTCCCCCTCCCACCGGCCGTCCTCCCGAAAGCGTTCCCGGACGTCGGCCAAGGACCCGGAAGGAACCTCCGTGTTGAGGAGCTCATGGAGCGGCCTGCCTTCCGCCTCTTCCGCCGTCCACCCGTAGATCTCCTCGGCGCCCCGGTTCCAGCTCTGGATGGGCTGATCCGAGCTGAGGTCGGTGGCAATAACCGCGTCGGACACCCGATTCAGAATGAGGGCCTGATAGGCCAGCTTCTCGCCGGTCTCCCGGTGGGCCCGGACCAGGCAGGACGCCACCCATCCGAAGCCCAGGAAGAGGACGATGAAGAGGGACCGGACGAAGAGGTCCGGGCCGGGAACGTCCAGGACCAGGAGGTCCAGGAAGGGAGCCCGGGAAAAGACCAGGGCGTCGGCCAGGGCGTCGAAGAACCATACGGCGCCACCGAGCGCCAGGGCGATGCTCAAGACCCGACGATCGGGCTTACACCACATTCCTGCCATGGAAACGACTACCTCGTACTCCTTGGGGGGAGGGGCTTACCCGAAGGAAGGTCAACGGCGGCGGAGGTTTCCGCAAGGAAAACCCGGCGCCCCGGCAGGGGGTGTCCTTCCCGTCACACTACCCTCCGGCGCCCTCGGGCCGGGAGCCCTTCCGCTGCCAGAGAAAGACCGGGAGCCCGGCCAGCAGAAGGACGAACCCCCAGAAGACGGTCCTGGGCCCCGTCCCCACGATGGCCCAGAGGGAGTAGGCCAGGGCCAGAAGGGCGACGATGGAAGTACCGGCCATCCTCTCCCCCGAGAAGCGATCCCGGTCCCGGAAGAACATGACCAGCTCCGCCAGGCTGCTGAACACGTAGGGCACCAGGGTGCTCAGGGTGGCCAGGAGGATGATGAAGGTGAACTGATCCACCAGGCTGGAGGTGTAGTTGAGGGCCACGAGACCCGTGATCAAAACGCTGGAGATGACCAGACCGTGAACCGGGGTCCCCCGCCGGGACACCTTCCCGAAGACGGCCGGAAAGAGCCCGTCCCGGGCCGCCGCCATGGGCATCTGCCCCTGGAGGAGAATCCACCCGTTCAGCGCCCCGAAGGCCGAGACGGCGGCACCGGCGGCGATGAGGGATCCGGCCCATCCTCCCCACATCACCCGGGCCGCCTCGGCGAAGGGGGCCGTGGAGCGGGCCAGCTCCCCAGCGGGCAACACGCCCATGACGCCCACGGTGCCCAGGATGTAGACCACCGCGGCCAGGAGGGTCCCCATGACCGTGGCCCTGGGAATCGTCCGCGCCGGGTCCTTTACCGAATCGGCCGGAATGGTAGCCGACTCCAGTCCCACGAAGGCCCAGAGGGTCAGGGCCGCCGTGGCCGTCACGGCTCCCACGCCCGAGCGTCCGCTGGCGTTGAAGGGCACGAAGTGCTCCGGGTCCAGGTGGAGGAGGCCCAGGGTCCCCACGGCCAGGAGGGGAAGGAGCTTGAGGACCGTGGTCCAGAGCTGAAGGACGCCGGCCTCCCTCACCCCCCAGGCGTTGATCCCCGTGAGGAGCCAGATGGCCGCCAATCCCACACCGGCGCCCAGGGCCGGCACCTGGCCCAGGACCGGGAGGAATGCTGCCAGGTATCCCACGAAGGCCACGCTGATGGCAGCGTTCCCCGACCAGATGCTCACCCAGTAGCCCCAGGCCACAAGAAAGGCAGGAAGGTCCCCCAGGCCCCGGCGGGTGTAGGCATACGGCCCCCCGGCCGCGGGGATTCGCCGGGCCAGACCGGACATGAGAAGCGCCACCACCATGGCCCCGGCGCTGGTGAAGAGCCACCCCAGGATGCTGATCCCGCCGAAAGGGGCCAGCGACGAGGGGAGGAGGAAGACGCCGGAGCCCACCATGTTTCCCACCACGAGGGCCGTCGCGATCCAGAGGCCCACCTTCCCGGCCCCCCGACGGGAGGGGGCCGGATCGGCTGGTGAAGGATCGGGTCCGTTCATGGCAAGTCCTGGCGGGAGTGGTGCGACCCCGGCCCCGAGTGTGGAGAAGCCGACATCCTCGACGCAAGGGGTGTCCGGACGTACTCTGTTCGTATCCCCATGGCCACTTCTGCCGGACCGGCCCCTGCGGGCCCTACGCCAAAGGAGGTCGCCACATGCAGAACCCCGTCATCGTCATCCCCGGCATCATCGCCACGGATCTCTTCGACGACTACCCCCTGAGGGGCGACACCGTCTGGTCCATCCTCCTCGACAGGGAGTACGAGCGCATCGCCCTCCACCCCGACGACCTACGCTACGAGGCCGTGGAACCGGCCCGGGTCGTCCCCGGGGAGGCCTTCGAGATCTACGACGACCTGGTGAAGGCGCTCCGGCACGAGTTGGAGCTCCGGGCCGATCAGCCCACACCCGTCTTCCTCTTCCCCTACGACTGGCGGGTGGACATCCGGGAAACGGCCGGGGAGCTGGCCGCCTTCGTGGAGGAGGTCCTGGGCCGGACCCGCCTACTGAAGCACTACGAGCCCGACGAAGTGAACCGGGTGGATCTGGTGGGCCACTCCATGGGCGGCCTGGTCATCACCGAGTACCTGGCCCGGGCAGGGGACCACGCGCCGGTGGGGAAGGTCGCCACGCTAGGCACTCCCTTCCTGGGCTCCATCGAGGCCGTGGTGAAGATCACCACCGGGATGAGCCTCCTGGGCGGAAAGGTGCCCAGGGAGCGGGAGAGGAAAGCGGCCCGGACCACGCCCTCCGTCTACCAGCTCTTTCCCACCTTCCCCGGAGCCGCGGTTGGGGAGGACGGGAAGAAGGCCGATCTGCTGAAGCCCGAGAACATGCAGAGGAGCGTGGTGGACAGCCTCGTGGACTTCATCGCCGTCTACTCCCGGACCCCCTACGACCAGCGGAAGGCCCGGGCCGAGAAGGTCCTGAACGACCTCCTGAAGGGGGCGCGGCGCCACAGGAACGCCATCAGGAAGTTCAAGCTGGCCGACGCCGGACTGGAGGCCTCATGCTGGCTCCCCATCATCGGGGTGGGGGCGCCCACCCGCCTCCAGATCACCGTAAAGGAAGAAAGGGCCGGTCCCCGCTACCGCATCAGCGACGACCAGTTCACCAACCGCCTGAGCAAGGCTCATCCCGACTCCCGGGAAACGGGAGACGGAACCGTGCCCCTCCCGGGCGCTCTGGCCCCCTTCCTCCCCGAGGAGCAGGGCGTGTGCGTGATGCCGCAGGACCTGGGGTTCCTGGAGATCAAGGACCACGCCCTCCTCATCGCCGCCGGCCTCCACGGGACCCTTCCGGGCATCAACCTGGTGCAGCGCCTGGTGGTGAAGCACCTGAAACCCGATTTCCGCGGAGAGGTGTGGGGCCGGCGGGTACCGGGAGCAACGGACTGGACGCCGCCCATCCAGGGGCTGCGGGAGAAGGAATACTGAGGGCCGGGAGGGTCGTGGCCGTGGACATCAGCATCGGGCCCCTGAGCGACCTGGAGCCCGAGTGGCTGCAGAGCTACTTCGACCACCTGAGCAGGGGAACGCCGCAGCAGCACCCGCAGCAGCAACAGATGAAGTGGGGGTCCCGGATCTCCGTCTGGCGGCAGGGCTCGTTCAGGAGATCCATCCCCTGGCGACAGACGCAGTTCAGGACCCCGAAGGGCCCCTCCGAGCGCTCCACGATCTTCCGTGCCCCGTCGTACGTCCCCACTCTTCGCTCGGGGATGACCTCTTCCCGGATGGGGATGGTGCGGAGCTGTGAGGTCTTCGTCGTGTGGAAAGCCTTCCCGAACTCCCCCTCCATGTACTCCACCATGTCGGCGTGGAACTCGGGCGTGAGGCGATTCACCTGGAACTCGAACATCCCCACGGCCAGCATGAGCTTGGAGTAGTGGGGCATGCCGTCCCTCCGGGTCTTGTGGATGACCCCCTTGCTGGACATGCGATTGAGGCGCTTGCGCAGCTCGTCCGGCTCCATGGGCCCGGCGGTGGCAACGCCCGGGGACCCGGCAACACCCGAGCCTTCCCCGGAGCCGGCATCGCCTTCTTTCCCGGTCGCCTTCCTCACCCTCCCGTGGATCGTCTCCAACGGCTCGGGGAGGGCGCTCAGATGCAGACCCAGCTCCGCCTCCTCGGGTGTGAAGAGGTGCTCGAGGATGCGGATCTCCACCCCGGACTCGGTGGCCGGAAATCCCACCGGCATCTCGTCCAGGTGCTCCTGGAGGCGGCGATAGACGTCGGGAGTCGCCACGCTACCCCAACTCCTTCAGCCGGATGTTCCTGAAGTACACCGGGCTCTCGTCGTCGTGGTTCTGCAGCCCGATGTACCCCCGGGGGGCGAAGTCCTCCACCTTCCCCCTGGGCTCGGCCTCCCAGTCCAGCACCTGCTCCCCGTTCAGCTCCACCTGAAGGCGGTCGCCCTGGAAGGTGATCCTGAAGTGGTTCCACTCCCCGGGAGCGTGGGACGCCGGGTGGGTGGGGGCCTCGGCGTCGTAGGCCGCCCCGGTCATGTGGATCCCCTCCCCGGCGTCGTAGATCTGCACCTCGAAGGAGTGGTAGATGTAGTCGTTGGAGGCGGGGACCCCGGGGACCCTCAGGAAGACCCCGGAATTCGTCGTCTCCGTGGAGCACATGAAGTCCAGCTCCAGGACGAAGTCCCCGAAATCCTTCACACTGTACCAGAACAGGCCCATCCCCCCGTGGGAGGTGAGGATGCCCGTCTCCGGATCCAGCTCGAAGTAGCCGGGCCCGTAGTGGTTCCACCCGGCCTTGGTGTAGCGGCCGTTCCACCGCCCCAGGAGCTCGGTGTAACCTTCGGGCACCTCCTGCACCTCGGATGTCGCGCTCTCGTCACTCATCTCTCCACCCTCCGCCGGCTCGCCGCTGGAAGCCGGCGCACAGGCCAGGATGAGGACCGGCAGAGCCATCACCATACGGTTCATCGTCATTCTCCGTCGCTCGAGATCGACGGTTCGTGGACCGGAGCCGGACCTCCTCAGCCCTTCTTCGGATTCCACGCTCCCCGGGCCACCGCAGGGACGAAATCGTCCAGGCCCGGCGGCGGAAAGGGAATCGTCTTCCCCTCCTCGGCGCTCATGTAGGCCGTCATGAGAAGCTCCGTGACGTTCACCCCGTCCTCGAAGGTCTCCACCGGGCGCTCCCCGGCCAGGAAGGCCCGGACCATGTGGCGGTTCTCCCCGATGTAGCCGTACTCGCTCTCCTCGTCGGCCACCACCGGCATGAGCCCCACTTCCGCGTTCTGCTTCTCCACCAGGTCCTCCCCGGCCTCCCCCTTCACCTCCCGGCTGAAGAAGACCCTGGGCCCCGAATCCAACGAGCTCAGGGACATGGAGTACTCGGGCCCCAGGAGCTCCATGCTCAGCCTCAGCCCCGCTCCCACGAAGCACCAGGAGGTGGTGGCCTCCACGATCTTCGTGTCGCCCTCCCCGTCCCGGTACTCCACCAGGGCCCGGGCGAAGTCCTCGGAGGGCCGATTCTCGTAGTCCAGCAACCCGCCGCTCCCCGCCGCAAGCTGCTGCGCGTACTTCTCCTGCTGCCATTTGAGGCAGGAGGTCTGGGCCGTGACCTTCACCGGCGTCAGGACGTCCCGGGAGGCGCCCGGAGGGGTCAGGAGGTGCCGGGCCACCTCCACCGAGTGGCACATCATGTCGTTGAGCACGCCGCCCCCCTGCAGCTCGCCCTCCCAGAACCAGGGCATGTGGGGCCCGGCGTGCTCCTCGGCGGCCCGGGCCAGGAAGGGCGTGCCCGTGGTGGCGGCGCCCCGGGCCCAGAGGATGTCCTTCCCCCTCATCACCCCGGGGCTGAAGAGCTGGTTCTCCAGGTAGCCGTCCAGGAGCCCGACCCGCCGCACCAGCTCCAGCATCTTTCTGGCTTCGGCCACGTTCCGTCCCAGGGGCTTCTCGCACGCCACCGCCTTCAGTTCCCCCTTCCCCGACTCCACCGCCTCCACGATTTCTTCCATGACGGCGATGCGCGTGAAGTTGGGGGCGCAGATCCAGACGGCGTCGATTCCCGGGTCTGTCACCATCTGCGAGATGGAGTCGAAGGCCTTTGCCTCCCCCACGCCCAGGCTCCGGGCCAGGGCCGCGGCCTCCCGGGCCGAATCTCCCTCCCCACCCACCACGCCCAGGATGTCCGCATCCCGCACGCTGACAAAGGAGCGGATGTGGAACCTGCCGACGAAGCCTCCACCGACGAGACCGATTCCGAGTCGTTTTTTCGAGGTCATGCGCTCAGCATCCGTTCAGGGTTCAGGCCGCAACCTCCACCTGCTCCTCCTCCCTGAAAAAGAGGAGGAAGGCCACGGCGCAAAGGAAGGTCAGGGCGCAGGGCACCAGGAACACCCCCGTCCAGTTGGTGCCCGCGTCGGTGGTGAAGATCTCCTGCACCTTCCCTGCGAAGAGGCTCCCCAGGAAGCGGCCCAGCCCCAGGGCCACGATGGCGATCATGCTCTGGGCCGAGGCCCGGATGTCCGGGGGCGCCACCTTGTCCACGTAGATGAAGGCGGCCACGAAAAAGAAGACGTAGCAGAACCCGTGCAGCGCCAGGGAGGCGATCACCAGCCAGGCCGGCGTCCCGATGGCGAAAATGACGTAGCGGATGGGCCAGGCCACCACGCCGAAGGCCAGCGTCTTCCGCATCCCGAAGCGCTTCAGGGACCAGGAGAGCATGAAGGCCATGACGAAGATCTCGGCGAACTGGGCGATGGTCATCACCGCCGGGAGGTTCGACGGAGCCACCCCGATGGACTCGGACTGGAGGAAGGGAGCCGTGAGGATGTAGAAGAACTCCAACTCTGTGCTCACCACGAAGGTGATGGCCATGAAGACGGCGAAGTTCTTGTCGGCCATCATCTTCATGGACTCCAGGAAGGCCCAGGGCTTCACGTCCTCCTTCTGGGGAGGGGTGTGGGGCAGGGTCATGGACTGAACGGCCATGACGATGGAGGCCACGCCGGCCAGGAAGAGCATGTCCCCGGACATCATCAGGCTCTCGTTGCCCACACCCAGCGTCCGCCAACCGGAGAGAAGGAGCCCGGCGGCGATCCACCCGATGGTGCCCCACACCCGGATGACGCCGAACTCCTTCTCCGAGTCCTTCAGGTTGATCATGGCCACGGAGTTGGTGAGGGCCAGGGTCGGGGCGTAGAGGAGACAGTAGACGAACATGATCCAGGCCATGCCGGAAAAGCTGGTGGCCCGGGCCCCCAGGATGAGGAGGACGCCTCCGGTGAGCTGGAGAAAGGCGATGACCTTCTCGCTGGAGAAATACCGGTCCGCCACCTGCCCCCCTATGAAGGGCGAGACGATGGTGGCCAGGGGCAACAGGGAGTAGATGAATCCGGCCTGCACTCCCGTGAAGCCCAGGTCGTCCAGGAGGTAGACGGAGAGGACCGGGGCCCACGCCCCCCAGATGAGGTACTGGAGGAACATCATGATGCCGAGCCGGGTCTTCGCGCTCATACGATCCTCCGCGCCTCCGGATCCCACCGTACCTTCCGCCCTTCCAGGTACGACACCGTCGCCATGTGACAGCTGATGGCCTCCTCGAACCCCCGCTCGATGTTGCAGGAGGTCTCCCCGCCGTTGCGGATCACGTCCAGCCACTCGGCGATGTGCAGATGGTAGGCGTTCCGCAGGCGCCCTTCCCGGTACGTGTACAACAGGCCCCGGCTGGCGAAGTACTCCGCCGTGGCCGAGGTGATGGCGTCCAGCCCGGCGAAGCCCGGCTGAAACTGGAAGAGGGGCCGACCGGGATCGATGATCCCCTCCTCGATCTTGGTCTCGTAGCGGGTGCTCTGCCCCTCGGCGGTGATCGTCAGGGAGTTGGAGACCTCCATGGTGGCGTCGTGGCCCATGAGGACCCGGCCCCGGCCGTTCCCGTTGGCCAGGGTGGCGCTGTACATGAAGGTGAGGTCCCGGTCCGGGTACTCCAGCACCGCCTGCCAGGTGTCGGGCACGTCCCGGCCGTCCTTGTAGAAGTAGATGCCCCCGGAGGACACAGCCGTCTCGGGGATGCCCAGGTCCAGGATCTGGTTGATGGCGTCGTATTCGTGGCTGAAGAGGTCCCCCGACAGGCCGGTGCCGTAGTCGAACCAGCACCTCCAGCGAAAGAAGCGCTCCAGGCTGAAGGGGACCTGGTTCGGCGCCGGTCCCTGGAACTGCTCCCAGTCGATGGTCTCCGGGCTCCCGGCTTCGTGGATGTCCCAGACCCAGGCCCCCCAAGGGGTATTTCGGTTCGTGGTGGTCTCCACCAGGGTGACGGGTCCCAGGATGTTGGCCCGGATCACCTCACGGGCCTTGATGTGGCTCTCGGTCTGACGTTGCTGATGGCCGAGCTGGAAGACGACGTCGGAGTTCTTCACCGCGTCGTACATCCGGTGGGTCTCCTCCTCCTCCCGGGTCATGGCCTTCTCCACGTAGATGTGCTTCCCGGCCGCGGCCGCGTCGATGCACATCCGGGCGTGCCAGTGATCCGGCGTGGCGATGAGGACGGCGTCCACCTCGTCGCTCTCCAGCATGTCGGTGTACCGGCGGTACCGGGTGGCCCGGCCGCTCCTGGCGTTGGATGCGGTGGGGCCCACGTCGCATTCCGAGGCCGCCAGCGCCCGCTCGGCCCGGATGTCGAAGACGTCGCAGACGGCCGTGAGCTCGATGTTCAGATCATCCTGCTCCATGAAGGTCCGGTAACCCCGGTTCCGGGGGTTCCGCTCCGCCGCCGACTTCTGATCGTCGAGCCAGTCGGGATGGGCGAATCCGGCGCTTCGGACCAGGGACTCTCCTTCCCCGCCGTATCCGATGATCCCCACACGGATCCGGTCCCCCACGGGCCGGGACACGGCCTCGGGAATGAAGCTCGGGGCTCCCTCGGTGATGCCCAGCTCCTCCATGATGGCTGCCCGCCGGGCGTCCTCCTCCGTCTTCTTGAGGTACCAGCCCGTGAAGAACACGCCCAGGACCGGAACGGAGGCCAGAGCCTTGAGCAGGTCCCTCCGCCCGATGCCGGAGCCGGACCGCGCCGTCTCTTCCTCCTGTGTGGGGTTTCCGACACCCGGAGTCGCAGACCCCTCGGACGATCCTCCCGTTTCCCGCTTCTTTTCGTCGCTCATCCTGCACTCTCCGCACGGGCCGGATCCCCTCCGGCCGTCTCATTCAGTCGCTTCCAGTGGATGATCCGGTCCAGCCCCACGATGTGCGACGTGGGGAAGGCCACCAGGACCAGGAGGGCGAAGGCCTCGACGAGGACCTTGTTCACGATGAGGTAGGCCCCCTCCTGGGGTATGCTGTACTCCAGCCCGGGGAAGGGCGGCGCTGCGGCGTAGTAGAGGAGGAGAAGGACCACCCCGGCCCACGCCGCCGTCCTCACGCAGCATCCCAGGAGGAGGGCCAGCCCGATGAGGAGGAGGCCCCACTCGTTCACGTAGTCGGCGATGGTCAGGGCCGTGGGATTGTTGGCCAGCGCCTGAAAGAGGCCGCTGAACCACCCCTTCGATTCCTGGAGATAGCCCGCCGAGGTCCAGTAGGGGTTGGTGATCTTCGCCAGCCCTTCGTACATGAAGTGCCACCCGATGAGGAGTCGAAGACCCACCAGAGCCCTCACCTGGAGTGAGCCGTAATCAGGAAACCGCTTCCGTCCTGTCGTCCCTGTCTCGCTCATTGGGCCCCTGCTTTCGGGTTGGGGGAATCGGCGGCGCTCCGCCATCTCCCGGATGCGTGTCTGTTGCCCCTGCCGTCCACGATGAGGCAGGCGCAGTCGGGAAGTGAGTCGATGAAGGCCATGCCCGCACGGGGCTCCATGACGAAGACGCTGGTGGCCAGGGCATCGGCCTGCATGGCCGTGGGAGCCAGGACCGAGACGCTCTGGCTCTCCTGGGGGGAGGCCCCCGACGCGGCGCTCACGATGTGGTGGTGGATCCGATCCGGATCGAAGTAGATCTCGTAGCTTCCGGAGGTGGCCACGGCCCCGCCGGTGACGGCAACGATGTCGGGAAGCGCTCCCTCCTTGGCCGGATCCTGGACCCCCACCCGCCAGGGGGATCCGTCCTCCCGGAGGCCCTCGGCCCGGATGTCGCCCCCGGCGTTGATGAGGAAATCCCGGATGCCACGGCTCAGGAGGATCTCGGCCATCCGGTCCACCACGTGCCCCTTGGCCACCCCGTCCAGCGTCATGCCCATCCCCTTCTTCCCGAAGGAGATCTCCCGGCGGGACTGGGTCACGGCCCGGGCATCCACCAGGGCCCGGGCCTCGGACACCTCGGCGTCGGCGGCGGCCCGGAGCCCGGAGTCCCGGAGGGAGCGGGCGCGAAAGAGGTCCACCAGGGGCTGGACGGTGGGATCGAAGGCGCCCCCGCTGAGCTGGTTCATGCGCAGACTCCCCCACACCACCACCCCCAGCTCCGGGGGCGGCCCCTGGAGGGAGCCTCGCTCGTTCAGCACGAAGAGGGCCGACTTCGGGTCGTAGCGGTTCAGGAGATCCACCACCCGCTGCATCTCGTCGAAGGCCAGGCCCATGGCTTCCCGGGCCCGGTCCACCGAATCGGAGAGGAGGGTGAGGGTCACCAGCGTTCCCATGGAGGGCTCGCCGGACAGAACCTTATGCCGTCCGTCCCCCAGGGACTCCACCCTTCCCTCCAGAGCGGTCTCCACTCGCTGAAATCCCAGGGCGGCCAGCTCGGCGGCCTTCCGGTCGAACTCCAGGGGGGCATGGTGCGTGGAACCGGAGCCCTCGTCCTTGCCGGACCCTTCACCCTCCCCGGGCCTCGGACGAGCCGACCGGCCGACTCTCACGCGAACTCCGGCATGAGACGCTCCCGGACACGCTCCAGGAGGGCCTTGGTGGCCAGAATGCCCTCGGGTTCGCTGAGCTCCGTGCCCTCGTACTCGATTCCCACGTACCCCCGGTACCCGGACGCCAGGACGATGCGCAGAAGGCGGGTGTAGTCCATCTCCCGCTCCTCGCCTTCCTCGCCGAAGACGTGGGACTTGGCGCTCACGGCCTTCGCGTAGGGCATGAGCTCCTCCACGCCCCGGTAGCGATCATAGCTTTCGCCGTTCCCCAGGTTGAAGTTCCCGAAGTCCGGCAACGTCCCGCAGCGGGGGTGATCCACCGTCTCCATGACGCCGGCCAGCCAGGCCCCGTTGGAAGAGAGGCCGCCGTGGTTCTCCACCAGGACGTTGATCCCGTGGGGCGCAGCGAACCCGGTGAGGCGACGAAGGCCGTCGGCGGCGAGCTCCCGCTGTTCGTCAGGGGTGCCCTCGGACCGTGCGTTCACCCGGATGGAGTGGCACCCCAGGAAGGCCGCCGCCTCCACCCAGCGGTAATGGTTCTCCACGGCCCGGGTCCTGGCCGCCGGGTCCGGGTCGCCGATGGCCCCCTCCCCGTCGCACATGATGAGGAGGCTCCGGACACCGTGATCGTCGCAGCGGCCCCTGAGGTCGCTGAGGTAGGCGGTGTCCCGGGCCCGGTCCTCGAAGAAGGAGTTGACATACTCCACGGCCCCGATGCCGAAGTCGTTCCTGGCGACTCCCGGAAAGTCCAGGTTCTCGAGCTCACCGGCGCTCAGGGCCCGGTGCAGAGACCACTCGGCCAGGGAGATGCTGAAGAGGGGATGAGGAGCGGAAGGATCGCCACCCGACACGGGGTCGGCGGCAGGCGCGTCGGAGGTGCCGGCCTCTGCCTGCGCATCATCCCGGGGGCGGCACCCGGTCAGCGCAAGGGAACAGGCCGCCGGCACGGCGACCGCGGCGCCGGCCAGGAAGCCGCGCCTGGATATCCATGGGGTGGGCCGGGGGGACATGGCTCGATCACCTCCTCCTGTTCCGCCGTGGTCAGGGGCGGGTTTCGGCAAGGTGGGGCGAGCGGGGGAAAAAGGCAAAAGAGAAAGGGCCTCGGTCTCCGCCGAAACCACGAGGCGCGGGTCTGTCGGAAGTGTTGTCCCTTTTCAGGAGCCCCAGGGGAAGGGCGGCATCGATCCCCTCTCCTTCCTTTCTTCCCGTATGAGCTCAACAGGGGTCCGGCCGTCGTGGTCGGGGTGGGGCCGGGTCTCCCACTCCCGCTGCCTGACCTCGAGCTCGGACCGGAGGGGGCCGGGACTCGTGAGGCCCTCTCCGATCAACTCTTCCCTCCAGATCAACCAGCGACGTTGCAACTCCTGGTGAAGCTTCCACTCCTTGACCCCCATCGTCGCTCCCCATTCCTCATCCTCACCCAACCGCGCATCGGGGAGGAGGACTCCGGCGTAGAGATCCAGGGTCAACTCCTGCAGCCACTCCCGGGTGCTCGCGTCCCAGAAGCCTCCTCGGGGACATCGCCCGACCCGGTCCCGGTAATAGTCCCGGTCCGCCAGGACATCCTTTCCCCAATCCAGAAGGAGCCCTTTGCGGTAGGCCAGGAAGTCGAAAAAATGTCCCAGAGAGACCGGAATGCTCTCGATCCGGGTCACCCCGAGGCCACTCTTCCTGGGGACCCAGTCGTGGAGGAAGTTGCGGAGGTCGTATTCGTGAATCGCCTCCAGGGGAACTCCGGAGTCCTCCCGCAGGAAGTAGAAAAGTTCATCCGCGTTCTTGACGTGCTTGGTCACGGTGGCGTCAGACAATCCGCGAGCGTAAAGCCAGTCTCCGAACTCGGCAAGCATTTCCCCTTCGGCCTCATCGTCCCCATGCCACGGGACGGTCCTGAGGGAAGCCTCCGGGTCTGCGGCGGGCCCCTTCGGCCCTCCGGGGGAGAGATGCATCGGCTCCAGCACCTCCAACCCGGCACCCCAGGGCAGGAGGAGGAAGCTCACGCCGGTCTCCTCATCCTCCCAGACCACCCCCGTCTCATCGGTGGCCGGCGCCTCCAGTTCCGAGGTGAACCGGGGGATGGATTCCAGGAGGGTCACCATGTCGTCCCAGTCGGCCCGGCACATGGCGCCGCCGGGACTGCCCATGCTCCACAGGGAGGGGTAGGCCTCCGGGGACGCCACCTCCCAACCCTTGCTCGCCACCTCCCTTTGCATTTTGGGGGGCAGACCTCCGCGGTTGTCGAAGAGGAGACCATAAGATCGTCCTTCCCGGGTATCCGGAAACCACTCCTCGTCCAACTCGAGCAGATCCAGGAAATCATCCATCTCGGAGTAGAGCCCCAGCCCGAATTCCTGTCCCGCCTGGCCAAGGACCGAGCATACCCAGCGACGGTCCTCGGGCATCACGGCCACCAGGGGCCGATCTCCATCCAGAGCCGTCCACGGCGCACTCCGGAAATACGACGACGCCGCTCGAAAAAGCCTCCCGATCTCCTCGTCCGTCCGTCCCCACGCCCGCCAGGTCTCCCGGAGTCCCACCGGGGGCCAGATGCCCCCTCCATCGAGCTCCTCGAAGAGAGACGCCGCCGCGTGGCTCAGGTAGAGGAAGGGCTCGGCTTCCACCGATTCCACCCCCCGGGTGGCCAACCGGGGAAGAAGGTGTTCAGCCACTGCCTGGTACGCCACCCGGACATGTTCCGGGAGGGAGCCCAGCGTTCGCCCGGCTTCCATGATTTTCTCTTCGATAACCTCCGCGATCTCCTCATCCTCGTGCACTTCGAGGCCGAAAATGTCGGACTGAACCACAATGCCACTGGCAACGACCAGGGAGACCACCGCCCCCGCGTTCGGCTCATCGGGGCGGATGCCGGGGATGGGAAGGATGTCCGCCTCCCAGGTCGTCGCTTCCAGGGCCTCCCTTCGGACATCCGGCGGAAGCGTCAGGCCCGGAGCCTCCTCCCGGTCCTTCTCCATACAACACCGCTTGTATTTCCTGCCCGAGCCGCACGGGCATGGATCGTTTCGGCCTGGCATAGCACACTCCCGGAAACAGCTTCTTGCGAAGGGTGAACAGACACGCGGGGGCACATATAGCCAAGTGTGAGGGAGCGGAACTCCGCCGTCAATCGTTCGGTACTCCGAGACGGGTAGCGGACCGGACGACCGGAGACTCTCCTGGCCAACAAGCTTCCGCCCCGGAAACAGGCACTGGCGGTGCAGGTGGGGCTCGTCCTGGCCATGCTCTTCCGCATCATCCTCCTGGCCATGGTGAGCTGGCTTCTGACCTTCGCCGTGGACGTGTTCATGTCCGTGGACCACGCCCTCCTGGGCATCCACGTCGAAGCCGAGATCAGCGTCAAAGCCCTGGTGCTGGCGCTGGGCGGGCTGGTCCTGATCTGGAAGGGCGTGATGTTCAGCGTTGACGTCTATCAGAACTGGTGGGAGCAGAAGTTCAGGAAGAAGGCCAAGGCGCCGATTCAGCTCAGGAGGAGGAAGAAGTAAGGTCCTACCCCACCCCCACGATCCCCGGCCTCAGGTCGTTGAGCCCCCGGATGGGCACCGTGGTGGAGCCCCCGGTCTCGGGGTTGAGGAGGTAGCGGTAGCTGTGGCCCTCGATGCCCTGGTCCCACATGAAGCGCCATCCCCGGACCACGAAAGGGCAGGCATCGTTGAAGCAGATGCGGAGGTACTCGTTGTTCCAGTCGATGCAGGGGTCGTCGGGGACCTCCCACTGGCTCAACGGCTCCTGGCAGTAGGGGCAGAGTCCCGTCCGGGCCACGTCCCGCTTCCTGGCCTCCACCACCGCCCGGTCCATGGCCAGCTCCGCCGGGTCTTCGGGGACGGGGCGGAGAGGCCGGTCCTCGTCGCCGCCCTTTTTCTCGGCGAAGACGGCAAAAACCGGGTCGCTGGGTACCCCTTCATCCGCGTACCGGTCATCGGCGGGCCGGGGAAGGCCCACGGAGATGAAGACCCCGCTCTCGTCGAACATCCCGGTCCGGCGGAGGATCTCCCGGACGAGCTCGATGCGCTCGTGTTCGGAGGCATCCTCCCAGACCCGCACCACCTTGGGGGGAAACCAGCGGTTGCTGAAAACGATCAGCACCAGGCCGCCGGGCTTCAGCACCCGACCCACATCCTTGAAGACGGCCACCGGATCCGTAAGGTACTCCACCGAGACCACGTTGGTCACCAGGTCGAACCCTTCGTCGTCGAAGGGAAGGTCGGAATTCGCATTCAGGTCCTGGATGGCCCGGCGAGTCAGAGACTCGTTGGCCTCCAGCTCCCTGGGATTCAGTCCCAGGCCCACCACACGGGAGGGATCCAGGGATCCGGGAATGTGGGAGTCCCAGGAGGCCATGAGGTCCAGGATGGCCGGCTCCTCCTCGATGGTCAGGGAGCCGATGAGCGTCTCCACGGTCTCGAGGGCCGTGGTGTCCAGGTGCTCGACCATCCGCTCCTTGGCGTAGAACTTCGTGTCCGGTCGCTCGTCCAGACGGGAAAATGCGCCGTCCTCCTCCATGAGATGCCGAACGAACCGGGGATCCGCCCCGGTGTGCGTCTGTGCCGTCATACCGATCGCCTGCCTACCTCTAACTCGTCTGGGAGTGAGCGAAACCGTACCCCGGCCTCGGTGGAGGGGTCCGGGTTCGCTTCACCTCCTGGCACAACCGTCCCAATCGTCCTCACCTGGATCCGTCGGGCCCCTCCCGCCCCCCAGCCCCCGCAGCATATCGATGGCCAGGCCCAGGTCCAGCGTCTCTCCCTGCCAGAGGGGCGTGGCGGTCCAGGCGCCCGGATCGATGCCCCGCCGTCGATGCCGCCGCACCAGATCCGCCGGGGGATCGGCGGGCAGGGCCGGGGGCTCGGGCACCGCCGGGATGGGCTCCCCGTCGGGACGGAAAAAGCGAAGCGCGCCACTGCCCTCCGCCACCTCGATCCGGGTGCTCGTTGCTGTGGTGCCGCTCCTCACCTTTCAAGCCCCCCCGGCCATCCCGGGGAACTCCTCTTGCATCCAACCAGTAGGACAG
>CAYXGM010000013.1:43399-71588 GCA_964464555.1 uncultured Gemmatimonadaceae bacterium | reverse complement strand
GCCGGGGTGGCGAAACGGGTAAACGCAGGGGACTTAAAATCCCCCGGGAGCAATCCCTTGCGGGTTCGAGTCCCGCCCCCGGCATGTGGGTGTCTTGACCGAGGTAGTCAACGGATAAGGACAGGCGGGATCGGGCCCACGGTACTCTGGACGATCCGGCCTTGTTCCTCGACCGCCTCCATCCTGCGGCTAACGCTCGCGGCCCTCCCGTACTGCGGCGACGATCTCCTCCCGACTCCATCCCAGTTCCAGGCCCTGGACATCCAGAGGAGACCCCGAATCCTCCACCGGCTGGAGCACGAATTTCTGGCCATCCCGGCGTCGAATGAGTACAGAGCCTCTGGACCGTGCTTCATCGAGGATCGCTGCGAATCGCCGGCGGGCCTCGGAGTATGTGTACACTTTCATTTCAACTCACCTCCAATACGTCGATTCCAGCCTCTTTGGCGACCCGGATGAGTCCTTTGTCCAGGGTGAGGAGCGGGCACCGGTACTTCTCCGCACATGCGATCATATAGGCGTCATAAGCATAGATCCCCCTCGGTTCGGCGATTTCGAGGGCTGCAGCGCGGTTTCTAGCTAATCCGCCTCGAGTCCCCCCAGGGCCACCTTCGACGCAGTATCCTTCAAGTAGGCGTTCGGGTCGTGGTACATCGCCCCGTCTGGAAGCCAGTCCCACAGGGGCCCCAGGTCCCTCTGGATCCAGTGGGCGTAGAACTCGGGCAGCTCGCTGGTTTCTCCCTCCATGTAGTCCCTGATATCCCGGTGGGAATCCAGGAACCCACGAACCCTCCTGTAGTGCTTGAGTCGGCCGGCTCCCTCTGAGGACACCGCTCGGAGAAAGTGCATCCAGCGCGGGATGAGCGACCATGTGGCCCGGTGGCGCCGAGCAATGGCCCGCCAGGAAAACGAATGGGCCTGCACATCGATGAGGCGATCGTAAAATTCGGTCCACCCGTAGTTCTTGGGTTTCACATTCATGGCCTGGTTGTTGTTCATGAAGTGAAACGGGAAGGGCAACACCCGGCCTGACCCCTGGTAGTCCAGGTTGAGGGGCGCGGCCTGTCCAAAGGCGGTGAGGAGCGAATAGGAGGGGAACACGCCCGGGGTCATGTCGAAGAACGTCTTGGTGAGCTCGAAGGGCTCGGGCCCCTCATCGCAGTCGAGCCCGAACACGATGTTTCCCTGCACGAAGGGGATGTGCCTGGAAAGCATGTTGAACTGCTCCGATACCTGACGGACCTTGTCCATTCCCTGCTTCGCGCCCGTCTTCGATTTGTTGCCCATCCCGTACCAGGATTCGATGCCCGGGAGGATTCCTTTGAAGCCGTTCTTCTTCAACCGCAGAACGTGGGGTTCGGAGAGGAGCGAGAGGCTGCTCTCGGCGATGAAGTCGATGGAGTCCGGGGGCACGGCCTCTTCGATGGCTTCCATGTAGTCATTGAAGCGGATGCCGAAGTTCGGGTCATGCCAGCCCACGTGTGGTCGCTTGAATTTCCCCAGCAGGAAGCGCAGATCCTCCTTGAGAACGTCGAAAGGGAGAGGCTGATAGGGGACCTGGGAGTCGATACAGAAGCTGCAGCTATAAGGACATCCCAGGCTCCCGATCATGGGAACGATCTTGAAGAAGGGCGCCTTGCTGAGCGTCTGATCGACGAACTTCCACCGCTCCTTAACCCCGGGGAGGGCCGTAGGCTGGGTCTGGGCGGAGAGGCTCAGGCCGACCGGGCGGTGGGGCGCAGCGTCCTTGAACACCTCCCGGAGGAGTTCTTTGTCGGTGAAACCCAGGACGTAGTCGAAGTACCTCTGCGCATCATGTGGATAGCAGCGGGCGTGGGGCCCCCCGAGGGCCGTCACGGCTCCCCGGGAACGAAGGAAGCTGCTCAGGGCGTAGGCCGGCAGTGCCGCCTGGGTGAAGGCTCCGACGAACGCCAGATCGACGCTCTGGGGGACCTCCTCCATCAGGCTCTCGAAGCCGCTTCCCGTATAACAGATGAAGGTGACGTCATGCCCTTCTTCTTCACACCAGAGGGCCACGACCTGGGTCATGATGCTCGCGAAGTTCGCGTTCATCATGCGCCCCCACATCCTGCTGGTGGGGGCCTTGGCTACCAGGTCGATCACCGAGATACGGAGTCTGGCCATGCGTCCCTCGGGGTCAACTGGGAAGGAAAAGGAAGGACCCTACGGGCTCCTGAGGCTGCTGGGGAAAAGTGGACGGGGGGGCGAGGCTGGTCAAGAAATGAAGCCCCTGGTGCCATCATTTCCGGAAAACTGGTGCCGGATTCTCCGGAACCCACACGAGCCACAGGGACCGAGCCGGGACCCTCGTGAATTGGAGTTTGTTCGCAGACCAGAGCCCTGGTTATGTTAAGAGATGGCTATCCCGGCCGCTGGCCTCGTCGACTCGGAACGTGAGTCCTCCTTCCGGGTTGGTGATGTCTCTCCCCCTTCAACCGAAGTCCTGAGGCCTTAGGCGCAATGCCGAAAAAGAACGACAGAGATTTCCCCAAAGGCCGGTCATCCATGGAGAAGACTGGAAAACTCTTCCTGATCGGGGGCAATGAGGATAAGACCGAGGAGATGGAGGTCCTCAGGATCGTTTCCGCAGAAGCAGGTGGAGCAGCCGGACGAATCGAAGTCATCACGACAGCTTCCTCTGAACCCGAACAGGTGTGGGAAGCATACGAGAGGGCCTTCAGGGAGATCGGTGTGGGTTACGCGGCACCGATGCATATCAGGACGCGGACGGAGGCGGCGGCCCCAGAATTCCTCGAGCGAATCTCCGAGTGCACCGCCATTTTCTTCTCCGGGGGGGATCAACTCCGCATCACCTCGATTCTAGGCGCGACACCGCTTCTGGAAGCTCTCCGCCACCATTTCTTCATTGACAAGAGACTGGTCGCCGGAACCTCGGCGGGCGCGGTTGCACTGACCAGTACCATTATCTATGACGGGGAATCACCGGAGGCCCTGCGAAAGGGCGCCGTGATGATGACCGGTGGAATCGCTTTGATCTCAAACGCAGTGGTGGATACCCACTTCCTGACGCGAGGCCGGATGGGCCGTCTGATCCAGGTGGTGGCCAGCAATCCGCGCCTGGTGGGAATCGGCCTCGGCGAAGACACGGGCGTCCTTTTTACAGGCGGGGGACAGTTCAAGGTGGCGGGGAGCGGTCTGGTGATCGTCGTGGACGGGTCGAGTATCGGCTTCACGGATGTGTCCGGTGTCGAACATCTGGATACGTTCTCAGTAGAGGACGTGAGATTGCATGTAATCAGTTCCGGTGCAGGGTACGACCTCGAAACCCGCACTTTCCAACCTCCTCCCGCTCGGAAACCCGCCGTTCGAGCAGGAGGCGAAAAGCCCGTTGAGGGACCATGAGGATCCTGGAGCAGCGCGCCCTTCGCGGGCCCAACATGTGGTCGCGGTTTCCGACCGCTTACATGAGGCTCGATCTCGAGGGCTTCGCCGACCGTCCGACGACCAGCTTCCCGGGATTCACAGACTTCCTGATGAACCTGTTGCCCTCACTTTATGAACATCGATGCGGGGTCGGGCGCGTGGGCGGATTCAAGAGTCGCATGGTGGAGGGAACCTGGCTGGGGCACGTCGTCGAGCATGTGGCCATCGAGCTCCAATGCCTGGCAGGAATGGAGGTTGGATTCGGAAAGACGAGGGAAACCTCCGTGCCTGGTGTCTACCATGTCGTTTACCGCTATCGGGACGAGCGGGCGGGAATCGAGGCTGGCCTCCAGGCATTTCGGATCGTTGAGGCTGCAACGCGGGAGGAATCTCTCGACATCGAACCCATCCTCCAGCGGCTCCGCAACATTCGCGAGGAGAGTATGCTGGGACCATCCACGAGGTCGATCGTGGAGGAGGCTGCCGGGCGGGATATTCCATTCCTCCGCCTCAACGAAGCATCACTGGTTCAGCTCGGTTGGGGGGCGGAACAGAGGCGAATCCAGGCGACGATGACGGGGGGTACTTCGGCTCTCGCTGTGGAGATCGCCGACGACAAATTCCTGACCAAGACCACGCTGGCCGGTGCTGGCATCCCGGTCCCGAAGGGATCGGTCGTCGATTCTCCTCAGGAGGCCGTCAAGGCAGCCAAGGAGCTCGGCTTTCCGGTGACAGTGAAACCTCTAATTGGAAACCATGGGCGTGGGATCTCGGTACGCGTGGCCGGTGAGGACTACCTGGAATCCGCCTTTCAGAGTGCCAGTGACATCTATCCGCGGGTCGTCGTAGAAAAATTCCTCGAAGGGTTCGACTTCCGCATGCTGGTGATCGGCCACCAGATGGTGGCTGCGTCCCTGCGTACCCCAGCCCATGTCGAAGGCGATGGGGAGCATAGCATCCGGGATCTCATCGAAGCGGTGAACCGAAACGAACTGAGGGGATTCGGACACGAGAAGGTGCTGACCTATATCACACCGGATGCCATGACCCTCAGCCTCCTGCGGGCGTCCGACCTCGATCTTGACTCCATTCCAGAGCAGGGCCGGGTTGTCCGTCTGCAGTCTACCGCGAATCTGTCAAAGGGGGGGACGGCCGAAGATGTCACGGACACTGTGCATTCGGCTAACCGGTTCCTGGCGGAACGGGTCAGCCGCTTCATCGATCTCGACATCATGGGGATCGACATCATCGCCCCTACCCTTGAGACTCCGATCAACGAAAACGGCGGAGGAGTCGTCGAGGTGAATGCTGCTCCAGGTTTTCGCATGCATCTTGCTCCGATGAAGGGAAGACCCAGGCAGGTGGCCGTTCCTGTCATCGACATGCTTTTCCCCGGCGACGGACAAGGCAGAATTCCCCTCGCGGCCGTCACCGGGACCAACGGGAAGACGACGACGGTCCGATTGATCGCTCATCTTCTCCGAACCGTGGGCCGCAGCGTCGGCTCGACCACGACCGATGGGATCAAGATCGGAACCCACACCGTCATGCAGGGCGATTATGCGGGACCGGAGGGCGCGGGCGTCGTCCTCCGCGATCCCACTGTCGATGCCGCAGTGCTGGAGGTTGCGCGGGGAGGAATCCTCCGCAGAGGCCTCGGGTACGACCGTTCGGACGTGGCGGTGGTCCTCAACGTTGCCGAGGACCATTTGGGGCTCGACGACGTTGAGGATGTCGACGACCTCGCCGTGGTCAAGCGGGTTGTTGCCGATGCGGTGCACCCGGAGAAAAGCCGGGTCATCCTCAACGCGGACGATCCGCGAGTCCTGGCCATGAAAGAGGACGCGCGGGCTCCGGTCGTCCTCTTTTCGCTCCACCCCGAGTCCGAGGCAGTCCAGCGCCATCTAGCCGAAGGTGGGACGGTTTTCACCATGGAAGGGACCTCCCTCGTGCTGCGCGAGGGGCCGTCGCCGATTGCTCCGATCGTCAAGGTGTTCGAGGTTCCGATCACCCTCGGGGGGAAGGCCCTCTACAACGTGTCCAACGCCTTGGCTGCGGCCGCAACTGCCCATGCCCTGCTCGGTCTCAAGATCGAGGACCTCAAGACGGGCCTCTCGACCTTCACACCCTCCATCGGGCAGTCGCCGGGACGTCTGAACCTCTTCGAGGTTGCGGGGGTCGACTACCTCATCGACTACGCGCATAATGTCCCGGCATTCGTGGCCCTCAACCAGGTCGTGGCATCTCTGTCCGAAAAACGTCTCCAGGGACATCGTCGGATCGGGGTGATTTCGGGCACAGGCAATCGGCTGGACGAGGATATCATTCGTCTCGGCGAAACCGCTGCAAGTATCTACACCGATTTGATCATCAAGGACTCCGACCCCCGTGACAGGCCCTTGGGGGAGACGGCCGAGATCATGCGAACCGCAGCGCTGGGGGCGGGGCTCCCTGAGCAAAGACTCCGGGTGATTCTGAAAGAAAGAGAAGCGATCGAAGCTGCATTTGCCCTGGCCGTAACGGGTGACCTCGTCGTGATCCAACCCGACGACATCCATGAAACGATCCGGATGCTGTTGGAGCACAAGGAGGAGAGGGAATGCCTTGACCTCTTCCCATGAATGTGGGAGCCGCTCGTACGACGGCGAGAACTGCCGCCGTGCGGGCTTGTCCACCACCTCGAAAGAAAAAGAAGGACCCTACGGGCTCCTGAGGCTGGTCGAGGTCGTCGGGGAAGAATTCCTCACAGGAGGCGTATCCGTGGAATTTCGGCCTGCGCCGGACCAAATAGATCAATCAAAGTTCAGTAATCACGGGCCGGCTCCTCCCTCCCCCCCTCGCCTTGCCCTCACCCGAAGGGAGTGACACTCTGTGCGGCGCATTGGTAACCCTCCTGGGGTCGACATCAACTGAGAAGTCGCGAGAGGAACACGAACATGTCACTGGAAAGCGCTCGAGCTTTCGTCGATCGATTCAAGAAGGACGAGGAGTTCCGCCAGTCTCTTCAGGACGCCGACCAGGAGAAGGTGAGAGCCATCCTGGAGGCGGAGGGGTTCGAGTTCACCGAGGAGGAATACGACACGGCCAGATCCGAGCTCTCGGACGAGGAGTTGGATGCGGTCGCGGGTGGCGGCCTTCTTTGTGACTGCGTGATCAGGATCTGCTCGGGAGTGTTCGGCTTCTAGACAGGTCTCTTCCAAGAGGAGGTATCCGTCGATGTCGGAGCCTGATTCGGCCTCGGCGGATCCTCCTGTTTCTTTCTTCCCAGGAGACCTGGCGTTCTCATGGCACCCCTCTCGCGAGAAGCCCTGGAAGAGGCTGTCGAGGTCGTGGAAGCCCGGGCTTCGGTGGATCCCGAATACCGGCAGGCCATCATCCGTGACCCTCTGGCAGCTCTTTCATCCGTTTTGCCTGTGAAGTCGATAAACGAAGAGTTGCTGACCATCGTCCGGCACACTCCCCCCTTCCAACTCCGGGGGGGCTTCCCCCAGCGTTCGGAGTCGGAGAGAAGGCGGGCGGAGATGGATCGCGCCGCTTCCATCCTCTTCTCATGATGCCGTCCCTCCGGCCAGCCGGTGGAATGACCCTCGCGTGGTCCCGCTTCAACCGGATCGTCCACTCGGAAGAGCACGGGTGCCTCCTCTTCAACGCTCTGTCCAGTACGCTGGCCCGGGTGGATCCCGACCTACTGGGTGAATTGGAGAAGATCCGCCGGGCCCCGGACTCCTATGACTTCACGACCCGTCCCGGCCTCTTCGTTCAGCTTCGTCTAGCCAAGGTTCTGGTCCTGGAAGGGGAGGAGGACGACCTCCTCAGGGTTATTCGGCTCCGGGACCGGAGCGAGCGGGAGGATCCCTCTCATCTGGCCCTCACCATCGCCCCCACACTGGGCTGCAATTTCGACTGCAGCTACTGCTACGAGAGGTCTCGAAGGCCGGTCCACATGGACACCCGGACAGAGGAGGCCATCGTCTCCTTCGTCCGTAGCTTTCCCGGTGTCCGCCGACTCTCCCTCTGCTGGTACGGGGGCGAGCCCCTCCTTCGCTTCCGGACCATCGTGAGTCTCACGGAGCGGCTCCAGGCCCTGGGTCTTCCATCGACGGCCGTCCTGGTCACCAACGGATACCTGCTCCAGGACCCGGTCATCGGGGAGCTGGACCGGCTGGACATCGACACCATCCAGGTGACCCTCGACGGTGGCAGGGAGACCCACGACGGGAGGAGGCGCCACGTCAGCCACGGCGGAACCTACGACACGATTCTCGACAACCTCCGGGAGCTAATGGGGCGGTGGGGGGGGAAGCTCGTGGTTCGGGTCAACATCGACCGGGAGAATACCGAGGAGTTCAGCGACGTGAGGTCTGAGCTGTCCCGGTGTCTCCCGGAAGGAGATGTGGCCGTCTACCCGGGAATCGTCGATCACGGGGTCATCCGGCATCCCGATTCCACCTGCCGCTTCACGAAGGGGGAAGAGGCGGACTTCTTCTTCGAGATGTACCGGCGTGGGGAGGTGGAGGGCGGCCTGTTCTATCCCGTCCGGGAATCGGGCTGTATGGCCCTGGCAGGGAACAGCTTTCTCATCGGCCCGGAGGGCGAGCTCTACAAGTGCACCCAGGACCTGGGAGAGCCGGACAGGGTGGTAGGGAGCGTGTTCGGGGGAGGAGGTTGGAACCTCCCCCTCCTGGGTCGCTACATGGAGGGCGTGTCCCCCTTCGACGATCCCCTCTGTCGTGAGTGCTTCTTCCTTCCCGTCTGTGACGGAGGCTGCCCCCATTTCCGGATGCAGCGGGTCTTCGAGGGCGAGGATCTCGTGACCTGCCCCATCTACAGGGATAAGCTGACGGAGGCGCTGGAGATCGCCGTGGAGTCCGCGGACGACGGTTCGTAGGTGCCGGGCGGCGACAGACCAGGACGGGTTCCCCACCCCGGCCCCATGCTCTGAACAGAACCCTTGCGCGCCTCCCTCGGGTGTCTTAGTGTACCGTAACACCGACACACTGAGGCCGGCCCATGTTCGAAGACATCGATCCCCGAAGTCCCAACCCTCTCTGGGGGCAGATCGCCGCCCGGGTCCGGGTTGCCGTTGCTGCAGGGGAACTCCGTCCGGGTGAAGCCCTCCCTTCCGTCAGGGAGCTGGCCCGGCGCCTGAGGGTCAATCCCGCCACTGTGGCCCAGGCCTACAAGGAACTGGCGGCCGAGGGCTTCGTGGAGACCCGGCACGGCGCGGGGACCTTCGTCAAGGAGGTGAGCGCAGAACGCCGTGAGGCGGAGAAGAAGCTCACGGCCGAGGCCCTTGTTCGGAGATTGTTGGAGGAAGGAGCACGCCTGGGCGTTGGCGCACGGGAGCTACAGGACGCCTTCCTGAAAGAGATCGGGAGCGAAGTCCATGGATAACGCCATCGAGATCCGGGGGCTCAACTGGCGGCCCGGCAAGGGATTCGCACTGCAGGAGCTGGACATCACGGTTCCCCGGGGAGCGATCTACGGGTTCCTGGGGCCCAACGGGTCGGGGAAGACCTCCACCATCCGCCTTCTCATGGGCATGGCCAAGCCGGACGCCGGGGAAATCACGGTCCTGAACCGGACGGTTCCCGGCAAGCTCCCCGAGATCCTGGCCCGGACCGGGTACGTACCGGAACGCCCCCACCTCTACACGAGCCTCACCGTCGAGGAAGTCATCCGCTTCCACAGCGCCTTTTATCCCGACTGGGACGGGCGCTGGGGGGAGGAGCTTCGCGGGTCCTTCCGCCTGGACCCCGACGCCCGAGTGGGGAAGTTGTCCAAGGGAGAGGTGGGAAAGCTCATGATTCTCCTGGCCCTGGCCCAGCGGCCCGAGCTCCTGGTTCTGGACGAGCCCACCGACGGGCTGGACCCGGTGGTGCGCCGGGACGTCATGGCGGCGGTGGTGGACTACGTCTCCGAGACCCGGGCCACCGTCTTCATCTCCAGCCACCTGGTTCACGAGCTGGAGCGCTTCTGCGACTGGGTGGGCGTGGTGGAGGACGGGCGCATGCTGGCCGAGATGCCCATGGAGATTTTCAAGAACGAGATCAAGCGCATCCGGGTGGTGGATCCGCCGGCGGAGCCTCCCCCGGAGATCCCCTTCGTGGTCCTGGGGCGGCAGGCCAGCGATGGGCTCTCAGCGGGAGAGACCTGGATCGTACAGGGCTGGGAGGACACCATGGCCGGCTTCCTCACGGGCATGGGGGCTTCGGTCCGGGAGGTGGTCCATCTGGATCTGGAAGAGGGATTCGTGGAGCTCCTCCGGGCCGCTCGGCCGGAGCTCTGGAGAAGCCGAAACGGAAGCTGGGATGACGCCCTTTTGGAGCCGGTACCGGTCTTCGTCGAAAGAGGGGAGGACTAGTCGTGTTCAGACAATTGCTCTTCGTCCACTGGAAAGGGGTGAAGATCGGTCTTCTTCCCTTCGTGTTGGCGGCCTTCGGCCTCCCCCTCCTGGCCGTGCAGGGGATAACGCCCAACCCTGAGATGGGGGCTTCCAGCACGATCCAGGGGGCCCAGATGCTCCACAATCTCCAGATTTGGGTGCCCTTGTTCCCCCTCCTGGCTACGCTCACGGGCGTGACGGTGGCTCTGACCGCCTGGAACTGGGACCACCGGGGGGAGCACGTCTACCCCCTCTCCCTCCCGGTGGCCCGCTGGCAGTATGTCCTCATGAAGATGGGAACCGGGGCCGCGCTCCTTCTCATTCCTTTCGGGGCGGTCTGGTTCGGGAACCTGCTGGCCACGGCCAGCCTCGAGATCCCCGAGGGGCTCCGGGCCTACCCTACGGCCGTGGCCGTCCGTTTCCTCCTCACCTCTCTCATCATGTACGCCATCCTCTTCGCCATGGGCGCCGGGACCATGAGGACGGCGGTGTGGATCATCGTGGGTCTCTTGGTCGTCACCGTGGCCGGGGGTGCCCTCACGGATTTCCTGACCGAGGCCTTCTTCCCCAACTTCGGCAGCTTCAACCTCATGGAGTGGGTGGTCCAAAAATCCATGGAGTGGCCCGGTCCCTTCGAGGTCGTCACCGGAAGTTGGATGTTGATCGATGTGTAACCCTCGCAGCAGGTTCCGGTTACTCCCCGTCCTCCTGCTTCTGGATCTGGCGGTCTCCCTGATCCTCCCCCAGGGGATCCGCGCACAAACATTCAGGCCGACCCGGGAGATGGCCGGGGAAGTGGGAGCCCGGATCGAGTCCATGGCCCCCCTCCTCCAGCGGCTTGCTGCCCGGAAGGACGCAGCCGAGGCGGCTGCCCAACGGCGGAGGATCGAGAAGAGGAACCTGGTCCTGGACACCTTCCGGGTGGGGCCCTTCCAGGTGGCGGCCGAGCCCCACCAGCGGGAGCTGGCCCGGGAGGTCATGGAGGACACCTGGGCGGACTATCGGCCCCTGGCCGAGGGTTCAGAGGCACTGATTGAGCCCTATCTCTGGGTAGTTCACCGCTCCTGGGAGCGGAGACGTCCCGAGCTCCCGGGTGGCTCCATCCGGTGGGTCAGGGTCCATGCCCGCCTGCCCGAATCCCGACTGTGGGCGGCGGCTGCAAGGGATTTGCGGGCGGCCCTGGCCCAGGGGATGCCCCAGGAAATCGGATCCTGGGCAGCTGGCTTTCCCGGCCTGCCGTCGGCCCTGGATCCGTGGGCCGCCCGGGAGCTGGTCAGCGTTCCCTCCCACGCGGCACGGGAGTGTTTTCGGGGGAATCTCAGGTGGTGCTGGGAAGCCGTGGGGATCGCCGACAGCGTGGGAGCCTTGTCCCGATGGTACACCCCCGAGGAACGGAGACAGCTCGTCAGGCGGCGGGGGGCACGCATCGGGGGAGAGAGGGAGGCGGCCCTCTGGGACGGATGCTCCGACCAGAGGCTCCAGGAGGCCTGTGATTTCTTCTTGGAGCGACGACCTCTCATGGAGCTGATTCCCCTGGGGCAGAACTCCAGGACCTCCCTCCTGGGGTACGCCCTCCGGGTCGGCGGCCATGGGGCCTTCGAGCGCTTCCGAGCCCGGGCGCCGGAATCTCTCAGGGAGGCGCTGGTGGATGCTGCCGGTGTTCCCGCCGATTCCCTCATGGCCGGATGGCGACGACAGGTTCTGGCGGCACGGCCCAACGCGTGGGCAGGGCTGGTCCGCACGCCTCTGTCGGTGCTGGCGTGGATCGTTCTCATGGCGGCCCTCGCAACCAGGAGCACGAGATGGCGTTTGGGCTGAAACACTGGCTGGCGGTGGTTCTGGGGGGCTTCCTCCTGATTACGGGCTGGGCCCTTCCCCTTCGGCACGAGGGGGAGTGGATCCAGGGAAGCTGGTTCTACCGGCACCGGACCCCGGAGTACGTGGCCCACCGAACGGTCCTGACAAAGATGCGCCGGCAGGCCTACATCTACCAGCGTCTCCTGTGGCGGGACAGCCTCTCCTCCCTGGCCCGATCGGCCCGAGACGCCGGACAGGGGATCACCGTGGCCCTCCCCGAAGGCGCCCCCGAGGGGTACGCTTCCGGCCTGCGTGAGGCCGTTCGGGAGCAGTTCCTCGAGCTGGGTGTTGCCCGGCCCCAGGTGACGTTGGGGGTGGTGTTCATGGACGCCCGGGCCATGACCCATCCCCGGTCGCCCTCCGATCAGGGACTGAGGAACACCCGGGAAGAGCTCTTCCTCTCCAACGACGCCGGCAACCTCTACTGCATCAGGGTGGTGCCCTTGCGCCGGAGTGGCGAGGAAAAATGGATGGGTCTGGACCGGAAGTGGACGGATATGGTGACCTTGCCGCCGGGACGGGACGGTGCTCCGGCCCCCCTTGGTCCCTGTCTCCTGCACGCCAAATACGGCCCCCCCGGAGAGGGCGTCTTCCGGTGGCTCTGGTCCGTTGGCTACTCCTTCGGCCGCACTGCTCTGCATCCGCGAACCGGTTCATCGGGGCAAACAACGGTGGACCTCAGCCGCGATCCCTTTGGACTGCGCTTCGGGTACTTCTGGTCGGGCGGCAACCTCCTTCCCCCGGCGGAGAGTTGTCTCATGGGGGACGAGGACGCCTGCCTCCGTGCGGTCACGGAGCCCGAAGGCTATAACACGTACTGGTACGGAAATCCCCCCGACCGGGGGCTCGCCCCCGACGGGTCACCCCTGGCCAGGGAGACGGATTTTCGCTACACCGAGAGGGCCTTCGGCACCCTGGATGCCTACATGCTTTGGGACCTGGAGCGGGAGTACGGCAGGGAGCGGTTTCAGCGCTTCTGGAGCTCCGAAGCGGACATCGAGGAGGCCTTCCACGCGGCCTTCGGGGAGCCCATGGGCGCCTGGGTCCGTCGTTGGGCCCAGGGGCACCTGGGCCCCCTCCACGCCGCCACGCCCGTTCCCCTGCGTGCCTCCCTTCTGACCCTACTCACGGTTGTCGTTCTGGGTCTCCTGGCCGTTCGGGTTCAGCGGCGACGGGCGTAGACGGCTGACGCACTCCGGTGCCTCCAGCACCGCCCCTCCGGCATGGTCACCCGGAGGGGCCGGGGCGCCTTGCCCCCCCCCACCACCTCTTCTAGACTTGGGCTCCCTTCGGATTCAAGTGATTCCGGGGAGCGGGCCACGTCCGGCTCGCAATCGTCCTGAGCCGGGAACGGGCCCGGCCCTGGCGAGGTTCTCCGGTATCACCCGCCCTTGAAGAAGAAGAGCCACCCATGGACCCACTCATCGTCGTCATCGCCCTGGGCGGGAACGCCCTCCTCAAGCGGGGAGAGCCGGTTTCCGCCGAGGTTCAGCGGAAGAACATGCGCACCGCCGGCGAGTCCATCGCCGGGGTGGCCCGCGAGCACCACGTCGTCCTCACCCACGGAAACGGTCCCCAGGTGGGGCTCCTGGCCCTCCAGGAGGCCTCGTATTCGGACATCTTCCAGAATCCCCTGGACGTTCTGGGTGCCGAGACCGAGGGAATGATCGGATACCTGGTGGAGCAGGAGCTCTCGAATCGGCTCCCGGGGAGGGAGATCCTCACTCTCCTCACCCGGGTGGAGGTGGACGCCGCCGACCCGGCCTTCCAGAACCCCACCAAGCCCATCGGGCCCGTCTTCGAGCCCGAGGAAGCCAAGCGCCTGGCCGCCAACCTGGGTTGGAGCCTGGCCCCCGACGGGGACGGCCTGAGGCGTGTGGTGCCGTCCCCCCTCCCCAGGGACATCATTCCCGCCAAGATCTTCCGGCGCCTCCTGGTCCGGGGGGTCCTGGTGGTCTGCGCCGGCGGCGGAGGCATTCCGGTGATGAAGGACCCGGAGAAGGGGTGGATCGGGGTGGAGGCCGTCATCGACAAGGACCGGACCGCGTCCCTCCTGGCCCAGGAGGTGGGGGCCCACGCCCTGGTCATGCTCACCGACGTCCCGGCGGCGCAGGTGGGCTTCGGGACTCCCGAGGCCAGGTCCATCCACAAAACCAATCCTGCGGAGCTCCGGGAGCTTTCCGATGAGTTCCCCGCCGGCTCCATGGGCCCCAAGATCACGGCGGCCCTGGAATTCGTGGAGGCCACGGGAGGGTTCGCCGCCATCGGATCCCTGGAGGATGCGCCGGCAATCGTGCGTCAGGAGAAGGGAACCATCGTGCTGCCGGAGTAGCCGCCGCGCTGCCGGCTCCTTCGGCCAGGAGATCTGTCCATGTCTGCTGAGATCGAAAGCCTGAAGAGGGAAATCGCCGAACTGCGGGCCCGACTGGAGGAATCCCGGGGGTTGATGGAGGATTCCTAGAGAACCAGCACGCTCTGGATTTCAACCAGCGCTTGAACACCTCCTCCTATGTGAACGTGAGCTTCGAGCCGGAGGAGGACGTGCTGGGACTGCGACCAAACCTCGTCATCTCGTCCTGCTATCAGGCCGCATGGGAAAAGCTCTTCAAGTACATGGACATCGAGCCCCGGCTCATCCAGCCCTCGCGGGACACCTTCACCATCGATCCCGACGACGTCCGGGACGCCATTGACGAGCGTACCATGGGCGTGGTCTGCATCAGGGGGACGAAGGCTGTCTTCCCGTCGTCACGGCCATGCTGAACCCCGAGTGCGGATTCAGCTACGAAGACATCGACCTTCAGCACGTCCTGTCCCAGCATCACTGGTACGTAAGCGGCTACAGGATGGGATTCAATCATCCCCTCACCGAGGCCCACACGCCCCTGTTCCGGGATGAGGTAGACCTTTCGAAACTGCACGAGTTCGATTCCATCCGGCTTCGTCACAAGGATCAGCGGGTCCTCTCGAATCACTGCTGACGAGAGACGGGAGCCATCTCAGGCCCTGAGGAGGCTGGTATCGATGGGCAGTTCCCTGATCCGCACCCCGGTGACCGCGAAGATGGCATTGCATACGGCCGGAGGCGGAGGCGGAACCGGTGGCTCGCCAACCCCTCCCGGATCCTCCGTGCTCTCCACGAAGTGGACCTCCACGTGGGGCATCTCCCCGACGGCCAGGATGGGATGGTCGTGAAAGTTGCTTTGCTTCGCCCCCCCGTCGGCGATGTGGACCTGGGCTTTGAGGGCGGCGGTGAGCGCCAGGACGATGCCTCCCTCGATCTGGCTCCGCACGGCCTCGGGATTCACCACCGTGCCGTGGTCCATGGCGGCGACGATCCGATCCACGACAACGTTGCCGTCGGGAGCCACGGTGACCTCGGCCACCATGGCGGCGTAGCCACCGAAGCAGGTCCAGGCCGCCAGGCCCTGGCCCTGCCGCTCACCCATGGTCCGTCCCCAATCGGCTCGTTCGGCCGCCATCTCCAGGCAGTTCAGGAGGCGGGGGTTGGCCTCCCGCATCAGGCGGCGCCGGTAGTCCAGAGGGTCGATACCGGCCGCGTGGGCGCACTCGTCCATGAAGGATTCCACGGCGACGCCCGTCTGGGTATTCCCCACCGAGCGCCAGGGACCGATGGGGATGCCCCATTCCTCCAGGTGGTTGTCGCACCGGAAGTTCGGAAGCGTGTAGGGGGGATTGGCCGCGCCTCCGGTGGTGGTGCCCCGGGGGGGCTGCCCGTAGATCCGGTGGAGCCAGGCCACGGGGTAGCCGTCTTCGCCGAGCCCCGCCTTGAGGATCTGGTAGGTGTAGGGCCGGTAGAACCCGTGGCGGAAGGTGTCCTCCCGGGTCCATACCACCTGGACGGGTCCATCCACCTTCATGGCCACCTTCACGGCGAACTCGGTGTCGTCAGAGTTGAGCCGGCGCCCGAAGGCTCCGCCCGAGAGCATGGAGTGGAAGATGACGTTCTCCACGGGGACCCCGGCCACCCGGGCCGCCGTCCGCTGTCCGGAGGTGGCGCTCTGGGTGGGGCACCAGACCTCCACCGTGTCCCCACGCACGTGGGCAGTGGCCACCATGGGCTCCATGGGGGCGTGATCCAGGAAGTGATTATCGTAGTGGGCCTCCACCACCTGGGAGGCCCCGGCCAGTGCAGCCTCGAAGTCCCCCTCCTCCCGCTCCACCTCGCCAGGCTCGTCGGCCAGCTCGCGCCCCCGCTCCATGAGGGTTTCGCTGCTCTGGTCGGCGAAGGGTCCCGGGTCGATGTCCAGCTCCAGGGCCTGACGGCCCTTGAAGGCCGACCACGTGTCGGTGGCCACCACGGCCACGCCACCTTCCACCTCGAAGACGTCCACCACCCCCGGCACCTGCCGGGCGGCGGTGTCGTCGTAGCTCCGGATGCTCCCCTGGAAGGGGATGGGGCGCTCCACGCTGGCGAAGAGCATGCCGGGGAGCCGGAGATCCATGCCGAAGATGTGCTGCCCCGTGACCTTTGCCGGCAGGTCCAGGCGGTCGGTGCTGTGCCCGATGACCCCGAAGTCCTTGTGGGCCTTCCAGGGCGGATCGTCGGGGACGGGAAGGTTCGAGGCCTCCTCGGCCAGCTCCCCGTAGCCCAGCGTCTGCCCGGTACCCTTGTGGGTGATGGCGTGGCCGCCGGCGGCGCACTCCTCGATCTCCACGCCCCAGCGCTCCGCGGCCGCCCGGCGGAGCATCTCCCGGGCCTGGGCGGCGGCGGTCCTGAATGGCCGCCACCCCAGGCGGATGGTGGTGCTCCCGCCGGTGGAGATGGAGCGGACCCAGCTCGACGGGTCGGTGGGGACCGGCTCCCAGACCAGCTTGTCCCAGTCCGCCTCCAGCTCGTCGGAGACGATCATCATGATGCCGGTGGAGCTGCCCTGGCCCATCTCGTGGTCGTCATAGACCACGTGGACCAGCCCGTCGGGGGCGATGCGGATCCAGGCGTTGGGCTCCAGGTCCTTCGGGGCCGTCTCGGGTCCCAGGAGCCTCTTGCCCAGGGGCACATGAAAGGCGATGACCAGGCCGGCTCCGGCGGTGCCGGTGGTCTTCAGAAAGGTTCGGCGAGTCAGCTCGGCTTTGCTCATCGGACCCCCTCCTCCTCGGCGGTGCGAATGGCCGTCTTGATCCGCTGATAGGTACCGCAGCGGCAGAGATTGCCGGCCATGTATTCCTCGATCTCCTCGTCGGTGGGATGAGGATTCCGCTGGAAAAGCGCCAGCGCCTGCAGGAGCTGTCCGGGATGGCAGTAGCCGCACTGGGGGGTCTGATCGGCGATCCAGGCCCGCTGAAGGGGGTGGCTCCCATCGGGAGAAAGCCCCTCGATGGTCATGATGGCGCGGTCGCCCACGTCCTGAACCGGCGTGGCACAGGAGCGAATGGGCTCCCCGTTCAGCAGAACGGTGCAGGAGCCGCAGAACGCGATCCCGCAGGAATACTTGGTACCGGTAAGGCCCAGATGATCCCGGAGGACCCACAGAAGCGGCATGTCCGGGGGAACGTCAGCGGACCTTCGCTCTCCGTTCACCAGGAGATTGAAGACGGCCATATCGCAGATCCTCCTTCCAGGTTGACAAGCTCGAGTCCAACATGGGACGACGGCTCCTGAACCGCGAGCCTTCCAGGCACCGTGCGCCGAAGGAGGCCCGAAGTCCCTATGGAATCCGACGCCGGACCCCGACTGCCGCTTCAGTGAATCGTGTCGTGGGCCTCGGCCCGCTCCCGGGCGGCTTCTGCGGCCTCCAGCGCCGTCCCCACCCCTCGGGCTCCCGGGAGGGGGGATTCGCTCAGGATGCTGTCCTTCTGGGCCCGGGTAAGGGTGTCCCGGTCCACCGCCATGTCGTCTTCGGAGCCGCCCCCGCCGCAGCCGAAGACCAGGACTGCGGTAAAGAGGGGGACTGCCAGAATCCAGATCCGTGCGTGCTTCCTCATCGATTTCATCGTCGGTTCTTCTCGCTTTCTTCTCATCGGCCGGCGCCGAGTTTTCGATCCAGAAAATCGGCGGCGGCCCGGTAGGCGGCGAGCCAGTTCGAGTGGAGAAGGAAGCCATGGACCTCATCGGGGAAGACCAACTCCTCGTACTCCACGTCGCGCTGGGTCAGAGCCACGGCCAGATCCACCGATTCGCTGAAGGGGACGTTCCGGTCGTCGTCCCCGTGGATGAGGAGGACGGGAGAGCGCCAGCCGTCCACGTCCGCCATGGGAGAGGAGCGAAAGGCCAGCTCACTGAACTCCGGGTGTTCCACGATCCGATAGCTGGGGACGAAGTTGTTGATGACCACATTCCAGTCGTGGACCCCGTGGACATCCACGCCGGCTGCGAAGAGATCCGAGGCCCGGGCCAGCCCCAGGGCCGTCAGGTAGCCCCCGTAGGACCCCCCCCAGAGGCCGATGCGGTCAGGGTCCACGTCACTCCGGGAAGCCAGGTAGAGCCCTGCGCCCATGACGTCGTTGAACTCGCTGGCTCCGGTGGCGCCGTACTCCAGCGCCTCCCTGAACTCCATGCCGTAGCCGGTCCCGCTCCGGTAGTTCACGCTCAAGACCACGAAGCCCCTGTTAGCCATGTACTGGTTGAAGGCGTAGGCGCTGTGGTAGTAACCCCGGTGGTGGAACCCCAGGAGCATCTGGCGCCTGGATCCTCCATGGAAGAAGAGAAGGCCCGGGTGCCGGTCTCCCGCACGGTGGTCCGGGGGCAGGAAGAGCTGGCCGTGGATGGGCAGTCCGTCGGAAGCGGGAAAGACCACCTGCCTGGGTTCCACGAACTCGTCGGCGGGGAACTCGCTCCAGGCATCGGGAGGGAGGAGACGGCTCCTCTCCCCCGACGGCGAGAGGATCTCGGGCCGGGCCGGCGTCGTGGCCTCGGAGGCCAGGAGGGCCACCGTCCCGTCCTCGTCGGCGGAAACCGGGGCCCACTCGATGCCCGATCCCGGGGTGAGAAGCTCGGCACCCCCGCCGGTGACCGGCACACGCCATATGTGTTGGCGGTCGATGTCTCCCTCGTTGGAGGAGTAGAGGACGTGCTCGCCCCCGGCGGCCAGGCTCACGTACTGGGCCTCGAAGAATCCGGGTGTCAGGTCCGTGGGCTGGCCTCCCGAAGCCGGAACCGAGTAGAGCCCTAGCCACCCGTCGCCCTCCCAGGGGAAGACGATGCGGTCGTCGGCGGCCCACATGAGCTGGCTCTCGGCGCTCACCCCGTGGAAGACGCTTCCCGGCCCCTCGTCGGCGGTCCAGACGGTTCGTCCACCCCCCGTCTCCACGTCCACCACCCGAATGGACCACGGAAGCCCCTCCCGTCTGGGGGAGAAGGGGAGGGTACGCTCTTCGCCGGGTGCCCGGAGGTGGGCGATGAAGCGGCCGTCCGGACTCCACACCGGCTCCCGGTCCTGATTCAAGCTCGGGTTCAGATAGCGAACGGCATCGGCCTCCGGGTCCAGGATGCCGACGAAGGAGTGGTCCCCCCGGTTGCTCACGAAGGCCAGCCCGCTCCCGTCCGGGGACCACCGGAGGGAGCCCGGGCCGCCCCGGATGGTGGCCATCTCCTCGGGTTCGGCCCCTTCCTCGAGATCCAGAAAGTAGATGGTCTTTCCTTCCGTGAAGGCCACCCTCGTGCCATCCGGAGAGAGGACCACCCCGCCCCCCTCCTGCAGCTTCCGGGGCTCCCCACCCGCCGTGGGCACGATCCAGAGGGCCCGCTCCACCGATTCCCTCCAGGAAAGGGGATTGGGGAGCTCACCGCCGGCATTGGGGCCACCCCCTCGAACGAAGAGGACCTGTGAGCCGTCGGGCGTCAGGATGAGGCTCCCCAGCCCCTGCCCGTCGTCCTCGGTGTAGAAGGTAACCTGGCGGGGGGTGGGATCGGCCTTGGACCACACCCAGATGTTCCGGACCCCCTCGTCGTTGAAGACCCAGGCCACCATCCCGGCCTTCGGGGCTGAGACCAGTCCGGAGGGGAAGGGGGTGCTCAGGGCTTCCCGGATGGAGAAGGCCTCCTGGCTCCGCAGGGACCCCGGCAGGAGGGCGAGGAGGAGGACGAGGCCGATGCCCAGGGGGGATCGGCGGCGGACGGGGATCTGAGAGCGGTTCGGCATGACGTTCTCCTGAAGGCTACGGTTCCGGCATCGGGGAGGCGGGGGCCTCCGGGCGCGACGGCAATCCACGGGTCAGGCCGGGACGCCGTGGCGGGCCGCATGAAGCATGGCGTCCACGAAGCGATCCAGCTCCTCCTTTAGGGTATAGACGCTGGGCGAGACCCGCAGCCCCGAAAACTCGGGATGGTTGATGGCCACGGTGATGATCTGGTGCTCGTTCCAGAGCCAACGGTTGAGGGCGCTGGTGTCCACGCCCTCGAGCTGGACGTTGGCGATCCCGCAGGAGAAGGCCGGGTCCAGACTGGTATGGAGCACGAAGCGGTCGTGCTCCAGGAGGGCCTTGGCCCAGTAGTTCCTCAGGTGCCGGAGGCGAGCTTCCTTCCTGGCTCCCCCCAGGCTCTGGTGAAAGGAGAGAGCCTCGCCGATGGCCAGGCAGGGGGCGGCCGGATGGGTCCCGATCTCCTCGAACTTCCGGATGTCCGAATCCATCCTCTCCGGCGCCGCCATGAGGGGCCAGAGGTCGGCGATCTTGTCCCGCTTCACGTAGAGGAGGCCGGTCCCGTGGGGGGCGAAGAGCCACTTGTGGAGGCTGGTGGCGTAGTAGTCGCATCCCAGCTCGGCCAGGGTGAAGTCGAAGTGGGCCAGCCCGTGAGCTCCGTCCACGATGACGGGGATGTCGTAGCCCCTGGCCATCTCCACGATGTCCCGGACCGGGAAGATCTGCCCCGTCAGGTTGATGACGTGGCAGATGAGGATCATGCGGGTACGGGGAGTGATGGCTTCCTCGAAGATCCTCACCACCTCGGCGGGATCGGTTGCCGGCGTGGGCACCTCCACCTGGGTCATCACGAGCCCGTCCCGCCTCTCCCGCTGGCGGAAGGTGGTGATCATCCGGGGGTAGTCCTGGGTGGTGGTGAGGACCTCGTCTCCGGGCTGGAGGTCGAAGCCGAACTGGAGGATCTGAAGCCCCTCGGAGGCGTTGCGGGTGAAAGCGATCTCCTCGGGATCCACGTCCCACTGTCGGGCCATGCCCTGCCGGACTCCCTCCTTCTTCGGCTCCTGGATCTGCCACATGTAATACGTGGGAGCCTTGTTGGAGAGGTCCAGGTGTCGCTTCACGGCCTCCTGGACGTAGGCAGGGGAGGGGCTGACCCCTCCATTGTTCAGGTTCACCAGACTCCGATCCACGGTGAAGGCCCGCTGGACCGGGGCCCAGAAGTCCTCGTCGGCAGCGACCTTCCCGGGGGACCCGGGATGGGCGGAAAGCTCCTCGGCCAGGGCTTGCCATCTCCCCGGCGACGGGGGCTTGAGGATGGGGACGCCTGCCAGGGCCGCTGCCGTCGGAAGGCTGATGGCACCCAGGAACTGCCTGCGGCTTTGCATGATCTCTCCCTTTTCGGTGGTGCTCGCGGGACCGAACAGCCCATGGCCTCTGACCGTGGGAAGCTGCATGGCCGGCCGGTTTCGGAGGCGGCTGGCCCTCATCTCCTTGACCGGTGGCTCCGAGGTCAGGGCCTCCGGGCTGAGAATACGGCTCCGGCGACTTTCTGTCACGAGCCCCCGAAAAGGGTGCGGAACGCAACAAATGGAGGATCACAGTTGACAGGTGAAATCATCGCCGGGCTTCGCTCCTCGCAGTCCTCCTTTCCCTGGTCCTCGTGCCCCGGGCTCTCGGCGCTCAGGCCAGGGATACCATTCCGGGTGATACTCTTCGTGTGTGGCAGTAGAGGAGGGCTCCAGGAGTCGCTACCTTCTCCCTGGAACCCGACAGCGAGCTCCCGGAACGGGCAGGGCCCATGATCCGCATCACCTTCCTCGGAACCGCCGCATCCCGACCCACCGTCGGGCGCAACGTCAGCGGCATTGCCGTGCAGCGCGAGGGCGACCTCATGCTCTTCGATTGCGGAGAGGGCACCCAGCGTCAGATGATGCGGTACGGCACCGGGTTCGGCATCAAGTCCATCTTCATCACGCATCTCCACGCCGACCACTTTCTGGGCGTCATCGGCCTCCTCCGGACCATGGGCCTTCAGGGCAGGGAGGAGCCCCTCCGGATCTTCGGCCCCACCGGAGCTGAAAAGACGCTGGGCAGAGCCGTTCTCCTGGGTGTGGACCGGGTCCACTTTCCCGTGGACGTCCACGAGCTCAGCCCCGGGGATCCCGTGTCCATGGGGGACTACCAGGTGGAGGCCTTCGCCGTACGGCACGGGACGTCGGCCGTGGGGTATGCCCTGCGGGAAGAGGCGCGCCGGGGCCGCTTCGACGTGGAGCGGGCGCGGGATCTGGGGATCCCCGAGGGCCCCCTCTTCGGACGGCTCCACAGGGGCGAGTCCGTGGAGGTCGGCGGCAGGGAAATCACTCCCGACGAGGTGGTGGGGGAACCCAGGCCTGGACGACTGGTGGTCTACACCGGAGACACCCGCCCGGCGCCCTCCACCGGGAGGGCGGCCCGGGGAGCCGATCTCCTCATCCATGAAGCCACCTTCGCCGAGGAAGAGGCCGAGCGGGCCCACGAGACGTTTCATTCCACGGCGAAAGGCGCGGCCAGGGTGGCCCGGGAGGCGGGCGTGGATCGCCTCTTCCTGACCCACGTCTCGGCGCGCTACTCCGATGATGTCTCCAGCCTTCTTGCGGAGGCGCGGGAGGTTTTTCCCGGCACGGAGGTGGCCCGGGACGGGATCAGCCTGGAGTTGGGGTATCGCCCCCATACCGAGAAGAACGGAGACGGAGTAGTAGGAGAGGAGTAGGAACATCATGGACGAGCTTCTTTTCGGACGCGCCGAAGGATCCACGGGCCTGCCCCAGACCACCGAGCACCAGGATCCCTTCCTGGATAGGCGCCTCGAGCGCCGGCCCTGGGAGCTTCGGTCGGCCCAGTGGCGGGCCCTGGCCCTGGCCGAAGCCGTCTTCGGAAACGGTGTCCGGGCCCGACTCTCCGGGCAGGGAACCCATGCGGAACTCCGGGGCCTCCTGACCCTTCGGGTGCCCTTTGCCACGCTGGGGGATCACCGCAGGAGAGAGTCCATCTTCCTCTCCTGGGCCGGAGCGGACCCCGTGCTCTCCCGGGTCCCCCTGCTCTACGTCTTCGAACCGGCCCCCGAGATGGTTCCCGTCACGTGAGCCCCGCCACCCCAGTGCCTTTTGGAACTGTCGGTCTGGCGGGTTTCGGCCTCATGGGCGGATCGCTGGCCAGGGCCCTGAAGAAACTTCCTGACCCTCCCGAGGTCAGGGCCCTCTCCACCGACCCCGGGGAGCTCGAGGCGGGCCTCTCCCTGGGGGTGTTGGACCGAGCTGTCGAGAGCCCGGAAGCCCTCCTCCGGGAGCTCGATCTTCTGGTGTACGCCACGCCCCTGGGGACCGCCCTGGAACTAATGAAAGCCCATGCCCCTCTCCTGGAACCCACCACCGTGGTCACCGATCTGGTGAGCCTCAAAGCCCCCATTCGGGACCGCATGGACGCCCTGGGGCTGGCGGAGAGGTATGTGGGCAGTCATCCCATGGCCGGAGGGGAGGGAAGGGGTTTTTCCGCCTCCAGAGACGATCTCTTCGCCGGGGCCAGGGTCTGGATGGTGCCGGGAGGGGCTCCTCCCATCACGGTAGGGAGGGTGGAGGCATTCTGGCAGGCGCTGGGAGCCCGGCCGGAACCCCTGGGAGCCCGGGCTCATGATCGGCTGATGACGTGGGTCAGCCACCTGCCCCAGCTTGCGGCCAACGCCCTGGCCCTGGCCCTGGAGGCCGAGGGGCTCGGACGGGAAGATCTGGGGCCCGGCGGGCGGGACATGACCCGGCTGGCGGGAAGCTCCCCGGGGATGTGGAGGGATCTTTTCCGACACGCTCCCCCGGAGCTCCCCTCGGCCCTGAGCTCCCTGGAAAAGGAGCTGGCGGGGCTCCGGACCCTCATCGAGGAAGGCCGTAGCGACGCCGTTGCCGCGGGAATGGCCCGCACGGCCCTGTGGGTCGCCGGTAACGGGGAGGAGGAGGCATGAACTTCAGAGTTCCCGGAGACAAATCCGTCTCTCAGCGGGCTCTCATTCTTGGAGCCCTGGCCCAGGGCGAGAACCGGATTCGGAGGATCCTCAACGGCGCAGATCCCATCGCCACGGCGGGAGCCCTCAGGGCCCTGGGAGCGCCCATCCCACCTCTGGACGCCGCCGGCGGAGAGATCCGTTTTCGAGGGGTGGGTCTCCGTGGCTTCCGGCCCCCGGAAGGGACTCTGGACCTGGCGAACAGTGGCACGGGAGCCCGCCTCCTGCTGGGCGTTCTGGCAGGTTCCCCGCTGGACGCCGTGGTGACCGGGGACGAATCTCTCCGAAGGCGCCCCATGGCCCGGGTCACCGATCCCCTCGGGACCATGGGCGCGGAGTTCACCTTCCTCGAGGCGGAGGACCGGCTGCCTCTCAGGGTTCGTGGGGGCTCCCTCTCGGAGCTCACCTATCGCCTTCCCGTGGCCAGCGCCCAGCTCAAGAGCGCCCTCCTCCTGGCAGGATTGGTGGGACGGGTCCCGGTTCACCTCGTCGAGCCCCACCGCTCCCGGGATCACACCGAGAGAATGCTCTCGGCTTCGGGGTGCAGGGTGACTTCGGAGCCCGGGGAGGGGGGCTGGCAGGTGGATCTGCCGTCTCCCCCCGAGTCCCTGGAGCCCCAGGACCTGGAGGTCCCCGGGGACTTCTCCTCCGCCGCCTTTTTCCTTCTTCTCGGCCTCCTGAGGCAGGGAGCGGAGCCCCTGGTCCTGGAAGGTGTGGGGCTGAACGAGACCCGGACGGGCCTCCTCCCGGTCCTGGGACGGATGGGGGCCGAGCTCGAGATCGAGAACCGGAGGGGAAGCGACGCCGGTGAGCCCCTGGGGGATCTGGTGGTGACCCCCTCCCACCTGGTGGCCTGCGAGGTGGGAGCCGAAGAGGTCCCCGGGCTCATCGACGAAGTGCCCATCCTGGCCGCCGGGGCCGCCAGAGCCCGGGGCCTCACGCGCATCACCGGGGCCGGGGAGCTCAGGGTTAAGGAAACGGACCGGCTGAAGGCCATGGTGGAGAACCTCCGGGCCGTGGGGGTGGAGGCCGAGGAGCTGGAAGACGGGATGGAGATCCAGGGTACCGATGGTCCCCTGGAGGGCGCGGTCAAGAGCTACGGCGACCATCGCATTGCCATGGCCTTCGGCGTCCTGGGCGCCCTTCCCGGAAACCGGATCCGGGTGGAGGGAAGGAGCGTGGTGGGGGTGAGCTTCCCGGGCTTCTGGGAGCTTCTGGCCAGGGCCGGTGAACACGTCCGCAGTGCCGGGCAAGCTCCTTCCGAGACCCCGGAGACACGGGGGGGCGAAGGGTTCCGAAAGGGTGTGCGGCGTCCTTCCGTCATCACTCTGGACGGCCCGGCGGGCTCGGGGAAATCCACGACGGCAAGGGAAGTGGCCCGTCGTCTGGGCTTCCTTCATCTGGATTCGGGAGCCCTCTACCGGGCCCTCACCTACGCGCTCCTATCGGTAGAGATTCCCGAAGAACGCTGGTCCGAGCTCTCCCCGGAGGAGCTGGGGAGGTTCGACATCCGGCTGGATGCCGAAGACGGGGAACTCCGGGTCCTCCTGGACGGTCGGGTCCTCACCAGGGAGCTGAGGACGAAAGAGGTGACCGAGAAGGTCTCGCCCCTGTCGGCCCTTCCGGCGGTGCGGCATTGGCTCCTGGATGCCCAGCGCAGGGCGGCTTCCAAGGGTGGGCTGGTGGCCGATGGAAGGGACATGGGGACTGTGGTCTTTCCCGATGCGAATCTGAAGGTCTTCCTGACGGCAACGCTCAAAGAGCGTGCCCGGCGCCGATTTCTGGAGCGGGAAGCTCGTGCACCCGGTCCCGGCGAGGTAGAGGGGGAAGCCCGGTCCATCGAAAGGCGGGATTCCCGGGATTCGGGGCGTGCGGTCGCACCGCTCAGAAAGCCAGAGGGCGCCCTGGAAGTGGACACGTCCAACCTCAGCTTCGAGGCCCAGGTGGAGGTCATCCTGCGGGCCGCGAAAAACCTTGACTGAAAACTGGGCCTCAGGTAGGATAAAGAGCTTTCCCCCTGCGGTTTTCCGGGGTTTCCGCCCCGGTCTCAGTGGGTACGAGTACACCGAAGGGCCGTCGAGGACCGCCTCGGGCCTTTCTTCATTTAAACCCGGCCCGTTTTCCGGAGCCGGCTCGAAAGGTCTCTCAGGGCGAAAGGCCCTGGGAGAAAATGCGAACCATGAGCGAATCCACGAAGGACGAAGCCCTCAACCCCAACCCTGACGCCGAGTCCCAGGACACGGACACGGGTGAGACTCCTCCCACCGAAGCAGCTTCCTCCCCAGAAGCCGAGCCCGAGACCCCTGAGGACGCCGGAGACGCGGCCGACGAGGGCGAAGGAGCCGATTCCCCCGAAGGCAAGGAAGACGCTGGCGATTCGGAAGCCGCGGACAAGGTTGAAGAGGACGCTGCTTCCGATGGCGAGACATCGGCGGAAGAGGCTCCCGATGCCGATAAGGAGGGCGAGGAAGAGCCCCCGGCCACCGTGGAGCCCGGTGCTCCCGAGATCGACTCGGCCCTGGGTCTCACCGGGTCGGCGCTGGATCCCCATGCGTCGGCCCCATCGGCCACCGGAGACATCTATTCCGATCCCTACGGGCAGGAGGAGTTCGATCTCACCCGAGGTGACTTCGAGGCCCTCCTCTCCGAGCACCAGGATCAGGTCGGAGAGGTCAAGGAAGGGGAGATCGTCAAGGCCAGGGTCCTCAGGGTCACCGATTCCTCGGTGATTCTGGACTTTGGCTTCAAGAGCGAGGGCTCGGTTCCCAAGGACGAGTTCAAGGACCCGGAGGAGATCGAGCCCGACCAGGAGGTGGAGGTCCTCCTGGAGAGCCTGGAGAACGAGGAAGGTGTGGTCGTTCTCTCCAAGAAGAAGGCCGACTTCCTCAGGGTCTGGGAGAAGATCAAGGAGGCCCACGAGGCCGACCGACCGGTGGAAGGCATGCTGGTCCGGAAGATCAAAGGCGGCGTCACCGTGGATCTCATGGGCGTGGACGCCTTCCTCCCGGGGTCCCAGATCGCTCTGCGCAGGGTCCCGAACATCGAGGACCTCCTTGGACAGAGCTACGACTTCAAGATCATCAAGCTGAACAAGCGTCGCCGCAACATCGTGGTCTCCCGCCGGGTCATCCTGGAGGGGGAGCGGGAGAAGAAGCGGGCGACACTGGTCAAGGAGCTCCTTCTGGGCCAGGTCCGACAAGGGGTGGTCAAGAACATCACCGACTTCGGCGCGTTCATCGATCTGGGCGGGCTGGACGGACTCCTTCACATCACCGACATGTCCTGGGGCCGTGTGGGACACCCCTCCGAGGTGGTGGATATCGGCGAAAAGCTGGACGTGAAGGTGTTGGACGTGGATTGGGACCGGGAACGGATCTCTCTGGGCCTCAAGCAGCTCCTGCCGTATCCCTGGACCGAGATCGACAAGAAGTACCCCGTGGGAGCCCGGGTCAAAGGGAAGGTCGTTTCCATCACGAACTACGGCGCCTTCGTGGAGTTGGAGAAGGGCGTCGAGGGTCTGGTTCACATCTCCGAGATGTCCTGGACCCGGAATGTCCGGCACCCCTCCAAGCTCGTTTCCATCGGGGACGAGATCGAGGCCGTAGTCCTGAAGGTGGACACCAAGGACGAGAAGATCTCCCTCGGCATGAAGCAGATCGAGGAGGATCCCTGGCTGGCCCTTCCCATGAAGTATCCCACGGGCACCAAGCTGGACGGGACCGTCCGCAACCTCACCTCCTTCGGGGCCTTCGTGGAGATCGAGCCCGGCATCGACGGCCTGGTCCACGTTTCGGACATGAGCTGGACCCGGCGGGTGGAGCATCCTTCCGAGATCCTCCAGAAGGGGGAAGAGGTCCAGGTCATGGTCCTGGACGTGGATGCGGAGAACAAGCGGATTTCCCTGGGGCTCAAGCAGATCCAGGATGATCCGTGGCCCTACATCTCGGAGCGGTTCGCCCCCGGGGTGGAGACGGACGGAAAGGTCACGCGAGTCCAGGACAAGGGCATCGTCGTGGATCTGGGAGACGACATCGAGGGCTTCGTGCCGGGTTCCCATTCGGGCATCGAGAATCCCGATGAGCTGGACCAGTACCTGGAGCCCGGTGACCCGGTATCCCTGAAGGTCATCGAGTCCGACGCCTCGAACCGCCGCATCGTCCTCGAGATCACATCGGAGCACGAGAAAAAGCCTCCGAAGCCCGACCCCGAAGAGGAAGCGGAGAGCGAGGCGGAAGAAGAAGCTTCCGAGGCCACGGAGGAGGAAGCCGGTGAGAAGGCCGGCGCTGCGGACGAGGCGGAGGCCGACGAGGTCGAAGCCGAAGCCGAAGAAGAGGCCGACGAGGAAGCCGACGAGGCGGAAGCCGACGAGGTCGAAGCCGAAGCCGAAGAAGAGGCCGACGAGGAAGCCGACGAGG
>CAYXGM010000013.1:0-43299 GCA_964464555.1 uncultured Gemmatimonadaceae bacterium | reverse complement strand
AAGAAGAGGCCGACGAGGAAGCCGACGAGGCGGAAGCCGACGAGGTCGAAGCCGACGAGCCGGAGAGCGGCGAAGAGTCCGCAGCGGATGAGGCTTCAGAGGAGGAAGAAGAGCCCGGGGACAAGGCGTAAGGGCCGAGCGGGAGGGGAAATGGCCCACGAGATCGGGAACCCTTCTGCGAAGTGGATCCGCCCGGGCGCCGGAGGCGTCCGGGCGGTTCTTCGTGTGGCCTGTGTGGTGACCTTTCTGGCCTCCTGCATCCCAATGAGCCCCGGCAGCCCGCCGCAGGCGGAAATGCCTCCGGCGCCGTCCGTCCCTCCCCTGGAGGAGGGCCCCGTCGACAGGAGCCAGATCCGGGAAGCGTCCCGCCTCCTGGAGGCTGCCCGGGAAGCTCTTGCGGCGGACTCCCCGGGCCGGGCCCGGGCGGCGGCAGATAGCGTGATTTCGGGCTTTTCCCGGGCACCGGGGTCCGGGGAGGCCCTGGCCATCCTGTCCCGGGCCCTGGAGGCTCTGGGCAGGACCCGAGAGGCTGCCGACGCGGCGCATCGCTATGTCGATCTCCTGGGTCCCTCCCATCCGTACTTCTCCGACGCACTCCTTTCCCTGGCCCGACTCCGGGCGGCGTCGGGAGAGGCCGACAAGGTCTTCCAGATTCTCCTCCTGCTCCCGGCGCAGGCTGATCCTGGTGTCGCTTCCGAGGCCCGGGGCCTCTTCAGGGAATTCCTGGACTTCATCCCTCCAGCCAGCCTCCGGGAAGCTGCCCTGGCAACGCGCCCTGAATTCCCCCTTCGTGGGGTGTTGGCGACGAGGTTGGGCAGGGAGCTCTACCTGGCCGGGGAGCTGGAGGAAGCAGATCGGTGGGCACGGGCCGCTCTCGATGCCGCTGTCCAGTCCGTAGACCGGGAGGTGGCCCAGGCGGTCCTGGACCGGAGGCTGGAGGAGGTGTTGGGCCTTCCCGTTGCCCTTGGGGCCATCCTGCCCCGTACCGGGGTTTCGCCGGGCCTCCTGGAGTACGGAGAATGGGTCCACGAGGGGATCCAGGTGGCGGTGGAGGAATTCCGGAGAGAGCTGCGGCGCCCCGTGGACCTCCAGGTGGTGGACGACGAGGGAACGGCTCCCGGTGGGCGGACGGCCCTTCGAAGCCTGCAGGACTCCAGAGGGTTGGGGGCCGTGGGCCCTCTCCTGCAGGACGTCCTCGAGGAGGTGGCGGAGGCCAGGGAAGGGGAGTTCCCCCTCATCTCCCCCTCTTCCTACCTACCGCCCGAGGAGGCTTCCGGTGTGTATTCCCTTTCGGGGCCCGATCCCGGTGGGGCCCGGGCCCTGGCGGAATATGCCCGGGAACTGGGGCTGCAGGAGGTGGCCATCGTCCGACCGGCCACCGAGGAGGCGGGAGTGGACGCCCGGGTCTTCCAGGAAGCTTTCCGGGAGTTGGGGGGGCTGGTCCCCCAGGAGATCATCTTCGATTCGGGGGCGACCTTCTTCCAGCCTCAGTTCGAGAAGGTGGCCTCCCTGCTTCCCGACGGTCTCTTTCTGCCCCTGAGTCCCGCAGAAATCGAGCTTCTTGCCCCTCAGGTGACCTTCTACGGCCTCGACACGCTGGGGATTCAACTCCTGGGGACGGCGGGTTGGGCCCGTGACGAGGTGGTTCTGAAGGTGGACTCCCGTCACACCGACGGGGTCATTGCCGCCACGACACGGACCACCCAGGACGAGACCGATACCTTCAAGGCTTTTCGGGCCGCCTATGAGGCCCAATTCCACAAGACTCTCCGCTCCGAAGTCCCGGCCTTCGGCTACGATGCCGCGGCTCTCCTCCTGACGGCTCTGGGGCGCAGCCCCCGGACTCCCGGAGAGATGACCGAAGCTCTGGAAGAGATCGAGGGCTTTCCCGGAGCCACCGGCCGACTCACCATTGATGGCGGCTGGATCATGCGGGAGCCACACCTGATCCGCATCCAGGACCACGAGCTCATCTACATTCGATCCCGCTACAACCAGGCTGAACACCCATGGCAATGGACGACAAGCTACGCCAACTCGAAGAATTGAAGAGGGAGGCCGAGCTGGGAGGGGGCGAAGCCCGCCTCGATGCTCAGCACGGCAAGGGAAAGCTGTCGGCGAGGGAACGTCTGGATCTTCTCCTCGATGACGGTTCCTTCGTGGAGATGGATCGCTTCGTCACCCACCGGGCCAAGGAGTTCGGTCTGGAAGACAAGAAGATCCTGGGAGACGGTGTGGTCACCGGATACGGAACCATCCACGGGCGTACCGTCTACGTCTTCTCCCAGGACTTCACGGTGTTCGGCGGGTCTCTCTCGGAAGCCCACGCCGAGAAGATCGTGAAGCTGCAGGACATGGCGCTGAAGAACGGGATGCCCCTCATCGGCCTGAACGATTCGGGAGGTGCCCGCATCCAGGAGGGCGTGGTCTCCCTGGGAGGCTACGCCGACATCTTCCTGCGCAACACCCTGGCCTCGGGTGTCGTGCCTCAGATCTCCGTGGTCCTGGGCCCCTGTGCCGGAGGTGCCGTCTACTCCCCGGCCATCACCGATTTCATCTTCATGGTTCGGGGCACCTCCTACATGTTCGTCACGGGACCCGAGGTGGTGAAGACGGTGACCCACGAGGACGTGGACATGGAGAGCCTCGGGGGGGCCGACGTTCACGCCACCAAGTCCGGCGTGGCCCACTTCGCCCACGACTCCGAGCCCGAGGCCCTGGGAGCCGTCCGGGAGCTCATGCGCTTCATCCCCCGGAACAACCATGAGGCGCCACCGTACCTGGAGACCTCCGACCCACCGGACCGACGAGACGAGAAACTGCTCGAGATCGTGCCCGATAACCCCAACACTCCCTATGACATGCATGATGTGATCGAGTGCATTGTGGACGAAGGGGTCTTCCTGGAGGTGCACGCAGGGTTCGCCCAGAACATCCTCACGGGCTTCGCCCGTCTCGGGGGCCACCCGGTGGGCATCGTCGCCAACCAGCCCGCGGTGCTCGCCGGAGTCCTGGACATCGACTCCTCGGACAAGGGCGGCCGTTTCGTCCGATTCTGCGATGCCTTCAACGTCCCCCTCCTGGTCCTGGAGGACGTGCCGGGATTCCTCCCCGGGGTGGGACAGGAATACGGGGGGATCATCCGCCACGGGGCCAAGCTCCTGTATGCCTTCAGCGAGGCGACCGTCCCCAAGATCACGGTCATCACGCGAAAGGCCTACGGGGGCGCCTACGACGTCATGAACTCCAAGCACATACGCGGGGACGTGAACCTGGGCTGGCCCACGGCGGAGATCGCCGTCATGGGTCCGAAGGGGGCGGTGGAGATTCTCTTCAGGAAGGAGATCGCCGAGGCAGAGGATCCGGAGGAGGCCACGGAACGTCGGATGGCCGAGTACAGGGAGACCTTTGCCCATCCCTACATCGCCGCCGCCCGGGGGTATCTGGACGACATCATCGACCCCCGGGATACGCGTCCCCGCCTGATTTCGGCCATGGAGATGCTCCGGAACAAACGGGACGAGAACCCGCCGAAGAAACACGGGAACATCCCACTCTAAAAAGGTGCTGCCCAGGGAGGGCGAGCTGCGGCCCGGGGCGGAACATTCCTCCACCAGGGGGGAATCTTCCTCTGTGAATTCCACGGTCTCTTCCAGGGACATGACGCACGATCCCTGCGTTTACTGCGGAGCATCCCAACCCTCGGGTCCCCCGTGGGCACCGGGTGAAGGGCTCCGCCTGGCCTACGATCCCCTGAGGGGCCGTCTCTGGACCGTGTGCCCGGCGTGCAGCCGGTGGAACCTCACTCCCCTGGAGGCGCGCTGGGAGAGCCTGGAAGCGTGCGAGAGGGCCGTCCGGGACCGGGGCACGGTGCTCCTCACCACCGCCAACCTCTCCCTGGTGGCGGTGGGGGAGGGGGAGCTGATTCGGGTTGGAGAGCCGCCCCGACGGGAGTTCGTGGCCTGGAGGTACGGGAAGACCCTCCCGTCCCCGGAGTCCAGGCCCGGGTTCCTCACCCGGCTCCTTTCCCGCCTTCCCCAGCCTCCGGTGGAGGGGTACGATCCCTATGGGCAGGTGCTCAGGGCGCCGCCCCCGACGGGCTGGGTGGCCTCGCCCTTTCTGGAGGATGCTTCAGCGCTGAGCTACCTCTTCCGCCACGTTCCCTTCTCGCCCGCCTGTCCTTCCTGCGGCGGGCTCATGCCCTTGGAGCCCTGGAACTTCGCCCGGGTGCGCCTGGTCCGGGAAGGAGAAGGCCCGGGCGTCCTGGCCGTCTGCGGACGCTGCGACGAGGAGGTGATCGTTTCCCTGACCCGGAGCCGTCCGGTCCTTCGACTGGGGCTGGGCATCGTGACTCCACCCTCCACCTTGAGGGAGGTAGCGCGGCGGGCCGCCGAAGAGGTGGACCGGGGCGGTGGTGGGCAAGAACTCATCGGGATCCTCTCGAGGCAGACCTCAACCCTGGGAGAGCTCAGCCCCGTGGTGCGCGCCGGTCTCCTGATCTCCCTGGACGAAGTGGCCGAGGCCGAGGCCCTGGAGGCCGAGTGGCGGGAGGCAGAGGAGATGGCCGCCATCATGGACGGGGAGCTCTCCAGGGTCCCGGGGTTTCAGGAGTTCAGGCGGGACGTTCTGAAAGACCCCTCCTGAGAGGCACCGTCGAAGCCCGCTGAAGGGGCGGCAACGCATGCAGGAGGTCATCGTTCGCGCCAGGGCCGGGAGACCAGGGTGGAAGGCGTAATGCGGTAGGAAAGAGGAGGTGGGTTGCAGTGCGGCGGGCCGGCCCCTGGAGGCCGGCCCGCCGTGCGTATGGCCCCGACACCCCCCCAAGGGTTTTCCGGGCCTCGCGTGGCTTGTGGCGCATCCCTGCCTCCTTCTAGTTTCCTGCGTTCCACATCCTACACCCTGAAGCCAGGAGCCGGAGGACGAGCCAGGTGTTCGACACCGTTCTCATCGCCAACCGAGGAGAGATAGCCGTCCGGGTGATCCGAGCCTGCCGGGAGTTGGGAGTCCGCTCGGTGGCCGTCTATTCAGAGGCCGACCGGCGGGCCCTTCACGTCCTGGAGGCTGACGAGGCCCATCCGGTGGGGCCGGCCCCATCCGCGGAGAGCTACCTCCGGGTGGACCGGATCCTGGAAGTCGCCCGGAAGACGGGCGCCCAGGCCATTCATCCCGGCTACGGGTTCCTGGCCGAACGGGCTCCTTTCTCCCGGGCCGTTCGGGACGCCGGCTTGGTCTTCGTGGGTCCCAGCCCCGAGACCATCGAGGCCATGGGTGACAAGACGGAGGCCCGAAGACGAATGCAGCAAGCCGGTGTTCCCATCGTTCCCGGGGTCACCGAGGCCGTGGCCGATCCCGTGGAGGCCGAGAAGGTGGCGGAGGAGATCGGCTATCCCGTGCTCCTGAAGGCCGCCGCCGGGGGAGGGGGAAAGGGGATGCGGATCGTGGACGATCCCGAAGGCATGGCACGCTCGTTCGAGGCCGCCGGCCGGGAGGCCCAGGCCTCCTTCGGCGACGGGTCCATCTACCTGGAGCGATACCTGGACGCACCCCGGCACATCGAGATCCAGGTCATGGGGGATCGGGACGGCAAAGTTCTCCACTTCGGTGAGCGGGAGTGCTCCATCCAGCGACGGCACCAGAAGCTCATCGAAGAGGCGCCGTCGCCGGTGGCCACTGCGGAGCTCCGGGAGGCCATGGGATCGGCCGCGGTGAAGGCCGCCGAAGCGGTGGATTACCTGGGGGCGGGAACGGTGGAGTTTCTCTACAAGGACGGGGACTTCTTCTTCCTGGAGATGAACACCCGGCTGCAGGTGGAGCATCCGGTGACGGAGCTGGTGTACGGGGTGGACCTGGTCGAGTGGCAGCTCCGGGTCGCCGCCGGCGAGCCCCTGGAGTTGAGCCAGGACGAGCTGAAGCCCACGGGTCACGCCATGGAATGCCGGATCACCTCGGAGGATTCTCACCAGGGGTTCCTCCCCTCCACCGGTCGCATCGACTACCTCCGGCTTCCCGCCGGCCCCGGGGTCCGATGGGACGGAGGCGTCATCAACGGCTTTCAGGTGGGACTCCACTACGACCCACTCCTGGGCAAGCTCATCGTGTATGCTCCCTCCCGCCACGCCGCCATCAAGCGGATGGCCCGGGCCCTGGACGAGATGGTCGTGAGGGGGCTGGAGACCTGCATCCCCTTCCACAGGCGAGTGATGGACGAGGTGGACTTTCGGGAGGGAAATCTCTCCATCCGCTACATGGAGGACCATCCGGACCTCATGGAGGGGGAGGAAGAGGAGGATCTCCTGGAGGCCGCAGCCGTCACCGCCGCCCTCCTGGAGGAGAAGGAGAAGAACCGGCTCAGGGTCTCACCATCGGACGACGGGGGCGCTCCGGGAGAGTTTTCCCCCTGGCGCCAGGCCGGCCTCCCGGGCCCGGGACGGAGTCGAGGGTGAAGGACGCGCCGGAGGGAGCCCCTCTTCCGGAGGTGGACGTGGAATCCATCGGGGCCGGAGGCGTAGGGGTGGGCAATCTCCCCGACGGGCGGATCGTGTTCCTTCCCAGGACGGCCCCCGGGGACAGGGTGCGAGTGAGGGTCACACGTCAGAAGAAGCGATGGGCCCGGGGGGAAGCCGTGGAGTGGGAGGCCAGGGGTCCCCGACGCCGAGAGCCGCCCTGCCCACGGTACGCGGAATGCGGCGGATGTTCCCTGCAACACCTGGAATACCCCGCCCAGCTCAGGTGGAAGAGCCGGATGGTGGGGGACGCCCTCCGGCGCATCGGCGGGCTGGAAGTGACAGATCCTCCGGTGGTCCCCTCGTCCCGGGAGTTGCGGTACCGGAACAAGATGACCTTCACCCTCCGGCGCCTGGGCGGGGGACGGGTCGTGGCGGGGCTCAAGGGGTGGAGGGACCCGGCCCGGGTGGTGGACATCGGTGGAGAGTGCCTCCTTCCCACCGAGGAACTGGTCCATCTCTGGGTGAAGCTTCGGAGCAACTGGGAACCGAGGGCATCCCTCCTCCCCGAAGGGAGGGAGCTCCGCCTGACCCTCCGGGAAGGCACCGGAGGTCACGCCCTTATCCTCCGGGGAGGCCGGGGCGACGGCGACCCCTACGCCCTCCAGAGAGCCGTCCCTGAGCTGGTGTCCATCTGGAGGGAGGAGGAGGACGGCTCCTTTCGCCACCTGGCGGGGGAGACGGCTCTGGCGACCCACTGGCTCCGGGAAAGACGGGAGCTTCCGGGAGGGGCGTTTCTTCAGGTGAATGCCGAAGCCGGGGAGGAGCTCCATCGTTACGTGCTGGAGGAGGCCCGGTTGACCCCGGGATCCACCGTCTGCGACGCCTACTGCGGCATCGGGGTCCTGGGCCGGGAGCTGGCTGCCAGGGGGGCGGAGGTGGTGGGTTTGGAGGCGGACCCCCAGGGGGCCGGCGCTGCGGAGCGGGGGGCGCCCCACGGGTTTTCCGTGCGGACGGGCCGGGTGGAGGAGATCCTGAGCGACGTGCTCGGCCCGGACGGAGTCACCGATATCCTCCTCCTCAACCCTCCCCGGGCCGGACTCGATCCTTCGATTCCCGAGCTTCTGGGCACCGGGCCGGTGAGAAGGGTGATCTACGTGAGCTGCGACCCGGCGACTCTGGCGCGGGACCTGGAACGGATGGGGTCCCGGTACCGGGTACAGGGCGTGTGTTCCTTCGACCTTTTTCCCCAGACGGACCACGTGGAGACCGTGGTCACGCTGGCGTTACAGGACGGGTGATGGCCATGAAGTACTTCGTAACCATCGGTTCCCGGGTGTTGGAAGTGGAGCTCTCCCCCGAAGGGGTGACGGTGGACGGGCGGGAGGCCCGGCCGGACCTCCTGGAGATGGACGGAACGGAGGTCCACTCCCTCCTCCTGAGCGGCCGGTCCCACCGGATCCTGGCATCCCGGGAAGGCCGGGGGGAGTGGAGCCTCCACCTTTCGGGACGGCGTCTCCGCGCCGAGGTCGTGGACGAGAGAACCCGGGCCATCCGGGAGGCTTCCAGGGCCATGGCGGGAAGCCAGGGCCCCGGAGCCTTGCGGGCGCCCATGCCCGGCCTGGTGGTGAAGGTGGAGGTGGAGGAGGGAGACGAAGTGGTGCCCGGGCAGGGGCTGGTGATCGTGGAAGCCATGAAGATGGAAAACGAGCTGAAGAGCGATGCGAACGCCCGCGTGAAGACCATCCATGTCGAGGGTGGACAGGCCGTGGACAAGGACGAGGTCCTGGTGGAGTTCGAGGCCGTGGTGGCGGAGGCCGCCCCGGCAGGCGACCCCATTCCCGCCGGGAAGGGCGGCGGCAATGAAGAGGGAGGATCGGACACATGACCCCGTCGGATGGCTCGAAGAGGGATGTGACGGGGAGCGGCATTCCCGTGGATCCGGTCTACCACGCCCCGGACGAGCCGCCGGAGTTGGGCGAGCCGGGGGCCTATCCCTTCACCCGGGGGATCCACGCGTCCATGTACCGTGGCCGCCTGTGGACCATGCGCCAGTACGCCGGGTTCGGCACGGCCGAGGAAACCAACCGGCGCTATCGGTATCTCCTGGAGCAGGGTACCACCGGGCTCTCGGTGGCCTTCGATCTTCCCACGCAGATGGGGTACGACTCGGACCACCCCCAGGCCGAAGGGGAAGTGGGGCGGGTGGGCGTGGCCGTGGACTCGCTGGAGGACCTCCGGGTCCTCTTCGACGGCATCTCCCTGGGCCGGGTTTCCACCTCCATGACCATCAACGCCACGGCTGCCATCCTCCTGGCCCTCTATGTGGCCCTGGCTGACGAGCAGGGCGTGCCCAGAGCGGAGCTCCGGGGCACCGTTCAGAACGACATCCTCAAGGAGTACATCGCCCGGGGAACCTACATCTATCCCGTGGAGCCCAGCCTCCGGCTCATCGCCGATCTCATGGCCTTCTGCTCCCGGGACGTTCCCCGCTGGAATACCATCTCCATCTCGGGCTACCACATGAGGGAGGCGGGCTCGACCGCGCCCCAGGAGGTGGCCTTCACCTTCGCCAACGGCCTGGAATACGTGAAGCGGGCCCGGGAGGCGGGAATCCCCGTCCAGGAATTCGCCCCCCGCCTCTCCTTCTTCTTCGCCGCCCACAACGATCTCCTGGAGGAGGTGGCCAAGTTCAGGGCCGCCCGGCGTCTCTGGGCCCGGCTGATGAGAGACCGGCACGGCGCAGAGGGCAAGGCCTGCAGGCTCCGCTTCCACACCCAGACGGGCGGCTCCACGCTGACCGCTCAGCAACCACTGAACAACGTGGTGCGCACCACCATCCAGGCCCTCTCCGCCGTCCTCGGGGGGACCCAGTCTCTTCACACCAATTCCTACGACGAGGCCCTGGCCCTTCCCTCGGAGGAGTCCGCTCTCCTGGCCGTCCGGACCCAGCAGATCCTGGCCCACGAGTCGGGGGTGACGAATACTGTGGATCCCCTGGGCGGGAGCTACTACGTGGAGGCCCTCACCGACGCCGTGGAGGAGAAGGCCGTGGCGTACCTGGAGGCCATCGACGAGCTGGGAGGCGCAGCCGGGGCCGTGGAGTTCATGAAGGAGGAGATTCACAGGGCGTCCTATCGCTTCCAACTCGAGGTGGAGGGTGGGGAGCGCACGGTGGTGGGAGTGAACACCTTCACCGAGGAGGGCGGGGCCCCTGCCATCGAACAACCCGACTATCCGGCGCTGGAAGCCCGGCAGAAGGCGAGTCTGAACAAGATCAGGTCTCGCCGGGAGAGCGGCGGCGTCGGGAAGGCACTGGCGGAGGTGGCCGGGGCGGCTCGAACCGACGAGAATCTCCTCCCGCCCATGATCCGGGCGGTGAAGGCCAAGGCCACCCTGGGGGAGATCAGCGACGTCCTCAGGGACGAGTGGGGGACTTACGACGAAGGGTGACGCGGGGCCGCGTCCCTGATTAGCTTTTTCCCTGGCAAAGCTGGAGTCCGGCGGGTCGGAAGGGGCGTGTCAGCCGTCCGTCCACGGGACCTCCATCACCGTGCAAGGAGGAGGTCGGGGCCATGCCCACGTACGAATATCGGTGCCCCTCGGGGCACCACTTCGAGCTCTTTCAGAAGATGAGCGAGGAGCCCCGGGCCGCGTGCCCGGAGTGCGGTTCCGAGAGCGAGCGGGTCATCTCGGGTGGCGCGGGATTTCTCTTCAAGGGAGAAGGGTTCTACATCACCGACTACCGGAGCGAGGACTACAAGAAGGCCGCCGAAAAGGAGACCGGCTCGGGAGAGGAGAAGGCCGCCTCCGACTCCGGAAGGGACACCGAGAAGTCCACCGTCGCCAACACTCCTGCCCCGAAGACCGGAAAAAAAGGGGGCCGGAGCTCTTCCTCCACGACCCCGCCCCCGTCTGGGGAAGGTGCCTGACTCCCATGTCCGAATCGGCCATCCGCTCGGCCCTCCATGAGGTTCTGCGGGAGATGGGGGTGGAGGAGCCGGACGTCCACCTGGAGCGCCCCCGTGACCCGGACCACGGGGACTGGGCCACCAACGTGGCCCTGGCCCTGGCCAAGACCCTCCGCCGGCCACCCCGGGAGATCGCCCAGGAGATCGCAGACCGGCTGGACCTCCAGCGGGCCGGAGCAGACGGGGTGGAGGTGGCCGGTCCGGGCTTTCTGAACTTCCGGCTGTCCACGGGCGCCGTGGCCGGGATTCTGGAAGAGATCCTGGGGGAGGATGAGAGCTACGGGCGGGGGGACGGGGGCGAGGGCCGCCCCCTCATGGTCGAGTTCGTCTCCGCCAACCCCACGGGCCCCCTCCACCACGGGCACGGCCGGCAGGCCGCCCTGGGAGACGCCATCTCCACCCTCCTGGAATGGACGGGCTGGTCGGTACATCGGGAATTCTACTACAACGATGCCGGGACCCAGATGGAGATGCTGGCCGCCAGCGTCTGGGCCCGCTACCAGCAACTCCTGGGTCTCGAGGCCGAGATCCCGGAGAACGGGTACCGGGGCGAATACGTCCTGGAGGTGGCCCGGGCCTTTCTGGAAAAGGAGGGGGAACGCCTTCGGGGAGACGAATCCCCCGAGGCCCTGGCACGGATGCGTCACTTCGCCGCGGAGGTTCTCCGTGGGGAGCAGGACCGGGATCTGGAGGATTTCCGGGTGTTCTTCGATGAGCACTTCCTCGAGTCCTCGCTCTATACCGAGGGACGGGTGGAGGCCACCGTCGCGGCCCTCCGGGACACGGGACTGGTCTACGAGAAAGACGGCGCCGTCTGGCTGGAGACCACGAAGTTCGGCGACCAGAAGGACCGGGTCATGATCCGGAGCGACGGGAACCCCACGTACTTCCTTCCCGATGTGGCCTACCACGTGACCAAGTGGGAGCGGGGGTTCCACCACGTCATCAACGTCCAGGGGTCGGACCATCACAGCACGGTGGACCGGGTCCGGGCGGGGCTTCAGGCCCTGGGGCTTCCCGAGGGTTATCCGGAATACGTCCTTCACCAGATGGTGACGGTGGAGAGGGAAGGCAAGGAGGTAAAGGTCTCCAAGAGGGCCGGAGCCTATACCACCCTTCGGGAGATCTTCTCCGAGGTGGGCGTTGACGTGGCCCGGTATTTCTTCCTGATGCGAAAGCCCGAGGCCCACCTGGTCTTCGACCTGGACGTGGCCCTGGACCAGTCCGAGAAGAACCCGGTCTACAAGATCCAGTACGCCCACGCCCGCATGTGCTCCATCTTCCGGAAGGCCGGGATCGAGGAGGAGGAGATCTCGGCAACGGAGGCCGACCTGGGCCTCCTCTGCCAGGAGCTGGAGCAGGATCTGATCAAGCGCCTCGCCGACTTCCCGGAGGTCGTGGAGCGAGCGGCAGCCTCCCGGTCACCCCACACCCTGTGCGATTTTCTGGAGCAGACCGCCGGGGCGGTGAATTCGTGGTACCATGCGGGCAATCCCTCCCGCAATCCCGGGCTGGCGGTTCTGGTGGAGGATCCCGCCCTGCGCGGGGCCCGGCTGGCCCTTGCACGGGGGGTGCGCATCGTCCTGAGCAACGGCCTCCGGATCCTGGGGGTCACGGCTCCTTCCAGAATGGAAAGGCCCGAAGAGGATGGCTGAACACGAGGAGGGGTTGAGCTACAGGTCGGCGGGCGTGGATCTGGAAGCCGCCGGCCGGGCGAAGGAGGCGCTGAAGGAGATGGTGGCCCGCACCCGGGACGAGCACACCCTCTCAGAGATGGGCCTGTTCGGAGGTCTCTACGCCGTTCCCGAAGGGGCCGACCGTCCCGTCCTGGTCTCCAGCGCCGACGGGGTGGGCACCAAGCTCAAGCTCGCCTTCATGTCGGGGCGCCACGACACGGTGGGTCAGGACCTGGTAAACCACTGCGTGAACGACATCCTGGTGCAGGGAGCCGTCCCCCTCTTCTTCCTGGACTACCTGGCCACGGGCCGCCTGGAGGAGGGTGTCGTCACCGACGTGGTCCGGGGCGTGGCCCGGGCCTGCCTGGAGAACGGGTGCACACTCCTGGGAGGCGAAACCGCAGAGATGCCCGACTTCTACGGGGTCGGGGAGTACGACCTGGCCGGGTTCATCGTGGGGATGGTGGATCGGTCCAGGATCCTGGACGGATCCCGGGTGCGGGTGGGGGACGCGCTAGTGGCTCTGGCCTCCACGGGCCTGCACACCAACGGATTCTCCCTGGCCCGGAAGATCGTCTTCGAGGCCATGGAGCTGGGGATCGACGACCCGATCCCCGGCGTGGATCGAACGGTGGCCGAAGCCCTCATGGAACCTCATCGATCGTATCTGTCCTCTCTCGAGCCTCTCCTTCGGAGGGGGTCCGTCAGGGGGCTGGCCCACATCACCGGGGGCGGCATTCCCGGAAACCTCACCCGTACCCTCCAGGGGGGGCAGGGGGCTGTCGTTCGGGAAGACAGTTGGGAGATCCCCTCCCTCTTCAGGGCCCTGCAGAAGGGAGGCAAGGTGGCTCGGGACGAGATGTTCCGGGTCTTTAACATGGGGGTGGGCATGATCGCCATCGTGGCACCCGAAGACGCAGCCGGGGTGGTGCACGACCTCGCCGGGGCCGGAGAGACCAGTTGGATCCTGGGGGAGGTGGTGGAGGGAGAGGGAGTCGCGTTTCGGTGAGGCTCGCCGGCGGCATCCCGGCCATGGGCCTGGTTCTGGCCCTCCTGGTCCCGGCGGCCCCCTCCGCCCTGGAGGGGCAGATTCTCACCGGATTCGACGAGGTGGGGCCGGGAAACCCGGATCGCTCTCTTCGGGAGATGATCCTGGACTGTATCGGGGCCGACGCCTCCCCCGAAGGGGTTCAGGCCTGTCAGGACGGAGCGCTGGCCGTGGCGGCCGGCCGGGCCGCCCTGGGCCTGGCCGCCTCCCTGGGAGGGGATTTCCCGGGATTGGCCGGCACCCTGGGCAGGAGGCCCGGGGGAAGCCCCCGGCTCACCTTCAGCGCCCGGGGAGGCTGGGTCCGGGGCACGCTCCCTGATGTCGCTTCGGGCTCCCGGGATCCTTCAAAGCCCAGTTCCGTGACGGTCCCGTCGGTGCAGGCGGCAGCCTCCCTCTCCCTTCTGGACGGGCTCTCACTCACGCCCAACCTCGGGGGGGTTCTCTCCCTTGACCTCCTGGCTGTGGGTGGTTGGGTGGGGGCGCCCGGGGACCAGGGCTTCGCCGACGATGTCCTCGCCTGGGGCCTCGGGGCTCGCCTGGGCCTCCTCCGGGAGTCCTTCACCCTCCCGGGCCTCTCTCTGTCCTGGGTCCACCGCTCCCTGGGGGAGGTGTCCCAGGGAGACCTGTTGGCGGGGGACCGGGTGGCGGCTGAGTACGGTTTGACGGTTCGTTCCCTTCGGGCCGTGGTGGGAAAGGACCTGAGGGGTACCGGGGTGCTGGCCGGAGTCGGGGAGGATCGCTACTCCGGCGAGGTCCTCTTCCGGGTGCCGGGGGGGACCCCCGGGATCGGGCTGGGCTCGGCCTCCGACGGCCCGGATGAGAGCCGGAGGGTCTACTTCCTGGGGGCTTCCAGAACCTATCTGGTCCTCCAGTTCTCCGCAGAGGTGGGGTGGGCCGGGGGACGGGGTCTCACCCTCGTGGACCCCTCGGCGACCTCCTACGATCCCGGATCCGGTTCCTGGTTCTGGACCGTGGCCTCCAGGATCACGCTCTGAGAGATCGGATCGGATCTGCCATGGATGCTCCGACCTCCGACGACCTCCGATACCTGGACCGGGCCGCCGCCCTGGGCCGAAAGGGGTGGGAGGGTGCCCACCCGAACCCCATGGTGGGGTGTCTCCTGGTGCGGGAAGGGGAGGTGGTGGGGGAGGGATACCACGAAAAGTTCGGAGAGCCCCATGCCGAGGTGAACGCCCTCCGGGCTGCCGGGGAGCGGGCCAGGGGGGCCACGGCCTACGTGAGCCTGGAACCCTGCAACCACCATGGAAAGACCCCCCCATGCACCGAAGCCCTGGTAGAGGCGGGCGTGAGACGGGTGGTGTTCGGCGCACCGGACCCCGGGGCGGTCTCCTCAGGCGGAGCCGAGGCCCTGGAGCAGGCTGGGCTGGAGGTCGTGGGGCCGGTCTTCTCCCCCTCCAGGTCCCGGACCGAAAACCCGGCCTTCTTCTACAACACGGAGCACGAGGCTCCCTACATGGCCGTCAAGCTGGCCCAGACCCTGGACGGTCGAATCGCGGCGGCCCCGGGAACGAGAACCCTCATCACGGGACCCGAAGCCCAGGCCGAGACTCATCGCCTCCGGGCCGGATTCGACGCCATCATGGTGGGAGCCGAGACGGCGGTGGTGGATGACCCCCGTCTCACGGTGCGTCCCGGGTCCACGCCCGAGGGGGAGGAAGCGCCGGCTGCCAGGCGAGCCGTCCGCCCCCCCTTCCGGATCGTTCTGGATTCCCGGGCCCGGCTCTCTCCTTCGGCCCGACTGTTCGAGGAAGACGCAGGCGGTCCGGTGATGGTGTTCACCGGTCAAGCCGATCCCGCCGGAAACGAGGAGGCGCTTCGGAAGCGCGGGGCCAGGGTGGTGAAGGTCCCGGAGGGTCCCGGGGGGGTGTCGCTGGAGGCCGTTCTGGACGAATGTTGGAGGGTGGGGATTCGCTCCATCTTCTGCGAAGGCGGGGGACGGCTGGCCATGAACCTCCTGAGAGAGGGACGGGTTCAGCGCCTCTTCCTCTTCGTGGCACCCTTTGTGCTGGGTGAGGCGGGGGTCCCGGGCTTTCCGGGAATCGCCGGCACGGGCCTCGAAGACGCGCTCCGCCCGGCGGCACCTCCGGCCTTGTTCGGGCGGGACGTTTTGTTGACCTACGATGGGATGATCTGATGTTCACGGGCATTATCGAGGGGATCGGCACCATCGAGGCTGTGACGCCCAGGGCCGGGGCCAAGGAGTTCGTCATCGGAGCCCCGGAGATCGCCCCCGAGCTGAAGTTGGGAGACTCCATCACGGTGGACGGGGCCTGTCAGACGGCGATCCGGCTGGCCGCCGAGAGCTTCGCAATCGACACCATCGGGACGACCCTCTCGCGAACCGTCGCGGGGGAGTACCGGGTGGGCACCCGGGTGAACCTGGAGCGCTCCATGGTTCTGGGAGGTCGCCTGGACGGACACCTGGTGCAGGGACACGTGGACGGGGTCGGCAAGGTGATCTCCGTCCGCAGGGAAGGAGACTTCTGGCTCATGGACTTCCAGGTTCCCCCGGTAGTGGAACGGGTGATGATCCTCCACGGATCCATCGCCATCAACGGGGTGAGCCTTACCGTGAATGCCATTCCCGACCGGGGGCAGTGCCAGGTGGGGGTCATCCCCTTCACCTGGGAACATACGAATCTTGGATCCCTCAAACCGGGTGATCCGGTGAACCTGGAGGGGGATCTCATCGGAAAATACGTAGCCAAGCTCCTCGGGGACGGAATGGGAGGGGGCGACCTCTCCCTGAACGGCCTCGAGGCGATGGGATATGGAGGAACTCAGGGATGAAGTTTGACAGCGTCGCAGACGCCATCGAAGACATCCGCCAGGGCAAGATGGTCATCGTGGCGGACGACGAGGATCGGGAAAACGAGGGAGACTTGGTCTGCGCGGCTTCGGAGATTACCCCGGAGACCATCAACTTCATGACGAAGTACGGCCGGGGCCTCATCTGCGTGGCCATGACCAACGAGCGGGCCGACGAGCTCGGGCTACCCCTCATGACCGAGAACAACACGGACCCCCACCGAACGGCCTTCACCGTTTCCGTGGATGCCGACGTGCGTTTCGGGGTCACCACGGGGATCAGCGCCCACGATCGGGCGAAGACCATACAGATCCTCATCGATCCCGAGACCAAACCCAACGATCTCCGGCGTCCGGGCCACATCTTTCCTCTCCGGGCCCGGCCGGGAGGGGTTCTGCGCAGGGTGGGGCAGACCGAAGCCGCCGTGGACCTGGCCCGTCTGGCCGGACTTCCCGCTGCCGGTGTCATCTGCGAGATCCTCAAGGAAGACGGCACCATGGCCCGCCGGCCGGAGCTGGAGATCGTGGCCCAGGAGCACGGACTGAAATTCGTGACCGTGGCTCAGCTCGTCTCCTACCGCCTGGCCCGGGAGCGACTGGTTCGCCGCGTCGCCGAGGCCGATCTGCCCACGGATTACGGTGTGTTCCGGGTCATTGGCTACAGCAACCTGGTGGACGATCGGGATCATGTGGCGTTGGTGGCGGGCGACCTCGCCGGCCAGTCCGATGTCCTGGTGAGGATGCACTCCGAGTGTCTCACCGGGGATGTTTTCGGCTCCCAGCGCTGTGACTGCGGTGAGCAGCTCCACGCGGCCATGCGTCGCATTCAGGAAGACGGGGCCGGCGTCATCGTTTATCTGAGGCAGGAAGGCCGGGGCATAGGACTGGCCAACAAGCTTCGGGCGTATGACCTTCAGGATCGGGGAAGCGACACCGTGGAAGCCAATGAAGTCCTCGGCTTCAAGGCAGATCTGCGGGAGTACGGATTGGGAGCCCAGATTCTACTGGACCTGGGGCTCTCCGCTATCCGTCTTCTCACAAACAACCCCCGGAAAGTCGTGGGTCTGGAGGGGTACGGATTGGAGATCACGGGGAGGGAGCCCATTCAGGTCGAGGCCGGTGAGTTCAACCGGGAATACCTGGCGGCCAAGAAGACGAAGCTGGGGCACATCCTTTGACGCGGGGTAAGGCCCTGAGGGAGATGCAGCCTTGAACGAGTTCAATGGAGAGCTGACGGGAGCCGGAAAGCGCTTTGCCATTCTGGTGACCCGTTTTAACAGCCTCGTGACGGAACAGTTGGTGTCGGGAGCCAGAGATTGTCTCCTTCGTCACGGTGTGGAAGACGATGCCATCGACCTCTACCGGGTCCCCGGGGCGTGGGAGCTCCCGGCCGTGGCGGGCCGGGTGGCCGGGATGAGGAAGCACGACGGCATCATCGCCCTTGGATGCGTGATCAGGGGGGGCACGCCCCACTTCGAGTACGTGGCGGGAGAGGCTACCCGGGGGCTGGGCATGGTGGCACGGGAGGCATCGATCCCCCTTTCCCTGGGGGTCCTCACCACCGACACCGTGGACCAGGCCCTGGAGCGAGCCGGCACCAAGGCGGGGAACAAGGGTTGGGACGCTGCCCTGAGCGTTCTGGAGATGGCAGACCTCATGGGCGGCCTGGAGTAGCCGTTGGCTTCTCCTTTCCCGGGTGAAACCGGGGATGCGCCCCGAGACAGGAGCCGGGCTCGAGCATGGGCTCTCCAGGTCCTGTACCGTTGGGAGAGTGCCGGGGGAGGGGAGACCATCGCCCAGGCCCTGGACACGGTTCTGCAGAGCCGGAGAGTAGCGCCCCGTAGGGTGGCCTACCTGGAGCTGCTTCTGGAGACCCTCCAGGATCACCTCCCGGATGTGGATCGGGCCCTTCAGGAGGAGCTGGAGAACTGGCGGCTGGAGCGTCTTTCCGTGATGGATCGGTCCATACTCCGCATCGGAGCTGCCGAGCTTCTCTACCTGGAGGAGATTCCTCCCAAGGTGTCCATCCAGGAGGGCATTCATCTGGCTGAAGCCTATGGAGGAAAGGACTCTCCGCGTTTTGTGAACGGAGTTCTGGACGCCCTCTACAAGCGGCCCCGGGAAGGGGGCTAGCACCGATGGAAGGAGAAGGGCCGAAGGGGTGAAGATTCTCGTGGTCAATTGGCAGGATCGGCTGAATCCCCAGGCGGGTGGCGCCGAGATCCACCTTCACGAGATCTTCAGCCGACTGGCGGGGGAGGGACACGACATCACTCTTCTGGTGTCGGGCTTTCCGGGAGCACCCCCCTCCGAGCAGTTGGATGGGATGGCTGTTCACCGGACCGGGAGGCGTTTGACCTTCGGGCTTCACGTTCCCGGGTACTTCAAGCGCCACCTCGCCCACCGGGGCTTCGACGTCGTGGTGGAGGACCTCAACAAGATCCCGGTCTTCATGCCGTTTTGGACCCGGCAGCCCGTCGTGCTCCTCGTACACCACCTCTTCGGGGCCACCGCCTTCCGGGAGGCATCCTTTCCGGTAGCGGCAATCACCTGGGGCCTGGAGCGGCCCCTTCCGCTGGTCTACGGCAACTGTTCGGTGGTGGCGGTCTCTGTGAGCACGGCCGAGGACCTCCGGGCCCGGGGTCTGGACCGGGAGGAGATCGCCCTGGTGCCCAATGGTGTGGATCTGAAGCGTTACGCTCCGGGTCCTGAAACGGAGCGGGCGCCGGACCCCACCCTCCTCTACCTGGGGAGGCTGAAACGCTACAAGGGCGTGGAGCTCATCCTCCGGGCCGTGGCAAGGCTCAAGGACGAGGGTCACCTCCGGCTCCGGTTCCTGGTGGCGGGAAAGGGGGATCACCGCGAGGCCCTGGAGGCCGAACGGGACCGGCTGGATCTGGGTGACACCGTGGACTTTCTGGGGTACGTGAGCGAGGACGAGAAGATCCGGCTGTTCAGGACCTGCTGGATCCACGTGCTCACCTCGCCCAAGGAGGGATGGGGGATCTCCACCCTCGAAGCCGCGGCATGCGGCACGCCCACCCTGGCCAGCGACTCTCCCGGACTGAGGGATGCGGTGGTAGACGGCGTCACCGGACGTCTGGTTCCCCACGGGAACCTGGAAGCCCTGGCCCGGGCTCTGGCTGATCTCGTCAGGGACGGGGACGGCAGAAAGGCCATGGGGCGTGAGGCGAGGCGGTTTGCTGAAGGGTTTTCATGGGATGCCTCGGCTCGCCGAATGGAGGAGGTCCTCCTGGAGCGGGTGGCAAGGGCACCTTCGCAGGGATAACTTTTTTCCTTCCCCACGCGGTGCCTCCAGCGTTTTGCCGGGGGCCGGCGGGGAAGCCGCAGAAGCAGAAACGGAGGAGTAATGAGAGTTCAGATCGCTGCCCGGCATTGTGACCTTCCCGATAGCGTTCGAGCCCGGACCGAAGAGCTCCTGGAGAAGCTCACCCGGTACGAACCACGCCTATCGGGCGCCGAGGTCGTCTTCGAGACGGAGAAACACCTGAAAAAGGTCGAGGCGATCCTCAGCGTCGATCGAGAAGAACCCGTCGTGGCGGGGGGAGAAGGGAACGAGTTCAGAGAAGCCCTGGACCAGATGATCGACCGCCTCTCCAGGATCCTCCGGCGCAAGCGATCCCAGAAGAAGGACCATCACCGCAAGAGCTTTTCCGAAGCCATCGCGGCCGAAGATTGACGAGGAGGACGTGAAACGCCAGATCACCGTGGAGGAGCTGCTCAGGGAACGAGAGCAGGTCCTGGGTCTCGAGAACCTCACTCCCGAGGCCGACCTCACGCGCCCCATCACCCATCCGAACCCCTCCAGTCCCGGGCTGGCCCTGGCCGGGTTCATGGAGCGAATACGGGATGGGCGGGTGCAGGTCTTCGGAGAAACGGAGATGGCCTACCTGGAGACCCTGGAGCCCCAGGTGGTGCGCGAGAGGCTCAGGGGTTTCTTCCACCACGAGATCCCGGTGGTCTTCGTGGCCAAGGGGCTGGACGTGTCGGGGGACTTCCTGGCCATCGCCCGGGAGTACGAGATCCCGGTATTCCGCACGACCCTGGGCACCGGCTTCTTCTTTCAACGGGTCAACCCCTACCTGGAAACGGCTCTCGCCCCCACCGTCAGCCTCCACGGGTCCCTGGCCGACGTTTACGGCGTGGGCCTTCTCTTCGTGGGGGAGAGCGGGATCGGGAAGAGCGAGTGCGTGTTGGACCTGGTCGAGCGGGGCCACCGTCTGGTCGCCGACGACCTCGTGTTCGCCACCCGTCGGGGCCACGATGTCATCATCGGTCACGGCCACGAGTTTCAACGCCATCATATGGAGATCCGGGGGGTCGGCATCATCGATGTCCGGGCCCTCTTCGGCATCCGGGCCATTCGGCAGCAGAAACGTATCGAGGTGGTGGTCCAGCTCGAGGCATGGGACGACATGCGGGACTACAGCCGGACGGGGCTGGAAAAAGAGGAGACGGTCATCCTCGGGGTCACCCTGCCGAAGGTGACCATCCCCCTGAATCCGGGGAAGAACATCACGGTCATCTCCGAAGTCGTAGCCATGAACCACCTCCTCAAGTACGTAGGAGTGGATCCGGCTGTGGAGTTCGACCAGAAGCTGAGGGAGGCCATGCGGCCCGTCCGGGAGTACCTGGAGGAGGATTATGAGTGACACCCCGCCCGTCCGGGGCGTTCTCGTCGCTCACGGAAGCATGGCCCGGGGAATGATGGATGCCATGGAGAAGATCGCCGGCACGGGGGAAGAGGTTCTGACTGCCCTGAGCAACGAGGGGTTGGGTCCCGGCACCTTGCAGGAGAAGCTGGACGACCTCCTCGGCGACTCCCCGGCCGTCGTCTTCACGGACCTCTCCAGTGGGAGTTGCGCCCTGGCGGCCCGGATTTGTTGCCGGGAGCGGGGAGCCAGGGCGGTGATCACCGGGGTCAATCTCCCAATGCTCCTGGATTTCGTGTTCAATCGTCATCTTCCCCTCGGGGAGCTCGTACCGCGGCTGCTGGCAAAGGGCCGGGAGAGCCTAACGACATCGTCGGACAACTGAATATGCCCATCGAATTATACCGGGTCGACGAGCGGCTCATCCATGGACAGGTGGTGGTGGGGTGGGGAGCGAGGTTGCGGCCGCAACGGTACGTGGTCGTGGACGAAGAGCTGGCCTTTTCGGAGTGGGAGCGGGAGCTCTACGCGCTGGGCCTGCCCGATGATGTCGAAGCCGTGTTCGTGTCGCCCGAAACGGCCCGGGAGGCCCTTCCGAGCTGGAGGGAATCGGAGTCCCGGACGGTTCTCCTGACAAGGGATGTCCAGACCATGCTCGAGATCGCCGCCGGGGGATTGATGGAGGGAGAGACGGTGAACCTGGGTGGATTGCACGCCCGGGAAGGCAAGAGGGAGGTGCTCCCCTATCTTTACCTGGGAGGAGGGGATCGGGAAGCTCTCAGGGCTCTGGAGAGGGAGGGGGTTCGGGTCTCGGCCCGGGACCTGCCGGGATCCCCGGCGGTGAGTCTGGACTCACTCCTGGTCTGAGTAGAGGCGGCGCCGGATCGTGGATCTTCTGCTTCTGACCCTCCTCGGCGGTTTGTTGGCCCTGGACGGGACCTCCGTGGGTCAGTTCATGGTGTCCCGGCCGCTTGTGGTGGGGGTCCTGGCGGGTTGGGTGATGGGAGATCCGGCTCTGGGGCTCCTCCTCGGTGGGCTTCTCGAGCTCTTCTTGATCCCGGCCTTGCCGGTGGGCGGCTCCGAGTTTCCGGAGGGCACCCCGCCCGCCATCGTTGCCGTGGCCACGGCGTCTTCGGGAGCGGCGCCGGGAGCCTTGGCTCTGGGGGCCCTTTTCGGGCTCCTGTGGGCCAGATTGGGCGCCCTCAGCATATCTGTGCTCCGAAAGGCCAATGGGCGGATGGTGCCTGATCCGTCCCGAGACGGGGTGTCCCGGTCCGCCATGGTGAAGGGTCACCTGGCGGGGATCTTCCTGGACTTCCTCAGGGGTGTCCTTCTCACCGGTACGGGCCTTCTTCTCGGGCCCTGGTTGAGCCGGGTTCTCTCCCCGGCCTGGCCACTCAATTGGCAGGTGACCGCCGGCCTCCTGGCACTGGGAGCCACGCTTCCCGCCGGGGCCCTGCTGAGCGGCCTGGGAGGTTGGCGGAAGAGGGGAGTCGTGTTCGGGTCGGGCTTTCTCGGATTTCTGCTGGCGAGTCTGGTTCTGTGAAGCCGGCGACCCGGGCCTGCCTTCGGAGCTTCCTCCGATCCTTTACAATACAAGGGTCGTGGAACAACCGAACCATGATGGGCTCGGGGTTCGGGTACTCCATGATTCCCTTCCTTCGTTACCTGCATGGGGACTCTGGGGAGGAGCTGGAGAAGGCCCTTCAACGACACGCCGAGCACTTCAATGCCCATCCTTATCTGTCCGGCCTGGCGTTGGGTGCGGTGTGCCGGATGGAGGAAGAAGGGCGGAGTCCGGAGGAAGTGCGACGCTTCAAGATCGCCGTTCGGGGCCCTCTCGGGAGCCTGGGAGATAATCTGGTCTGGGTGGGATGGCGGCCGGCCGTCACTCTACTGGCCCTCGTGATGGCCCTGGCCGGGGTCCCGCCCCTATGGACCGCGGCGGCCTTCCTCGTGCTCTACAACCTGGGACATCTGGCTCTGAGGATCTGGGGGTTCCGGGTCGGCCTGGTCCGGGGAAGCCAGGTCGGGGATGCCCTTCGGATTCTGGCCCTCCCGCGACAAGCAGGGAGAGTGGCAGGAACCGGGGTCTTCCTCCTCGGAGCTCTGGGGGGATTGGCGGCCGGAACGGCGATGATGGCCGGGGGGGCGGGACTCCTCTGGCTGAGCTTGGCGGCGGGAGGGGTGGCGTTGGGCAGTTGGGGTGGACCGCGGACGTGGCGTCTGACCCTCTGGGGGGTGCCGGGAGCCGTGGCGCTTGTCTTTCTATTCAGTTGGCTTGGATGACCATGGACGGTGATACCTACCAGGTTACGGTAGAGATCGTGAATAGGGCCGGGCTCCATGCACGTCCCGCGGCGGAGCTCGTGAAGCTCGCCACGCGCTACAAATCGGAGGTTCGGGTAGAGAAGGATGGTCTCCAGGTAAACGGAAAGAGCATCATGGGGGTACTCATGCTTGCGGCGGAGCAGGGGTCCAGGCTCCTTTTCACCGCTACGGGACCCGATGCCGAGGAAGCCCTGGCATCTCTCGGTGATCTGGTTCGAAGGGGATTCGAAGAGGAGGCTTAGGTGCCGACGGTACGAGACGGACTGGGAGCTTCGGAGGGAATCGTCGAAGGCAGGATCCACCTCATGAGCTGGGGAATTCCGGAAGTGGTCCATCGACGGATCCCTCCCGAACAGGTGGAGGAGGAGTTGGAACGCTTCAGGCAGGCCCGGGATGCCACAAGGACCCGCCTGGAAGAGCTGAAAGCCGCCACCTCGGATCGGCTGGGGCCCATGGAGGCCCGGATCTTCGACCCCCAGATCCTCATGCTGGAAGACGAGGAGGTGGTGGACCGCACGGAGGAGTACATCCGGGAAAACCTCCTCACCGCCGCCCAGGCCTTCGAATGGAGGATTCTCGAGCTCCAGTCCACGTGGACCCGGACCTTCAACCCCAGGGTCATGGACCGGATCAACGACCTGGAGGACCTCCACTCCCGACTCCTCCACCGGATCATGGAACTGCCGGATCCCTTCGATCCGGCCGATCCCGAGCACCCGGTCATCCTGGTGGCCCGAAACCTCACACCGAGCATGGTGGTCCAGCTCAATCCCGAGATGATTCGGGGGGTGGCCACGGACAAGGGGACCCGAACCTCCCACTGGGTCATCCTCGCCCGGTCCCTCTCCATTCCTGCGGTGGTGGGGCTGGGTGACATCACCACCGTCGCCGCCGACGGCCAGGACGCCATCCTCGACGGCCGCATCGGTCGAATCATCCTGGATCCGGACGAACGGGAGCGGAAGATCTTCCGGGGACGGGTAATCCAGCTCAGAGAATATGAGGACGAGTTGACGCAGATCGCCGGGTTGGAGGCCGTGACCAGGGACGGCCAACCCATAGCCCTGAGAGCGAATCTGGATCTGCCCTGGGAGGCCGAGCACGCGAAGAAGCACGGAGCTCAGGGCGTGGGTCTCTTTCGTACCGAGTTTCTGGTGGTGGGGCGAACGTCGCTTCCGGGCGAGGAGGAGCAGTACGAAGGGTACCGTAAGGTTGCCGAGACCTTTCCGTCTTCCGCGGTCATCATCCGGACCTTCGATGTGGGCGGGGACAAGTTCCCCATGTTCCTGCACATGCCCCAGGAGGAAAATCCCTTCCTGGGGTGGCGGGCCATCCGGGTGTGCCTGGACCATCCGGATCTCTTCCGGCCCCAGCTCAGGGCCATCCTGAGGGCCACGGCCTACGGGGACGTGCGCATCATGCTGCCCCTGGTGAACGACGTGGACGAGGTCCTCCAGGTCAGAGCTCTCCTCAAGGAGGAGGAGGACAAGCTCTCGGCGGAGGGGCTCCCCTTCAACTCGGGCTACAAGCTGGGGCTCCTCATCGAGACGCCGGCCGCTGCCCTGGATGCCGTGGAGCTGGCCCGCCATTCCGACTTCTTCTCCATCGGCACCAACGATCTGGTTCAGTACACCCTCGCCGTGGACCGGAACAACACCCGCCTGGCCGGCCTGTTCAATCCCTTCCATCCCGCCGTGGTCCGCCAGTTGCACCAGGTCTCCCGGGTGGCCCGGGCCGCGGGCCTGGAGGTGAGCGTCTGTGGCGAGCTGGCGGCCAACCCCCTCGGGGCCTTTCTTCTGCTGGGACTTGACATCCACTCCCTTTCGGTGGCGTGGCCCTCCCTCCCGGAGATCAAGAAGGTGATCCGGGAGTTCCGGATCGAGAATGCCCGGAAGGCCGCTGCAAAAGCCCTTGCTGCCCCCACCAGCCGGGACGTGACGGGCAGCCTGTTGGAGGGGGTGGGAGACAGCATCGACCTGTCGGCATTTTCCGGCCGATGGAGCCTGAACGTTCACGAAGAAGAGGGGTAGGGCAGGGGAGTCGAGGAGCGTGGATCCTGGCTGACGAAAATGAGGGGGGCCACCTTTGCTGGTTGAAGTCGAGGTACAGAGCCTGGGATTGGACCGTGCGACGAACAACCCCGTGGTCATTCTCCAGGAGATGGAGGGGGAGAGGATCCTACCCATCTGGATCGGGCCCGGGGAAGCAAGCGCCATCGCCATGCAGATGGCGGAGATGCACTTCACGCGCCCCCTGACCCACGATCTTTTGGTAGCGGTCCTCAAGGGGATGGGTGGGACCCTGGAGCGGGTGGTAATCACCAAGGTGGAAGACAACACCTACTACGCCGAGCTCATGATCCGCCGGCAGGATGAGATGATCTCCGTGGATGCCCGGCCCTCGGACTCCATCGCCGTGGCTCTGCGGACCGAAGCCAGGATCCTCTCCGACGATGCCCTCCTGGAGGAGGTGAAGGTGGAGATCTCCGAGGAGGAATCGGTGTCTCCGGAGCCCGAGCCCCCCGGCCTTTCCCAGCCCGAGAGCACGGGCGAGCCCCTCAAGGATTATCTGAGGAAGCTCAACCCCGAGGACTTCGGGCGCTTCACCCCCTGACATGGCCTGGCTCCCCGCGGTCCTCTCAGCCTCCCGATCCGCTGGTGCCATCCTGATCCTCCTCGTCCCGCTGGTGGGGGGCGGAGTCGTTCCAACAGGTGTCCTGAGGGCGCAGGAGGAAGTCGTTCCTACCCTTCGGGGCCGGGTCACCGCCGGCGGGCGACCGTGGGATGAAGGATGGGTGGTACTGCACCAGGTCTCGGCGGACTCTTCCGGAGAGGTCGATAGCGTAGAGGTCGCCCCCGACGGGCGCTTCAGGCTGACCCTCCCCCATGTTCCGGATCACGCCACCCGGCCGGATATCTTTTTTGCCTCGGTCCGGCATCAGGGGCTCCTCTACTTCGGCCCCGCCATCACCGAAGCCGTTCAGCTCGACAGCCTCTACCGGATCCGGGCCTACGATACCTTGGCTGTTCCCCGGGGTGGGGTGGAGCTGCCCCTGCCGGTGAGAAATCTCTTCCTGGAGAAGAGCGATGGAGGATGGATGGCTACGGACCTCCTCCAGATTCGCCAGGACCGGGACCGGACCCTGTATTCTCCCGAAGAGGGGGTGATCTGGAGCTATCCCCTCCCCCCCGCCGCTCGGGACTTCCAGGTGGGGCAGGCCGACATGGGGCCGGACGCCATTCGTTTTCGGGAGGGCCGAATGGAGGTTCTCACCCCCCTCCCACCCGGAGAACGATACTTTCTCGTTCGCTACTTCCTGGCCGAAGACGAGTTCACCCTCCCCCTGCCGGGAAGGACGGATCTGTTGGAGATTCTGGTTCGGGAACCGGGCCCACCGGTCGAGTTTCCCCCTCTCGAGCCTGCCGAGCCGGTGGAGCTGGAGCCGGGGAACGTCTATCGGCGCTACGTGGCTCGGGACCTTCGGGAGACCCGGATCCAGGCCTCGATGGCCCCGGAAGCCCGGGAACTTCCTGCTCGTTGGCTGGGGATCCTCCTGGCGGGGCTCCTCGGAGGAGCAGGGGTCTACGCCTACCGGGTCCGGTCCGGCCCGACGAAGAGGGGAGGAGCCGAGAGCCCACAGCCCACGCGAAACGAGCTCCTGGTGGCCGTGGCCCGCCTCGACGAAGAGTTCGATGCCCTGGAGAATCCGGGTCCCCGGGGCCGGAAGCGCTACGAGACCGAGAGGAAACGTCTGCTGGCCCAACTCAAGGAGCTTTCGTAAGGAGCCCGCCTTGTCAGCCGTCAGCACCCCCGCCATCCTCCTCCGGGCCCATCCCTACAGCGAGAACAGCAAGATTCTCCGCTTCCTGACCCGGGATCACGGAATCCAGGGAGCGGTGGCGAAGGGGGTGCGGAAGTCGGTGGGGAAGGGAAGCGGGTCCCTTTCGACCTTTTCCCAGGGGACCCTGACCCTGTACCTCAAGGATCGACGGGATCTTCAGACCTTCAAGGATTTCGCTCCGACGCATGCCAGGACCGGCCTCGCGTCCCATCCCCTTCGATTGGCGTCGGCTTCGGTCCTTGCCGAATTGGTCCTTCAGCATGCGGGTTCGGAGGGGAATCCCGGCTTATTCGACGATCTCGCCGGAGGCCTCGACATGATGGAGGAATCCCCTGCGGAAACCATCCTTCCCCGGCTCCTGTCGCGAATCTGGCTCCTGGTGCGCGAGCTGGGGTACGCCCCGGTCCTGGAGCCGTGCGTGGAGTGCGGTGGTGCCCTGGGTGAAAGAGCGCTGCCCCGTTTCGACTTCGCCTCGGGGGGACTCCGTTGCTCGGACTGTCAACGCGGGGCACATGGGCCCCGCCTGGGACCCGGGGCCCGGGACCAGCTCGCCACCTTTCTCCGTGGAGACGTGCCGTCCGACCTGCAAAAGGCCCGGGCCCACCTCCGGCTGGCCAGCGATTTCATCACCTATCACATTTCCGGAGGAACCCCCCTCCGCTCCATGGAGGTTCTCTATTCCATGATTCCCAAGCCCAATGCGTAGACTCGTCCTGGGAACCGCCGGCCACATCGACCACGGCAAGACGGCCCTGGTGAAGACCCTCACCGGGATCGACACCGACCGATTGAAGGAAGAGAAGGAGCGGGGGATCACGGTGGATCTGGGCTTCGCCTCCTTCTCTCCGGGTGAAGGGATCCACCTGGGCGTGGTGGACGTCCCCGGCCACGAGGGGTTTATCCGAAACATGGTGGCGGGGGCCACGGGAGTGGACATGGTCCTCCTGGTCGTGGCCGCCGACGAGGGCGTCATGCCCCAGACCCGGGAGCACCTGGCCATCGTGACCTATCTCGGGGTTCCCGAGCTCGTCGTGGCTCTCACGAAAGCCGACATGGTCGACGCGGAGTGGATGGAGCTGGTTCGGGACGATGTCGGTGAGCTCCTGGCCTCCACCCCCTTTGCCGAGGCTCCCGTCCTTCCGGTTTCCGCCGTTTCCGGGGAAGGCATCGCCGACCTCACTTCGGCCCTGGCGGACGTGGGAGCCCGAGCCCGGATCCGGGGGGAGAACGATGTGGCCCGCCTCCCCGTGGACCGGGTGTTCACCATCCGGGGCACCGGCACCGTGACCACGGGGACGCTCTGGTCCGGCAAGCTCACCCCCGGCGACAGGGTTCAGATCCTGCCGGGGGAAGGGGAGGGCCGGATCCGAGGGATCCAGATGCACGGGGCCCCGGTGGAGGAGGCCCGGGCCGGGGCGCGGGTGGCGGTGAGCCTCACCGGGCCGGGCGTGGGTCGCGAGGAGGTGAGCCGGGGCCAGACCCTGGTGGGAGATCCGGGGTGGCGTTCCTCCTGGATGCTTACGTGTCGTCTCTCGGTGCTCGAGGGAAGGGGTTGGGAGGTGGAGCAGGGCCAGAGGGTCAGGGTGCATCTGGGAACCGCCGAGGTTCTGGCCCGGGTCGCAGTCCTCCAGGGGGAGCGACTCCGGGAAGGGGAGGGGGGCTGGGTCCAGCTTCGCCTGGAAGAGCCTCTCCTGGCCCGAGTCCGTGACCATCTCGTGATCCGGTCGTACTCTCCGGTGACGACCATCGGGGGCGGAAGGGTGGCCGAAGTGACCTCCGGCAAGCGCCGGCGGCTGGATTCCGGAGAGGCCGAGCTCCTGGAGACGCGACTGGATGGATCGGTAGCGGAGGCGGTTGGGGCGTTTCTGGAGAATACGGAGTGGGAGGGCGCTGCTCCCGAATCTCTGCCCCAGCAGACGGGGTTTCCCCCGGGCGAGATCCATGGGGCGCTGGGCCCCCTGCTTGAAGAGGGCAGGGCCTATCAGGCGAATGGTCGCCTGTTTGCAGGGCAAATTCGTCGTCGGACGCGGGAGATGCTCCTCGAGGCGCTGGGGGGCTTCCACGAGGGCTGGCCGCTGCGGCAGGGAATGCCGCTGGAAGAGCTCAGGCAGGTCGTTCCCGGACCCATGGGTGAACGCCTGGCTGAAGGGGGACTCAAGGAGCTCATGGAGGAAGGTCGGATCCGGCGGGAGGGGGGATGGGCAGCCCTGGCGGGTTTCAGGATCGAGCTCTCGGCGGACCAGGAGGCGCTCAGAGAGGATCTTCGGAAGCAATTGGCCCGAGGAGGGCTGGCTCCCCCGACGATCCGGGAGCTGAAGGAGGGGGTGGCGGATGCTTCGGCTCTGGAGCCGGTCCTCCAGATCATGGAGGAGGAGGGGGAGGTGATCATTCTGGAAAACGAGCTGGCGTTTGCCGCGCCGGCCGTCCGGGAAGGGGGCGAGGCGGTGATCGAAGCCCTGGCAGGGGCGGAAGAGCTGGGTCCGGCGGACTTTCGGGAAGTCCTGGATCTCACCCGAAAGCACCTCCTCCCACTCCTGCGCTACTTCGATACGGCCGGAATCACCACCCGGCTCAAAGAAACGCGAAGGGTGGCGAAGACGGTTCCCGAGGGTTGGGGAACAACCGGAGGCCGGGAAGCGTAGGGAAGGATGGGATCAACCGGGAAAACGAACGGCTTGACCTTGGATTTCTTGGCAAGTAATATGGTGGTGAGTAAGTACGTTTCCGGACCCCCTTTTTGCCTGGGAGGGCCATCGTTACACTGCTACTGCACAGCAAAACTGTGCGGAGGTTTGAATGAGACGCCAGATTAGCGTCCTCTTCGTCCTCCTCTCCATGTTCGGTTTCACTTCTAAGGCTACGGCCCAGCAAGTGGGGCCGGGTGGAAAGCAGGACTCCGGGTTTCACCTGGAGCCGAATTATCCGAACCCGTTCAACCCCGAGACGACGATTCCCTTCGTCCTCTTCGAGGAGTTGTTCGAAGGTGGAGACCCGGTGGTGGTCTCCGTTCGAATCTACAACGTTCTCCAGCAGTACATCACGGCCCCCACCGCTTTGAATCATCCCAGGGGCGAGGGTGTGCAGGTGCTTGAGTTGGAGTATCCCTTTCCCGGCGAATATGAAGCCTACTGGGACGGCCGGAATGAGGAGGGGCGCCAGGTAGCTTCAGGTGTCTACTTCGTCCAACTCACGGTGAACGGTCGGAGCGAGGTCCAGAGGATGTACGTTACGAAATAGAGCGAGATCCCCGGTTCAGCCGGAGGAAAAGAAAGCGAAAACGATTCAGGGGCGCCCAACCATGGGCGCCCCTGATTTTTCGTGGCTCTCGAGGTTCGTGGTTCAGGAGAGAACGTAGATGAAGCGTCCGCAGCTCTCGCAGATCTCGACCTCCTGGTTGGTCTCTTCGGTCCTGGACGTGGGGATGGACACGAAGCATCCATAGCAGACTCCGTCGATGACGGGGACCACCATCCGGCGCATGGAAGAAAAACCCCGCTCGCATCGCTGTCGGATGGACGGGTTGAGCCTTTCCTTGAGCTCTTCGATCTTCTTGCTGAGAGCTTCTGCCGCAGCTTCGGAATCGATGTTGAAATGGTTGGACTCCACTTTCTCGAACGCGGGCTCTTCCAGGAGCGCGGTGCGCTGATGGTGGAGATCCTGAATTTCGAGAAGGAGCATCAGTTGGGGGTGCATAGATCTTTCAGAGGGTTATTGGGCCTTTTCTTCGAGTAGCTTCAGGAACTCCTCCGGTGTCTCGATTTCCTTGAGCTGGGTCGGAACCTCCGGATCCTTGGCGAACTGGGCGATCTTGCCCAGGACGGGCAGGTACTGGTTCGAGACCTCCAGAGGAGGAGCCACGATGAGGAAGAAGTCGTAGACGGGGCTTCCGTCGATGGCCTTGAAATCCACGCCCCCGGGCTTGCGCCCGTAGGCCAGCCTCAGGCGGTTTACGACGAGGGACCGGCAGTGAGGGATGGCGATTCCCTTGCCGATGCCCGTGGAACCCAGGTTCTCGCGCCTCTTCAAGGTCTTGAAGAGGATGGCCTCGGACTTCTCGTCCATGCCCAGGAGCCCGATCAGCTCTTTGAGGATGTCGTCTTTGGTATCGGATTCTATGGCCAGATTCACCACTTCGGGTGTGAACAACTCTCTCAGTTTCATCCGGTAGCCTCCATGTTCTTGGCGTCGGCGCCGGCTCAGGGTTCTTCGGACGGCCCTCGAAACCAGCGACTCGAACCCTACCATGCTAAGGGATTTCACTCCCTGGAACCAGACGCCATCCTACTCCATCGACCCCGGGCCCCGTCTTTTGTTCGGGGCAAAAGCCTTCAGCGGCCTGAGAGGGACGTTTACCTTGTGATCATGACCGATCGCCTTGGCTTCATCTTTCATGGGAACCGCGTGCCCCTCTTCCTGGCACCCCAGGCGGGGGTAAGCGAGTCCCCTTTCCGTCGTCTGTGCCGGGAATACGGCGCCGACGTGGTGGTGAGCGAATTCGTCAGCGCCGATGGCCTGGTTCGGGGAAACGAGCGAACGCACCACTATCTGCGCTTCGATGAAGAGGAACGACCCATCGGGGTGCAGATCTTCGGCGCTGATCCTGCCATGATGGCCGACGCGGCAGCCCTGGTGGAGGAGGTCCACGAGCCGGATTTCATCGACATCAACTTCGGGTGTCCGGTGAAGAAGGTGGTGAAGCGAAACGGGGGATCCGGGTGCCTGAGGGATCTATCCCTGGTCCGGGACATCATTCGGGCCGTGGTGGATTCCACCGGTATTCCCGTTACGGTGAAGACCCGCAGCGGGTTCGATCAGCCGTCCAGGGATCCCCTGAACATCGGGCTCCGCATGCAGGAGGCGGGTGCGGAGATGGTCACCCTCCATCCCCGGACCCGGACCGACATGTACGGGGGGCACGCCCGGTGGGAGGAGATCCGGGCCCTGGTGGAGGCCCTGGAGATCCCCGTGGTGGGGAACGGTGACATCCGCACCGGGGAGGATGCCCGGAGGATGTGGAATGAAACCGGGTGTCAGGGAATCATGATGGCCCGGGGCACCCACGGGGCTCCCTGGCTCTTTCAGCAGGCTCGGGCGGCCCTGAACAGGGACCCCATCCCACCGGATCCGGACATCCCGGAGCGATTCCGGGTCTGCCTGCGGCATGCCAGGAACGCCATCGCGTTCGGCGGAGACCCCAAACGGGCCGCCATCGAGTTCAGGAAACACCTGGGATGGTACACCAAGGGGATTCCGGGAGGAAGCCGCCTGAGGGCCCGGCTCTTTCAGGTCACGTCCCTTGAAGAGATGGAGGAGCTCCTGGAAGGGTACCTGGCGGGTGCCCTGTTGGGCGAGGCCCCGGAAGGGTAGGTGGCGGGGTGCGGTGCCCCGACCCGCAGGTCCTCGGACGCCCACCCGTCCCTTTCCTCCATGACTCGGATTGCCCGGGCCTTCCCCTGGAGCATCGGGCCGGGTTCCGTGTATATTGAGATGAACCGATTCAAATGGACCCGAAACAAGGGGGCGTAAGGGCTTCGACACGTTTGGCGAATCCGGAGTAGCGTGCCGAGGATCCCGGGATCCTCGTAAAACACACCGGGAAACACACAACTGCCAACAATCAGATGGCACTGGCCGCGTAAACAACGCTGGCCCGTCTCTTGACTCGCCCGCCCGAGGCGTGGCTCGAGACGACGACGAGTCGGGCTGGTCCTCTCTCTGCGCTGTCCCGAGAAGGACGAGACTTTAGACGGCTAGTCCCGGACCAGGCTGTTCACTGGCCCCCAGGGGCGAACCCTCACAGTGATCTACGCACGTAGAAGCTCTCGAGGACCCTCTCGTGGACGCGGGTTCGACTCCCGCCGCCTCCATGCAGACGCCGCGCCCCATTCGGGGCTCGGCGTTTGCGTTTGGGTCTCGGCGGGATCGAACCCGCCGGGACTCGTCGCAGGCGAGGACCGATAGCGGGGGCGAGCCGAGGAGTCCGGTCGGCGGGGTCTTTCCCAGGTGTCCACCGACGAGACGACCGAGGACGGGGCCGCCAGGCCGCGCCGGAGGTCACCCCCGCCGCCTCCATGAGAACGATAACCCCATTACAAATAAGGAGTTGACTCACGGGCGCCTGCCGCCAATCTGGATTTGCTCCCCCCTTGGCCTGCGCGCCCAGAACTCAAGTGAGCTTTTATTTGGCGGCCGGGCCGGCCTGTCCTGTTCCTGCCCCCGTGACGGAGACGGCACAGTCGGTATCGCCACCGCCAGATTTTCTACTCGTACTCCGTAACGCCTAAAGTTTCGGATAGAGATGCTTCAGCTTGACCCGGGCGTCGGACGTTTCGAACTGCCAGTCGATCGTCGACGGTCGGTGGTTACGATCATCCTCCCACGTGGTGATCTCGGACTGCATGGTGTCCATGGATGGGATACGCCGGTCCAGACACTGACGCTGGAGGACGCTGAGTTCGATCTCAGCCAGATTCAACCAACTGCCGTGCTTGGGCGTGCAGTGGAAATCAAGTCGCTCGGTGCGCATTCCGACGAAGTGGCCCACCCAGCCGGATGTCGTTAGGCGGGAGCGGCAACGGTTTATCCCGGCCTGCAGGGTCCGTCCCCGTCTCGCCATGGCCCCGCCCCGGCCGATATCCACCGTTTCGGCCGACCGTAGGGACGGCGTTTCGAATGGCTTTGGTGGCTTGGTGCAGCCTTCACCCCGCAATAGGGGGAAAAGGCTGCAGAAAAATCCCCGCCCAATTTCTCTGCAGGATTGCCCCCGTCCCGGGGGGAAAGGGCAGCAAAAACCGCAAATGACCGACCCACCCGATCGCCATCAATCAGCCATTAGCACCGCGGCAGGTCCCGATACGGTGATTCGCAGAATGGCTGCACGCCAGCACGGGGTCGTGAGCCGTGCCCAACTCGTCAATGCCGGTGTGTCCTCCCGGGCCATCGAGCATCGTTTGAAGGGGGGCCGGCTGGAAGTACTCCACAGGGGCGTGTACCGTGCCGGCCCCGCTCCTGCCCGCCGTGAGCGGGAGATGGCGGCAGTGCTCGCCTGCGGGCCAGAGGCAGTGTTGAGTCACGCCAGCGCTGCCGTGGAATGGAAACTCCTGCCACGGGGTCCTTCGTCAGATCCGGTGGAGGTCTCCACCCGGACGGCGTACCGGACCCCCGGCCCACGGATCCGGCTGCACCGTCTCAGCACACTACGCTCGGACGAGACAACCGTCTTGGACGGTGTCCCCATCACCACGCCTGCACGAACCATCCTCGACCTGGCGAGTTTCCTCCGGCCGGAAGCGCTGGAGGGGGTGCTGGCCCGAGCCGAGCGGCGCAGGTTGGCGGATCGGGAAGGCATTTCCCAATTTCTTGCCGGCCGCCGCTGGCTTCGAGGCTCCCCGGCACTCCGGGCACTTCTCGCCCGGGATGCGCCTCCGGCCTTCACCCGATCAAAGGCAGAAAAGAGGCTTCTTGGCCTGGTTCGTCGGGCCCATCTGCCCGTGCCTGAAACGAACTGGATCATCGAAGGATATGAGGTCGATTTCGTCTGGAGGTCAGCCCGGTTGGTGGCGGAGGTCGATGGCTTTGAATTCCACTCGTCCCGAGAGGCTTTTGAACGGGACCGGGAGCGAGACGCCGTGTTGATGGCGGCCGGATTCCGTGTGTTCAGGGTCACCTGGCGCCAGATGGTCCGCCAGCCAGAAATGGTGGTGGTCCGCCTTCGCCGGGCGATGGAGCGGACAGACGGGTGATTCCACGAGACGACCGAGGCCGGGGCCGTGAGGCCGCGCCGCAGGTCACCCCCGCCGCCCGGGGGGTCGGAACCACGCCCGCTTATGCAGTTCCACCCCGGAAATGAAGAACCTGGTCTGCGACGAATCCGGTGTGGTTCACGATCCGCCCCTGGATCAACTCAAAGCAGTCCTTTTGAGCTCGCCAACCCCGATTCATCCCGGAAAGCCCCCCGGACTGCGCGCTATTTGACGCCGGGTTGACGGTATGCAGCAACCTTGGGTGATCGGGATCAGTCCAGAGGCGGGCGTGACGGAGCCGATCCCGCATGGTTCATGGGACGTCGCTCCGGTCGGTCGTTTGACCGTGTGGTGAACTGCGTTTTTCCCCTGTGCACACCCGCCGATGAGGGTTTCCCGGGTCGGATTGTGGAGTGGTTCGGCTCCGATGAGACCAGGAGAGGCACTGACCGATCACTGATCGCGGAATGGTAGCTTGGCGGTGAAAGAGCACGTCCTATTTCGGGAATTCCCATCGATGCTGACAGAACAAGCTTTAAACGTCGCAGTCATGGACCTTTGGCACTACGGCATCGCCTACTTTCACGATCTCCCTCCGGCTGTCCAGCTGGCCACCCTCGTCGGAGAAGGCGCCGTCCTCGCTTCAGCCGGGAGCCTCTGGACGGTGACCGTGCCCCGGGACCTACGGCCCGCAATCGCCACCGGGGGCTGTACGCCGCATACTTTGGACGGCTGCGAGCAAACTGCAGGTACGCCTTGAGACCATCCTTCTCGAAGTGGCTGACGACCTGGGGCAGCGTTATGATTGGAAGACAGTGAGGCCGACGCTCCCGGGGGATCTCCCGCTCGGTGGGGAGACAGTCCAGGTCCCTACTGTCGGAGCAACTCCAAGCGAGTTCAGGTGAGTGCCGTGTTTCAGATCGACCTGAAAGACCTTCTGATCGTCCTTTTGATTCACGTCGTCGTGCCCATCTCCTGGGTCACCAACACTCCCTTTCTTCCCCGGGCCGTGCAGACCCTGACCATTGTGTTCGTCCTATCCATAATCTTCTTCTTCTGCAGGCACTGTTCGCTTTTTTGGACCGTCGTGCTGATTGGGTTCGGTTACATTGTCACCACCTTCTTGAGCAATCTGCTGGTTGCGAATCTGTTTGGTTCCAGAATGTTCTGACGCTTCGACCGCCCCGGGATCATCGGGGACCACAGGGGTCGCGAATGGAGGAATGGGGAAGGGGACAACGGTCGGGGTAGTCGGGGTAACAGAGACTCCCGAGAATGATCGTCTGACTTGTGTTACCATCGCGAGTTAGATCGCATCCTACAACCCAGTCTTTCGGACCGTTCGACCCCCGCCGCCTGGTGGGGATTATGGAACATGGTCTCCGATGGACCCGGGACCGTTCACCCGGAAGCGAGGCAGGCGACAAAACGGGAACTTCAGCGCCCCCTGAATGAGGGACGACGGGGGTCTGTTTGCGCAGGCCTTCCCCGACGATCCGATCCAACCCGAAGCCCTTTAAAAAACAGTGGATTTCTCCCCCGGGGTGTGGAAGATTTGAAGGGCATCTCCCCACCTCATGAGTGAAGCCAGTGACGGACTCCCCTCCAAACTGCGGGGATCCCGTTACCGGGACCCCATATCATGACCGGTGGCGAGAATCCACCACCCCACCTCGGGAAGGAAAGGGCAGGAACCCAGTCAATGTCCAAGGTCGAGATGGACGCCGAGATCAGCCGCTTCGTCTCCGAGCATCCGGAGGGTTGGAACCATGAGCAGTGGTCCGATTTCCTCCACCACCTGTCTGAAGCCGGCCACGACGTGGGCGATTCCGATAGCATCGGTCTCGCCCTGGAGACGGAACGCCTCACCCGCATTCTTCGGGAAATGGAGATCAAAGGGTTGGGGCCGAAGCGCATCGAGGGTCTGGCAGGTCATTTCGGGACCCTCTGGAACCTCATGAGCGCGTCCAGGGAGGAAGTGGCGGGGCTCCCCAACATCCCAGAGCGCCTGGCCGAGCAGATTCTGGACGTGCTCCAGTAGAGAGTGTGGAGAAGTCGGTCGAAGGGAGACCCCTCCCTGGCAGCGAGGAGCCGAATCCGATTATCTTTCAAAATTCCCCGGTTGGCCGACGCACCGGGGGATGACCATCTTTCCTCCAGGCTCTCCCATGACCTCGAACGCCTCGAAGATTCCCTATCTGCCAGAGCCCATCCAGGGGCTGGCCAGCATCGCCCTTAACTTCTCCTGGAGATGGAACCGTCACGCCCGAGAGCTCTTCTGGGAGATCGATCCAATTCTCTACCACCTCTCCGGCAGGAACCCCATCGAGCTCCTCAGAAGGGCGGATCCGGCACGCCTGGCGGCGTGTGCCCGGGAGCCCGGTTTCCTGGACCGATACGAGAGGGTCATGAAGACTGCCGCATTGGAGGAGAGCAACTCGGACACCTGGTTCGCCTCCAATCACGCCTCCAACTCCGAGAAGCTCGTGGCGTACTTCTGCGCCGAGTTCGGAATCCATACCTCGGTCCCCATCTACTCGGGAGGGCTTGGAATTCTGGCTGGGGACCACTGCAAGGCGTCCTCGGACCTAGGTGTCCCCCTGGTCGGTGTCGGCCTCTTGTATCTCAAGGGGTATTTCGACCAGCAACTCAACCTGGAGGGGTGGCAGGTGGACAACGAGGAGCAGTTCGATCCTCTCCTGACGCCTCTGGAACCCATCCTCACCCCTGAGGGAGCCCGGTCCCTGGCAACGGTGCAACTCTACGGCCGGGTGATTCACGTCGGAGCCTGGAAGATGATGGTGGGGCGGACCATGATCCTTCTCCTGGACTCGAACCTGGAGGAGAACCAGGCCGAAGACCGGGATCTGACGCAGAAGCTCTACCAGGGAGGGCTGGAGGCCAGACTCTGCCAGGAGTGGATCCTGGGGGTGGGAGGCGTGCGGGTCCTTCGGGCCCTGGGCATCGAGCCCGCCGCATGGCATGCCAACGAGGGCCACGCAGCTTTCATGATGGTGGAGCGGGTTCGTGAGCTCGCGGCCGAAGGGCTCTCGGTGGACGAGGCCGTGGCCCGGGTCCGGGCCACCGGGGTGTTCACGACGCACACGCCGGTACCCGCCGGGCATGATACGTTTTCCGTTGAACAGGTGGACCATACGCTGGGCCACTACTTCCAGGCCAACTGCATCGACCGGGACACCTTCCTCTCTTTCGGGCGGCACCCCACCATCGATCACGACACCTTCCACATGACCGCCTGCGCCATGAGGCTCTCGCGCTACGTCAACGGAGTCGCGGAGAAGCATGGGAGGGTGAGCCGTGAGAACTGGAGGGACCTCTGGTCCGGATGCCCCACCGAGGACGTGCCCATCTTCCACATCACCAACGGAGTCCATCTCTCCTCCTGGATGGCCTGGCGAATGATGGATCTCCTCGATGACCACCTGGGCGCCGGCTGGGCGACGAAGATCGATGATCCGGAGTTCTGGGAGGGGGTGCTCCAGTTGGACGACCACGCCCTCTGCGAGGCCCACAAGCAGTTGAAGGGTTACCTCTTCAACTTCATTCGGGAGCAGGCACGGATGCGGTGGAGGGATGAGTGGGACGAGGCCATGCACCTGGTGGGCGCCGGCACGCTGCTGAATCCCTCGGCCCTCACCATTGGTTTCGCACGTCGCTTTGCAACCTACAAGCGGGCGGACCTCCTGTTCAGAGATGAGAAACGCCTTCTGGAGCTTCTCACCAATCCTTGGCGCCCGGTTCAACTCATCTTCTCCGGGAAGGCCCATCCCGCCGATGAAGCGGGGAAGAAGGTACTCCAGCGGGTGTACCGCTACTCCCGGGACCCCCAGTTCGAGGGCCGCATCGCCTTCCTCCAGGATTACGACCTGAACTCGGCAGACCGCCTACTCCAGGGGGTGGATCTCTGGTTGAATCTACCGGTGATCCCCATGGAGGCGTCCGGGACCAGCGGGATGAAGGCCGCCCTGAACGCCATTCCCCAGGTCAGCACGTTGGACGGTTGGTGGGCCGAGGGGTATACGGGGCTGAACGGATGGGCGCTCCCGGTCAGTAGTGGGTATCCGGACCCGGACTCCGTGGACGCGGAGAACCTCTACTCCCTCCTGGAACGGGAGGTAGTGCCCCTCTACTACGAACGTGACCAGGAGGGGCTCGCCAGGGGATGGCTGCAGAAGATGAAGCATGCCCTCCACCAGGCGGGAGCCCATTTCACGGCGTCCAGGATGGTGCGGGAATACACCGAGCGCTGCTACATCCCCTCTTTCCGTGGGACGGTGGAGGGGGATGTCCCCCCAACCAGTGAGTGAACGGTCCGTTCCCCGACGGGTAGGGGACAAGATGGCAGGCGGAAACATGGCTGAAGGTTCCGGCAGAGTTCAGATCGTCCACCTCACCGCGGAGTACTGGCCGTTCATCCGAACGGGAGGGCTCGGGGAGGCGGTCCGGGGCATCGCCACCCAACAGGCACGCCTGGGTCAAGAGACCTTCGCCTTTCTCCCCCTCTACGCACCGATCAGGGAGAGCGGGTGTCACATCTCTCCCCTGGGCGATCCCTTTGAGGTTCGGGTAGGCGACCGAACGGAGGAGGGACGCCTCTGGGAGGGACCCGGTTGCGCCGACGGGGTCCGGGTGCTTCTGGTGGAGCACGGCGACTATTTCCAGCGTCCTGGCGTGTACGGGGATGAGGGCCAGGACTATCCGGACAACCACCGCCGCTTCGCCTTCTTTTCCGCCGGAGTCCTTAAGGTCCTCCCCACGCTGGTTCGGCATCCGGTGGTGCTGCACATGCACGACTGGCACACCGCGTTCGCCGTGCTCTTTCTCAGGGTCCTCATGGCGGGAGATCCGTTCGCTGACGCCATCGCGTCGGTCCTCTCGGTCCACAACGGCGGTTACCAGGGCCATTTTCCCCCTGAGGCCCTCCCCGAGATCGGCCTCCCCATGGAGCTCTACCATATGGACTTCCTGGAGTGGTATGGCCGGGTCAACATCCTGAAGGCCGGGCTCAAGTCTTCGGACATGGCCACAACGGTGAGCGCAGGACATGCTTTCGAGCTGAGGACGGAAGCCGGCGGGTTCGGCCTCCACAATACCTTCCTGGGCCTGAGGGACCACCTCGTTGGCATCACCAACGGGATCGACTACTCCATCTGGAATCCGGCCACCGACCCCGCCATCCCCGCAAACTACTCATCGGAGGATCTGACGGGTAAAGCGGTGTGCAAGGCGGCGCTTCAGGAGGAATACGGCCTGGCGGTCGATCCGGATCGGCTCCTGGTCGGAATGGTTGCGAGGATGGTGGCCCAGAAGGGGCTGGAGCTCGTCGTGGAGGGAGGTGCGGTGAGGGACTCGGATGCCCAGTTCATCTTCCTCGGAGCGGGAGAGCCCCGGTTCATTTCCGCTCTCCAGGAGCTGGCCCGGGCCTACCCCCATCGAGTGGCTGCGGACCCGACCTTCACCGAAGCTGGGGAGCACCGCATCCTGGCTGGGGCGGACGCTCTTCTCATGCCTTCCCTCTACGAGCCGTGCGGGCTTACCCAGATGAGAGCGCAGCGCTATGGTACGGTACCCCTGGCCCGCCGCGTGGGCGGGCTCGAGGAAACCATCGAGGACGGAGTCACGGGTCTTCTCTTCGACGACTTCCTCCCCGAGCGCCTGGATTGGCTCATCGACCGGGCAAGAGTCTGGTTCGGGCGCCCGGTGGCCTGGCGCGGCCTCATGCAAGAGGGGATGGCACGGAATTTCTCCTGGGAACAGGTCGTGAATCGCTACTCCACCGTCTATGATCGGGCTTTCCAGATCCGGGCCGAAGCTCTTGCCTCCGACGCCCGTCTATCCTGAAGCCGGGGGACTCCAATGCACTTGGTCCTGACCCTGCACAGTCATCTTCCGTACGTCCTGAACCACGGTCGTTGGCCCCACGGGAGCGACTGGCTCTGCGAGGCGGCTCTGGACACCTATCTGCCCCTCCTCCACGCATTGCACGAGTTGAAGGAGGAAGCGATCCCTGCCCCCCTCACCCTGGGGATCACGCCGGTTCTGGCCAACCAGTTGGCGAGCCCGCTCTTCTCCGAGGAGATGGAGGCGTTCATCGGCCAACGCCTGGAGGCGTGCGACGAGGCCCCCGCCTCCCTGGCCGAGACCGGAGATGAGGCCCTTCTTCCCCTGGTGGACTTTTGGAGGGAGCGCTTCGTCGCGCTCAGGGAGCTCTTCCGGAGGGTTGATGGCGACCTGACCGGAGCCTTCCGGGCGCTGGCAGACGAAGGAAGGCTGGAGCTCATCGGGTCTGCCGCTACCCATGGGTTTCTTCCCCTCCTGGGCCGGGAGGAGAGCATCCGGTTGCAGTTGGCCGTGGGGGCCTTCGAGCACGAACGGCTTTTCGGGCGACCCCCTCGGGGGTGCTGGGTCCCGGAATGTGCCTACAGTCCGGGAGGCGAATGGAACCCCATGCCGGGGACCTCGCGCCCATCCCCGCGGCTGGGAGTGGAGGCCTACCTGGCGGAGGCCGGCTTCGATTTCTTTTTCATCGACACGCATATGGCCGAGGCCGGAGAGTCTCTGGGTGCCTACGGAGGAGTCCCCCACGGAGCGGAGCGCTTCGATGTCGGTTGGACGGCTGCGGCCAGGCAGGATGACGGCCCCCGAAGTCGCTCCCCCTATCAGAGCTTCCAGGTCTCCGACCCCTCCTCAGGTCTCTCGGCCGTGGCCTTCGTCCGGGAACCCACCTCCTCCATGCAGGTCTGGAGTCGGCATGAGGGCTACCCGGGGGAGGCTGCGTACCTGGAGTTCCACAAGATTCGCTGGCCGGGGGGGCTGAAATATTGGAAGGTCACGGGACCCGGGGTGGACCTGGGGGAGAAGGGGGTGTACGACCCCGAGCAGGCCCGGTTCAGGGTGATGGACCATGCCACCCATTTCGTCGGCCTCCTGGGTTGGGTACAGCGGAGGGCGGCGGAGGCCGGGGGAACGGTGGCCATGGCGCCTTTCGACACCGAGCTCTTCGGGCACTGGTGGTTCGAGGGGGTGGACTTCCTTCGGGAGGTCTGCCGGCGGCTTCCTTACCGGGAAGACATCCGGCCGGTGACGGCGTCGGGAAGCCTCGATGAAGCCCCTCCCCGGGTTCAGCTCCGACCCCTGGAGGGCTCCTGGGGAGCGAACGGGGATTTCAGCATGTGGCTGAACGAGGATACCCGGTGGAGCTGGGAGCGGCTCTGGCCCCTGGAGGACCGGTTCTGGGCTCTGGCTCCCGGGGCCCTGGACCGGCCAGCGCTTCAGCCGATTTTAGCCCAGGCTGCCCGGCAGCTTCTCCTGGCGCAATCCTCGGACTGGCAGTTCATGATCTCCACAGGGGCCGTCCCCGACTATGCCGAGGAGCGTTTCCGGCTCCACTGCGATGACCTCGAGAGCCTTCTGGAAGCGCTGGAGCCGGAGGCTTCCGGGCCGGTCATCGAAGGATGCCTGGAGCGGAGTTCGGAGCTGGGAGAACGGGACCAGCTCTTTCCCGAGGTCCTGAAGTCCCTGGCCGGGATCGTGCGCGGAGGCCCAAAATGACGGCCTCCGCCACCGGGAGGCCATGCCCCTGACCCGGCCGCTCCAGAGGTGCCGGCCATGACCGGATCCTCCCTCTCCCTTTCGGTGGTGATTCACGGCCACTTCTACCAGCCCCCCCGGGAGGATCCCTGGCTGGAGCTTCTGGAGAGGCAGACCGGAGCCGTGCCCCACCACGATTGGAACGTGAAGGTGGAGCGGGAGTGCTACCGGGCCGTGGCCGCGGCCCGGGTCCCCGGACCTGAAGGGAGGATCTCGCGGATCCTGAATGCCCTGGAGTTCATCAGCTTCAACTTCGGGCCCACGCTCATGGCCTGGATGGAGCGGCAGGCTCCTCGCACCTACCGGGCGATCCTGACGGCTGACGAGGCAAGCCGACGGCGTTGTGGGTTCGGGAACGCCCTGGCCCAGGCCTATCACCACACCATCCTGCCCCTGGCCTCCCGGCGGGAAAAGCGCACGGAGGTGCGGTGGGGCATGGTCGATTTCCGGAGGCGCTTCGGCCGCGACCCGCTGGGCATGTGGCTCCCGGAAACCGCGGTGGACACCGAGACGCTGGAGGTCCTGGCCGAGGAGGGAATCCGTTTCACCATCGTGGCCCCTCACCAGATCGACCCCCTGCCGAAAAGGGGGCTACCTGGGCTCTTCAGGGCCGGTGGAGGGCGGTCGGTGTCCCTCTTCCCCTACGACGGGGATCTCTCCCACGGGGTGGCTTTCGGCCGGCTCTTGAAGGATGCGGGGGAGTGGGCCGATGAGGTGGCGCCCGCTCCGGGGGCACCCGAGGGAAAGGCCCCGGGCGCTCCCAAACGGGACTCGGTCCCGCGAATCCGGACCATGGCCACCGATGGGGAAACCTTCGGACACCACCACCGGTTCGGAGAGATGGCTCTGGCCAGGGTTCTTCTCCTCCTTCAGGACCGACCCTGGGTCCGGGTCGAGAACTTCGCCTCCTTCCTGGCGAGGAATCCCCCGCGGGAAAGGGTGGCCCTGGTGGAGCCCTCCTCCTGGAGCTGTCCCCATGGCGTTGACCGCTGGCGAGCGGAGTGCGGGTGCAGGATGGACCCCTCCCTGCCCACCCAACAGAAGTGGAGAGCCGTTCTGAGGGAAGCCATGGACTGGCTGGGCGGAGAGATCCACGACCAGTACGCAGCCGAGGCGCCGGGACTCCTGGGCGAT